>NZ_RJUA01000002.1 GCF_024343575.1 Lacihabitans sp. LS3-19 | reverse complement strand
CCTCTTCAAATTTGAAGAGTTTTTTTTTATTAATAAAGTTAAGGTAAAAGTTAATGCCTTAATTTCCCCTTTTTTTTAGAACTTTGTACTGTAAATTTTCTCCAAAACATTTTAATCTATTTTGACAAACAAACGCAAAATATTCAATGATCCAGTTTATGGTTTCATAACTATACCTTCGGATTTTATATTTGAAATAGTACAACATCCATATTTTCAAAGACTTCGTAGGATAAAACAATTGGGTATGGCGGAATTGGTTTATCCAGGGGCCTTTCATTCGAGGTTTCAGCACGCATTAGGAGCTATGCACTTAATGAATGAGGCTCTGAATACTTTGCAAAGCAAAGGTTTGCTAATTATGGAAGTTGAAAAAGAAGCTGCACAAGTGGCGATTCTTTTGCACGATATTGGCCATGGCCCTTTTTCACATGTTTTAGAATATGCTTTACTGAAAGGTGTCAATCATGAAGCCATTTCCTTATTATTAATGGAAGACCTAAACAAGCAATTTGATGGAAAATTAAGCTTGGCAATTGAAATGTTTAAAGGAACCTATAATAGAAGTTTTTTTCATCAATTGATTTCTAGCCAGTTAGACATGGACAGGATGGATTATCTAAATAGAGATAGTTTTTATTCGGGCGTGGCTGAAGGAAAAATCGGAGCAGAAAGAATCATAAAAATGCTAAATGTAGTTGATAATGAGTTGGTTGTTGAAGAAAAAGGACTCCTAAGTGTCGAGAACTTCTTGGTAGCTAGAAGGCTAATGTATTGGCAAGTATATCTTCATAAAACTTCGATTTGTTCCGAAACTATGGTTTTGAAGATTTTCGAAAGGGTAAAAGACCTAATAGCCGATGGAATTACAATTGAAATCCCAAGAAATCTGGAAGTATTTATTAAGGAAAATATAAGTTTGGATGATTTCAAAAACGATAATAAGTATTTGCAGAATTTCATTCAATTAGACGATACAGATATATGGTATGCATTAAAATCATGGCAATCCCACAGTGACCAAACGCTTTCTTTGCTTTGCAAAAATTTGATAGAGCGAAATCTCTTCAAAATAAAAATCGAAGTGGGCCTAAATACAGAAGAAATAGAGAGAGGATTTCTAGAAAAATTACACAATAAAAACATTCCAAAATCTCTCCAAAAATACTACTATAAAATAGGTAATATAAGCAACAGTGGATATGCTTCTCAAAACGAAAATATAAAAATTCTCATGAAAAATGGGACAATATTGGACGTTTCAGAGGCATCGGACTTGCCGACCATCAAGGCTATGAGTAATATTGTCAAAAAAAATTATATTTGTTATGCCAATGACGTATATTTACCGTCAATTTAGTGGCCATATATCTCATTTTAAATAAAATAAATGGAGTTTTCTATAAATCAAATTGCTCTTCTTTTAGGTGGTGAAGTGGTAGGAAATGGCGAGGCCAAAATCAACAATTTTGCAAAAATAGAAGAGGGATCTGAGGGCTGTATTTCATTTTTAGCCAACCTAAAATATGAAAATTTCCTATATTCTACACAATCGACTGCCGTTTTAGTATCTAAATCCTTTGAGCCAAAACAATCTTTTACAAGTAGTTTAATTAAAGTAGACGACCCTTATTTAGCTATTAGTAGTTTAATGGCAGAATATAAAAAAATCACTTCTAAAATAGCTGGAGGAATAAGTGAACAAGCATCCATTGCAGAAAATGCAAAACTTGGTGTTAATTGTTTTGTAGGTGCATTTAGTTTTATTTCACAAAATGTTGAAGTTGGTCAAAATGTTCAGATTCATCCTCAGGTTTTTATTGGTAAAAATGTAAAAATAGGAGATAATACTATACTATATACTGGTGTCAAAATTTACGAAAATTGCGAAATAGGAAGTGATTGCATAATTCATGCTAATGCTGTGATTGGAGCCGATGGTTTTGGTTTTGTGCCTAACGAAGACGGCATCTATCAAGATGTACCTCAGCTTGGAAATGTAATCATAGAAAACAATGTAAGTATTGGTGCCAATGCAACGATAGATAGAGCAACAATGGGTTCTACAAAAATATGTAAAGGTGTAAAGATTGACAATTTGGTACAAATTGGCCATAATGTAGAAGTAGGAGAAAATACCGTGATTGCAGCTCAAACAGGCGTAGCTGGTTCTACAAAAATCGGCAAATCTTGTATTATTGGAGGTCAGGTAGGCTTTGCTGGCCACTTAAAAATTGCCGACGGCACTCAGATTGGAGCCCAAAGTGGTGTTGGAAAAAATATAAACGAGCCCAAAGGAGCCTATTCTGGAAGACCTCTATTGCCTATTAAAGATCACTTGAAACTTTTGGTGAATTTGCGAAGGCTGAATGATAATTTAAAGAAATAAACATATGAATTTAAAACAACATACCATTAATGAAACAGTAGCGATTGCGGGCAAAGGCTTGCATTCGGGTGAGTTTGTAAGTGTTACGCTTAAACCTGCCGCTATCAATCACGGTATTGTGTTCCAAAGAATAGATTTAGAAAACAAACCGCTGATTCCTGCTTTGGTTGACTACGTAGTAGACACCAGCAGAAGTACGGTTTTAGAAAAAGATGGTGGTAAAGTTGGGACCATAGAACATTTAATGTCAGCATTGGCAGGTTTACAAATAGACAATGTTTTAATAGAACTTGATGGTCCAGAACTCCCTATTTTGGATGGTTCGGCTTTACCATTTTTAGAATTAATTGAAAAAGCTGGCCCTATTGAACAAAATGCACTTAGAAATTATTTTTCAGTTCCTGAGGCAGTTCATTTTAAAAATGAAGATAAGAGCATAGAATTAGCGGCATTACCACTGGACGATTACAGATTAACTGTAATGGTTGACTTCAACTCTAAAGTTTTACATAGCCAACATGCCCAATTGCATGAAATCGGTTTATATAAAGAGCATATTGCTCCTTGCCGTACCTTTGTTTTTGTGCATGAGCTAGAGCATTTGGCCAAACAAGGTCTAATAAAAGGCGGTGACTTGAGCAATGCCGTTGTAATAGCTGAAACAGATTTGAGCCAAGAAAGAATTGATGAACTTTCAAAATTATTAGACAAGAAAGTAGAAAGTGAAGGAAAAGCAGGCATAATGAATGACGAGAAGCTGAAGTTCCATAACGAACCTGCTAGACACAAATTACTAGACCTCATGGGTGACTTGGCCTTAATTGGTCGACCGATAAAAGCCCATATATTGGCTGCAAGACCAGGTCATGCCTCAAATGTGGAGTTAGCAAAACTGATTAAAAA
The DNA here is from genome assembly GCF_024343575.1 of Lacihabitans sp. LS3-19. Lineage (GTDB taxonomy): Bacteria > Bacteroidota > Bacteroidia > Cytophagales > Spirosomataceae > Leadbetterella. Next base: position 378,312 of record NZ_RJUA01000002.1, on the reverse strand, counting down.
ACAAATTGCAGCCACTTCAAGTGCGGCTCCTTATTTCGATGCCAACGCCGAGCCTGTTTTCAACGTATTAGATATAGCGAAGCTTTTACCGCACCGTTATCCTTTCCAATTGGTGGATAAAATAATGTCTTTGGATGGAACAACTGTGGTAGGTATCAAAAACATAACAATGAATGAGCCTCAGTTTACGGGTCATTTTCCTGACAACCCAGTTATGCCTGGGGTTTTACAAGTTGAGGCTATAGCTCAAACAGGCGGTGTTTTGGTATTAACTTCGACGGGAGAACCTGAAAAATACTGGCCATATTTAGTTGGAATAGAAAATTGTAGGTTCTACAAAAATGTTTTACCAGGAGACTCGTTAGTAATAAGATGCTCACTTTTGGCTCCTATCAGAATGGGCGTTGCAAAAATGCATGGAGAAGCTTGGGTAGGTAAAAATATGGTATGTTCAGTGGACATGACAGCTAGATTGGTAAAAAAAGCAGTTTAAAAAAAGGTTAAAAAGCAATTAAAAAATACGATAATCGAACGCCAAAAGCTCTTTTATTGTTAATTTTTAAATTTACCAATCGAATATATATAATTACATATATTAATATAATTTGCCTTTAATAGGGCACACAACTTGAGCTTTTCGAGGTTTAGGAAAGCTCAGATAATTAAAACTATTATTCTATGAATCAGCCATTGGCTTATGTACATCCAGGTGCCAAAATTGCTCAAAACGTTGTGATTGAGCCTTTTGTAACCATCCAAAATGACGTCGAAATAGGTGAAGGTACTTGGATAGGACCAAACGTTACCATATTTCCTGGTGCTAGAATTGGTAAAAACTGCAAAATTTATCCAGGAGCGGTGATTTCAGCAGAACCACAAGATTTGAAATTTAAAGGTGAATATTCCACTGCTGAAATAGGCGATAATACTGTAATTAGGGAATGTGTTACTATAAACAGAGGAACTGTAGATAAAAACAAAACCGTTGTAGGTGCTAACTGCTTGATTATGGCCTATGTACACATTGCTCACGATTGTATAGTTGGCAACAATGTCATATTGGCAAACGGTGTTCAGCTTGCTGGGCATATTAATCTTGGCGACTTCGTTTTTGTAGGAGGCACAAGTGCAGTACATCAATTTGTAAACATTGGCCCTCATGCCATGGTTGCTGGCGGCTCATTGGTAAGAAAAGACGTACCACCATTCTTAAAAGCTGCAAGAGAACCATTATCCTATGCTGGAGTAAATTCTATCGGATTAAGAAGAAGAGGGTTTTCGAGTGAAAAAATCGAAGAAATACAAGATATATATAGAATAATCTATCTTTCTGGATTAAACAATTCAGCGGCAATTGACAAAATTGAAATTGAATTGGCCGCAACTGCAGAAAGAGACGAAATCATCAATTTCATCAGAAACTCAGAAAGAGGAATTATAAAATCTGGAACTTCTAAAAACGTAGATTAAGTTTGACGAATATTTCCCTTGAAAATATTGGCAAGAAATTCAAAAACGAGTGGATTTTCAGAAATTTAAGTTTTGAATTCAGTAAAAATGAGCCAATTGCCATCATAGGACCAAATGGCTCGGGAAAATCTACCCTTATGCAGGCAATTGCTGGCATGATACCTGTTAATGAGGGTTTTGTTAGATATTTTGAACATACAATAGAAATTCCAGAAGAAAGCTGGCACAAACTCCTCTCCTTTTCTTCACCTTATCTCGAACTTATTGAAGAATTCACGCTTCAAGAAACTGTAAATTTCCACGTAAAATTTAAGCCATTTATCAATGGGCTTTCAACTGAAGAATTCCTTCAGATTATTGAATTAGAAAATCACAGCAACAAGCCAATCAAGAATTTTTCCTCAGGCATGCGTCAAAAACTTAAATTGGGTTTGTCATTTTACAGCCAAAACGAAATCATTCTTTTAGATGAACCCACTGCTAACCTTGACCAAAAAGGCTTTGAATGGTATCAGAAACAAGTATTGAATGCATTAAACAACAAAATAGTATTGGTATCAAGCAACGAACCTAAAGAATATGATTTTTGTAAAAAGCATTTAAATATTTTGAATTTTAAGAAGTAGTGGTTTAAAAACTATTTTTAAAAAATTTGACACCCGTTTTATAAAAGAATTCGCTTTAAAAACCATTTCGTATTTAGATATATCAATTTTCAAATAAAGAAATCTCAAAACAATTTTATAGATTTACAAAAAATATTTATTTATGTCAATAATCAAGCAACCATTGTTATTTGCCGGTTCAATTGGCGAAAAACATATTTATACATTATACGACTCTGGAGCAAATCTTTCTTGCATAAATCCTGATATGTTAGCTGACTTAGAAACGCCTGTTTCTTTAGGCAGAGTAAGAAAGATAGCAACAGCAGCGGAAGGGCACTTTATTGAAGTTTCTCAAAGAGTAAGTCTAGATTTTTATATGAATGATGTTTTATTATCTGACGAGTTTTTGGTGATACCGGGATTGAGTGAAGACGCAATAATAGGTGCTGCTACGATGCAAAAGTGGAGAATAAAACTAGATTTTGAACACGATATAGCGATTGTGGACCCTAAAGTTGCCAAAATGCAGCTAGTATAAATTGTTTAATTACAAAACTTAAAATATACCATTTTTACTCCATAAACTAAACTATTCTTTGTAAAAACGATCAATATTCCTTAAATTTCATGGTGTAATTTGAAATTTGATGCCAAGATTCCTTTTGTTGCTTTTATTGTTGACGGGTTTTACCAAAGTCTTGGCGAGTCCCTTTGTTTTTATAAAAAACAAAGGACAATGGCCTGAAAATGTTTTATTTAGAACTTCTATTCCGTCTGGGCAACTTTGGATTACTGATGAGGGTCTATTATTTCAACTTTACGAAAAGTCTCCTCACTTTGATTTAAACCGAAATTCTCGTAAAGGTTTTTCTAGCCAAAACATTGAAGTGAAATTTAAAAACACCTGTGTTTTTTCAAAAAAAGAAGTAAAACCCAAGCAATTTTTCAACTTTTTCATCGACAACAACCCCGAAAACTGGAAAAGTCAGGTGCCAGCTTTTGAGGAAGTTTACCTTGACAATATCTATGACGGTATAGACTTTAGAATGTATAGCACCGACCAATCCCTTAAATATGAGTACATTGTAAAACCCGGAGCTGATATCAATCAAATAAAACTAAAATACAATGGAGCAAGTGAGGTAGCGATTGAAAATAAAGAATTGGTCTTAAAAACGGCTTTTGGTTTAATTAAAGAGTTTCAACCTTTTACTTATCAATTATCTGAAAACAAGAAAAAAAAGATTGCATCGGCTTTCAGAAAACAAGATGATTATGTGGCCTTTGAAATAGCGGATTATGATAAATCTCAAACCCTTATTATTGATCCTGAACTAGTTTTTAGTACATTTTCAGGCTCAAACTCCGACAATTGGTCACATTCCGCCACATTTGACTCCAAAGGCAATACCTATGCTGCAGGAACAGTTTTTGGTATAAACTTCCCAGTTAGTTTGAATGCTGCTCAGCCTCAAGCTGGAGGAGCCTCAACTTCTAACAACACAGGCTATCGAACTGATATAGTGATAGTTAAATATTCATCAGACGGGAAAGAAATTTTGTATTCTACTTTTCTAGGAGGCAACGAATCCGAAGTTCCGATAAGCTTGATTGCAAATTCCAAAGATCAGCTAATCGTTTTCGGGACTACTTCTTCTTCAACTTTCCCAGTTACCCGCGATTCATTTGATGAGAGTTTTAATGGTGGCTCAATCCTCAACGGCCCACCTATTACCACCAATATTACATTTTTTTCTGGAACAGATATTTTCGTGACGCTATTGTCTGAAAATGGTGATAAGCTACTAGGCTCAACTTTTGTTGGAGGGAACGAAAATGACGGTATACATGACTACAGAGCCTTGGATATTCTAAACTATGGAGATGAATTTAGGGGGGAAGTTTATGCGGACCAAAATGACAACATCTATGTTGCATCAGTTTCTACATCGTCTGATTTCCCTTTGTTTTCGCCTATTCAAACCAAAAAATCGACTTATGATGCCGTAGTTTTTAAACTTAGCCCTGATTGCAAACAAATGTTATTCAGTACATTTATAGGCGGCAACAATTACGATGCAGCATACGGCATAAGGGTAGACAAGGCAGGTGCTATTTATGTTTGTGGAGCTACACTAAGCAAAGATTTTCCAGTTAGCAGTTCGGCTTTAAAAAAGTCATTAGGAGGCGATACGGAAGGTTTTTTGATGAAAATTGAAAATCAAAAAATAATTTCTGCCACATACGTTGGTACTTCAAAAGGCGACATCGCCTACCTTGTTGACCTTGATTTGGATGGAAATGTATATGTTTTAGGCTCAACCACTGGCGAATATCCTATTAGTGCTGGCGTGTATCAAAACCCAAAAAGTGGTCAGTTTATCCATTGTTTCAGTAATAACCTTTCAAGTTCAAAATTTTCTACTGTTTTCGGAACCGGAAGGCAAATAGGCTATGTGGACATTGTCCCTACAGCATTTATGGTGAATGATTGCGGCAATATTTATGTATCTGGCTGGGGCGGAAAAATAAACTCCGAACATGGCTACAATAAAAACAGCACGACAAAAGGTCTTCCCGTGACGGATAACGCATTCAGCAAAACCACCTCTGGAAATAATTATTACTTTGCCATCTTCGAAAAGGGTTTAAAATCGCTGCTATATGGAACATTTTTCGGATCAACACCTCCTTCCAATTTGGAAGACGAACGAGGAGATCACTTAGATGGTGGAACTTGTAGGTTTGACAAAAAAGGCGTTATTTATCATTCGGCTTGTGTTTGTAAGTCTTTTGATTTTGTTGATTTTCCTCTAAAAAATGCTGTAGAGCCTAATCACAGAAATGGAAATTGTAATATGGCAGCTTTTAAATTTAATCTGGACGGACTAGATGCAAAATTTGATTTAAAAGACGGTTCGATTTTAAACCCTGAACAAGTTTGTGCTCCAGCTAAAATAGATTTCAAAAACAATACTTCGGGTGGCGAAAACTTTGAATGGTACCTTAATAACCAAAAAATCTCCATCGCCGAAAACATAAACTATACTTTTTCAGACTCTGGAACATATAAGGTCAAACTCGTAGCTTACAACAAAATAACCTGCAAAGCGGTTGATTCTACCACCAGATTTTTAAAAGTAAAAGCGTTTAATCATTCCGCCATAGGCGACACGACGGTTTGTCCAGGAGGCACTGTAAGTATGGAAGCCAATGGAGGACTGACATATCAATGGACACCAGCTAATTTTTTTGGAAATAATAAATTACCAAAAGTAAGTACAAAAGTGACCAATTCGCAGGTTTTTGAAGTGGCCATAAGCAATGAAGAATGTACGGTAACTTTACCGGTAAATATTAATGTAGTGAACGACAAAGAGGATTTTAAAGCAAGCAATAATTCGACTATATGCAAAGGAAATAGTATTACTTTAACCTCCACAGGTTTGGCTGAGGAATTTGTTTGGTCGGGCGAAAGCATCGGAGATTCCACTCAAAACTCAATCACAATAAAACCCTCAAAAACAAGTACATATATCGTAAAAGCTATATATCCTGACGGTTGTGTACCGCAAAAGGCAGTAAAAATAACTGTGGATGAGAGTGTAAAACTTGATTTTGATTTTGAATATAAATATGCTTGCAATAAGCCTTCCGAGGTGGTTTTTACCAATAATAGTTCGGGAGCGAAAAGCTATGTTTGGAAATTTGGCAATGAAGCCGCTTTAGAAAGTACGCCCACTTTAACTTTAAAAAACAATCTAAATACCAATGTGCTATTACAAGGTTTTAGTGAGGCATCTTGTGTTTTTGAGTTTTCAAAAAATGTAGACATAAAAGCCTATGACGGAATAATTCCTAATGTAGTTACACCAAATAATGACAAAAAAAATGATACTTTTGTAGTTGGATATCCAGCAGGTACCTTACAGATTTTCGATAATTGGGGTAAAAAAATCTATGAAAACTTCTCTTATCAAAATGACTGGGGAAATAATATCAAAGGTGGAACGTATTATTATTTATTAACGATACCAATTGGCCAAACCTGTAAAGGATGGCTTGAGGTAATAAATTGATCAACAAAAATGAAAAAATTAATTATTTTAACTTTCCTTTCTGCCATCTCACTTGTTGGCTTTTCTCAAAACTATGATTCTTTTGGCAAAAAAATCAAGGCAAAAGGCAGCCAAGAAGCGGCAACTTTGGTAGGTAAAAAAGACTTGGATGCCAAGCCTGTAAAAATTGAAGGTGAAGTAGAATCTGTATGTCAGGCAGCTGGGTGTTGGATGAAAATCAAAACTGCAGACGGACAAACTATGCGTGTTACTTTTAAAGACTATGGTTTTTTTGTGCCTAAAGACATTGCTGGCAAAAAAGTCGTTTTTGAAGGAATACCTGCGGTAAAAAGCACAAGTGTGGCTGAATTACAACATTATGCTGAAGACGCAGGCAAATCAAAAGAAGAAATTGCTAAAATTACCGAGCCTAAAACTGAGCTGACTTTTGTGGCTGAAGGTGTTTTGGTGCCAAAAAATTAATTTATAAAAACCTTAGTGAAGCCTTCTCAGATTAATTTTGAGAAGGCTTTTTTATTTATGAACATTTATTCATGATATTTGTTAAAACAAAAACCTTAAATACAAATGATATCAAAATCGATTTACTCCTTTTTCATTATTCTACTTCTGTTTTCAACAAACGATATTTTTGCACAAAAAACGGAATTTATATACGGAGATGCATTGCCTGACGCACCTGAATTAGCCAAAAGAGGTAATTATAAAGTAGGCGTTAAAACCTTAGAATTTATCAACAAAAACCAAATAGATATTTTAAACTCCAAAAAAGACAATGAGGTATTGTACGACAGGAAACTTAAAGTTGAGGTTTGGTATCCAGCAAATATTCCTGCTGGTCAAATAGAAATGATAAGCTACGATGAAGTTATGGGTTCTTCAAATGATCCGAAAAGGCCTTTGATTCCTTTTCAGTTTAAAGGAAGAGCTTTGAGAGATGCGTCTCCAATAAGCAAAGATGGCAAATTTCCCTTAATAATAGTATCCCATGGCTATTTGGGCTCTAGGTTTTTATTGACCTATCTAACAGAAAACTTGGCTTCTAAGGGATATATTGTAGCGGCAATAGATCATGCAGAATCAACTTTTAGAGATGCCGCAGGATTTCCGAGTACTTTATTGAATCGTTCAAAAGATATCCTTTTTGTGTTAAATCAAATGGCTGAGCTCAATAATACAAAGAATGAATTAAAAGGTCTGATTGATGCTGAAAATACAGGTTTGATAGGCTATTCAATGGGTGGATATGGTGTTTTAAATGTAGCAGGAGCTGGTTATAGTGATAATTCATTGAAACTTTTTGGAGCATTGACTGGTGGCAGTACTGCTCTTGAGGTAAGAATTGGCTCAAATGAGGCTTACCAAAAAAGTATAGATGCTAGAGTAAAAGCAGTGGTGGCTTTTGCTCCTTGGGGAATGGAGCGAGGTGTTTGGGATGCAGAAAGCATGAAAGGATTGAAGGTACCGACATTTTTTGTGGCTGGAAGTCAGGATGATATTTCGGGTTATGAAAAAGGGATAAAAGCAATTTATAATGGCGTAACAAACACCGAAAGGTATTTATTGACCTATATGAACGCCAGGCATAATGTAGCTCCTAATCCTCCTCCGGCGGAGTCTACGCAGCCAGGTTTACATTTTGACGAGTACTATAGATACGCTGAGCCCTCATGGAATGAGCGAAGAATCAATAACATAAATCAACATTTTGTCACGGCATTCTTAGGAATTCATCTTAAAAAAGAAGACAATAACAAATATTTAAATCTTCCGACAAACTCAAACGACAAAACTTGGGAAGGCTTCAAGGCTAGATCTTCTACTGGTTTAGAGTTATTACACGCTTTACCAGAATGATAAATTAAATAATGCAAAAGCAAGATGTATATTATAACAAAAACACCTCATTCTCTTAAAAGTATGAGGTGTTTCATTTAGTTATAGTCTTAAATAAACTTATGTTTAAAATCCCTAAAGTCTAGAACCTAAAAACCTACTTGAAATCCATTTTACTCCAAAACCCAAAACCATGCTCAAAAGATTTCCTTTTATGTTCGGAATAAAAGCCACATCCTGAATTGTATTTTTGATTAAATTTATTGGCTTTAGCTTATCGCCTGCCATTGAAATTTCCTCTTTCAGCAAAAACAAGTCTTCATTTCTGGCATTTTCAAGGTAATAAATCCTCTCTACAAGAGCATCCGAGGCATTTCTCATGGCGTATTTTCATTTAGATTTGTTTCTTCAAGCAGCGTTTTTATAAATTCTACCCTTACTTCTTTTTTTAGTTTTTGGTAAATTCTCGGGAGAATAAAAACACCAAGAAATACGTATAAAATTGAAAAAGCAAAAAATCCATAATAGGTTTTTCCCAAAACCTCGCCAAGCCAAAGTGCTAAAGCAATGTTAATATTGATAAAAAAGAAAAGAATGACAATAATAACCAAAATCCGAGCTACTAATGAAGACATCAAATTGGCGGATTTATCAATTGCCTTTAAACTCAATAATTCAAAAGTTGAATTGCTAAAATTCTGGGCTTTTTCAAAAATTGTTTCTATTGTTATTTCATTCATATTAATCTTGCCCTTTGGCCTCCTGTCTAGAAGTATAAGAAACCTTTGGAAATTACTAGTTTTATTAAAATTCAGCTTTTTGAATTTACATCCACAACTTTATGATCTTTTTTGGAATCTTCAAAATTCATTGTGGCTTTGCTTATCATCTTTTCCACGTCATGGATTGCATTTTGAGATTTTTTATTGACGTTTTCTGCAAATTCTTCCATTTTATTTTTCAATGCGTCTACATAATCCTCTCCTTTATCTGCAATTCGTCTTCTCAATCTAGAGCCTTTTTCGGGGGCAAAAAGCAAACCTACCATAGTTCCTACCGCCAGAGAGGCGACCATTCCTAATACTACTTTTCCTTTGTTCATAATCTTGTTTGTTAAAAAATGTGTTGTTATTTTAAAATTTTCCTTCCTGATATAAGCCTTAAAAGCACAGCTACTATAGCTATTACTAACAAAACATGAATAAGCCCTCCTGCACCATAGGCGAAAAAACCTACAGCCCAAGAAATGATTAAAACGACTGCGATTAGATAAAGTAAATTGCTCATGATATTATTATTAAAGGTGATAAAAGCTGTGTTTTTCTAGAAACGTATTTAAACAAATTCATGGATTTTCGTAATTTGCGAATCTTAATGTTTTCGTATTTTTTTCCCTTTTGATGTTTTTTTACTTTTTGAATTTCCATTCTGGGGATGTGTCTTCGCCCATTTTGGATGGTCTGGATGATCTGGGTTTTCAAAATACTTCAGTTCCCTGCTATTTCGAATATTGTTCAAATCGTGATTCCCTTTGTATGATGCATATTTTGTACGATACATTGCCGCATTTTTATATGGTTTATCCTCGTTTATAACAGCTTTGTAGCCACTATAAAGATTGTAATTTCTGTATTCATATGGCAAAATATCTGAAAATATCCACTTCCGATTTTGCACAAATACATATTTGTGTCTTGGCACGTTATAAAAAATATCAATATCTGGCAAATAATAATAATTTACGTAGTCATTGCCTGCTGGACCCCAAATCGGCTGTGTTGCTATATTAATATTTAATCCAAACTTAACTTGTGCTTTTACTGAATTGGGTTGAAATAAGTAGATTAAAACTGCAATAACTAAAATTATTTTTTTCATTTTCTTAATTACTTTATTTTCTAAAAATCAACACCTTACAGAAATACATTTTCAAAATTGATGTCTATTTCTTACCCTGCAAAGGTGGGAAATTGTGTATTTCCTACGTTACACAATAAAGTATTAATGTTGCATCATTCACACATTATAATGAATCAGGTACAGAAACTGAATTGTCTCTTTTAAATAAATCAGACCATTTCAAATCTCTAAATCTAAACTTTTCAGTTTTTGTTTTATCTTCAATTTTCTCTTTTTTGTCAAAATAATTTCTCAGCAAAAAACTATTTTTTAATGCTTCCATATTATCGCTAAAACCTTTGGAACTTGTTTGGAGATTGTACATTGTGGAATCAAGTGACTGGCTAAAACCTTCGTCGCTCAAAAGCTTATTCAAAGCTCCTTTCTTTGAGTTCATTTTTGTTGAAAACTTCGAAAATTCATCTGAACTATTTGCCAAATTGGACATAGTAACATTAAAGCTTTTTGAAAATTCTTCATCAGATATTATTTTCCTCAGCATTCCGTTTCCATGATTGATTTTATAAGTAAAATGCACCAATTCGTCTGAAATCAAGCTAATATTGGTAACACTAATATTTAATTTTTCCATCAAATCTTCCATATCCATTAATTGTACGGAAGCTATTATACCATTGTTTTTTATAGGCAAATGTCCATGTGTACCTGGATATATCACCAAAACTTTATCACCCACCAAGCCTTCTGAACCAACACTTGCTCGTGCGTCGGTCTTAATAAATTTTTGAAATTTTGAGTCTATTAATAAGTTTACCAAAACTGAAGAATCAGAAATCATCATAATTTCGTCCACTGTACCTATGTTTATACCCGAAAAACGAACATTATTACCCTCTTTTAGGCCATTCACGTTTTTAAAATGAGATTTTAGGTTAAAAGTTGAGCCAAACATGTGTTTTTGTTTTCCCACATAATAAATGGTAATGACCAATAACAGTAAGCCAGCTAAAACCAGCAAGCCCAGTTTCCAAGTATTTCCAGAGTCCTTTTTCATATTTGTGCTTTATTTATTCAAAAAATGACCGAACCCATTCATCCTCACATTGTTCCAGTTCTTCATAAGTTCCCTCCGCCCCTATTATGCCGTCTTTTAAGATTACCACCCGGTTCGCAGTGGATTTTGCACATGCCAAATCGTGGGTAATGATGATAGAAGAAGTATTATATTTGGCCTGAATAGATTTGATTAATTCACTTATTTCTCTAGAAGTTATTGGATCCAAGCCAGTTGTTGGCTCATCATATAGCATCAGTTCAGGTTTCAAAATAAGAATCCTTGCTAAACCTGCCCGTTTTTTCATACCTCCAGAGAGCTCAGAAGGAAATTTATCTATGGCCTTTTCCAATCCTACACTTTCTAATGTTGCCAGTATTTTTTCGTCAATTTCTTTGGAATAATTTCTTTTTGTATGTCTCAAAAAAGTAAAAGCGAGGTTCTCTCTTACGGTCATAGAGTCATATAAGGCACCGTTTTGAAACAAAAAACCAATTCTAAGTCGAATCTTATTTAAACCATCCAAATCTAATTTACAGACATCCTTACCAAAAACATCCAATACGCCTTTGTCAGGCCTTACCAAACCTACTAAACTCTTAATAGCTACAGACTTGCCTGATCCAGACTTTCCTAACACCACTAAACTTTCGCCTTTTTCAAGATGCAAATTAAGCCCTTTGAGTACTTTATTTTTTTTGCCAAAAGACACAAAAAGATTTCTAATTTCTACGACATTTTCAGCAGATTCATTATTTATTGAATTTTCTAATCCATCAGCTTTTTCACTTTTTTGAATAAGCGGAGGAATAATTGTTTTGGATTCTATATTTTTTGAAATGTTCATTATTTCTTTATTTTGTAAAAATCAAATCGGCAATCTGAACTGCCAACAAATCAATAATGAAAATAGAAAGTGAAGCTACCACAACTGCTGAATTTGCTGCCTTTCCCACGCTTTCGGTACCTCGGGAGGCATTATAACCTTGAAAACAACCTACTGAACCAATAACAAATCCGAAAAAGAAGGTTTTTATAATAGCTGGAACGATGTCTTCGAAAGAGAGTGATTCTAATACTTTGGAAAAATAACCGTAAAGATTGACATCTGAATGAATGTTTACGCCTACAAAACCTCCGAAAACACTTACACCATCCGCCAAAACAACCAAAATGGGAATCATAATAGTAGATGCCAAAATCCGTGTAACCACCAAATAATTGAATGGATTTATGGCTGAAACCTCCATAGCGTCTATCTGATTGGTTACTTTCATAGAGCCAAGCTCCGCCCCTATGCCTGATGAAACTTTACCTGCACAAACCAAGGCAGTGATAACAGGGGAAATCTCGCGAATCAATGACAAAGCTACCATGCCAGGCAACCATGATTCTGCACCAAAACTAGAGAGCGTCGGGCGAGTTTGAATAGCCAAAACCATACCCATAATAAAGCCAGTAATAGCTACCAATGGAAAAGATTTATACCCAATAATGTAGCATTGGTGCAAAAATTCTCTCGCTTCAAATGGTGCTTTTCTAATTTGCTTAAAAAACCTTCCAATAAAATGAAAAATCTGGCCTACTTCATCCAAAACTAACTTTATTGAATCTATCATTTTTCTTCATTAAGTTTTTCATCGTGCTCTACTTGATCAGCCAAGTCTGTGTACTCTTTTTGCAATTCCTCTATTTCATGTTCGGTTTTTGTTTCGGCATTTATAACTGCATTGTTTGTTAAATCGTTTGATGAAACTATCTCGTTGACTTTCAAATGCAAAGCAGCGGAAAAATGATTGAATGATTTTTGAATAATAAATAAGCTCAAAAATGATGCACCATGGATAAAATCTCGAATCAATTCATTGACGGCCAATGGATTGAAATCTCTATTGAATAGCCAAAATACCACTAGGATTATAGCTAAAATAAATGAGTAAGTATTGCTCAATACCTCGGTTGCAAAATTTGAGACTTTAGCAAATCCAGAATCTAATAAAACATGGAATTTAGGCATATTAATTTCTAAAAGTGAGCATTATATGGTTTGAATCCTGCAAAAAATGATTAGAAACACTGGTATTGAAAAGTTTCGTAAACATCGATTTATCGTGAATAGCCATAGCCAAAACATCCATTTGGTATCTTTTGATATAGTTTTCCAAACCTTTTATAATATGCAAATGTATTATATCTTCAAATACTATATCTTCCATTTCAAAAACCTGCTCTAGTTTATCAGTGATTTTTTGATCTTTTGATTGAATCTCTTGGTCAAAATAATCTTTAACATGTACAACGGTTGTGGATGTACCCAAAAGCCTATCTAAATCAATCATAAAACTTGTAGCTATCACTTCATTTTCTTTATAATCAGCAGCGTATAAAATTTTACTCGGAAAATCTAAAGACGCTTTCTCAGGTACCACCCAAACCGGACATAAAGCTTTGTGGACAATATTGATTGTTGTGGATCCTATCCATTTATCCAAAAAATTAGAAGCTCCTTTTGTTCCAATTACTATAAAATCAACTTTATATTTCTTTGCAGTGACAAGAATTCCATCTGTAACAAATCCATAATCAACCACTTGTTGCACTTGAACTTCTGGCAAACCAGAATCTTTCAATAATTCCAAAGTGAAACTTTTAAGATTATTAGTAACAACTTCTTCCACAAGCTGAATTGAGTTTGCTATATCATTTGAAATCATATTTTCGAAACTTGCCGGTACTGTAAAACAATGAAGTAGAATAAGTTTTGCATCTAATTTCCGGGCAAGTTCAGCTGCAAATTTTGAGGCATGAACAGCATTTGGGCTAAAATCAGTTGGAAACAGTATAGTTTTCATAAGAATTAAGTATTTGATGAAATATTCTAAATCATTAAAAACCAATAAGTAGGTTTGATATCAGAATAGACGTAAAGGTCAGAATAACCCAGACCTAAAGTGTTACACAACTTTCAGAAATGTTTACATCTTTCTCACATTTTGAAGAAAACAAAAACCTCAATTCAAGGAACCAAAACCTCAATAGCTGATGGCAGTAGTTCAGCATTTATTTGATTTACTTTGCCCATATACTCACCATCGATTTGAAAGTGGACTTTTTCTTCGGAATGCATTGAAAAGTGATCTGTTTGATAAATTTCGGTTTTATTTATATCAAAAACTGCATGTGAAAATATCATTTTGAAAACCTCTTGTAGTGATATTTCTTTAATGACAATGATTTCGAAAAGGTTATCCCTAAGATTTCCAAGCGGATTAATTACTGCACCATTTCCATAGCAGGTGCCATTGGCAATTACCACCATCTCAGCTATAATTTTAATAATCTCGCCATTAATTTTCATTTCTATGTCCATTTTTGGATTAAGCCTCAAAACCTTCAAAAAGTCAAGAAAATAACCCAGAAAGCCTCTTATTTTGCCAAATTTAAACTTTTTCATAGCATATGCATTTAAGCCAATATCACTTAAATGTGCACAAATGTTATTATTGATATTGATCAGATGAATTCTTTTGGTTTTGTTTAGGAGCAAATTATCAAGTGCTACGGTTGGATTTAAATCTATTCCCAACTCTCTTGCGAGACCATTAGCTGAGCCTGTCGGAATAATACCCAAAATCAATTGTTTTTTAAACGCACATTCGGCCACCAATTTCACGGTTCCATCTCCTCCCACTGCCACTAAAATATCAGGTTTTAATCTTCCAGCTTCAATATTTAGAAATTCCTCTAAAAATTCTTTTTTTAAAAGTCTAATTATAGAAATTTCGAAATTTTTGCCAACAAAAAAAGCCTTTATCTTATTTTTCCAATCATAAGGAGTCTTACCTGCGTTAGGGTTTAATACAAATAAAATTTTCGACTTTTTCATAAAAAATAATAAATTGATTTGAAGGTTTGTTTCGTAACTTGCTGAATATGAAACACAAAATAAATATTAAGATTTATCATGGATACGGAAACAGTGACAGCTATTTTGTGTTTGGTCATGTGATGAGTGGTAATCCTATCCCTAAAAGAAAATATAATAAATGCCTTCTTTATAACATCCTACATTTAGCAAGACTTTTTATGGTCAAGCCAATTGCAAATCAACCTGTACAACTCATCTGGAAAGACCAAAAAATAGATTCTGTCACAGAATCAGACGGTTTTTTTAAGTTTGAATGGCATTCTCCAATTCAAGAACTTTCGGGCTGGCAACCTTTAAAAATCAATGTTTTGAATGAAGAAAATCAAATATTAGCCAATGAAATCGGGAAACTTTACATCCCGAATGCTACCCAGTTTGGATTCATTTCAGACATTGACGATACTGTTTTGGTCTCACATTCTGCTCAAACTGGCAAAAAACTGAGGATAATGTTTACCAAAAACCCAAGAAGCCGGAAAACATTTGCTGACGTGGTGAAATTTTACAACCTCCTGGCTGTTTCGCACACTACACCAGATTTGCTAAATCCGTTTTTTTATGTGTCGAGCAGCGAATGGAATCTGTATAATGACCTCAACGATTTTTTCAAACACAACGGTCTTCCAAAAGGGATTTTTCTGTTAAGTGAAATGAAAAGATGGTTTCAAGTTTTCAAATCAGGAAAAACCAAACATTACGGCAAATTATCTAGAGTTTTTAGAGTTTTAGATGCTTTTCCAAATCAGAAATTTGTGCTTCTTGGCGACAATTCACAAGCTGACCCTGCGATATATTCCGAAATAGTTAACAAATACCCGAATCGTATTATAGCCATCTATATCAGAAATGTTCTTCAAAAAAAAGAAAAAATTGCAATAGAAATCCTTCGAAATCTTGATATCCCAACTTGCCTTTTTGCTCATACAGAAATAGCTATTAAGCATGCAAAAGAGATTGGATTGATTGATTAAATTCTATTTTTTCTTCTTAAAAAATCCTCGAAAAAAAATATTATGTTGCAAAGCTTCTAAGTCTTGATCTAGCTTTTTACTGCCTGATTCGAGGTTTTTTAGCGTAGCTTCCATTGATTTAGCCGTTGAAGCATCATTTAACAACAAGCCAACCGTATTGTTTTTTTGGTTGAATTTCTCACTTGCCATTTGCAAATTCTCCGTAAGTTTATTCAATGAACCAGAGGCTACATTTAATTGATTGATGGTAAGTTTTATCTTTTGATACATCAAAGTGTCAGTAGCTAAATCATTTATCGAGTTCCCCTTGGTGTTCATTTTGCCTGAAAAAGCCTGAAGATTTCCTAAAACTTCTTTGCTACTTTCAGACACCGTTTTCAAATTTGCCAATGTTGCTTGTAAATCAGTGGCCGAAACTTGTATCTTGGACGAAAGTGCCGGATCGTTTAATAAAGTAGCCAATATACCTTTTCCAGAGTCAATTTTTCTACTAATGTTTTTGAAATCAGTCGTAATTTCCATCAAATTCTTGTTGTTGGCTTGAAGTGTAGCCATCATATCGTCGGTACTAAGGCCATTTTCTACTGCCAAAAAATCATTCTTTTTTACCTGTGGAGATGCTAAAGTTCCACCATAAATAATTACTATTTTGTTTCCGATTAGACCATCGGAGCCAATTTTTGCCTTGGCATCTTTGTGAATGTGCGACTCAGCATTTAGGTCAATATTCATCGTGACCTCAACATCAGAATCTCCATGAAAAGCAATTTTTTTTACGGTTCCCACTTTTACGCCAGAAAACCACACATTTCCTCCATCCAAAAGGCCATTTACATCATTAAAAATTGCGTGTATAGGGAAAGATTTAACAAAGGTTTTTTTCTGGCCACCGAGTGTCAAAATAGTAATGGCGAATATGATTAAGCCAATAAATATAAAAATTCCAACTATGACCGTTCGTTTATTTTTCATGGGTGAAATTGTAGTTATAAAATGATCGAATGTCTTGATTGTCCATTGCAAAAAGCTCCTCAAATGAGCCTGTTTTCAAAAATTTACCCTCCGAAATCATCGTTACGCGATTAGCTGTCATTTTTGCACATGTCAAATCATGCGTAATTATTATAGAAGTAGTTTGATATTCCTGTTGAACCTGAAGAATTAAATCATTGATATCCAGACAAGTAATTGGATCTAATCCAGATGTGGGCTCGTCATAAAGCATAATTTCGGGATTCAAAATCACCGTTCTGGCAATTCCTATCCTTTTTTTTTGCCCTCCAGATAGCTCAGAAGGCATCTGATTTATTGTATTTGAAAGACCAACATCTTCTAAAACTTTATCAATTGCCATATCTATCTCCTTTTTGGTAATTTCTGGTCGAGTTCTAATTAGCGGAAAAGCGAGATTCTCTCTAACAGTCATACTATCATACAAAGCACTGTTTTGAAACGAAAACCCTATTTTCAACCTTAATATTTGCAGCTCTTTCGGTGTGATTTTGTTAACTTCTTCACCGAGTACTTTCACTAGTCCACTATCTGGTTTTAAAAGTCCAGAAATAATTTTAATTAAAACCGATTTACCGCTTCCTGACTTTCCCAACACTGCCAAATTCTCGCCTTTAAACAAAGTCAAATCAATACCTTCCAGGACAGCCAAATCGCCAAAAGACTTTTTCAAGTTTTTAAGTTCGATCACAGGTGTTTCAGTTGGTTTCATATAGTTCTTACCTTATGGCATTCACCACTTGGACAATCAGCATTTCTTCTATAAAAATCAAAAACATAGCTATCACTACGGTAGCATTCGCGGCTTTACCTACGCCTTGGGTGCCATTTTGAGCAGTGTAGCCTTGGTAGCAACCCGCCACGCCAATAGTAAAACCATAGCAAAGTGCCTTAAATAAAGACGAGTAAATATCCAAAAACGAAATGGTACTAAATGCGTTTTTTATAAAAGCCGTGAAACTTGTCAATTCATTTTGGTGGATGTTTATAAATGCCCCCAACATTCCCATTAGGCCAGTATAAAGTACCAAAATAGGCATCATGAGTGTTGTGGCCGTGATTCTGGTTACCACCAAAAACTTAAACGGATTGGTGGCCGAAACTTCCATAGCGTCAATTTGCTCTGTTACCTTCATAGAACCCAGCTCGGCTCCAATATTAGAACCAACTTTGCCAGCAGCAATAAGCGATGTAACCAATGGAGCCAATGCCCTAACGATGGCAATAGAAATTAGCGATGGTAACCAGGAACTAGCTCCAAAGGTTGACAAGGAAGGTCTGGATTGTTTTGTAAACACGATACCAATAATAAAGCCTGTCAAAGTAACCAATGAAAGAGATTTATACCCAACATTAAAACATTGATTGACAGTTTCTTTCCATTCAAAAGGTGAAGTAAAAGTCTCTTTAAAATACAATCCTAAAAACCTAAAAACATTGGTAAGCTCATTGAAAAATGTGTCAAATTTCTTAGAAATTAAAAATTTATTTAATGACTTCTTTTCCAAAACTTGTGGTTTAATTTAAATTTCAAAATCTCTTATTGTTTATCCCAATTTACACTTACGATGATTTCATTTCTTCTACCAAAAAACTGATAAGGTGCATTGTAACCCAAAAATCTAAAATGCCCGTAATAACTAATAGAAGCTGCTTTGAGTGAATTTTCTAGCTTTTCGGTATAAAGTTTTATGTCTTTGTCAGATGCATAACCGTTAAATTGAATTGCAGCAACATATTCTTCTGTAGTGGTTGAAATGTTTACCTCTTGATTATTAGGCTTTGGCAAATTACTTTTATTAAAGTTCATTGGCATCACAAAACTCATTGAAGAGCTTAAATCGTTGATATCCATGTGAACTGGCGAAGTCATGGCTATTTGAACTTTCCCCACGTTTCCTCCAAAAATATAACCTGCAAGCTTCCTAAAACCTGAATTCCCCAATTCTTTATAAGTTTTGGCTGACGAATTTATTGTAGCCATGGTTACCGAAGGATAATATCGAATTTCAAAGTCTTTTGATTTCTTCACAACATCATAAGCTTGCGTCCTTGAATCTTTCGGAAACATAATATTATAAATTTGGTTTAAAATAACGCAACCTAGAATTATAGTAATAAAAATTAAAAAAGTCTTCATTTTCTTATTCCAAATATCTTCTTAATATCCAAGCGGTAGTTTCATGTTGCTCTATTAATCCTGTCAAAAAATCGGCTGTACCAGCATCGTGGTTAATTTCTTGGCATATTCCGATGTCTTTCCGAATTAATTTAATTACTGATTCATAGTCACTTAAAAGCTCATGCAACAATTCTTTTTGTTCAGGATAAGCATTTGGGTGTTCTTTCAATCTGGTCAAATCAGAAAATTCTTTCATTGTACCAATAACTTTATTTCCCAATTTTGCGATTCTCTCTGCCACCAAGTCAATAGTTTCCTCTAATTCGATGTATTGGGTTTTGAAGAGTCTATGCAATTCCATAAAACTCTCACCAGTAACATTCCAATGAAATTTCCTGGTTTTAGTGTAAAGTATCACCTCATCTGATAGGATCACTTCCAAAAGCTTGACTGTAGCATTTAAATGTTTTTTGTTAATTCCGATTTCTGGTTCCATGATATTTTTTAATTTTTAATAATGATAAAGAAAATTGTATGGATTTTTTTTCGCAATGTGAATTCAGCATTATCAACCAACCTTATTAATCGTGTTAAAATATTATATTTCAATTACTTACACTGCCCTAGAATTACCCAAATGATAATAAAAACGATAACTATTCCGAAGCATCCACTGCCAAGTTTTTTGGCACCGTATCCCGCTATTAATCCTTTAAAAATCTTGTTCATATTATACTTTGTAATTCATTACGGTATTAAAAAGTCCAAGTATTTTGAGAAGCCAAATAATGACGGCAATTACCACCACGATATTGAAAATCTTTTTGATTTTGTTATCCATTGGTATGTAGGTATTGATCATCCAAAGCAAAAAACCAATAACTACAATAATGACAAGAATATTTACAAGTGGCATAATATTGAGGTTTAAATGTGACGTAAAGGTTGGTGATATTCAAATAAAATGTATTACATAATTGTGCTATTTATTTGCATAATTCACACTTAATAAATCTTTTGTGAATAGTTGGTATCACATTTAGTTTAAAACGATTTCGAGGTCGTTTTCAACAAACCAAACGCCTGGAGCACTCCATGCCATTTGAGTAGCTTCCTCTTTTTGATTCCACGACGTCACATTACCTGTCAGGGTTACTTTATGGTCCATAACATCCACATTTATAGCCTCATACTGAATAGACCCATTTCGATTTATTGCACTTTCTATTTCGGCTTTTTCTATTCTATTTGCATTTTCCGATTTGATAGTAAGCTTATTGGAAACTCCTTTTACTCCAGAGAGATTTTTTACTGCTTCTAGAGCAGCATCTCTTTGATAGTTCCAGGTAGTTATGCCCTCTAATGTTACCCAGCCATTTTCAACCTTTACTTGAATTTCGTCTTTTGGAATTTGCCAGTTCCATTTAAAGGAATTTAATATTTCTTTGGCTATGTCATTATCGTCTATTTTAGCCCATTTTGTATCAAAATTTACATCTATCTTTTCGACGACCACTTTTACACCTCTCACGTTTTTAGCTGCATTTTCTGCATGGATTTTTTTAGAATAATTATCAACTGTACCAGTCAAAGTCACTATTCCGCTATTAACAGTTACCCCAATCTCGGCAGCTTGTAATTTCGGTTCCCATTTTAGGGCATTTTGTACATCTTTTTGAAGTTCTTCATTGGATTTCATTTCCTAATTTTTATATGTCAAATAGTTTTAAATATGTAAAGGTGGGTAAAAAGTCGTTTGAAATACTAACACAATTTTGGGTTTTTCTTACACATATACCTCTTTTTGGGCAATGTAAATTTCCAAATCAAAAAACTTATTTTATATTTCGTACTTTCAAAAATCACTTTTAAGTTTCGAATCAAATTTCAATAATTGTTTTTTTGAGGTTAATAATAATTTCATTTCTACTAGTTGGTTCTCTCTCAAAATCAGAAATATTTTGAAGCGTAATTTCAGCAATTTGTCGGACGGCTTCATTTGTAAAAAAAGCCAAATGAGGCGTGATCAACACATTATTAAATGACATTAGGCGTTCTATTGTATCATCTTTGACCACAGTATCAGATAAATCTTTAAAGAAAATCTTTTCTTCGCCTTCATAAACATCTATACCTAAAAAACCCAAATGCCCATCTTTCAAAGCTTCTATGGCATCTAGGGTGTTAATTACGGCTCCTCGGCTTGTATTAATTAACATGGTGCCTTTCAACATCAAATCAAAAGCAGTTTTATTGAAAAGATGTCGAGTGTCGTCAGTAAGAGGACAGTGAATAGAAATAATATCAGACTCTAACAATAGAAGCTCAAATGACTTATATTCAACCCCTTTGAGTTTCATTTCCAAATTTTCTTTTATGTCATAAGCCACTATTTTACAGCCAAAACCCAGCATAATATTGCAAAAAGCCCTCCCGATTTTGCCTGTACCAACTACGCCAACAGTCTTTCCAAAAAGATTAAAACCCATCAAATTTTCAATTGAAAAATTATTCTCTCTGACTCTATTATAAGCTTTATGGGTTTTTCTGTTTAAGGTTTGAATAAGTGCAACAGCATGCTCAGCGATAGCTTGTGGCGAATATGCAGGAACACGCATCACTTTCATATGGAATTTCTCGGCGGCTTCAAGGTCCACATTATCAAAACCAGCACTTCTAAGTGTTATAACTTTGGTACCCAAGAGTGACAGTGCTTCTATAGTTTCTTCGCTAATATCATCCAAAAGCATCACTGAAACTGCCTCATAGCCAGCAGCAAGGCTCACAGTATGTATATTCAAACTCTCTTCAAAATAGGTTAAATCGTGTTTATTTTCAAGATTTGCGTGATCCAAATATTCTTTCTCGTAATATTTTGTACTGAAAATAGCTACTTTCATTGAAATTTGTTTTTCAACAAAATTGAGGTTTTTTACAGCTAAAGGTGTTACACGATTGTTGAAAATTATTGCATAATTCCTACATTTAGAGATTTTCCAGTAGGTATTAAATAAAAAAAATCCCTCAGAAAGTTAAATCTGAAGGATTTTAAAAGTGAAACAATTATTGTTCCATACAAAATATTTTTAACAAGAATCTACACCAACTCCCCTATTCTCTCTTTCAGCTGGTTCATTTCATCTCTGAATCGGGCTGCCTGAAGGAAATCCAATTCTGAGGCGGCTTTTTCCATTTTCTTTTTAGCCTCATTCAGCATTGTTTCCAGTTGAGGTTTGCCCATATAGGCCATCACAGGGTCAGCAGCAATGTTAATTCTATCAGGCTCTACATAATAGCCTTTTGTACTTGGTTTGAAGTCAGCTATAGACGTTTGTTCCATTATAGCTTCCTTGCTTTTAAGAATTGTTGTAGGTGTTATTCCATGTTCTGTATTGTATTCCATTTGGATAATCCTCCGCCTATTGGTCTCATCTATAGCCCTTTGCATAGACCCTGTCATTCGGTCGGCATACATTATCACTTTACCGTTTGAGTTACGAGCCGCACGACCAATCGTCTGTATTAGGGACCGAATATCTCTCAAAAAACCTTCTTTGTCAGCATCCATTATTGCCACAAGAGATACTTCAGGCAAATCGAGACCTTCTCTCAACAAATTCACGCCCACCAAAACATCGATTACGCCCAAACGCAATTCTCGCAAAATTTCAACCCTTTCCATGGTTTTTATTTCGGAGTGAATGTATCTACCTTTTATGCCAACTCTCTCCAAATATTTGCTAAGTTCTTCGGCCATTCTTTTGGTCAAAGTAGTCACCAAGACTCGCTCATCTTTCTTGATTCTACCATTTATTTCATCCAAAAGGTCGTCAATCTGATTCAAACTCGGTCTTACGTCAATCTCAGGATCCAAAAGCCCGGTTGGACGAATAATCTGCTCAACTACCACTCCACCAGCCAAATTAAGCTCATAATCAGATGGGGTTGCACTTACAAAAACCGTTTGTGGAGTTAAATTCTCGAACTCTTGAAAAGTTAACGGACGATTATCTAATGCAGAAGGCAATCGAAAACCATATTCAACCAAAGAAGTTTTACGAGACCTATCTCCACCATACATGGCCCTAATTTGCGGCATACTTACATGGCTTTCGTCAACTACCAAAAGGAAATCATCTTGAAAATAATCCAAAAGACAAAAGGGTCTTTCTCCAGCTTTACGTTTGTCAAAATATCTCGAATAGTTCTCAATACCACTGCAATAACCCAATTCCCTCATCATTTCAAGGTCAAACTCCGTTCTTTCCTGAATTCGCTGGGCTTCCATTACTCTACCATCGCTTTCAAAATACTTGATTTGAGCCACCATATCGTCTTGAATTAACTTGATGGATTCTTGCATCACGTCTTTTCCAGTCACAAAGAGGTTAGCAGGAAAAATTACGATATTCTTTTCATTCTTTATTTTTTTGCCCGAAATGGGCTCAATCATCTGGATTTCCTCAATATCATCTCCAAAAAATATTACTCGGTAGGCAAAATCTGCATAGCCCGGAAAAATATCAACCGTGTCGCCTTTTACCCTAAATGTCCCTCTCGAAAACTCAATTTCGGTTCTGGAATATAAAATTTCTACAAGTTTATATAAAAACTTATTTCGGCTGACAATTTCGCCTACCTCTACTTTTACAATACTTTGCTTAAATTCATTCGGATTACCTGCACCATAAATACATGATACAGAAGCAATTACTACAATATCTCTTCTACCAGACATCAAAGACGAAACCGTTGAAAGACGCAATTTGTCAATCTCCTGATTGATCATCAAATCTTTCTCAATATAAGTATTTGTGGAAGCTATAAAAGCCTCCGGCTGATAATAATCGTAGTAAGAAATAAAATATTCAACCGCGTTTTCAGGAAAAAACTGCTTAAACTCTCCATAGAGCTGGGCCGCCAAGGTCTTATTATGACTCAAAATCAGAACTGGCCGGTCTATTTGCTGGATTACATTGGCAATAGTGAAAGTCTTTCCACTACCAGTTACACCCAAAAGCACATTGGCTCGCTCGCCTGATTCTATAGACTTCACCAATTGTTCTATAGCCTGAGGTTGATCACCTGTAGGTTTGAAATCAGAAATTAAAGAAAAACTCATTTTATCAATTATTTAATCAAAGATACTTCAATAAGGCATAAACAAAAAATTAGCGTAAAAAGGCTAAAAATTTTAGCTGTAATATTATACCAACCATTATGATTGTAAAAGAATCCATTAAGAATGAGAAACATCATAGTAAATTTGTCGTTTACTGTTTACCTTCGAAAATCAAAACACAAAAACATGAAAAAGTATTTATTTAGCTTAGTGTTTTTTGCAGTTTCAATTGCAAATGCTCAAGAGAAAAATCTTAAAATTTTTAAATTCCAACCATTTAGCTTGATTACTGGTTCAATGAATTTTAATCAAGAAATATTTAATAAATCTCAAACCAGAAGCACGGTTTTCGGCATTGGCTTACGGTATGTAAATAAGGATAATGAGGTTTATAATTACGATAATTTTGGCAATTCCACGCCATATACACAAACCAATAAATGGCAGGGAGCCACTGCTTCGGTGGATAGAAGATTTTATGTACCTGGTTTTTTCTCAGGTGATAAATATACTTTTATAAATGAAAAGGCAAAGTTCGGTGTGTACCTATCGGCTGGGTTAAAGTTAGAATATAACATAAATAACTATGACAACAGCAGTTATATATATATTCCTGACACCACAAAATTAAATTCCACTTATAAACTTTCAAAAAACACCGGAAAAGTTTCATATTTGGGAATTATGCCAAATATGAATATCGGAATGCAATTTACACTATTTCAAAACCTTTATATTGATACCTACATAGGTGGAGGAATAAGATTTATAAGTAAAAAAATCAGTAATGAGGTAAATGATGGCCCAGCTAATGGCTATAATTATTATGTAAATTCAAACGCAATTGAGACTTTCGTAATAAAAGAAGGCGTTCAACCCAACTTTGGTTTTTCTTTGGGTTTAAATTTTTAATTTTTTTAGGGATTTAGCAATCGATTTTCTTTCAAAATTAGCTAAATTGCTTTTACAAACCCTAATGATTAAATGATACAAAATCTGAAAAGATTTTCAGACTATTTGCGTGATGCTGCAAGCCTAAAAATGATACTTTTGGCGTTTATAGCTCAAGTCATTTTTGCGGTTTTTATAATTCCGTATTCGTCTTCATTGATAGATCCTTTAAAAACCCAAACGCTTTTTGAATTGAGGTTTGGTTACAATTCTACTCAGACTTACGGGATTTTAGAAGCCATAGGGCTAAAAGGCAGAAATGCACTTTTGGTGTATTGTTTATTGATAGACCTATTGTATGCCATAGTATATAGCATATCGTTCAGTATGCTTTTGAGCTTGTTTTTTAGAAATTCATTCTCAAAAAATCACTATTTCCAATGGTTCAATGCCTTCCCTTTTCTAATCGGAATTGCAGATATTTTTGAAAACTTAAGCTTGGCTTTTATTACGATAAACTATCCAGAAAAAATTGACTTCGCTGTAAAGTTAGCCTCGTCTTTTAGTTTGATGAAATGGGGATTTATGCTCTACAATCTCTTGCTGTTATTGACAGGCTTATTTGCCTGGGTTTTAAAAATAATGGTGAGCAGAAAAAGATAAATTACCTCAACTTAAATTTCTTTCCTGGACTTTGTTTCACCATATCCGCAAATTCAAGATTGAGAAGAATACTCGCCAATTTGTTTGGATGAATCTGCGAATGCCAGCTAAGATCATCAATTAGCATTTCGCCATTTTGCATTAACAGGCTCAATACCTTACTTTCATCTTGAGTATATTTCGATAAATCCAAAGGTGTTTTTTCAACTACTTTGGTTTCATTTTCAGCATCCCACTTCATCCATTCCACAAAATCAGGGACACTTGTAAAAATCTGAGCTTTATTGTTCGAAATCAAATAATTTGGACCTTCTGAATATTTCTGAAAAATTCCGCCTGGAATCGCAAAAACCTCTTTATTATAATTGTTGGCATACTCGGCAGTTACCATAGAGCCACCTTTTCTCGCGGATTCCACCACAATAGTGGCATCACTAAGTGCAGCTATTATCCTATTTCTAGCGACAAAAAACGAAGGTTTGGTTTGCGTTCCGAAGGCCTGCTCAGATATTAGCAAACCTGTTTCTTCAATTTCTTTAGCAGTTTTTTTATGTAAACTAGGGTAAACCGTTTCTAAGCTATTGGCCAAAACACCCACTGTAGAAAGGCCATTTTTCAAGGCAGCTTTGTGTGCCGCAATGTCAATACCATATGCCAAACCACTTATTATCTGCACATTATACTCTTTCAACTGAGTCACTATTTCCTCTGTAGATTTTTTACCGTATTCTGACGCTTCCCTTGTGCCGACTATTGCCACAGATTTAGGATAATCTAATTTTCCTTTACCTTTAAAATATAGCAAAGGAGGAGCTTCAAAGATATTTTTAAGTTTTTTGGGGTAATCAGGATGTTTGAAACTCACAATCCTGATATTGTTTTTTAAGCTTTCTTTTACAATAGTTTCAGCTTCAAGAAAACCTTCTTCATTCGCTTTTATTTTGTCTATGGTGATTTTGCCCAAATTAGGAATTTTCAAAAGTTTGGCATTCGGTGTTTCGAAAACCTCTTTTGCAGAGCCAAAAGAATTCAGCAATTGCTTAAACAATACCCCACCAACTCCGTCTATTTTGTTTAGGGCGATTTCATACACCAAATCGTCATGCATAGATTTCTTATTCTATTCCTTCTTTAATAAATTCTAGGGTTTTTCTAATCTCTTTTAATCGCTCTATTACCTCACTATTTTTGTTTTCGACCACTTCCTTTGCTTTCAATTTCTCCTTCGCACCCTCAATCGTAAAACCTTCTTTCTGTATCAAATCCACGATTTTCTGGAGTTTTTCAATATCTGCGTGGCTATATTTTCTGTTTTTACCAACTTTCTGAATATTCAACCTAAACTTACGCACATAAAAATCCACGCTCGTAATCGGAATCTCTAATTGTTGGGCAACTTCCTCAGTACTGAAAAATAATTTCATTTAACGACAACAGATTTTTTCTCCAAATCTACAATTATTTGTTGGAGTTCTGCAAACTTTTTAGGGTCTTCGTCGAAATTGTTTAGTGCCAGATATACTTTTTCTAGAGATTTCATTCCCTGTAAAATTTCTGCTCCACTTTTAATTTTATTGTTTGAAATATCTAATTCATCCACCTTCTGCAAATTAGAAAAACACTGCGGAATATCTTCTAACAAATTAAATCCAAGGTCAAGATGCTCCAAATTTGAAGGCAAAGCAGCTAAAGAGGTAAATTTATTATGATGTGCGAAAAGCACTTTTAAGCTATCTAATTTCTCAAATCCTGCGGGTAATTGCCAAAGTCTATTATTCGAAATAGCCAAAGTCTGAAGTTTTTTCAACTCAATGAAACTGTTGGGTAAAAAACGAAGGTCATTATGATATAAATCTAAAATTTGAAGATTCTGAAGTTTTGAAATTGATTCAGGCAATTCATCTATTTGGTTGTTATAAAAATTAAGTAGCTCTAAGTTTTTGAATTTCTTAAAATTCATGTTTTTAGAATCAGACAAAAAATTATTAGCAAGATGTAAATCTTTTAAATTTCTATTTCTTTGAATTTTTTTCGGAAAAATGAACAAATCATTATCGCTTAAATTCAACAATTCTATTTGCCTATTTCTCTTTATTTTTATTGACTTTTCTGATAAAAGGTTTTCTGAAAGAACAATTCTCTTAAGTTTAGGGAAATCTTTAGGATTAAATTTAAAACTCTCAAACTCATTTTTACTCAGATCCAATTCAGTAATATTTTTAAATCTGTTCAATCCTTCGGGCAATTCTTTTAGCCCAAAACCCACCAATTTCAAAACCTTTAAAGAATCACTTTGTGAGGCTAAAAAATCAACTGCACTTTTCTGGAGACCTTGATTTTTGCTTTTATATTGATTAATTCTAACTCCTCCTGAAAACTCATGTTTTTGATAGGGCTCAAAAAACAATTTATTTTTTAAAAGTGCATTTTCTATAATTCTATTAAATACTATTATATCAGTCTCTTTCCTTACTGGTTGATATTCAAAATCAAATGTAGTTTTTTCACCTACTTTAGAAATATTATGCTTTCCTAAAAAATAATAAATACTATCAATTTTATTTTCTGCAGTAACATTAGCTCTATAAAACAAGGAAACCTCATCTTCATATCCAGAAATTCCTTTTTCTTTTAAGAAACCCATCTGGATCAATTTTAATAATCTGGAATTATTTCTCCAGATTCCCTTTTTCATTTCCTCTGTCTCTTTTACTTTTGATTCTTTTGCTTTAAAAAGTTCATACTGACTTTGATTTTCTAAAAAGATAATTTTCTGAGAATATCCAGTTAAAATCGAAAGGAAAAGTCCAATGCTGACAAGTAGTGTTTTCATAATAATTGTTTTAGAAAATAAACTTAAAACTAAAATATTAGTTTTAAAAGAATATTACAAGATTTATTCTTAAAATCACTAAAAAAGCCTAATTTTGCACCTCTTTTTGTATAATATTTATAAAGATTTTTATGACCTCGCACCAGATCAGGAAAGCATTCTTAGATTTTTTTGTTTCAAAAGGCCATTTGATAGTGCCTTCTGCCCCATTGGTGGCTAAAAACGACCCAACCTTGATGTTCAACAACTCAGGCATGGCACAGTTTAAAGATTTTTTCTTGGGCAATGGCACTCCTCCTAAATCTAGAATAGCGGACACACAAAAATGCTTGCGAGTTAGCGGAAAACACAATGACTTGGAAGAGGTAGGTTTCGATACTTATCACCACACCATGTTTGAGATGTTGGGCAACTGGTCTTTTGGCGATTATTTCAAAAAAGAAGCCTTAGCTTGGTCTTGGGAGCTTTTGACTGAAATCTATAAATTACCCAAAGACAGAATTTATGTATCTGTTTTTGAAGGCGACGAAAAAGATGGTGTGCCTTTTGATCAAGAAGCATTTGATATTTGGAAAGAAATTCTAGGTGATGATAGCCGAATTATTTTAGGCAACAAAAAAGACAATTTCTGGGAAATGGGCGACATTGGCCCTTGTGGACCTTGTTCTGAAATACACATTGACCTTAGAGATCAAGCCGAAATTGACCTAAAAGGTGGAAAAGAATTGGTAAATGCCGACCATCCCCAAGTTGTGGAGATTTGGAACAATGTATTTATGCAGTTTGAGCGTAAAGCCGATGGTTCACTCTTAACCTTACCAGCCAAACACGTAGATACCGGAATGGGCTTCGAACGTCTTTGCATGGCTATTCAAGGCAAACAATCCAACTACGACACAGATATTTTCCAAAATACCATAAGCGTGATTGAGGAAATGTCTGGTAAAAAATATGGCGTAAATGGAACTCTTCGCTCTGATAACTATGTAGATGTGGCCATGAGAGTAATCTCAGACCACTTAAGAGCAGTTAGCTTTGCAATAGCTGATGGACAATTGCCTTCAAACGCAAAAGCAGGTTATGTAATTCGCAGGATTTTGAGAAGAGCTGTTCGTTATGGTTATTCTTATTTGGACTTCAGAGAGCCATTTATGTGCAAATTGGTACCCGTTTTAGCTACTCAGTTTGAATATGTTTTCCCAGAATTACAAGCCCAAGTAGATTTTGTCACCAAAGTAGTAGAGGAGGAGGAAAAGACATTCTTAAGAACTTTGGAGTTGGGACTAAAAAGATTAGAGATCATTTTTGCTGACCAAAAATCCATTTCCACAAAAGTTTTAGACGGAAATACAGTTTTCGAGCTTTCTGACACTTTCGGTTTCCCTGTTGACCTTACAGCACTGATAGCAAGGGAAAAAGGTTTCTCAATAGATGAAGAAGGTTTCAAAAGTGCCTTGGCCGAGCAAAAAGCCAGAAGTCGCAAAGATGCTACCAAAGAAGCTGCTGATTGGATAGAATTAGGAGATGTAGATGGCGTAGAGTTTTTGGGGTATGATTTTGAGGAATCTCCAGCTCAGTTGATGAAATACCGCTCTGTAAAAACTAAAGCAGGCGATGAGCTTCATATAGTTTTAGATCAAACGCCTTTTTATGCCGAAATGGGTGGACAAGTGGGAGATACTGGAACTATAACTTTCGAAATTGAAGGTAATAATTATACATTGGATGTTATTGATACAAAGAAAGAGAACGACCTTTTTGTGCATATTACAAAAAATGCCAAATTGGTGGATGTTTTAGAAAAATCAAACTCCCCAATTAATGTATTTGCAAAAATTAATAGTGTTCGTAGAAAAGACATCGAAAAAAACCATTCTGCTACTCACTTGATGCTTTCAGCCATGAGAAGTGTGTTGGGCAGCCACGTGGTTCAAAGAGGTTCTTATCAAAACGATGAAGTTACACGATTTGACTTTTCACATTTCTCTAAAGTTACAGACGAGGAATTATTAAAAATAGAAGACATTGTAAATGAGAAAATAAGAGAAAATATTGCCTTAGACGAAAAACGCAATGTGCCTATAGATGATGCTGTAAATATGGGGGCAACAGCTACTTTTGGTGAAAAGTATGGCGATTTTGTTCGTGTTATTACTTTTGACCCTAATTTCTCCCTTGAACTTTGTGGAGGTACACACGTACCAGCAACAGGCGAAATTGGCTTGTTTAAGTTTACATCTGAAGGCTCAGTTTCGGCAGGTGTTAGAAGAGTTGAAGCTGTAACAGGCAAAAAAGCTTTAGAAATGATGCGTTCGCAAGGCGAGACTTTAGACCAAATCAGAGGCTTATTAAAAAGTGCGGTAGATTTACCAAAAGCAATCGAAGCTTTGATAGAAGAAAAAAATCAGTTGCAACGCAAAATTGAAAGTTTGGAAAACGAAAAAATCCAAGTTATCAAAAATGAGCTTTTGACAAAAGTAAAACAGAAAGATGGTGTCAATTACTTAGCCGAAAAAGTTGAACTTGGGTCGGTTGACAACCTTCGCCAATTGGCTTATGATCTCAAAAAACAAATGGAATCTCCGATTATTATACTTGGTGCAGTTATTAACGGAAAGCCGAATCTGGCTATTTTAATAGATGAGACTTTGGTACAAAGCAAATCTTTAAATGCAGGCAACATAGTAAGAGAAGCAGCCAAAGCCATGAAAGGTGGTGGTGGTGGTCAGCCGCATTTTGCTACTGCTGGTGGAAGCGATGCCGGAGGATTGTTAGAAGCCATTAAAAAAGCATTAGAAATTGCCCTATAAAATTGATATTTTACAACAAAATTGTTATATTTTAGTTAATTATTGAAATTGAGTCTATTTTTCTTGTAAGGCCTAAAAATCCTTATTATTTTTAGACTTTCTTATTATTTACAACCTTTAATAGATATTAAATTGAAAAGAAGAGACGCATTGCAGAGGGTTGCCCTCATGATGGGAGGAGTAGTATCAGCTCCAACACTAGTTGCTATTTTGGACGGTTGCAAGTCTAACACCTCTACTACTGCTTCTGGTTTTAGCTTCACCAAAGATTACCAATCTTTAGTTTCAGAAATAGCCGAAGTTATTATTCCTAAAACTGACACTCCAGGTGCTAAAGATGCTGGCGTGGGACCATTCATAGAGCTTATGTTGAAAGATTGCTACACTGAAGAGCAGCAAATACACTTCATGAAAGGCTTAGACACTGTCGAAGCAGAATCTAAAAAATTAGGTTCAAACTTCGTGGCTCTTCCTGCTGAAAAGAAATCTGAGGTTTTGAAAATAATGATTGAAAAAGCTAAAGAAGAGGGTGAAGCAAATAATAAAGCTAAACAAGTAGATTCAGAGTCAGGTTTGGTAAAAGAAAACACAAGTAAAAAAGTTGAGCCACCTGTTCCTTTCTTTAGATTGATGAAAGAATTAACAGTGTTTGGTTTCTTTACTTCAGAGCCAGGTGCTACACAAACCTTAGATTTTGTGCCGATTCCTGGCAGATACGATGGCTGCATCAAGATGGAACCAGGACAAAAAGCTTACGCTATTTAATTATTAATCAACCTATTAAATATAAAAAATGAATTTACAAGGTAAAGGTACAGAGTCTGTAACATACGACGCTATTGTAGTGGGAACAGGTATTTCTGGCGGATGGGCAGCAAAAGAATTGACTGAAAAAGGATTAAAAGTATTAATGATAGATCGCGGTAGAGATGTTAAGCATATCCAAGATTATACTACTGCTATGCAGGAGTCTTGGGAGTTTGAACACCGCGGAAGAGTAACTCAACAAGTAAAAAAAGATTATTGGGCTGGATTCAGAACTGGTTATACTGCCAACGAAGAGCACAGACACTTTTTTGAAAAAGATATTGAAAACCCTTATGAGGAAACGCGTCGTTTCGACTGGATCAGAGGATATCACACGGGTGGTCGCTCATTGCTTTGGGGTCGCCAAAGTTACAGATGGAACGAAAAAGATTTCACTGCCAATGTAGAAGAAGGTGTAGGAATCGATTGGCCAATCAGATACAAAGACTTGGCACCTTGGTACGAATACGTAGAGAAATTTGCAGGTATATCGGGTTCAAAAGAAGGTTTGGATGTTTTGCCAGACAGCCATTTCCAGCCAGCTATGGAACTTAACTGCGTAGAACGTGAAGTAAAAAAAGGCATTGAAAGCAAATTCCCAGGTAGACATTTGATAGTTGGTCGTGTGGCACACTTAACTGCCCCTACTGAAGAACAAACTGCTTTGGGTCGTGGAAAATGTCAGTTCAGAAACCGTTGTATGAGAGGATGCCCTTATGGTGCATATTTCAGTAGTCAATCAGCTACTATTCCTGCTGCTCAAAAAACAGGTAATCTTACCTTAATCAATGACAAAATTGTTTACCAAGTAATATTTGACGACGAAAAAGGTAAAGCAACTGGTGTAAGAGCAATAGATCAAAATACTAAAGAAGAAGTAGAATACTTCGCAAAAATAATATTCTTAAATGCATCAGCAATCAATTCAGCTTGGATAATGATGCAATCAAAATCCAAAACTCATCCAAATGGATTAGGTAATGAGTCGGATCAATTAGGTAGAAACCTAATGGACCATCACCTTGGAGTTGGTGCTAGCGGTAAGTGGGATGGTTTCCAAGACATGTATTATTATGGACGTAGACCAAATGGTGTTTATATTCCAAGATTTACAAACTGGGGCAATGACAAGCGTGATTTCAGCAGAGGATTTGGTTATCAAGGTGGTGCATCACGTGGACGTGGAGTTGGTGAAGCTGAGTTTGGAGCAGATTTCAAAAACGGTATGACACAACCCGGAGATTGGAACTTTAACATCGGTGGATTTGGGGAAACTTTGGCTGACCCAAATAACAAGTTTACACTTACTGACAAAAAAGATCAGTGGGGCTTACCAATCATCAACTTTGATGCTGCTTGGGGTGATAATGAGTGGAAAATGCGTGAAGCAATGATGAACGAAGCTGCCAACATGTTGGAAGCTGCGGGATTGAAAGACGTAAGAACTTATCATGACAAAGAAAAAGCACCAGGTATTGGTATACACGAAATGGGCTCTGCAAGAATGGGTAGAGATCGAAAAACTTCGGTTCTGAATGCCAACAACCAAGTTTGGGGAGCAGAAAACGTATTCGTGACGGATGGAGCTGCTATGGTTTCTTCATCATGTGTGAACCCTTCCCTAACTTATATGGCACTTACAGCCAGAGCAGCTGACTTTGCTGTAAATGAGTTAAAGAAAATGAATCTGTAACCATCTGATTTGTAATAGATCTCGAAAAAGCCACCTTTTGGGGTGGCTTTTTTTATAGGTTAAATTTGGAATGCATAATGTAATAAGCATTTTTAAATCATTTTTGCTTAACTCAGTAAGCAATTTGTGGTCTTAAATTTACATAAATGAGCATTTTAATTTTTTAGAAAATAAAAATTCCCATTTTTATTAAAAAAATCATTTTTTCAACTAAATTCATAGTCGAAATTCAATGCTGTTAATAATTCTCAATCAAACTTTAAAACACAATACAGAAATGCGTTTAATTACTAAGTTCACATTTGTTCTATTTGTTTTTTTATTCTCAATTTTCAATTCCTTCTCTCAAGGCAAAGTATCTATTTCTGGTACCTTTTGGGATGATAATACAGGTGTTGACCTCAAGACTTCTGTTTATGGTATAAACAAAGGCAAAAAAGAAAAATTAGCGGAAACGGACAAAAGCCAAAAGTTTAATTTTGACCTCAAAACATATACTGATTCGTTAATCTTTGAGAGTGAAGGATATTCTGCGGTAAAAATTCCAGTTCATTTCGATGGGGAATTCTTGAAAACTTCCTTTGCATATTTAGGCATAACCACGAAAGGTATTATTGCTCAGATAACCTACAAAGATTTGTTTATATTTTGTTTACCAGAAATTCATAAAGAAAATATTAAGTATGAATTATATACATTAAAAAAAGATAGTCTTTTTTGGAATACGGATTTCTCTATATTAATACAAAAATCCCAAAGTTCTATATATCCCTTACTTCCAAAAAACATGGATAATACCTTTAAAGTATTTGCTAAAAACAAGCAAGAGAAAGTAGTATTAGAAAAAACTTTAAAACCCAAAAAAGGTATAAATTTCATAGATATAAACATTTATCCAAAAAATGAAATTTCTCTTACACCTAAGAATATAGAAAAAACAATTGGAAATATATCTACTTCAATAGTAAAAACTGATAAAATTGAACTTTCATATCTTCCTTACAATTCATTCGGTTTTCGCACATTATTCTTCGACCAAAGCAAATATGAACTTAAATCAGAAAATAGAATGGTTTTGGATAGCCTTGCCATTTATCTCATGCACAAAAACGATGCTAAGGTAAAAATTGCAGGATTTACTGACAACATTGGCAATGAAAACCTCAACACCATTTTAGCAAAATACCGTGCCCAAGTAGTAGGAAATTACCTAAAAACAAAAGGTGTTTCATCAAACCAAATCCAATTAAATTGGGAGGAACAAACCAAAGAATCCAGCCAGGAATCAGAAGACTTGAATAAATATAGAAAGGTGGTAATTAGTGAGATGGAGTGATTCCAGATATCAAAAAAGCCACCCAAAAGGATGGCTTTTTCTATAAAAACTTGACATTAAATTTTAAATTCCAACGTAATCTGCCGTTATCATTGGCATAGCTTTGGCTTCAAGAAGTGAATGGCCCATAAGGAACTCATCAACGGCTCTTGCCGCTTCTCTGCCTTCTGATATTGCCCAAACTACCAATGACTGTCCACGACGCATGTCACCGGCTGCAAATACCTTTTCTACAGAGGTTTGGTAGTTTGTAGCATCTACATTTCCTCTATTATCTAATTTAACGCCTAATTCTTCTAATAAACCCGTTGGTTGAGGATACAAGAATCCAGCAGCAATCAAAGCCAACTCGGCTGGATATATTTTCTCTGAACCTTCAACTTCTTTCATTACCATTCTACCTTTTTCCAAAACCCACTCAATGTTTACCAACTTTACTGCTTTTAGGTTTCCGTTTTCGTCTCCTATAAACTCTTTGGTGTTCACCGACCAAGAACGCTCACAACCTTCCTCATGTGATGTAGAAGTACGCAACATCATTGGCCATTGTGGCCATGGAGTGCTTTCGTCTCTTGTAGCAGGTGGCATTGGCATAATCTCTATTTGTGATACAGATTTTGCATTTTGACGGTTTGAAGTACCCACGCAGTCAGAACCCGTATCGCCTCCACCTATCACAAATACATTCTTTCCAGTTGCCAAAAGGTCACCGTTTTCATATTTTGAACCCGTATGGTCTAAAGTATGATCAACAGTTTTACTATTGTCTGCAGCCACTCTTTTGTTTTGTTGGCTCAAAAACTCCATCGCAAAGTGTATACCTTTCAAGTTTCTGCCTTTGATCTCAATATCGCGTCCGATTGTAGAGCCACCAGTAAGTACAATCGCATCAAAATCTGCTAAAAGTTTCTCTGTTTTGTAGTTTACACCGACATTAACTCCAGTTTTGAAAGTTATACCTCCCGCTTTCATCACCTCCAGACGTCTATCTATAATATTTTTATCCAATTTGAAATCAGGAATTCCGTATCTTACAAGACCTCCAACTTGATCAGCTCTTTCGAATACTGTCACGTGATGACCCGCTTTGTTGAGTTGGGAAGCAGCCGCCAGTCCAGCTGGACCGCCACCTACAATCGCCACTTTTTTATCTGTGCGTTTTTTAGGTGGAGTAGGCACTACCCAACCGTTTTCAAATGCTTTCTCAATGATAGATTTTTCTATATATTCTATCGCAACAGCCGGTTTATTGATACCCAAAACACAAGAAGACTCGCAAGGTGCTGGGCAAATTCTTCCCGTAAACTCTGGAAAATTATTGGTTGAACTCAAAAGCTCATAGGCATACTGCCAGTTGCCATCATAAACGGCATCGTTAAACTCAGGAATAATATTGCCCAAAGGACAACCATTATGACAAAAAGGTATACCACAGTCCATGCAACGAGCAGCTTGATCTGTAGTTTGAGCTGCATCATATCCTAATTCAACTTCTTTGTAGTCTTGTTTTCTCTCGTTTACATCTCTTTTTTGAGATGCCTTTCTTTCAAATTCTAAAAAACCACTTGGTTTTCCCATAATCTAAAAATATTTATTTGAAATTTCTTAATTAAGCAGCTACTGTTTCAGCTAACTTTTTCATTATAATTCTTTTGTAATCAGTAGGATAAACTTTCACAAATTTTGCGATTTCATTTTCCCAATTTGCTAAAATATATTTTGCAACTTCACTCTTGGTGTAATTGAGGTGTTTACTTATCATATCTTTCAATAGGATTAAATCACTCTCTTCTAGCCCTTCAAGATTTACCATTTCGGTATTGCATTTCGAAGCAAAGTCTTTGTTGACATCATAAACAAATGCTAAACCTCCACTCATACCAGCCGCAAAATTTTTGCCTGTCTCACCTAAAATTATGGCAACGCCTCCAGTCATGTATTCACAACCATGATCGCCGATACCTTCTACAACTACTTTAGCACCGGAGTTTCTTACACAGAAACGCTCTCCTGCCATACCATTTATAAATGCCTCACCTGAAGTAGCACCATAGAATGACACATTACCAACAGCCATATTCTCAGAAGCTTTGAAAGTCGCTTTTCTATCTGGGAATACTATTAACTCAGCACCGCAAAGACCTTTTCCAAAGTAATCGTTGGCATCGCCTTCTAATTCAAACCTAAGTCCTTTGGTAGAAAACGCTCCGAATGATTGACCGGCAGTTCCTCTGAATTTATACGAGATTGTACCATCCGGCAAACCATCTCCTTTGTATTTCTTAGAGACTTCGTTAGAGAGCATTGCTCCTATCGTTCTGTTCAAGTTATTTACCGTGTATTCTCCTGTTACCTTAGTTTGGTTTTCAAGAGCCGCTTTTGCATCAGCTACTAATTGCCAGTCCAAAACACCTAAAATACCATGGTCTTGCTCTTCTTGTTTGTACAATGCTACTGTTTCGTCAGCCTCTTCTTTATAAAGAATCTTTGAAAGATCAAGATTTTTGATTTTCCAATGATTAAGATTTGACTTTTTCTCCAACATCTGTGATTGACCAACCATTTCGTCAATAGTTCTAAAACCTAGATCTGCCATTATTTCACGCACTTCCATTGCTAAATATTCAAACATATTGACAACGTGCTCAGGCTTACCAGTAAACAAAGCTCTCAATTCTTTGTTTTGGGTAGCAACACCAACTGGACAAGTATTTAGATGACATTTTCTCATCATAATACAACCCACAGTAACAAGTGCAGCTGTTGCCACTCCGAATTCTTCAGCACCTAAAAGTGCAGCTATAACGATATCTCTACCTGTTCTTATTTGGCCGTCAGCCTGAACAGTTATTCTACCTCTAAGTTTGTTTTTAACTAATGTTTGATGCGTTTCGGCTAAACCCAATTCCCATGGCAAACCTGCATGTCGAATAGATGATAATGGAGAAGCACCTGTTCCTCCATCATAACCTGCTATTAAAACCACATCTGCATGAGCTTTTGCCACACCAGAGGCCACTGTTCCAACACCCGCTTCAGAAACCAATTTCACAGAAATACGAGCTTGTCTATTGGCATTTTTTAGGTCATATATCAACTGTGCAAGGTCTTCAATAGAATAAATGTCGTGGTGAGGAGGAGGAGAAATTAGTCCAACTCCTGGAGTCGAATGCCTTACTTTTCCTATCCAATCGTCCACTTTATGACCTGGCAACTGTCCGCCTTCTCCTGGCTTAGCACCTTGGGCCATTTTTATTTGAAGCTCTGTAGCATTGCTTAAATAGTAAGATGTTACACCAAATCTACCTGAAGCTACCTGCTTGATACTCGAGCTTAGATTATCGCCGTTTTCACGAATAGCATATCTGATTTCATCTTCACCGCCTTCACCTGAGTTAGATTTTCCGCCAATGCGGTTCATGGCAATAGCCAAAGTAGTATGAGCCTCCCAAGATATTGAACCAAATGACATGGCACCGGTTGCAAATCTTTTCAGAATATTCTCTATCGGCTCAACTTCGTCAATACTTATAGATTGACTATCTTTAAACTTCAACAAACCACGAATGGTCATAGCTTGTTGGGTTTGGTCATTCATCAGTTTTGAGTATTTTTTAAATATCTCATAACCTTTGTCATAGTCTTTTTCTCCAACTCTTGTAGACTGCTGCAACAAATGAATAGACTCAGGATTGAATAAATGCTTCTCTCCTCTTTGTTTCCATTGGTATACGCCACCAACTTCAAGTCTTTTTACACTTTGAGCAGTTTGATTCGGGAAAGCCAAAGTGTGGCGAATCAGACATTCCTTAGCGATTTCAGCCAAGCCCAAACCTTCTATTCTTGATACAGTTCCTGTAAAATATTTATCTGTAACTGATTTATTTAATCCAATACATTCAAAAATCTGTGCTCCTCTATAGGATTGCAATGTCGAAATTCCCATTTTAGAGAAAATCTTCAATAATTCTTTAT
The DNA here is from genome assembly GCF_024343575.1 of Lacihabitans sp. LS3-19. Taxonomy (GTDB): domain Bacteria; phylum Bacteroidota; class Bacteroidia; order Cytophagales; family Spirosomataceae; genus Leadbetterella. Next base: position 339,243 of record NZ_RJUA01000002.1, on the reverse strand, counting down.
CAACTGCTTTCGTATAGTTTTTAAACAATTCATCATCTGTAAACTCTCCGTCTATCATGCCTTTTTTGTTCATATCGGCGATAGTCTCAAAAGCTATATACGGACAGATACCAGAAGCACCGTAGCCTATCAAAGTTGCAAAATGATGTGTTTCCCAGATATCTCCAGATTCAACCAAAATTCCAACTTTACCTCTGATACCTTCACGAATCAAATAATGATGTACAGCAGCTACCGCCAAAAGAGAAGGAATTGGTGCATGATCTGAGTCTATAGCTCTATCTGAAAGTATTATAATCTCAAAACCGTCATTTATAGCATCTTCCGCGTATCTACAAATTCTTTCTAGAGCAAACTCAAGTGCTTTAGATGGATTATCGGCATTTGCATTAAAATATGTATTTATAGTTTTTGCTTGAAAACCCTCATAATCGACAAATCTCAATTTATCAAATTGCTTTATCGTCAATACTGGCTGTTCCAATTGTACTTGACGACAATGTTTTGGAGATTCCGTAAGAATATTATCCGCAGAACCGACAAAAGATATCAAAGACATAATAGAACGCTCTCTAATAGAATCAATTGGCGGATTGGTTACCTGAGCAAACAGTTGTTTGAAATAATAAGAAATATGCTGACTTTGGTTTGACAAAACTGCCAACGGCGAGTCAATACCCATAGAACCAATGGCTTCTGCACCAGAAGCAGACATCGGTACCAAAATCATTTTTAAATCTTCAGAAGTGTAACCGCTCGTAATTTGACGTTTCAACAAAGACTTTTCGTCATAATTGGTATATGGTCTTATAGAATGAGGCAACTCCGAAATTCTAATTTTGTGCTCATCTAACCATTCTTGGTACGGTTGACGCGAACAAATATCTGCCTTAAGTTCTTCATCAGGAATAATTCTTCCTTGTTCCATGTCCACAACGAACATTTTGCCTGGCTGTAATCTACCTTTTGAAATTACCTTAGATTGATCCACATCCAAAACTCCAGCCTCAGAGGCCATAATAACTGTATCGTCATTCAAAACCCAGTATCTCGAAGGTCTAAGACCGTTTCTATCTAATGTTGCACCTACGATTTTACCATCTGTAAATGAAATAGATGCTGGGCCATCCCAAGGTTCCATAATGCTTGAATGATACTCATAAAAAGCTTTACGAACAGGATCCATATGTTCGTTTCCATCCCATGCTTCAGGTATTAGCATCATCATTACATGCGGTAATGAGCGACCTGATAGGTATAAAAGCTCTATAGCATTGTCTAATTGTGCTGAATCCGAATTGCCTTTTTCACAAATAGGCAAAATCATTTGCATTTCTTTTTCAGTAAAAAACTCTGAATAGAATGTAGATTCTGCTGCTCTAATCCAGTTTACATTACCTTTTACAGTGTTTATTTCACCATTATGTGCAATATATCTGAAAGGCTGAGCAAGCTTCCAAGAAGGAAAAGTATTGGTAGAAAATCTTGAGTGAACAATGGCGAATGCTGATACAACATTCTCGTTTTTAAGATCTGGGAAATAATATTTCAATTGATCTGTGGTCAATTGTCCTTTATAAGAAACTGTACTAGACGAGAGTGAGCTAAAATAAAACTGCTCTTTTGTACCGTCTACTGACTCATGAATCAATTTTGAAGTATATTGTCTAAAAACATAAAGCTTTCTTTCGAAAGTGATATTGTCTTGAAGTTCGTCAATTTTAGCAATAAACATTTGCTCTACCCAAGGTTCAACAGCTCCAGAGCCTTCACCTAAGGTTTCGTTTTGCGTAGGAACTTTTCTGTAACCAAGCAATTCAAACCCTAAACTTGCAACCTTTCTATTTAAAATATCCTTACACTCTTCTCTTTTCTTTTCATCATATGGAAAGAAAATCATACCTAAGCCATAATTACCTAAAGCTGGCAAACTAAAGCCTAAATCAAGACATTCTTCGTAAAGGTATTCGTGAGGGATTTGTAACAAAATTCCTGCACCATCACCTGTGTTGGGATCGCAACCACAAGCACCACGGTGATCCATACGCTCAAGCATATGAATAGCATCTGCTACTATTTGATGTGATTTTCTTCCTTTTAGGTGAGCTCTGAACCCAATACCACAGGCATCGTGTTCAAATTCGGGCAAGTAAAGACCTTGATTTTGATCGATTTCAGTCATAGTTTCCTAGAAATAAATTTTTATTGTACCCTTGTATTTTAAATGTAAATTCGCTCGGTAAAAGTATCAAAAAACAGATAAAATAAAAGCTTTTTTTTAAGCGGGAATAAAGTATAATATAAAACCCGCAACGCAATTTAATAATTTTTTGAAAGGTCAAATGTACATTTTACCAAATTTTATAAATGCAAAAATATTTTGTAATTATATTGATAAATTGTATTGAAATTATACAATTTGACCATAAAAAAAGACGACTAAAGTCGTCTTAATTGTGAATTATTATACCCCTAAACTATAATACAAATCCTACACCTACCGTATTATTATTGAATTCGTCAATAATAATAAAAGCACCATTGGCAGGATTGGCTTCGAAATTATCTGAAAAAACAAATCCTCCCAGTTTAAAAGAAACAACACCAATCTGATTTAGATTTAATTCGTCCACATTTTCGGACTCTTCAAAAGTAGAGATTTCAAGCCGTGAATTTATTGCAGAAATCTTTGCTTTTACACGATTTACACCATGTTGAATCAAATACGTTTTACCAATTTTCATGGCATCTGTATCCATCCAGCATATTTTAGCATCAATTTGCTTCTTCAGTTCGGGTTGCTCCCCAACTTTTACAAGCATATTTCCTCTGCTAATATCAATATCATCTTCCAAAGTGATTACAACAGACTCGGTTTGATGAGCAGAATTTAAAGATAAATCATACTTTAAAATTTCTTTAACCTTACTAATTTGCTGACTTGGCAAGGCAGTTACCAAATCGCCTTTATTTATTTGACCTGAGGCAATTTTCCCAGCATATCCTCTAAAATCATGGTATTCTTCGGATTTAGGTCTAATAACTTGTTGAACAGGAAATCTAAAAGGTAAAACCTCAGCATCAATATCTTCAGGTGCTATTCCTTCTAATATTTGCAATAAAGAATTGCCTTCGTACCAATTCATTTTTTCTGATTGTGTCACTATATTCTCACCATAAAGTGATGAAATAGGAATAAAAGTAATGTTCTGATTGGGTTTTCTTACTTTATCGGAAAGCTCAAAAAAATCACTTTTGATCTCGTTGAATCTATTTTCGTCATAATCCACCAAATCCATTTTATTTACTGCCACCACAACATTTTTTATTTCTAAAAGTGAAGAAATATAAAAATGCCTTCTGGTTTGCTCTCCTACCCCATTTCTTGCATCTATCAAGATAATAGAAACAGAAGCATTTGAAGCTCCAGTAACCATGTTTCTGGTATATTCAAAATGGCCTGGAGTGTCTGCAATGATATATTTGCGAGTAGGCGTATTAAAATAAATATGTGCTACATCAATTGTAATACCTTGCTCTCTCTCGGCAATTAATCCGTCTGTTAGTAAGGATAAATCCACAAAATCAAGACCTTTTCTTTGGCTGGCAGTTTTCAAAGCCTCTATCTTATCTTTGGTGATAGACTGAGTCTCAAACAACAAACGACCTATCAATGTACTTTTTCCATCATCCACAGAGCCTGCGGTTGCGATTCTTAATATATCCATAATTTAAAAATATCCTTGTTGTTTACGTTTTTCCATTGCAGCTTCCGAGCGTTTATCGTCGATTCTCGCACCACGTTCCGAAATCTCGGCCTCTAAAATTTCTTCAATAATTGTATCTATGTTATCCGCTTCTGACGAAACCGCCGCCGTACATGTCATGTCTCCTACTGTCCTAAACCTTACAATCCTTTTGTAAGGGACCTCGTCCTGACTTTTATTAATAAATTCAGAATCAGACCAAATCATGCCGTCTCTATCAAAAACCTCTCTTTCGTGTGCAAAATAAATAGAAGGAATGGCTAAGTTTTCAGCTTTAATATAATTCCAAACGTCTAATTCTGTCCAGTTTGAAATCGGGAAAACTCTTACGTTTTCGCCCATTTCAATTTTTCCATTAAGCATATCAAAAAGCTCAGGTCTTTGTTTTTTTGCGTCCCATTCGCCAAAATCATTTCTAACTGAGAAAATACGCTCTTTAGCCCTTGCTTTTTCTTCGTCTCTTCTGGCTCCACCAATGCATGCATCAAACTTAAACTCTTCGATAGTATCTAAAAGTGTCACGGTTTGCAAAGCATTTCGGCTAGCATATTTACCTGTTTCTTCTTTTGCTTTCCCTGCTTTTATAGAGTCTTCCACATTTCTTACAATAAGCTCAACGCCCAATTGCTTTGCCAATTCATCTCTAAAACTTATCGTTTCAGGAAAATTATGCCCAGTATCTACATGTACCAAAGGAAATGGAATTTTGCCTGGAAAAAATGCTTTTTGAGCTAATCTAACCAAAGTTATCGAATCTTTACCTCCAGAAAAAAGTAGAGCTGGTTTCTCAAATTGAGCTGCAACTTCTCTCAAAATAAAAATCGCTTCGTCTTCTAAAGCTCTCGGAAATTGTTTATTTATATTCATATTATTTCTAAAAATCTAAGCAAATTATTTTACGGCGTGCAATCCGCACTCTTTTTGGGATTCTTCCCACCACCATCTACCAGCTCTCGGATGCTCTCCTACTTCAATAGCTCGCGTGCAAGGTTGGCAACCTATACTTACAAAGCCTTTTTTATGCAATACATTTTGTGGAACATTGTTTTCTTCTAAATATTCTTCCATTTTAGAAGCAGACCAATGAACCAAAGGATTGAACTTATGAATATTGTTCCCTTCATCAAACTCCCAAATGGCCATACTACTTCTATTTTCGGATTGTTCAGCTCGTAAACCAGTTATCCAAACCTCATTCCCTTTCAATGCTCGTTTCAATCCTATTATCTTGCGGATATTGCAGCATTCCTTACGGTTTTCAACTGATTCGTAAAAAGAATTGAATCCTTTTTCTTTTACCAAAGTTTCAACTTTTTCATTTTCTGGAAAATAAGTTTCAAACGACTTTTTATATCTAGCTTTTGTTTTGTCCATCAACTCATAAGTTTCTGGAAAAAGTCTGCCCGTATCCAAAGTAAAAACTTTAATATTTATGTTATTTTTAAAAATAGCATCAGTTATAACTTGATCTTCTTGCCCGAAAGAAGTAGAAAAAACCACTTTCCCCGGAAATTTCTTGCTTACAAATTTCAAAGAATCTACTAAATCAAACCCTTCTAATATTTCAATCATATTCTTAAAATAAAATGCAAAATTAAACTATTTAAGAAGCTAATTCTACTTCTAAACTGATTTTTGAATAATCCATTTGACTATATTTACTGTAATTCACAACTTCACCAATAATGATAATGGCAGGATTTGATAAGTTATTTTCAAAAGCCATATTCGCCAATTGCCCCACTTTCCCTATTACCATTTTTTCTTTAGCTGTACTTGCATTTTGAATAATACAAACTGGTATTTCGGCTCTATTTGCATCAGCATACTGTTTGGCTATAAATTCCAACTTAGACATAGCCATCAACAAAATGATCGTAGAATTTGATTTTACGGCTAATTCTAAGTCCTTTGCAAAACTTTTGTCAGATTTATGGCCTGTTATTACCCAAAAACCATCGCTAACTCTCCTATCTGTCAAGGGAATCAAGAAATTTCCACCTGAAAAAACAGATGAAATACCTGGAACATAAGAACACTTGATCCCTCTCAATGTTGCAAATTCTATTTCCTCCATTCCACGTCCAAACACAAAAGAATCTCCACCTTTTAGGCGGACTACATGTCCTTTTTCATAGGCTTTTTCGGCAATCAAAAAATTGATACTGTCTTGCGTAATTCCTTTTTTATGCCCTCTTTTACCAACATATATTTTTTCACAAAGTGGGTGACAATATTCCAACAATTCCTCATTGGCCAAAGCATCAAAAAGTACCACATCCGCATTTCTCAAAGCGTTGATCGCCTTTAGTGTTATCAGTTCAGGATCACCAGGCCCAGCACCGACAAGCGTCAATTGAGGTATTTTATTAAGATTAGGCATTGTTTAATACTTCTTCTTTTTTCAAATTCTCCCTTCTTTTCTCTGTTTCTTCACAGAAAAGGTTCGCATCATTTATATAATCCAAAGCGAAATCTTTACTAGGTTCTACTTTGTTTAATCTTAAAATTTTCTCTTCAAAATTAGCATCAAAGTTTTTAGTAAACTCCGAAATCACTTTCATTTGGGTATTACAATTGACATCAATATCTAAAAGTAAAGCCTTTGCTGCATTGACCTGAGCACTGTATGCCAAATAAATGGCATCCGCCCATTGGCTTTTTCCAAACACAGCTTTTGCGTCCTCTAACTTTTCTTGAGCTTCAAGAAACAATGTGCCCACCAAGTCTATCATTACTCCCGCACATTCACCAATTCCTATGGCCGTTTCAAATGAAACTTCTTGCCCCCAATCCACAAAATCTGTAGGAACTAAGCTATCTAAACTTGCCAAAGGCTTCAATAATTCATAGAAATAGTTTTTGCCTTTTCTTTCAAAAAAATCATTAAAGTATTCTCCTTCAATTCTAGTTTCCTGATAGTCTCTAAACAATAGCCTTAAAACATCAGGACCCCTTTTCGAAGGCACTTTAATCACTTTTTCCGCAGCTCTGCCATATCCATCTCCCAAAGAACCACCACCTAACAAAACTTGTAGTGCAGGCAAAACTTTCTTATCAGCAGATTTTAATGAACTACCATGAAAACCAATATTGGCCATTCCGTGCTGTCCACACGAGTTCATACAACCAGATATTTTGATTTTAATGTCATTATTTTTAACCAAGTCTGGGAATTCTTGGTCAATCACTTTTTCAAATTCATAAGTAATACTAGTACTATCCGAAATTGCCAAATTACAAGTATCAGTTCCAGGACAAGCAGTAATATTTGCAACGCTATTTGCCCCAGGATTTGCCAATCCAATTTTATTTAGTGTGTTAAAAACAAAAGGCAAGTTAGCTTTTGGTACATTTCTAAACATCAAACCCTGATTTATAGTGACACGAATATCGTCTCCAACAAATCCACTTAAATCCGAAACCAAAGTTCTAGAATCATCGCTCGATATATTTCCTAAAGGAATTCTAACGTAAACACCAAAATTCCCTTTTTGCTTCTGTTCGAAAACGTTGGTATTTTTCCAAAGTTCAAACTTTTGCAAATCTTCAGGTAATACTTCTTTAATTTCTACTTTCTCATTTCCATCAAAACCTGCAGTTTCAATTTCAAAACTTGTATTTTTTAAAGCTTTCTGCTCTTCTTTCACAAGCTCCATAAAAGTATCAAAGCCAATTTTTTGAACTAAAAACTTCATTCTGGCCTTGCTCCTAGAATTCCTTTCACCATGTCTATCAAAAACACGTAATACTGCTTCAATAAATGGAATTAGTTGATTTTCAGGCAAAAACTCATAAGCTAAATCAGCCATGCGAGGTTGAGCACCCAATCCACCTGCCACAAAAGTTTTAAAGCCTCTTTTTCCATTTTCTATTTTAGGCAAAAAACCCATGTCATGTATAAATGCCAAAGCTGTGTCTTCTTCAGTATTGGAGAAAGACATTTTAATTTTCCTGCCCATTTCTTGGCAGATAGGATTTCTTAAAAAATATTCAAAAACTGCCTGAGCATAAGGAGAAACATCAAAAGGCTCATTTGGATCAATACCAGCTGTAACAGAAGCTGTAACATTTCTTACAGTATTCCCGCATGCTTCTCTTAAGGTTACATTATCTTGTTCAAGCGTATGCCACAATTCAGGCGTACGATCTAAGCTCACAAAGTGAATCTGAACATCCTGACGGGTTGTTAAATGCAGATTTCCAGTGGAATATTCATCAGATACGTCAGCAATCCTCTTCCATTGCTTAAAAGTCATTTTACCATAAGGCAATTTAATTCTTATCATTTGAACTCCTGACTGCCTTTGGCCATAAACACCTCGTGCTAATCTAAGACTTCTAAATTTATCCTCATGGATTTCACCCTCTTGAAAAAGTCTTATTTTTCGCTCTAAATCTAAAATATCTTGTTCAACAAGGGGATTTTCTAACTCTGTTCTGAAACTCTTCATTGATCGATTCCAATTATTTTTTTCAAAGATATTTATTACTCTACTAAATTCATAGACTTTATAGGTTAATAAATTTCAAAATTGTTTAATCAATAATAAAAATTATATAAAATACTTAAATAATGAAATTTTTACCCTCTTCTGCAAGGGCAGTTTGAGAAAAAACCGCTTTTGCTTCTTCAAGAAAAAGCTCCTCGGTTTTGTATCTGGAAGAAAAATGACCAATTACTAATTGCCCAACTTTGGCCAAAGTAGCTATCTGAGCAGCTTGTGCCGCTGTAGAATGAAAAGTTGCTTGAGCTCTATTTTCTAATTCTGTGGTAAATGTTGATTCGTGATATAATAAATCTGCATTTTTTACATATTTAACTACAGATTTGTCGAAAATTGTATCTGAGCAATAGGCAAATTTCTTTTCGTTTGACCCTTCGGTTGTGTATTCAGAGTTTTTATAAACTTCTCCATTTAGCTCATCATTCACATCAAATCCATCTTTTAATAATCGATAAAAAGGAATTGGGAAGTTTGGAGGAAGTTTGTCTGCAATTATTTTCCGTTTACTATTCTTTTTAGTAACCAAAAAACCAGTGCATTCAATTCTGTGTTTTAATGGAAAGGAATCAATTTTAATTGTATCATCTGAAAATATTTCCTCAAATTTTTCAGAATTAGTCTGAACAAATTCTAGTTTAAAGTTGAGAATAGATCCAGAATATTTTAATTGTTGCGTTATTATTTCATTTAAACCTTTAGGACCAAAAACCGTTAGCGTTTCCTTCCTTTTCTGCATATTCATGGTACTTATAAGCCCAATTAAACCAAAATAATGGTCGCCATGCAAGTGGCTTATAAGAATGTATTTTATCCGAAAAGACTTGATTTTATACTGTAGAAGTCGATATTGAGTACCCTCACCGCAATCAATAAGTATCAAGAAATTATCAATAGCAAGTGTGAATGCTGAAGGATTTCTTTGCAACTGCGGTGTCGCCGAACCAGTACCTAATATTCTAAATTCCAATCTTTTTTTGTTTTTCAATAATCACTCTCCCCATCCATACCAAACTCATCTTCCTGCTCGTCTTTGAAATCATTTTCTAACTCATTCATAAAAACTGCATCTATAGCCTCTTCTTGACTTGGTAAAATGAGTAAAAAATCTTCTGCTTGCGTCGAAATTGTGTCAATTAAATTGTCGTCGGTTGTTACTAAAACCAATAAACCTGATTCATTTTTGCAAATCTTTTGGACTTTATTAAACAAAACAATACCTGCCGAAGTAAATTCTTTTACACTTGTAAGGTCAATAATAAAGTTAATCCTACCTTCTGCAGAATACATTCCTGCAATATTTTTCTCTATTTGTGAAGCCAGAGTAGCATCAAAATCTTCGCTTTCTGGCTTGAAAACCACATATTGTTCAATTTTTAAAATCTCCATTTTATTATTATTCTAATTCAAAGCACAAAAATACTTGAATTCATTTATTTCTACTAAAAGTTTAATTAAAAGTATTCTATTAAATTTTTCAAAAAAAGAAAGTAAAACCTATTAAAAAACTACTATCTTACCTTTTTTTAATGCTAAATCAAAATTGTATTTTGGAAAACAAATATTATTTTAAAATATTGTACAAAAATTGAAATTTAACCTATATGAGCAAAAAAAAGCAAGCCATTCCTGAAAAAATAGAATTTAAAAATGTCGAACCCTTCTCTTTACTAACTGATTTTGATATAGGTTTGTTTAAATCTGGAAGGCATTTCAGATTGTATGAAAAACTGGGCTCCCATGTAAGGGCAAATCAAGATGTTGAAGGAACTTATTTTTCCGTTTGGGCACCTAATGCTCAGTCTGTTTCCGTAATAGGTGATTTTAACGGTTGGAATAGAGAAAGCCATCAGCTTTTGCCTCGATGGGATGGCTCTGGAATATGGGAAGGTTGGATTGCAAATATCGGCAATGGTACAGTCTATAAATATTTCATAGATTCAAATATTGGTGGGCAAAAACTAGAAAAAGGTGACCCATTTGCTTTAAAATGGGAAGAATCACCAAAAACAGCGTCTATAGTTTGGGATACATGGTATGAATGGGATGACAGCGATTGGATGAAAAAACGCAAAGCAGCCAATAGCTTAAATGCTCCATGTTCGGTATATGAAGTTCACATAGGTTCTTGGAAAAGAGACCCTAATGACCATGATAGAAGACTGACCTATAGAGAAATAGCCGACACTTTGGTTCCATATGTAAAAGAAATGGGCTTTACACATGTAGAGTTCATGCCTGTTATGCAACATCCTTACGAACCTTCTTGGGGATATCAAATTACAGGTTATTTTGCAGCAAGTAGTAGGTTTGGCTCACCGCAAGATTTTATGTATTTGGTGGAGCAATTACACAAAAACGACATCGGCGTAATATTGGACTGGGTTCCTTCTCACTATCCAAATGATGCCCATGGAATTTACAGATTTGACGGTTCAGCTCTCTACGAACACGAAGATCCACGCCAAGGATACCATCCAGACTGGAAATCTTACATTTTCAATTATGGAAGATATGAGGTTCGCTCATTCTTAATAAGTAACGCCTTGTTTTGGTTAGATAGGTACCATGCTGACGGATTAAGAGTAGACGCCGTAGCTTCCATGCTATATCGTGACTATTCGAGAAATGATGGAGAGTGGATTCCGAATGTATTTGGAGGCAGAGAGAATCTTGAAGTAATTTCATTATTCAAGGAACTGAACGAGGAAATCTATTCTTCTTTCCCTGACACGCAAACCATTGCTGAAGAATCTACTGCTTTCCCTGGCGTTTCTCGCCCTACATTTATGGGTGGTTTGGGCTTTGGAATGAAATGGATGATGGGCTGGATGAATGATACACTTAGGTATTTCTCAAAAGACCCAATGTACAGAAAATGGCACCAAAACGACCTTACTTTCAGTACAGTTTATGCATTCTCTGAAAACTTTATGTTGCCACTCTCGCATGACGAAGTTGTTTATGGCAAGCATTCTTTACTCAATAAAATGCCAGGCGACGAATGGCAAAAATTTGCAAATTTAAGGGTCTTGTTCAGTTATATGTTTACCCATCCAGGCTCAAAACTGATGTTTATGGGTGGCGAGTTTGGGCAATCAGAAGAGTGGAATTTTCTTAAAAGCTTAGATTGGCATTTATTAAATTATGATAGCCATAAAGGTGTAAATAGATTAGTTCAAGATCTAAACAAAGTGTATAGAGCAGAGCCCGCTCTTTTCGACAAACAATTTAGCCCGGATGGTTTTGATTGGTTAGACACAACTGATACTGATAATTGTGTAGTTTATTACAGAAGAAAAGGTTTGAATGATGAAGTTTTAATACTTCTCAATTTAACACCTGCTCCAAGGCACAATTATAGAATTGGAGTTCCTAAAAACAAACAATATACAGAGATTTTCAATTCCGATAAAACTGAATATTGGGGATCTGGAATGACAAATAGTGATATTAAAACCGAAGATATTGCTGCTCATGGATTTGCCCAGTCCATTAATATAACATTGCCGCCTCTTGCAGCGATTATAATAAAATAGAGAAATAAATAAGGCTTTGGTTTCCCAAAGCCTTATTTATTATATTAAATTCTCCTCTAAAAAAGCTTTAAAAAGCTGATAGTCATTTTTAAGCTTTGTAGAAATTTTAGTTTTCTCTAAAAGCACTTCCAACCTTTCAGGTATTTCTGGCGTAAAGCCTAAAATAGATTCCATCTCAGGCAAAAACTTAGCATAATGTGCTGTGGACAAAAACACACCTACATATTCAGAATTATTTTCTTCCAAAAACTCTTTTAAGCCTAAATATGCAATAGCAGAATGTGGACATGTCAAATATTCAAATTTTGAATAAATTTCTTTAACAGCTTCACGTGTTTGATTGTCATCAAAAAATGTCCCTTTTACAACCTCTCTCATTTGATTCAATTCGCCATTAAAAATGGCAGACATCCTCGGGAAATTACTCGGATTTCCAACATCCATCGCATTCGAAATAGTAGAAATAGAAGGAGAAATAGGGGTATATATTCCAGATTCTAAATATTCTGGCACCACTTTATTTACATTGGTAGCTGCAATAAAAGTATCAACTGGCATTCCCATTTTCATTGCTAATAAGCCCGCAGTAAGGTTTCCAAAATTACCAGAGGGCACAGAGAAAACGATTTTCTTGCCTAATCTTTTCATTTGGGCATAGGCGGCAACATAATAAAATGACTGGGGTATAAGTCTTGCTATATTTATACTATTAGCGGAGGCTAAATTAAAATTAGCTCTCAAATCTTCATCAAGAAAAGCTTTTTTTACCAATGCTTGACAATCGTCAAAAGTGCCATCAATTTCGACAGCTTGAATATTCTTACCTAAAGTAGTTAATTGTTTTTCTTGTATATCACTTACCTTTCCTTCAGGATAAAGAATCGTGACCGAAATATTATTACTTTCAAAAAAACCTTGAGCAACAGCTCCACCCGTATCTCCAGAAGTGGCTACTAGGATATTTATAGTTTTCTCTGATTTTTTTAAGAAATAAGACATTACCGCTGCCATAAATCTTGCTCCAAAATCTTTAAAGGCCATGGATGGTCCATGAAATAACTCTAAACAGTGAATGTTTTCTGAAATACCAATAACAGGAGCAGCAAAATCAATTGATTTTTCTATTATTTCTTTAAGGTCATCAGCAGATATCTCCTCTTTTAATAAAGTATAAGAAATCTCAAATGCAATTTCTTGCAATGACAACTTTTCAACAGAATCCCAAAAAGTCGATGGTAAAGTAGGAATAAAACTTGGCATATAAAGTCCATTGTCAGGAGGTAAACCTCTGAAAATAGCTTCTTGAAAATTTACATCTTCACTTAAATGATTAGTACTATATAAATTCATATTCGTCGATAATTAGTTCATCATAGCGACAAACTGATCGAATAAGTAATTAGAATCATGAGGCCCTGGTGCCGCTTCTGGGTGATACTGTACAGAAAATGCTGGTTTGTTTTTCAATGAGATACCTTCAATAGTATTATCATTCAAATTTAAGTGCGTTACAGTAACATTTTCATTTTTATAAGCTTCTTCAGGAATAACCGCAAAACCATGATTTTGAGAAGTAACCTCGCATTTGCCCGTTATAAGATTCTTTACCGGATGATTTAGCCCACGGTGACCATTATGCATTTTATAAGTACCGATCCCTACCGAGCGACTCAATAGTTGGTGACCTAGACATATTCCAAACAAGGGTTTATTTTCTTCTAAAAGGCCTGAAATGGTTTCAACGGCATAATCCATAGCACCTGGATCTCCTGGGCCATTCGAAATAAAATAGCCATCAGCTCCCCACTCTTGTATTTCCTTTATGTCAGTTTTCGCATTAAAAACTTTCACATAACAATCTCTTTCAATAAAATTTCTAAGAATATTTCTTTTACAACCATAATCAATTACTGCAAGTTTATATTTAGCCTCTGGATTTCCTAAAAAGTAAGGTTCATTGGTGCTAACCAAAGAACTCAACTCAAGACCTTCCATTGAAGGACATTCATTTAAAACCTTTGACAGCTCTTCAATATCCTCCGATTCTGAAGAAATAATACAATTCATCACGCCAGCATTTCTAATATGCCTAACTATTTGTCTGGTATCAATATCACAGATTCCAACAATCCCATTTTTTTCAAAATATTCTTGAAGAGAGTAGTCTGCGGTAGTTCTAGAATAATAATGATCAGCATAGGCATTACAAATCATACCCTTGATTTTTATACTGTCAGATTCTTCTTCAGTGTCCAACTTCACTCCATAGTTTCCTATGTGAGCCGTGGTATTCACTATAACCTGTCCAAAATAAGAGGGATCAGTATAAATTTCTTGGTAACCGGTCATACCTGTATTGAAACAGATTTCACCAACTGTAGTACCAATTTTACCTAAAGCTTTGCCTTTAAAAACGGTGCCATCTTGAAGTAATAAAATGGCGTTTTGGGGAATGAAAGTCATTAAAATTAAGTTTTCCGATTAGATAAGATTATCGGAATACAAAGTTAAATCAAAATTTCAACTTATCTAACAAATACCTTCATAAGTATACAATTTATTGATAAATTACCAAAAATCATATTTTAAATAAGAGCTAAATCATTATTTATTGTATTCACTTTTAATATCTTTACATTAGGAGATATCTAAAAATATAACCAAAACTTAAAGACGCTAATAATATGAAAACAATTATTGTAACGACAGATTTTTCAAAAGGAGCTGAAAACTGTGTAAAATATGCTAAAAAATTAGCTAATTCTTTTGATTCTAAATTGATTTTAGTTCATGCCTACTCTCCCCCTATTATAGACCCTAACATTCCAATTGGTATGTTGGAAGAAACTTTTAAAGATACAGTCGATAATTTAGAACAAGTTTTAAAAAAAGAAGTGGAAGATGCAATTTCAGAAGGTTTAAATGCTGAATACAAACTATCTTTTAGTGATTTAACAAGTATAATAAATGATATTACTGAGATAGAAAAAGATGCTGTTGTAGTAATAGGAAAAACGGGACATAAGACTTTCCTAGATAAATTAATTGGCTCTACTGCAAATCATTTGATTGACAACATCCATGTTCCTCTCATTATGATTCCTGAGAACTATGAAGGTGAAATAATGATGAGGCTAGCCTACGCTTCCCAATTAGAATATGATGAAGAAAAATTTATTGAAAAAGCAATCTCCTTTGCTAAAAAATCTCCGTTAGGCTTGGATATTATTCACATTAACGAAAAAAATGAATTAAATATAAATCCAGATGAACGGTTCATTAAAAGTATTGAAGCAAAATTTATAAACGAAAAAATTCAAATAATTCAGTCTGAAAGTGATAGCTTAAAAGAAGGTCTAAATGATACAATTAAAAAAGAAGGGATTTCGCTAATTTTTCTTACAACACATAAAAGAGGTTTCCTTTCAGGATTATTGAATCCGAGCAAGACAAAGCAAATAATTAGTAGTTCAAATATTCCAGTGGGAGTATTTAGTTTTGATGATTAGGAAAAACAATATAAAGCAAAAAAGGAGCTCTTTGAGCTCCTTTTTTAATTTCAAACTATTATGTCTTACTTCTCTTCTTCTGTACCTTCAACATCTGGCGTTTCAGGAGTCTCTTCCGCAACTTCAGTAGCTGACTCAACAACTACCTCCTCAACAGAAGCTTCAACAGCTTCGGTAGCTGGAGCCTCATCTTCTACTACTACAGCAGAAGGCTCTTCAGCAGCAACTTGTGCAGCTATTTCAGAATCAGATTTTTTTGATTTACCTCTTCTAGAACGTTTAGCTTTAGCTTCTCCCTCTTCAACATTAGAGCTTACCAAATTATCATTAAAGTCAACCAATTCAATTAATGCTACTACAGCATTATCACCTTGTCTTTGTCCTAATTTAATAATTCTAGTATATCCTCCGTTTCTTTCTGCAACTTTCTCCGCAATATCGCTAAAAAGAATTTTAATCGCTTCCTTATCTTGTAGATAAGAAAAAACAGTTCTTCTTGAGTGCGTATTATCAGTTTTAGATTTGTTAATCAAAGGCTCAACGTATACTCTCAAAGCTTTAGCCTTAGCCAAAGTAGTTTCAATTCTTTTTGCTTTAATCAAAGAAATTGCAAGATTAGCCAATAAAGCGTCTCTATGTGATTTTGTTCTACCTAAATGGTTTACTTTTTTACCGTGTCTCATTTTGTTTTATTGTCGTAAGTAACGGTTTGAAAACACTTTCGCAGATATGTTTTCCACCTATTACGAGTATTTAAAATTAATTCTGCGAAATTATTATTCTTCGTCTAATTTGTATTTGGCTACATCCATACCAAAGTGCAACTGCTTGTCAGCAATTAATTGCTCTAACTCAGTAAGTGATTTTTTACCAAAATTTCTGAACTTCATCATGTCAGCCACTTCCAATCTAGCTAAATCACCTAAAGTACGGATATCGGCAGATTTAAGACAATTGTAAGCTCTAACAGACAAATCTAAGTCTTGTAATGATGTTTTAAGAAGTTTTCTCATGTGTAAGAATTCTTCATCAACCATATTATCTTCCTCATCTTTCTTAGAATCGAACACCATGTTTTCATCTGTAAATTTAAGAAAATGCTGAATCAAAATATGAGAAGCCTCCTGAAGAGCCTTTTCTGGATGAATAGAACCATCCGTTTTAATCTCAATAAGAAGTTTTTCGTAGTCAGTTCTTTGCTCAACACGTGTATTTTCTACACTGAACTTAACATTTTTGATCGGTGTGTAAATTGAATCAATCGAAATAAATCCAATTGGCAAATCGTTTGCTTTATGCTCCTCACTAGGTACATAACCTCTTCCTTTATCAACAATAATTTCAAATTCTATTTCTTTTTTAGAATCTAATTTTGCAATTACTAAATCAGGGTTAAGAACCTCAAAACAAGAAGAAAACTTGCTAATTTCACCAGCAGTTAATTCGGTTTGATTTTTTACTTTTACGGTTATCTTATTATCTACAAAGTCCGAAATCTTCTTAAATCTTACTTGTTTAAGATTTAAAATTATTTCAGTCACATCATCCACAACACCTTCAATTGATGAAAACTCATGAAGAACACCAGGAAATCTTACCGAAGTTATTGCAAAACCCTCAAGTGAAGACAACAATATACGACGAAGAGCATTGCCTATGGTTACTCCATATCCTCTTTCGAGTGGCTTAAACTCAAAAAAACCATGAAAGTCGTCCGCTTTTTCCATTACGACTTTATCGGGCATTTGAAATGCTAAAATTGACATACTGTGCTGTATATTTTCGTTAACGAAATAAATATGGGATTATCCCATAATATATTAAAGAAACCACCTCCGAAAAGAGGTGGTATGTAATTATTATTTGTTGTACAATTCGACAACAGCCTGATCGTTAAAGTTCTCAGGAACTTGATCTCTATCAGGATAATTGATAAACACTCCAGATAAATCAGCTGTATTGAATTCAATCCAACCATATTTTTTGGCAGAGTTTATACTTGCACTTGTTGTAATATTTTCAAGTGATTTTGACTTCTCTCTTACTGCAACAGCCTGACCTGGTTTGATTAAGATTGAAGGAATGTTAGTAATTTCACCGTCAACAACTATATGTTTGTGAGCTACTAATTGTCTTGCTGCTCTTCTAGTAGGAGCAATTCCCATACGATAAACCACATTATCAAGCCTAGCTTCACATAACTTAATTAAGTTAGCACCAGTTTGACCTTCTTTTACAGCAGCTAAATGGAAAATTCTTGCAAACTGACGCTCAAGCATACCATAAGTGTACTTTATTTTTTGTTTTTCTTGAAGTTGCAAAGCATATTCAGACTTTTTACCTCTTCTACCTCTACCATGCTGTCCAGGAGGGTAATTCTTTTTTGCTAAAGCTTTGCTTGGGCCTAATATAGCCTCTCCAAATTTTCTTGAAATCTTAGATTTCGGACCTGTGTATCTTGCCATGTTTTAAAAATAAATTGTCAAATAATTAGCCCCAATGTCCAAACTAATATTTGTTAAAAAAATTAAACTCTTCTTCTTTTAGGTGGTCTACATCCGTTATGAGGTAGTGGAGTGATATCAAATATATTAACCACATCGATACCTACACTTTGAACCGTTCTCATTGCTGACTCTCTACCTGAACCAGGGCCTTTAACATAAATGTCTGCTTTTCTCATTCCCAAGTCATAAGCAACTTGACAACAGTTCTGAGCAGCCATTTGAGCTGCATATGGAGTGTTCTTTTTGGAACCTCTAAAACCCATTTTACCTGCAGAACCCCATGAAATAACTTGACCTGTACTATTTGTAACAGATATGATAATGTTATTAAATGATGCTCTAATGTGTACCTGTCCGTAAGCCTCTACAACTACGACTCTTTTTTTTGCTTTATCTTTTCTTTTAGCTTGTGCCATTTTTGATAAAAAAACTTAAATTAAGGCAGGAACACAAAATGTACTCCCCTGATCCAATTAAATATTATTTAGTTGCTTTTTTCTTGTTAGCGATAGTCTTACGCTTACCCTTTCTAGTTCTCGAGTTATTTTTAGTCTTTTGACCCCTTAAAGGTAAACCTTTACGATGTCTTAGACCTCTATAACAACCGATGTCCATTAATCGCTTAATGCTAAGAGTAACCTCTGAACGTAAAGCACCTTCTACTTTAAATTCATTAGAAATGATAGCACGAATCGCATTAGCTTCATCGTCTGACCACTCTCCTGCTTTTTTATCAACAGAAATATTGGCTTGCCCTAAAATATTTTTCGCAGTACTGCGACCTATACCGTATATATAGGTAAGAGAAATTTCACCCCTCTTTTTGTCCGGAATATCAACACCTGAGATCCTCATAAATATTAACCTTGTCTTTGTTTAAATTTAGGATTTTTCTTATTAATTACGTAAATTTTACCTTTACGCCTGATGACTTTACAGTCTTCACTACGTTTTTTAACTGATGCTTTAACTTTCATTTTATTTAATTAATATATTAAAACCGATTATTTGTATCGGTAAGTAATTCTTGCTTTAGATAAATCGTATGGAGACATTTCCAATTTTACCTTATCACCTGGTAAAATTCTAATATAATTCATTCTCATCTTTCCAGAAATATGAGCAATAACTTCATGCTTATTTTCCAGTTCAACTCGAAACATGGCATTAGATAAAGCTTCCACTATTACGCCGTCTACCTGAATATTTGATTGCTTCGCCATTTTTTATATAATCTCTAAATTCTTTTCTTTCAGTACTTTTTCTATAAACTCAAAAGTAGTAAGTATTTCACATCCTCCTTTCGATACAATAATTGTGTGCTCAAAGTGTGCTGCTGCTTTTCTATCTTCAGTTCTAATAGTCCAATTGTCGTTTTCTTGAACTACAAACCTTTTACCTAAAGTAATCATTGGTTCTATTGCTATCACCATTCCTACTTGTAATTTAGGACCATTTCCTCTTTTACCAAAATTAGGCACCTCAGGAGCTTCATGCAAATATTTACCAACTCCATGACCCACTAACTCTCTAACTACTCCATATCCTAAACCTTCTGTATAACTTTGAATACTATAACTCACATCTCCAATTCTACTACCAGGTTTAACAGCATAAATTCCTTCAAAAAGAGATTGTTTAGTATCTTTCAATAATTGCTTTATTTCAGGTTTTACATTTCCAATCATATAAGTATAAGCACTGTCAGCATGATAACCATTCTTATAAACTCCACAATCAATAGAAACAATATCCCCTTCAAGAAGTTCCCGGTTGCTTGGTATTCCGTGAACTACAACATCATTTACCGAAATACACAAAGTGGCAGGGAAACCATTATAATTTTTAAAAGATGGCTTACCGCCATTATCCAAAATATATTCTTCAGCAATCTTATCTAAATCCTTGGTTTTAACTCCTGCTCCAACAATCTTAGCAACCTCAGCATGAGCTTTACCTAAAATAACTCCGTTTTCTTTAATAATTTCAGCCTCTTCAGCACTCTTAAGATAGATTACCCTTTTCGACATTATTATTAATTACTTACTAAAGAAGTTTGTCTACCTTCAATTCTTCCTGACTCCATCAAACCTTCATACTTTTTCATTAGCAGATAACTCTCTACCTGTTGTAAAGTATCCAAAACAACACCTACTAAAATTAAAAGGGAGGTACCACCAAAGAATGAAGAAAACATTTGTGTCATTCCAAACAAACTAGCAATTGCAGGAAAAATAGCAATCATTGCTAACAAAATAGCTCCAGGCAATGTAATTCTATCTAAAATATTAGCAATAAAATCTGAAGTAGGTTGCCCAGGCTTAATACCAGGAACAAAACCACCACCACGTTTCATATCATCAGCAATCTGATTAGGATTAATTGAAATGGCAGTGTAAAAAAATGTAAATGCTACGATCAATACCAAATAGAGTAAATTATATTGCCAAGAGGTCGGATCACTAAAAATAGTGTTAACATTTTGAGCAAAATCACTTTTTTCAGCAAATAGTGAAGCTACAAAAGCAGGAATAAACATCAAAGCTTGTCCAAAAATGATAGGCATTACTCCTGAAATATTCAATTTAAGAGGCAAATACTGTCTTTGACCAGTAACGGTTTTATTACCAACTATTTGCTTAGCATATTGTACAGGCACTCTTCTTACAGCTTGCGTCATAGCCACCGCAAACAACACAACTAAGAATAAAGCCACTATTTCTATAATAAAGAATAATATCTGACCATTGGCTCCTCTAGCATTAGCTTCTCCAATTATAGCACCAGGAAAACGAGACACTATCCCAATCATAATAATCATTGATATACCATTACCAATACCCTTTTCAGTAATTCTCTCTCCTAACCACATACTCATCATGGTACCAGCAACTAAAATAATTACACCAGCTATATAAAACAATCCTTGCGGAATCGTGATAGCATCGGTAGGTATAGTTGTTTTTAAATAAGTAAATCCTTGGGTAGCAGTAACTGCTATAGTTAACCATCTAGTAATTTGATTTAACTTTCTTCTACCTGACTCACCTTCTTTTTGAAGTTTAGAGAAATAAGGCAATGCTAAACCCAATAGTTGAATAGCAATGGAAGCAGATATATATGGCATGATACCTAAGGCCATAATGGATGCTTTACTAAAAGCACCACCAACTAAAGTATCCAACAAACCTAATAAACCATTACCATTTGTTAGATCTTGCAATTTTGAAGGATCAACACCTGGAAGAGTAATATAAGAACCAATTCTGAAAATAACTATAATAAACAAAGTAGCTAAGATTCTATTTCTTAGCTCCTCTATTGACCAGATGTTCTTAAATGTACTAATTAATTTTTTCATAAAATAGGGAACAATTATTCTGGACGACCACCATTTAATTTGTCTTGAAGTACTTTCAACTCATCCCAGTTTCCATCAGCAGCAAGTTTAGCTTGCTCTGCCCAAGTTGCAGGATTATGTGAGGCAAAATTACCACCAGCATTATTTAATATTTCTTGTACTTCTTCAGCCGAAGTTTCTGACAATTTTAAGAATGTCTCAATACCTCCAGCTACTAAGAGCTCAGAAATTTTAGGGCCAATTCCTTCAATTTTTGTCAAATCATCACCTACCTTAGTTTTTTTTGCTTTAGGAGCAGCTACAACATCTGTCACAACTTCAACAACCTCATTTGAAATCGATGAAGAAGCAGATCCTTTACTTACAACAGTAGCCTTTCCTCCTAAGTTTTCAATAATAGAAATAGCTGATTTTGAAAAAGCATTTACACTTACATCAACTTTTGAAGTCAATTCGCCTCTTCCTAAAACTTTAATCAAATCAGTTTTTGACATTAAACCATGCTCCTTTAAAAAAGCAAGATTAATTAACTTAACTCCAGTTTTCTCAACTAATGATTGAATAGTATCTAAATTAATAGCTTTATATTCAATTCTATTAATATTATTAAAACCGAACTTAGGAACACGTCTTTGCAATGGCATTTGACCTCCTTCAAAACCTCTTTTTGCACTATAACCTGACCTAGACTTAGCACCTTTATGTCCTCTTCTAGCAGTACCACCACCACCTGAACCTTGACCCCTACCTTGTCTTGTATTATTTCTTACCGAACCTTCTGCAGGTTTTAAAATTTCTAATTTCATTTTGTTTTTAATTTACGCAGTATAAATACTACTCGGTTATCCCTATTAACAATTCTCTACTCTAATTAAATGATTTACTTTTCTAATCATGCCATCAATAGCAGGATTCGTTTCAATCTCTACAGATCCACCGATTTTTCTTAAACCCAATGCTTGCATTGTAAGCTTTTGTCTTTTCGGTCTCTCAATTAAACTTTTAACTTGAGTAATTTTTACCTTAGCCATCACTAAAATTATTTATTCGGTAATTAACCGTTGAATACTTTATTTAACTTAATTCCTCTTTGTGCAGCTACTTCGTGTGGTGCTCTCATCTTCAAAAGGGCATCCAAAGTCGCTTTGACAACATTATGAGGATTCGAACTACCTTTAGACTTAGCCAATACATTATGTACCCCAGCTGCCTCTAAAACGGCACGCATTGCACCACCTGCTATTACTCCAGTACCAGGAGCCGCAGGCTTAACAAATACAAATCCACCTGAATATTTACCTTCCATTTCGTGAGGTACTGTACCATTTATAATTGGAACATTTACCAAATTTTTACGTGCATCTTCAATAGCCTTTGAAATAGCATCTGTAACTTCATTTGCTTTTCCTAAGCCCTGACCAACTGCCCCTTGACCGTCACCTAAAACAACGATAGCTGAGAAGCTAAATCTACGACCACCTTTAACAACTTTAGCAACCCTATTTATGGCTACAACTCTTTCTTTAAGTTCTGATTCGTTTACTTTAATTGCTTTCATTTAAATAGTATTAAAAGTTTAGTCCAGCTTCTCTAGCACCTTCGGCTAAAGCTTTAATGTTACCATGATAAAGATAACCACTACGATCAAATACACATGCATTCAGACCTAGTTCGGTAGCTTTCTTGGCAAGGCTAGTACCAACTTGTTTTGAATTATCAATATTCAAAGATTTAAAACCTAGTTCTAATGAAGAAGCAGCAACTAAAGTTTTCCCAGCTATATCATCAATTAATTGAGCATATATACCAGTATTACTACGAAAAACCGATAACCTAGGTCTTTCTGGAGTACCTGAAACTTTTTTTCTTACTCTCCACTTTATTTTTTGCCTTCTTTCAGACTTAACACTAGACATATATTATAAAGTTATAAATTTCTATATTATTTTTTACCTGCAGTTTTACCAGCTTTCCTTCTGATAACCTCTCCAACAAACTTGATTCCCTTTCCTTTATAAGGCTCAGACTTACGTAACGATTTAATCTTAGCAGAAACTAAACCTATCAATTGCTTATCAATACCTTCTAAAGTAATAATCGGATTCTTACCTTTTTCCATTCTGGTAGCAACACTAATTTCAGAAGGCACTACCAAATAAATATTATGTGAATAACCTAATGACATATCAATAATGTTACCATTATTAGTAGCCTTATATCCAACACCGACAAGCTCAAGTTCTTTTTTGTAACCTTCAGATACACCGACAACTAAATTACTCAATAAAGACCTATAAAGACCATGAAGAGCTTTGTGCCTCTTTTGTTCTGATGGACGCGTAACAGTTAAGACACCTTCTTCAATTGATATTCCCATATCAGGATCAATTTTCTGAGTCAAAGTCCCTTTACTTCCTTTCGCTGTTACTAAATTATCAGAATCTACACTTATTGTAACTCCTGAAGGGATTGAAATTGGTTTTTTACCTATTCTAGACATTTTAAAACGTTTAAGGCTTCAACGATTGAAGCGGTCAACAAAAATTAATAAACATAACAAAGAACCTCACCTCCAACATTAAGAGTTCTGGCTTCTTTATCGGTAACTACTCCTTTTGAAGTAGACAAAATGGCTATACCTAAACCATTCAATACACGAGGTAACTCAGTAGACTTCACATATTTACGAAGACCTGGCTTAGAAACTCTTGAAAGATTTATAATTGCCGATTGTTTTGTAACTGGATTATATTTCAATGCAATTTTTATAACACCTTGAAGACCATTGTCCTCAAACTTATAACTTGCAATATAACCTTTGTCGTAAAGAAGAACTGTAAGTTCTTTTTTAAGATTTGAGGCAGGAATCTCAACGACTCTATGCCTAGCTTTAATAGCGTTTCTAATTCTGGTAAGAAAATCTGCTATTGGATCCGTTGTAATCATTTCTAATATTAATATTTTTTGGATGCCTTAGCCAACATTAGACAGTATCATAAGCATGACTTCTCTAACTGGGCTGCAAAGATAGTAATTCTAAATAAGAAAAAAAAATTTTTTACCAAGAAGATTTGGTAACTCCAGGAATAAAGCCTGAATTGGCCATTTCACGGAAAGTAACACGGTTGATACCGAACTTCCTCATATAACCTTTAGGACGGCCAGTAAGTTTACATCTATTATGCAACCTAACAGGAGAGGAATTTTTCGGTAGGGCGTCTAAACCTTTCCAATCTTGAGCTTCTTTAAGGGCCGCTCTTTTTGTAGCAAACTTAGCTACTAATCTTTCTCTCTTCCTTTCTCTAGCTTTTATTGACTCTTTTGCCATAACTCTAAATTATTGCTTATTATTTATTTTTATTCACAAACGGCATACCTAACGCTTTCAATAACTCATAGCTTTCAGCATCTGTTTTTGCAGAAGTTACAAAAGTGATATCCATACCTTGGATTTTTGAAATTTTATCGATTGAAATCTCAGGAAAGATTATCTGCTCAGTTACACCAAATGTGTAATTTCCACGACCATCAAAACCTTTGTCACTAATCCCTTGAAAGTCTCTTACTCTAGGCAAAGCAACTGAAGTAAGTCTGTCTAAAAATTCATACATAATAGTAGATCTTAAAGTAACTTTAGCTCCAATCGGCATTCCCTCTCTTAATTTAAAATTAGAAACCGCCTTTTTTGATATAGTTGGAACTGCTCTTTGTCCCGTTATAGTTGACAACTCTTCAACGCTACTATCAACCAACTTTTTATCACCAGTCGCAGCACCAACACCTCTATTTACAACAATTTTTAACAACTTTGGTACTTGCATTATAGATTTGTATTGGTATTTCTCCATCAAACCAGCGACTACCTCTTTTTGATATTTTTCTCTTAACCTTGCCATTTTCTTAATTTACGTGGATTACCGACCCACTTTAAATATTAAATAAATTTACCAGACGCTTTAGAGAATCTTTGTAGATTTCCAGCATCATTTAATTTTCTACCAATCCTAGATGGCTTTCCTGTAGAAGGATCGACAACTAATACATTGCTAATGTGTATTGAGCCCTCTAGTTCTTTGATTTCGCCTTGAGGATTCTGTGCATTTGGTTTGATGTGTTTTTTAATCATATTTACACCTTCAACCACTACACGGTTTTTCTTAACCAAAACTTCTACAATTTTACCTCTTTTTCCTTTAGAGTTTCCAGCAATTACTTCAACAGTATCACCAGATTTCACATGTAGTTTTGGTTGTTTATTAAATTTCCTTTCCATTGTAATAATTTAATTACGATTTTTATTTTCAGCTATTAAAGTACCTCTGGAGCAAGTGAAACGATTTTCATAAATTGCTTCTCTCTAAGCTCTCTAGCTACAGGTCCGAAAATCCTTGTTCCTCTAGGCTCGTTTTGGTTGTTTAATAAAACAACTGCATTTTCTTCAAACCTAATATATGAACCGTCTTTTCTTCTAACTTCTTTTCGAGTTCTAACAACAACAGCTTTTGAAACAGTACCTTTCTTCATATTCGAAGACCCGAGAGCTGCTTTTACTGTAACAACAACTTTGTCGCCCACAGATGCATACCTCTTTTTTGTACCACCAAGTACTCTTATTACCAAAACTTCTTTAGCCCCACTGTTGTCAGCCACATTGGCTCTTGATTCTTGCTGTAACATTTTATTGCCTTTTACTTATTTTAAGAATACCTTAGATTATTTGGCTTTTTCTATTATTTCCAATAATCTCCAGTTTTTGCTTTTGCTCAATGGTCTCGTTTCCATGATTTTTACAGTGTCGCCGATACCGGCTTCATTGTTTTCATCATGAAACATAAACTTTTTAGTTTTGATCATGAACTTTCCATATTTTGGATGCTTCACTTTACGAAGCACCTGGATTACTCCCGACTTTTGCATCTTGTTGCTTGTAACAACTCCGATACGTTCTTTTCTTACTTGTCTTTCCATTTTCGGATAAAATTAATGGTTTCAAAAACCATGAAATTTGGATAATGATGTATTACTTTGAACTACTAAGGGCAGTCGAAAGTCTTGCAATCGTTTTACGAGTCTCAGTAATTCTCTTAGGATTTTCGATAGGCGTAATCGCATGAGCAAACTTTAACTTTAGCAATCTATCTTTTTCTTCAGATATTTGTTGTTTCAACTGATCCCCAGTAAAACCACTTAAATCATTTTTTTTCATCTTCTTTATTATTTGAAGTATTTTATTTAGACTATACTTCGTAATCTCTACGAACTACAAACTTTGTTTTTACTGGTAATTTTTGAGCCGCAAGTCTTAAAGCTTCTTTCGCTAGCTCTAATGAAACACCTGAGGCTTCAAATAATACTGTACCTGGATAGATATTGGCTACCCAATATTCTGGAGCACCTTTACCTTTACCCATCCTTACCTCTAATGGCTTCTTAGTTATAGGTGTATCAGGGAAGATTCTTATCCATACTTGGCCTTCACGCTTCATAGCACGAGTAACACCAATACGAGCCGCTTCTATTTGTCTTGCAGTAATTCTACCCGGCTCAAGACTTTTTATTGCAAACGAACCGAAAGCAATCTCATGACCTCTGGTAGCTATACCTTTGATCCTGCCTTTCTGTTGCTTACGAAATCTAGTTCTTTTAGGTTGTAACATAACAATATTGTTTAAGGCACAATGCCATTAAATTTAATTTCTTTTGGGACCGTTTGATCTACCGTTATTATTCCCAGTTTTCTTCCTTCTAGCGTTTCTGTCACCATCATCATCTCTACGACCTTTGCCTTGATGACCGCCACCACCCATAGATGATTTTTTACTATCAGCTGACTCAGTCGCAAGAGCGGCAACAGAAGTTAAATCTCTTTTACCGAAGACTTCTCCTTTAAATACCCACACTTTGATTCCTATCAAACCGTAAACAGTTAAAGATTCTGAAATTGCATAATCGATATCAGCTCTTAAAGTATGCAAAGGAATTCTACCCTCCTTATACATTTCAGAACGTGCCATCTCAGCACCACCCAATCTACCTGACAATTTAATTTTGATACCTTGAGCACCAACTCTCATAGCAGATTGAATCGCTTGCTTCATCGCTCTACGGAAAGAGATTCTAGCTCTAAGTTGTTGAGCAATAGTCTCACCAACTAATTTAGCATCAATTTCAGGTCTTTTGATTTCAAAAATATTGATTTGAACATCTTTTTTAGTAAGCTTTTTAAGCTCCTCTCTAAGTTTGTCCACCTCGCTACCAGCCTTACCGATAACCACACCTGGTCTAGCTGTATGTATTGTAAGTGTAATTCTCTTAAGTGTTCTTTCAATAACAACTCTCGAAACAGAACCTTTCGGGATACGAGCGTTAATATATTTCCTGATTTTATCGTCTTCAACGAGTTTCTCAGCAAAATTTTTACCACCGTACCAGTTGGACTCCCACCCTCTGATGTAACCTAGTCTAAAACCTACAGGATTTACTTTTTGTCCCATTTTAACTAATTAATATAATTCTAATTTCTAAGTATCTTTACTTATTAAACTGATTGATTTTCTAAACTATCCACAACGATTGTAATATGCTGAGAGCGTTTTCTAACTCTATAAGCTCTACCTTGCGGAGCTGGACGAAGTCTTTTCAGCATTCTTCCACCATCAATCATTATTGTTTTCACATATAGATCTGCATCTTCTATTTTAGCGTCCTCGTTTTTGTTTTGCCAGTTGGCGATTGCCGACATTAAAACTTTTTTAAGAACTGGAGCCGCTTGTTGAGGTTGAAAAGAAAGTATACCCAATGCTGTGTTTACTTTTTTGCCTCTGATCAAGTCAGCTACCAACCTAGCCTTTCTAGGTGAAGTTGGAAAATCATTTAATTTTGCTACTGCTTCCATTTTTTATTCTTTTTAAAGGGGTAATACCCCTCGGAATATTATCTTTTACCTTTATCTTTTTTATTCACGTGGCCTCTGAAGTTTCTAGTAGGAGCAAATTCTCCCAACTTGTGACCAATCATGTTATCTGTAACATACACAGGAATGAATTTATTTCCATTATGTACAGCAAAAGTATGTCCAATAAAATCAGGTATAATCATAGACCTTCTTGACCAAGTCTTGATTACAGACTTTTTACCTGAATCATTCATTACGACGACTTTATTTTCTAGTCTAAAATCTACGTAAGGTCCTTTTTTAAGTGAACGAGCCATCTATTTTGTATTATTTTGTTCTTCGTGAAATTATTAATCTATTCGAGTATTTGTTTTTCGATCTAGTTTTCTTGCCTTTTGCAATTAAACCATTTCTAGAACGAGGGTGCCCACCAGAAGCACGACCTTCACCTCCACCCATAGGGTGATCAACAGGGTTCATAGCTACACCTCTTACTCTTGGCGTTACACCTAACCATCTCTTACGTCCAGCTTTTCCAAGCACAACATTCATGTGATCTGGGTTGGAAACAGAACCTACAGTTGCAATACATGCACCTAGAACCATTCTCATTTCACCTGAAGGCATTTTTAAAGTTACGAACTTACCGTCTTTCGCAAGAACCTGAGCGTAAGTACCAGCACTTCTTGCCAACTGACCACCTTTTCCAGGTGTTAACTCTATATTATGAACAATAGTACCTAAAGGCATATTCTTCAAAAGCAATGCATTTCCAACTTCTGGAGCTACTTTCTCTCCAGAAACAATTTTTTGTCCAACACCTAAACCTTGAGGAGCGATAATATATCTTTTCTCTCCATCTTCGTATTTAAGTAATGCTATTCTTGACGTACGATTTGGATCATACTCGATAGTCATAACTTCAGCCACCATATCTTTCTTATCTCTTTTGAAATCGATAATACGATACTTTCTTTTGTGACCTCCACCAATGTACCTTGCTGTACGGTGTCCTTCGTTGTTTCTACCACCTGTTTTTCTTATGGCTTCTGTTAGACTTTTCTCTGGTTTACTTGCTGTAATATCAGAAAAATCTGGAGCTATTCGATGTCTGGTGCCGGGTGTAACCGGATTTAATTTTTTAACTGCCATTTCTCACACATTTGCAGCCTATTATAGGCTATACTTTAATAAATTATAATTCTGCGTAAAAATCAATTAGGTCTCCGTCTTTCAAAGTAACTATTGCCTTTTTGAAAGTACTAGTTTTACCTGAACTCAATCTTGATTTAGTCATTCTTGACTTTTTCTTTCCGATTTGAGTAATTGTATTTACTTTATCTACTGTAACACCGTACATTTTCTCAACAGCCGCTGCTATCTCGATTTTATTGGCATCACGACCTACTTCGAAAGTATATTTCCCTTTGGAAGTCAGTAACTGTGTTTTCTCTGTTATTTTTGGTCTTCTTAAAACGCTCATTTCTTTAAAAATTAATCATTTAAAATTGATTCCAAATGAGAAACTGTACTCTCAGCCAATAAAATGACGTCTGTATTGATTAACTCATACGTATTTACAGAATCTTTGTCTACAACTTTAGTTCTAGGAA
The DNA here is from genome assembly GCF_024343575.1 of Lacihabitans sp. LS3-19. Taxonomy (GTDB): domain Bacteria; phylum Bacteroidota; class Bacteroidia; order Cytophagales; family Spirosomataceae; genus Leadbetterella. The sequence goes on along the minus strand of NZ_RJUA01000002.1, from coordinate 309,547 downwards.
TGTTTCTTGCTGATAAATAAAGGTTGTTTTCTCCTCCATTTACAACAAACAAAGTCTTTTTGCCTGTAAGGCTCAAGGCATTCAAAAATTCAATGTAGCTTTTTGTTTTTGGCGAATCAATCGAAAAATCTTCGATTACCATTAGGTTATTTTCAGCAACTCTTGCAGACAATACTGACTTACGTGCCAAAACCTTTATTTTCTTATTTAATTTGAAGTCGTAATCTCTTGGACGTGGACCGAAAACAGTACCACCACCAACATAAGTAGGAGATTTAGCTGAACCGTGTCTTGCACCACCTGAACCTTTCTGACGAACCAATTTCTTAGTTGAACGAGATATTTCAGCTCTTTCTTTAGACTTGTGGGTACCTTGACGTTGATTTGCTAGATAGTGTTTAACATCTAACCACACTACGTGTTGGTTTGGCTCGATAGCGAAAATTTCATCGCTAAGGTCAACAGACTTACCTGTTTCTTTGCCTTCTTTGTTTAAAACTTTTATTTTCATTTCAATTAGCTATTTTTTCGATGTCGTTAGCTATCGACCTTTTATTTATGTAACGTAATTATCGAATTCTTTGCACCAGGTACTGAACCTGACACTAGGATCAAATTTTTGTCAGGAAAAAGTCTTAAAACTCTAAGGTTTTGAACAGTAACATTTGTGTGCCCCATTCTGCCCCCCATTTTAATTCCTTTAAAAACTCTCGCTGGGTAAGAACAAGCACCAATTGAACCTGGGTGTCTACCTCTGTTGTGCTGACCGTGAGTAGATTGACCTACACCACCAAATCCATGTCTCTTTACAACACCTTGAAATCCTTTTCCTTTCGTTTTTCCACTAATATCAACATACTCACCTTCAATGAACACGTCTTCTATTCTAACTGTTTCTCCTAGTGTAAACTCTTTCTCGAATTCTTTGAATTCAACTAATTTTCTTTTTGGAGTAGTATCAGCTTTTTTAAAGTGTCCCATAAGAGCTTTTGTCGTACGCTTCTCTTTCTTCTCTCCAAACCCAAGCTGTACAGCTTTGTAACCATCATTCTCTTCAGTTCTGATTTGAGTTACTACACATGGACCTGCTTCGATTACTGTGCAAGGCACAGCTTCTCCATCTTTGAAGATGGTAGTCATTCCAATTTTCTTTCCAATAATTCCAGACATAGTCTTTACTTTAAAATAATCGCTAAATTTAACCAAATTTGAATCGGGCTGCAAAAGTACGCATACATTCACATAAATCCAAATTATTCTTTTTTCAACAACAGAGGTTGGTAAACGAACCAACTTGACAAGCACTGAGAACCTTTTTAAGGGTAAGGCATTTTTAATTATGCAGGAACATGCCTTGTTTCCTCTTAGTGATTCCAAAAAAAATTAAACGCGAATCGGAGACTGCCTATAAGTGAAATTCACAGTCGTAATTAAAATGGTTTCGAATGACACCGACTTCTTTTAATTAATGATAAGGAGAATCCTCCGTCGAATTGAGGTGCAAAATTATACAAATATTTGACAATAAAAAAATAATTACTAAAAATTTAAGAAAAACTTTATTTTACTTCAAAAAACAGGTAACTCATAAAAATTATTTAAAGTTGTTTTCGGATTTCAAAGTCCATTATTAATCAAAAAGTATTTTACTAGAGAATCCAAAAAAAAAAAACAGTCGAAAAATTCAACTGTTTTTAACCTATCATTTATTCAACCACTCTTAAAAAACGATTCGTTTCCGAAGAGATTTTTTCAAAATTTAAAATAATAAAAATCCTGTATTTTTTTATTTTTCACAAAAGTAATTCTTTTTTAAAACTGAAAAAACAAAAAAAAAGAAATTATTTTTGCAAATTAATTGAACATTTATTGAAAATATGCGAAATCCTAAGAATGAAAACTTCTATTTTCCAGCTGAATGGCATCCTCACGAGGCTACTTGGCTGAGTTTTCCAATTAATAAAGAAACATGGGAAAATCGATTTGAGAAAATATACCCTTCTTATTTAAAATTTATTTCTACAATCTCAAAAAGTGAATTGGTAAAAATAAATGCAAATAATGCAGAAACTATATTGCAAATTGAAAAACTATTTGAAAAATTCAAAATTGACACAACCAATATCCGCTTATATAATCACGCCACAAACGACTCGTGGTGTAGAGATCATGGGCCAGCTATTTTAATAAATAGAAATAACTCCGAAAGATTAATTATTGATTGGGAATATAACGCATGGGGAGGAAAATATCCGCCATTTGATTCAGACAATGGTATCCCTAAGAAGATTGCAAAACTACTTGAACTGCCATATGTAAGCCCTGGAATAATAATGGAAGGTGGGTCAGTAGAGTTTAACGGCTCGGGATCCGTCATGACCAGCAAGTCTTGCCTTTTGAATAAGAACCGTAACCCAAGCTTAGATCAGAGTCAAATAGAGAACTATTTGTGTACTTTTTACGGTGTTAATCAAGTATTATGGATAGAAGATGGCATTATTGGTGATGATACTGACGGACACATAGATGATACCGTTAGATTTGTGGCAGAGGACAGGATTATAACCATGATAGAAAAAAACAAATCGGATGAAAACCATTTAATTCTTGAAGAAAATCTGAAATTGTTAAAAAAAATGAGATTGTTAAATGGAAAACAATTGGAAATAGTGGAAATTGAAATGCCAGAGCCCGTTATAGATAATGGAGAAAGGTTACCTGCGTCTTATGCTAACTTTTGCATTACCAACAAAAACGTAATTGTGCCAACTTATAGATGCAAAAACGACGATAAAGCTTTGAATCTAATACAAGCTTGTTTTAAAGACAGAGAAGTAATTGGCATTGATTCCACAGATATTATTTGGGGATTAGGCAGTTTCCACTGCCTATCTCAACAGGAGCCAAAGGCAACTTTGGTTTAATTTTGAAACTCAAAAAATAAAACACTAATTTTTTAGTTAATATTTTTAAGAGTACTTTTAGAAAATTGAGTATGAGGCAAAATTAAGAAACCAATTATTAGGACAATTTTGCTTTTCATTTTAGAAAACATATAATGCTTTATAACAGATATAAATATATTCTTGGATTTGTGATTTTGGGGGCTTGTTCAAAACCAGTTTTACAAACTGCTAAAATTGAAGTTCCAGCGGAAGTTATTGAAAAAACTTTAGACCCAATAGTGATGGTAGCAAATGACGATACTTACACTAGGTCAGAATTTGGAATAGATTTTGAAAATTCAATAAATTTAGATTCTGCAACTAACGATGAGTTGATAAATGAGGTTTTGAAAAAAAAGCTTTTCATTTTAGAAGCAAAAGCTTTAGGAATGGATACAACGGATAATTTTGAAGAAGAAGTAGAAACTTATAAGAGAATAGAACTTCAAAGTTTTTTAGAAGACAAAAAAGCCATTAATGCATTAGCCGAAGATGCATATAGCAAATATCAGAACGAAATTAACGCATCTCATATTTTTATTCCTCTTTCGTGGTATGCATCTCCAAGCGATACCCTAAAAGTGTACAATGAACTCACAGAATTAAGAAAATACGCTCTTCATAAAGACAATTTCGCAATTTTAGCGAAGGAATGGTCCAAAGATCCCAAAACATCAGATAATGGAGGGAACTTAGGTTGGTTTTCTACTTTTCATTTAATATTACCTCTAGAAGATGTTGCATTTAAAACTCCAGTTGATTCTATTTCAATGCCAATAAGAACAAAGGCAGGGTACCATATTATAAAGGTTAATGGAAAAAGAAAAAATAGTGGCTATGTAAAGGTTCAACAAATTTTAAAATTTTTCAATAAAGACCTTAATAAAGAGCAATTTGACCAATTTTACAATCTTTTAGATTCTCTTCAAAAAGAAATATCAAAAGGAGCTAATTTTGAAGAGCTGGCGATTAGATTTTCAGATGATATTAATTCAAAACAAACACTTGGTATTCTTCCAGTTTTCGGAATTGGAACCAGAGAGGAGTCCACCTTTGAAGAAGCTGCTTTTAATCTCAAAATTGGTGAGGTATCAAAACCTGTAAGATCTAGCAGTGGTTTGCATCTCATAAAGCTTTTGGCTAAATATGCTCCGGACACCAAAGAGGTTTTTATTAAAAAGAATTTAAACAAATTCACTACAGACTCGAGAGCTGAGTTCCTGCAAAATAAACATTTGGAAGAACTAAAAAGAAAATACAATCTTGAAATAAATCAGGAAATACTTACCCATTGCTTAAATTTTTCAGACAAAAGGATATTGAACCGTGAATGGGAAACACATAGTAGTGATTTAGACAGATTTGTACTTTTCACTATTAAGGAGCAAAAATACTTTGCAGGTGATTTTTTCAAATATTTAATGGAAAGGCAAACCTTTGATAAATGGAGAGCAGAGGAAACTCCAGTTCAAATTTTTAGAATGTTTTTTGATAAATATTTAAAAAAATCCTTGACCGAATTTGAAGAATCACAATTTTCTACAGGCAACAATGACTTGAGTAGACTATTTAAAGCCCAAAGAGACAATTTATTGTATTCTAAGTTTTACAATATTAATGTCATTGAGAAATCGTTAGATGACACTACTGGACAAAGGAAATTTTATGAAAACAATCCTAATCTATTTGGTATAAAAGAAGAAGGGAACATGTCAGTAATTAGCTTTAAGGATTCTACAGTCTATCAAAAATTTAACATAGCTAGACAAAATCAGAAACCTTACCAACTCTTTAGAGGGATTAGACCAATTTACTATTACAAAAACCAATATGAGTTAGGACAAGACGAAAAAAGAAAAATGATGGGACTTTTGACTATTTTAAAAAAGAACCAAGGTTATATTGTTGAGGTGGGTGGACATATAGACAATAATGAAGATGAAAATATATCGGAGTTAAGAATTAAGCAAATCGTTGATTTTTTAGTTGAAAATGGATTACCTTTGACGCGAATTTTGGAGGTAGACTACAAAAACAACAAGGTTCAAGACAGATTTGATTGGTCAAAAAATCAAAGGGTAAGTTTTCAGTTTTTCAGCAATTATGAGTCTGATTTGGTTAAAGTTTTCAATTCAAAAGACAGTGATGCCATTGTTTTTAAAACTTTAAGGATAGGAAGAGAAGAGTATGAAAAAAAAATAGGCCAAAAATGGGAAAACCATACAGGAATTCAGAAAATTGGAAATAGACTTGAAGAGTTTTCGTTGAGAACCAATAACTATCAAAAAAGTTTTAAAGATTATAAATACCAAGTTATTGAAAAGTATCAAGAATATTTAAGTCAGTCTTTAGAAATAAAACTGATGGCAAAATACCGAGTAAGTCTAGATAAAGCAGAGTTGAATAAGTTAATAGAGGAAGTAAAAAACAAAAATAAATGATTAAAAGATTATTAGTGGCTTTGATAGCCATTCCGTTTTTCAGTTTTGGTCAATCCACCAATATTGATAAAATAGTAGCAAAAGTAGATAATTTATACATTCTTAAGTCGGAAGTTGAGTCAATAGTTGTTAGAAGCAAACAAGAAGGACAAGAGATGACTAAATGTCAAGCTTTGGAGAGTTTGACAATTCAAAAACTATTGGTAGCAAAAGCTGAAATTGACTCAGTAATTGTAGATGAAGACATGGTAAACAGCCAGTTAGATGCAAGAATGGGAGAAATGATAAGGGCATATGGAAATGAAAAGAATATTGTCCAGCAGTTCAGTAAATCAATAGAAACTTTAAAGTCTGAGTTAAAAAGCCAAGTTAGGGAGCAGTTGACTTCTGATAAAATGAGAAATTCAATAACTGAAAATGTAAATGTGACACCGTTAGAAGTTAAAAGATTTTTTAATAAAATTCCAAGCGACAGCTTACCCATGATACCTACCGAAGTAGTTCTTTCACAAATAGTTAGACTTGCTCCGGTAACTAAGGCAATGAAAGAAGAATTAGTGGAGAGACTGAATGGCTTTAAAAAACGAATTGAAAATGGAGAGAGTTTTGCAGAGCTAGCAAAGGAATTCTCGGAAGATCAAGGCTCCAAGGTACAGGGTGGAGACCTTGGCTGGGCAAAACGAGGTCAGATGGTGGCCGAGTTTGAGGCCATGGCTATGACACAAGATTCTGGAGTTGTTTCTAATGTAGTAGAATCAGAGTTTGGCTTTCACATAATTCAAACACTTGACAAACGAGGTCAAGAATATAGAGCCCGACATATATTGCTAAGACCGGATTATAGTAGATTGGATCTAACAGAGCCCAAACGTTTTTTGGATAGTTTAAAACATCAAATAGATATTGATAGCATAAGTTTTGAAAAAGCTATAAAATTATACTCTCAAGACAAAAACACTGCTGACGCTGGTGGAATAATAATAGATCCTGAAACTGGAGCTAGCTGGCAATCTGTGGATGTAAGTATGGAACCTAACTTATATTTCACAGTTGAGCCTATGAAGCTTGGCATGATAAGTGCACCTATGAACTTCAGAACTTATGATGGTAAAACAGGTATGAGACTTGTAAAAGTTAAGCAAAAAAAAGAGACTCATCGTGCTAGTATGAAAGATGACTATGAAAAATTAAAAACCTATTCTATGAGTCAAAAACAGAATGACGCTATCGAAAAATGGTTCAAAAATGCTTTATCTGAAGTTTATATTAATATTGAAAAAGAATACGAAGCTTGTAAATTATTTGAAAATTAAACCATTATTAATAAAGTGCAATTGAAAAAATACAGTTCGGACGTTGAGGCAGCTGATGCTCTAAAAAACACATACCAAGAGCTAACTAAAGAAATTGGAAAGGTTATAGTTGGACAAGAGGAAACAGTTAAATTATTATTAACTGCAATCTTTTGTCAGGGACATTGTTTATTGGTAGGTGTACCAGGTTTAGCTAAAACGCTTTTGGTTCAGACCATTGCTTCAGCCTTGGATTTAAATTTTAACAGAATACAATTTACGCCAGATTTAATGCCATCTGATATCGTTGGCTCTGAAACATTAGATAACAATCGTAATTTCAAATTCATCAAAGGACCTGTTTTTGCCAATATCATTTTGGCAGATGAGATTAACCGTACTCCTCCTAAAACGCAATCTGCCTTATTGGAATCAATGCAGGAGTATTCGGTGACTGTAGCGGGCGAAAGACATGCTTTGAATAAGCCGTTTTTTGTTTTAGCTACGCAGAACCCAATTGAACAAGAAGGCACCTATCCCCTACCCGAAGCACAATTGGACAGATTTATGTTTATGGTTAATTTGGATTACCCGAGCTTTGAACAAGAATTAAATATTGTAAAAAACACTACTTCTGACAAAAAAACTCAAGTAAACAAAGTACTTGGAGCGGAAGAAATTATTGAGTTCCAAAACTTAGTTAGAAAAGTTCCTGTGGCAGACAATGTAGTAGAGTATGCAGTGAAATTAGTACATAAAACCCGTCCCAATATCGATGGAGCATCTGAGGAATCCAAGAAGTTTTTAGAATGGGGAGCTGGACCAAGGGCTTCGCAAAATTTAGTATTAGCTGCTAAATGTCATGCTTTAATAAATGGAAAATATTCGCCTGATATAGAAGATGTAAAGGCTGTAGCTTTTCCTGTGCTACGACACAGAGTGGTTCGAAATTTCAAGGCGGAAGCTGAAGGTATCAGCACTGAGGAAATTATCAAAAAATTAATGTAATAGAAATAAGGAACGCCAAGCGTTCCTTATTTTTTTGAGAATACTTTCAATATTTCTGAAGTACTTAGGCAATTTAAGGTCATCTCTTTTGGAAGGCCACCTTTTCGAGCAACCTCAACTCCATATTGCATATCATGAATACCTTTCATTTCATGGGCGTCAGGATTAATACTTATCATTACATCTTTGGAAAGGCAATAATCAATCCATCTCCAGTCAATATCAAGCCTGTAAGGGCTCGCATTTAGCTCCATCACTACTCTATTTGCGGCACAAGCATCAATTATTTTCTTATAGTCTAAAGGATAGCCTTTGCGAGACAACAATAACCTTCCTGATAAATGTCCTAAAATATTGGTATATGGATTTTCAATCGCTTTTAATAACCTGAGCGTAGCTTTTTCGATATCCATATTTAACACTGCATGAACTGATGCAACTATATAATCAAAAGAAGCCAAAACATCGTTTTCATAATCTAAACTTCCATTTATTAAAATATCAGACTCAATGCCTTTAAGAATTCTAAAGTTTTGATATTGAGCATTTAAGGCGTCAATTTCCTTATGTTGTTTTATGACAGTTTCTGGCCAAAGTCCAGAAGCATAGGAAGCAGTTTGACTGTGATCGGCTATTCCAAAAAACTCAAAACCAAGACTTTGACAATAATCCGCCATTTCCTTCAAGGTGTGTTTCCCATCAGAATAGGTAGAATGATTGTGAACTGTACCTTTTAAGGAATCCCAAGTCACTAGTTCTTCATTTTTGTGTTTTTCTATCCATTCAAATTCATTCAATCCTTCTCTCATTTCTGGTACAATCCAATCATAGCCAAATGTTTTGTAAGCTTCCTTTTCCGATGTAAAAGAGATTTTTGATAAATGACTTAGTAGCGTAATTCCTTCTTCATTTTGAAATTTCAGATGGTTTTCATCCGAGTTTTTCATCAATTGTTTGTTCACAAAATCTTTTGAAGCAACTTTTTCAATTTCTATTGGCACCTGAAAATCTTTATAAAAACCTCTCCATGCACTCGGCGAGGAAAGTTTCATTTCTTGTTTGAATGTTGATTCATCAAATTTTAAACCTCCAAAACCATCTTTAATAACCATAAACTGTAATAAATCAACAGTTTCGCACCTTCTAATTACTTGGCCGACTTCATAGACATCAGGGTAGCGTTTTTTTATTTCTTCTAATATCGCATTACTTAAAAATGCACCTTTATCCATTCTAAGTTTCCCTTGTTGAGCTTGGATAAATGCCAAGGATTCCAAAATAGCATCTTGGGTTTTCTGTCCAAAACCTTTGGTTTCAGCTATTTTATTGTTTTCACAGGCTATTTTAAGGTCGTTTATATTGTCAATTCCTAAATCTTTCCAAAGCGTTTTAATCTTTTTTACACCCAAACCTTTTACTTTGAAAATATCAAATATACCTTCTGGCGTAATATCAATTAAACCTTGAAGTTCAGATAGTTGACCAGTTTTAACAATTTCTTCGATATTCGCACTTAAGACTTTTCCAAAACCACGAATCTGCATTACTTCCTTTTGGCTCATTTCGGAAATTGGATTTTCGAGCCTTTCTAAAGTAAATACACTAGCAATATAAGTCTTGGCCCGCATCTCGTCTCTATCGTGCAAATCAAGGAGTTTGCCTGTTAGTTGAATAATGTCGGCTATATCAGAATTTGTCATTAGAATAAATTTTAAAAATTGAAACTCAAATTAAGAAAAAGTGCAAAAAAAAAGATACCCAAACGGATATCTTTCAAATATTTTCTAAAGTGAAACTTTATTTTGCTGGTACTGTTGGTGTTCCTTGTGGAGCCGTTGCTGGTGCTGTTGGAGCAGGAGCAGTTGGCAACGCTGGTGCAGATGTAGCTCTTTCTACGTTCACATCACTGTCAGTAGTTGCCGCAGAACCTACAGTTTTGTATATAATAACTGTACTAAGTGAAGCTACTAACAAGAAAGCAAAAAAGCCCCAAGTCATTTTTTCTAAAATATCTCCAGTTTTTTGAACACCGAACATTTGTGTAGAACCTCCTCCAAATTCAGAAGAAATACCACCACCTTTAGGATTTTGAACCAATATCACGATGATAAGTAAAATAGCTACCAATATCATCAATACAAGAATAGTTGTTATCATTTTTATTTATGTTTTCTTAAAGAGCCGCAAAGTTAGTGTTTTTTGATTAGTTTCAATAATATTTTCTTTAAATATTGAGTAGGTTTCTTAAATAAATTTAGGTTTGGGTTTGTTTAAAAAATCCAATAAAATACTTTTTTGATCAAAACTATTCAGGTTTACCTGATTTTTGATGCCATTTGCATCATTAGCTGTTTCTTTATGCTCAGGTTCAAAATAATGCTTAAGGTTGTATTTATATTGAATTGATAATTCCTCGCCTTTTTTCCAAAGATCTTGATTAAAAATATCAGGTTGGTAGTTCAATAATAAAATATGGGGCAAATCAAAACTTGGAAATTTCTTGCAAATCTCTAAAAGGTAATCAACATCTTTGGAGTCTTTGGAACCCTTCTTTTTTATAATATTATTAAAAATATTTACCAGTGCTACCATGACGACGCTGTTGCATTAAAAATATTTAAAACCAATTGATCCAAAATTTTAGGCACTAAAGTGGTCTCAGCTTGTGTTAATGAGGTTTCTTGCGAAAAATCCTGATAGAAACTAAATTCTTTTTCGAAATTTTTCTGTTCATCAATTTTATCTACAAATCTTACTTCAACTGTAATAGTAAGTCGATTCATAGCTGCTTTATCGCCAGCAGTAGCAGATACTGGACTTTGTTCATACGAAATTACCGAACCTTCAAGATGCAAATCACCATCCGTGTTTTTAAACTTCAAGTTGGTGTTTCTTTGATAGTATTCTTTGAGTTTATCACTAAAACTCAAGCTCATATTTTGCGGACCACCCGCAGCTGACATCGTGAAATTCTGAATTGAAAACGTTTTATAATCTGGCGAAAGTGATGCACTGTTGAATTTGTAAATTCCACAGGAAAGCATAGTCAGTAAAAACGGAAGAAAAAAAAACGAATATTTAGTCCTCATCTTCAATATCGTATTGTTTAATTTTCCTGTAAAGTGTCCTTTCTGAAATACCTAAGCTCATAGCTGCATACTTTCTTTTGAAATTATTTTTTTTCAAAGCTTTAATTATCATATCCTTTTCATTTTTCTCTAAAGAAAGTGATTCTTCTTCGGTTTCATGACTGATATCTTCAATATTCTCTCTAGATTTCTGATAATCATCAATCTTAATAAAATTTTCGCTTAAAGGCTGGTTATAAACAGGATAAACAGGTTCATCTTCATTTACGGTAGGTCGTGAATAAACCATTGGAGCCTCTGAAGCCATATCTTTAAATAAATCGTGCTTTAAGCTTTCATTTACATTTTCAAAATTACCACCATTGGACATTGTACTATAAACGAGTTTTTTTAACTCAGTGATATCTTTTTTCATATCAAAGAGGACTTTATATAGCAATTCTCTTTCAGAAAAGTCATTTAAGCCTCCTAAATCTTTTGCTCCAAGTAAAGCAGGTAAACCTGAACTTTGGCTTTTGGGAAGGTATTTTTCGAGTATTTGACTATTGATAATTCTCTCGTTTTCGAGAATAGTAATCTGCTCAGCTATATTTTTTAATTGGCGGATATTTCCTGGAAATCTAAAAGCTCGCAACAAAGCTTTTGCTTCTTCGGTTAATTCTACGGGCTCAATGTGGTTTTTTTCCGCAAAATCACATGTAAATTTAATAAATAGCAACTCAATATCAAATCCTCTGTCTCGCAGAGGCGGGACAACAATTGGCACAGTATTTAACCTGTAAAACAAATCTTCTCTAAATTCTCCTTTTTCAATGGCATTTTGCAAGTTAACATTAGTAGCTGCAACAACTCTGACGTTGGTATTTTTCACCTTGGAAGAACCTACTGGAATATATTCGCCGTTTTCAAGTACTCTTAACAGCCTGGCTTGTGTACCCAAAGGAAGTTCGGCTATTTCGTCAAGAAATATTGTGCCGCCATTTGTAGTTTCAAAATAACCCTTCCTATCATCAATAGCTCCTGTAAATGAACCTTTTACGTGTCCAAACAATTCTGAGTCAATGGTTCCTTCTGGAATAGCACCGCAGTTTATGGCAATAAATGGTCCATTTTTCCGATGACTTAGTCCATGAATAATTTTTGAAAAAGATTCTTTTCCACTTCCGCTTTCGCCGTTTATTAAAACTGTAAGGTCAGTTGGAGCTACTTGTATAGCTATATTTAATGCATAGTTTAGTGATGGTGCATTTCCAATTACACCAAATCTATTTTTTGCATTTTGTATTTCGTTTGTGTTTGTCATATTTAGTCTACGATTTCGCCAATCAATGTACCTGTGCTGCAGCTATTCACCATAACATTTACATATTGGCCTTTTTCGTAGTTTTTTCTAGGGAAAACTATCACTTTATTTTGATCATTGCGACCTGCAAAGTCCATATTTGATTTTTTAGACTCTCCTTCTATCAAAACTCTATGAACTTTTCCTACCGATAAATTATTTCTTATTCCCGAATGTTGTCTTTGTTTATCAATTATTTCGTTCAATCTTCTCTTTTTAACATCTTCTGGCACGTCGTCAACTAATTTTTTAGCGGCAGGAGTACCAGGCCTTTCCGAATAAAAGAACATATAACCATAATCAAACATTACCTCATCCATTAGACTTAAGGTAGCTTGATGGTCTTCTTCGGTTTCAGTACAAAAACCTGCAATTAAGTCATGAGAAACGCCACAATCTTCGCCTAATATCTCTCTGATTTTAGAAATTCTTTCCAAATACCATTCTCTATCATAGGTTCTATTCATTAAATCCAATATCCTAGAACTTCCACTTTGTGCTGGAAGATGGATATAATTACATACATTATCATACTTTTTAATGGTATACAATACTTCGTCTGTAATGTCTTTGGGATGAGAAGTAGAAAACCTAACTCTTAACTCTGGGTTTATTTCAGCAACAGCAGAAAGTAAATTTGCAAAATTAAAATGCTCCTCTCCATTAGTCCATTTATAGGAATCAACATTTTGTCCAAGAAGTGTTACTTCCTTGTAACCTTTTTCGAAAAGCTCTTTCGCTTCTTTTAAAATAGAATGAGGGTCTCTGCTACGCTCACGACCTCTGGTGTAGGGAACCACACAAAAACTACACATATTGTCGCAGCCTCGCATGATCGAAATAAATGCAGATACCCCGTTAGAATCTATACGAACAGGAGAAATATCAGCATACGTCTCTTCTCTTGATAAAAACACATTAATGGCTTTATGCCCTTCATTCACCTCTTCAAGCAAATTTGGCAAATCTCTGTAGGCATCAGGCCCGACTACTAAATCCACCATTTTTTCTTCTTCCAAAAACTGCGTTTTCAGACGCTCAGCCATGCAGCCTAATACACCAATTTTAAGATTTGGATTAGTTTTCTTATTATTATTAATAGTGTTAAGCCTATTTCTGACTTTTTGTTCTGCATTATCTCTAATAGAACAGGTATTTATCAATACCAAATCTGCCTCCTCCATATTTGAGGTGGTAGAGTAGCCATTAGTCCTTAAAATAGAAGCCACAACTTCGCTATCAGCAAAGTTCATTTGGCATCCATAACTCTCAATATATAGTTTTTTAGTTCCAAGTACATTTTCATTAATAGATAACTTTGGTTCATCTAAATCTTCCTTCAAGGCTCCGCTGATACTTTCGGCAATCATATTTAATTTGTTATTAAGAATAAATGCAAAATTAACAAATATGACAATATGTCAGTGTTAAAATTTCTTTATTTTTTGGATAAAACCACATAGGCGATTTTTTGAAAAAATTGGTATTGTAGATTTTTTAAAGTTGAATAGAAGAAGTAGTCGCAAAGAATTTTGTTTAAAAAGGGTATCCAATTCCAAAATTCCAGTTTAATCCATATTGCTGTTTTCTTTTTAGGGAGAAATCATCCAATACAAACCTACTTCCTAACTCACGACTTGGGTCAAGTACTTTTATCCCCCAATCAAATCTAAAAAGGAAATAAGACAAATCCCAACGTACGCCGAATCCCGTTCCGACAGCTATTTCTTTATAAAAACGTTTGAAATCAAAATTTGCACTATTGTATTTGGTAGGCGTATTTGTTTGATACCATTTCCAAACATTACCTGCATCTAAAAAAGCTGCAAATTGTATGTCGCCAGCAAAATGCAATACTTTAACCCTATATTCTAGACTCGATTCTAAAAGAATATCGCCAGGTTGTGGAATAGTATTCCCAGCAGCGGTTGTATCAGGTTTAGAGGAGCCAGTACCCAGTGTTCTCGGTGCCCAAGCTCTTACGGAGTTACTTCCTCCTATAAAAAAATTCTTGTCATAAGGCATCGAACGATTTGATCCGTAGGGATTCGCTATACCAAGGTTAAAACGATAGGCATAACTACTTTTTGAATTTATATTTATGTTTCGTCGATAATCTGCATTAATTTTTACAAATCTGAAATAAGCCCGGACGCTATCCACAGAATTTTCAGCTTGTTTCAAGGGAAATACTTTTTCAACTATACCTATTTGGTTTTTGTTATCTAGGAAATTCAAAACTGTGCCCCCTGATTCAGCAAAAAACCTAAAAAACTTAGACGAAGAAAAAGGCTTGCTTAAGTTTTGATTATTGTAAACAAAATTTGAATTTAAAGATGACACAAACTGTGGGTCGAATGTAATCTTAAGATTATTTCCTTGACTTTGCAAAGCCAACAAACTATTATAAAACTCTCTACCTGATTCGTTATTGAAGTAAATCGTATTTATTAAATGAGCATCTAAAACACTGAAGTAGATTTGTGCAAACTTACTTAACTGTATAGAATGATTTGTATTTAATTTAAAATTCAGCCTTTTACCCCAAAATGGTTCTGAATAATTGTATCCAATACCAAGAATCGTTCTTGGATTTTTTAAGTTTAGCTGATTAAGATGATTTTGAAATGGCCAAAGTGTTGGAAGTGTCAAGTTCAAATTAAATCCCAATTCCAAACTACCCCGAATTGGTTGATTAGAGGTATTGATAGGCGAAGGCTGTCCTTCATAGGATGTCCTAAGGGACCCTTCAAAGATTTCAAGTTTTTTCAATAAATTCCTAGCTGTAAGTGAAATAGGCACTCCAAAACCAAAAAAAGTTGATCCATCATTGTAAATATTATTGATGCCAGGACTGATTCCAAATGTATATTTCTCAAGCAAAGGAGCAAAATATTCTAAGGAGAGTTGACCTGGGGATAGCGGCTTTATCTGCGAACTGGCAAATGCAAATTGATTATAAAGTGCAATTTGTCGTTGAGTTTCAACAATATCTTGAATTCGGTAAATAGCTCCCGGACTTGAAATGATTCTTGGACTTATGATATTTAAGGGTACATTCCTATCTAATCGGATAAATTTTACACCATTATAAAAAACTGTGTCTGGCTTATAGAAACTTTTGTTGCTATTTGGGTCGAATGCTTTAAAAATCACTTCCTCAACTCTGTACTGCTGGTGGTAAGTATTTACATCTGGATTTTGTATCTCTATCTGTAAATTGCCATGTTTTCTTTCAAAAAACAATTTCTCGTCTCCTTCATAATTACTGGCTCCATGAGAAATAAACTTGTTGTTGAAATTATAATATCCATTATTTTTAAGCATTTGCTCTATCCTGAGTTTCTCAGCTGAAACTTGTCTTAAATCAAAAAGACTTCCTTTTTCAACCAACTGACCATCCTCTGTGGCTTTGATCAAACTATCTAACACAGGGTCGTTTACAATGTATCTTACTGTATCAATAATATAAGGCGAATTTTCTTTTATTAAATAACTTACTTTAACTTTCCTATTTTTACTTGTCGTGTCAAACTTATAACTTACTTCTGCTTCCCTGTAACCAATATCAAACAAAAACTTCTTCATCTTATCAGCAGTTTCGGCTACATTAGACGCTGATATAAGCACTTGTTTTTCCCCAATATTTCTCCAAAACCAACCATTCCTTTCTTGTAGATTTTCTTGATATCGCTCTATTTTCTTTTCCAATTTTTGAATATTCCTTGGCGAAACCACAGCTGCAGACTTAAGAGTAGTTAATTTCTGAGTGGCAACTGCTAATTTCCCTTCATTTTTGGTGGCATTAAAGGCATTAGAACCAAAATTATACCACCATACTCTTGGAGTAATTGGCAATTCAAGGGGTTTTGAATTTTCTTTTTGAGAGAAAGGAATTATCTGTTCGAGTTCGTAGTCAAGTACTTTTTGATTTCCTTTAAAATCATTTCTCCACAAAATATACTTATTATTGTCAACTGGTATATTATTTTTACAAGAAAAAAGCATTCCTTGCAAAAACACCATCATTAATAAATATATTATTCTTTTACTCAATCTTCGACCCAAAATTTGAAATGATTTCTAAACAGCAACAAAAATACGTTCAATCTCTTCATAATAAAAAATACAGAACGGAATATAGTAGATTTTTGGTAGAAGGCGAAAAAGGTATTCTTGAAATTATAAACTCTGATTTCGAGATAGAGTATATATTTTGTAGTGAAAATTTAAAATTAAAGATAGATTCGGTTCGTAAAAACATAAAGGTTAATATTTGCAAAGAGGAAGAAATTTCCACAATTTCTACATTTAAAAACAACAATACTGGTGTAGCTTTAGTACATCAAAAGGCCAATTCCCATTTTGATTTAAACTTAAAAGACAATGTTGTATTAATATTAGATAACATCAAGGACCCAGGCAATCTCGGCACAATAATTAGACTTGCCGACTGGTATGGCATCAACAATATTTATTGCTCCCAAGATACCGTTGAATTTTATAACCCAAAAGTTATAAGCTCCACAATGGGCTCATTTACAAGAGTTAATGTTCACTACATTGATTTATCTTCTACCTTAAAAAAACTAAAAATGCCAATTTTGGGAGCATTTTTGGGAGGAGAAAATATCCAAAAATATAAATCTGAAAGTCAAATAGCTTTGATAATTGGAAGCGAATCCCATGGCATAAGTCCTGAAATAGAACAGTTTGTAACAAAAAAAATCACCATCCCGAGAATAGGTAAAGCGGAATCGCTTAATGCGGCTATTGCCACTGGAATTATCCTTGACAATATTTTTAGAGAAGTATAAAATGCATGGAAATTTGAATGGAAATTATGCCCAAAAACCATTAAAATAGCAAAATTTGAATTTAAGGGTAAATATTACCGTTCTTAATTTAATTCGGAATTGATTCTTTTTAATAAAGTTTTTTTACGAATTTTGCGGAAATTTTATTAACAATATACTCCTAAATGGAAAAATTAGACAAGAATTATATCATCGGTTTCATATTACTTTTTTTGATGTATGGAACTTATATTTATTTCAATCCTACGGTTCCGCCAGCACCTGAAGCTGCAAAAACAGAGACTGCGAAAAAATCTTCAATACCGAATGCTGCTACACCAAGTCCAATTTCGTTGGCAAATGTTGCAGTAAACGATTCTCTTCCTGAAAGATTAATCACTGCTGAAAACGATAATTTAATCGTAACTTTTTCGACTAAAGGAGCTAAAATCAAAAAAGTTGAGCTTAAAAACTACAAGACCTACAAGGCTTTTGAGAATAAGCAAAACGAAAAAATGGTATTGTATGATGGCGAGAATTCCATATTAGATTTTATTATCCCAACCAATTCGGGTGATCTTAGTCTTAATAATTTGAGTTTTGGCACCTCCTCTGAAAACATTAAAGTAAGTGGCGAAAACACTGGAAATATAGTTTTTACGAGCAATTATAAAGGTGGAAAAATAGAAAAAACTTTTAGTTTGACTGGAACTGGTTTTGAAATCAACCAAAACTTAAAAACCGAAGGATTAACAAGTGAGTTAAAAAATGCTCCAACTACATTGGCTTGGGAAAACCAAATTCAAATACTTGAAAATGATCTAAATGAAAACCGTAAAGCATCTCAAATAAATTATTTCGATAAAGATGAAAACTTTGAAGACCTCGGACTTGGAAGCACGTCGGACGCAAAAGAAGATGCAGAATTACCTGTAAAATGGTTCTCATTTAAACAAAAATATTTTACCTCAGGAATTATTTCAGAAAATGGTTTTTTTGAAAAAAGCAGTTTTGAGTTGAATACGCCCGTTTCTGATAGTTCTATTGTAAAAATAGGAAAAGTAAATGCACAAATTCCTTTTGCAGACATTAGCCAAAATAAATCGAGTTTAAAATATTATTTTGGACCAAACGATTTAGATGCATTAAAACTTGTTGGCAATGATTTTCAGAAAAACCTTTATCTGGGATACGATATAGTTAAACCAATCAACAGATACATATTCGTTCCTCTGTTTAATTGGGTAGAATCATTTGTGAGCAATTATGGTCTTTTGATTATTTTGGTGGTCTTAATGATAAAAATCACACTGACACCATTAATCTACAAATCTTATGTAAGTTCAGCTAAAATGAGAGTATTGGCACCTGAAATAAATGCCATAAAAGAAAAAGTGGGTGACGACGCAGTGAAAGTTCAACAAGAAACCATGAAGCTTTACCAACAAGTTGGCGTGAGTCCATTGAGTGGTTGCGTTCCGCTGGTATTACAAATGCCTATTTTGATGTCGGTATTCTTTCTTTTTCCTAACATGTTGATGTTTAGGCAGAAAAGCTTCCTTTGGGCAAATGACCTCTCTACCTATGATTCCTTAATTAGTTGGGGATTCAATCTTCCAGTAATAGGACATCACATAAGTCTATTTGTAGTATTGATGACATTATCAAGTTTGGCATTTACCTACTATAATAATCAGGTAACACCAGATCAGCCGGGTCCTGTAGACATGAAAAAATTGTCTTATATATTCCCTTTGGTGTTTTTCTTTGTATTGAATAGCTTTCCTGCGGCATTGAGTTTTTACTATTTAGTTTCCAATGTTGTCACCATTGCCCAGCAATTAATCGTAAGGAAATTTATTGATGAAGATAAAATATTGGCTATACTTGAAAAGAATAGAAAAAATTATCAAACCAAACCTCAGAAGAAAAATAAGTTCGGTGATTTTCTTCAAAAACAACTCCAAGCATCTGAAGAAATGAAGAGACAAAGTGCAGAATTGAAAAATTCACGCAAAAAGAAATGAAAAACTGCTCTACAATTTTTAAATTTGTAGAGCATTTTTTTTACCAAAAGGTTTTACTTCAATTATAAATGAAAAAAACAATAATAATTATTGTCTGTTTCGTCACTAATGGATTTGCTCAACTGAATGACCAAGCGTATCTAATAGAGTATAAAAAAGCTGTGCAGCTTTTTGCTAATAGCAATTACGAGCAGGCAGGACAAAAATTCAATCAGCTGGCTTCGAGGAATTATTCCAATCCTATGGTACCTTATGCATATTTTTACAATGCATTAAATTCCAAAAACAAGGGCAACTTGTATCAAAGCAGAATAATTTTCAGAAACTTATTTGAAAGTTTTTATGATTGGGACAAAATTAACGAAGCTAGGATATTGTATGCAGACTTAAACTTCTCTGAAAATTATTTCGAAGAAGCACTTAAAAGTCTTGAAACTATCCAGGACCCCGCATTTGATTCCAAAAAAAATGCAATGCTTAAAACTTACATTCCAAAAATAAAAAGTGTTTCAACCCTAAAGGAATTGTATTTTAAATTTCCTAGCCAAAAAATTTTAGCGGAAAACCTCGTTGAAAAAATACAATCCAACAGATACAATTCTAAAGATGATTTGGAAATATCTGATATGTTAACCAATAGATTTAAGTTATCTGATAAAAAAACTGGTGGTTCAAAAAAAGAAACCCAAAAGTATGAAACCGCAGAGGGTTCAATTGATTTTGGTGTCTTATTGCCTTTTAATTTAGGAGAATCTGAAGAAAACAGAACATCAAATCAGTATGTTTACGATTTGTATGAAGGTATGAAAATAGCTGCAGAGCAATTGGTAAAAGAAGGAATGGATTTAAATCTGCATGCTTTTGATGTTAAAAAAACTAAATATGATTTTCAAATTCTTGAGAAAAGAGACGGTTTCAAAAATTTAGATTTATTTTTTGGCCCACTTTATCCAGAACCCAACAACGAAGCCAAAACTTATGCTGCCTCGAATAAAATTATTCAAGTGCATCCCTTATCGAACAATTTGTCATTACTAAAAGATGAAGGAAAAGTATTTTTAATGCAGCCATCATATACCCAACAATCAAAAAAAACGCTGGATTATGCACTGAGTTTAAATAGAAAAAAAAGTGTTAGTATATATTTTGGCACATCGAGAAAAGATTCACTTTTTGCAAGTATTTACAAATCTGAAGCTCAAAAGAGAGGCTTCACTATTACATCATTTAAAAAATACTCTGGTAAACTTAGTAAACTTAGCCCAGAAGCTGGTCATATATTTTTGGCGACAGATAATAACGATGGAGTAAAGTTCCTACAAAGTATGACTTATAGTAAAATTGAGCCTGAACTTATTTGTACAGCCACGTCTTTTTCTTGGGACAGAGTAAATTCGGGATCTTTTGCCGAAAATGTTTCGTTTATATATCCAGAGTTCGTGGCCAAAGACAAAGAAACAGTTAGAAATTTTGAAGATATTTATTTTGAAAAGATGGGTGCTTCTCCTTCATATTATAGCTATGCTGGATATGACATGGTGCTGTTTTTTGGAAAAATGCTTAAAAACGGAAAAGATATATTTGATTTAAATATTGACTCTGGCCAATTCACTGACGACTACCTTTTGGGTGGATTTGATTTTAGCGGAAAAATAAAAGAAAATGCAATCGTTCCAATCGTAAAATACAAGGGTGAGGCATTTGAAGAGATTTATAGATAAAAAATGAAAAATAAAAATAGTTCTAAGCTTTTTGAAGAAGCAAAAAAATATATCCCTGGAGGTGTAAATTCTCCAGTTAGAGCGTTCAAATCAGTTGGTGGAAATCCAAGATTTATAAAAAGAGCAAAAGGTGCATATTTGATTGACGAAGACAACAACAAATATGTGGACATGATTAACTCTTGGGGTCCAATGATTCTGGGACACGCTTTCGGACCCATAGAAAACGAGGTCAAAAAAGCTACCAAATCATCTTTTTCCTTTGGTGCACCAACCGAAAAAGAGGTTAGAATGGCCAAACTTATCTGTGATTTGGTTCCATCTGTAGAGATGGTAAGGATGGTAAACTCAGGCACGGAAGCCACCATGTCAGCAATTAGACTTGCAAGAGCCTACACGGTCAAAGACAAGATTATTAAGTTTGAAGGCTGTTATCATGGACATGGTGATGCATTTTTAATTTCAGCTGGAAGTGGAGCTTTAAGTATGGGCCACCCTGATAGCCCAGGGGTAACCCAATCTACTGCAAACGACACGTTAACAGCTCCTTACAATAACAAAGAAGCTTTAAGTGAACTTATCACAAAAAATAAAGGCAAAATAGCAGGTTTAATACTTGAGCCTGTAGTAGGTAATATGGGTTGCGTATTGCCTGAAACAGGATATTTAGAATTTATACGAGAAATCTGTACCAAAGAAAAAATCGTTTTGATTTTTGACGAAGTCATGACAGGCTTCAGATTGGCATTGGGAGGTGCACAAGAGCGTTTCGGAGTTACACCTGACCTTACGACTATGGGAAAAATAATAGGTGGTGGAATGCCTGTAGGAGCATATGGCGGAAAAAAAGAATTGATGGAAATGGTATCTCCATCCGGACCAATGTATCAGGCTGGAACTTTATCAGGTAATCCAATTGCAATGTCAGCAGGTTTAGAAATGTTAAAACAGCTAAAAAACCATCCAGAAATTTATAAAAATTTAGACGAGGCTGGCCAAGAAATAGCCTATGGAATTAAAGCTGCTTTGAATGAATTAGAGTTAAACTATACTGTAAATCAAATCGGCTCAATGTATAGCTTATTCTTTACAGATCAAACGGTTACAGACTATGACAAAGCAAAAACTTGTGATACTCAAACTTTTGGAAAATACTTTAATTTTATGCTTGAGAAGGGAATTTACCTTGCTCCAAGTCAATTTGAATCACTTTTTATTTCAACTAGAATAGACAAAAAGTTGATAAAAAAAATACTAAAGGCAAATTTCCAAAGTCTATATGAACTTAAAGCTCAAAAATGAGAAAGTATTCGGTTATAATACCTATCTATAATAGACCCGACGAATTAGACGAACTTTTAGAAAGTTTAAAGCTCCAAACCTTTAAAAATTTTGAAATTATTGTAATAGAGGATGGTTCGGTAAACAAATGCGAGCATATTGTAGTAAAACATAGGGATTTCCTTGATATAAAATATTTTTACAAAACAAATGGTGGACAAGGTTTTGCAAGAAACTTTGGATTTGAAAAAGCCTGTGGAGACTATTTTGTGCAGTTTGATTCTGATGCGATAATACCAGAGAACTATTTTGAACTTGTAGAAATTCATCTCCAGAGTAACTATATAGATGCTTATGGCGGGCCTGACGCTGCACATTCTTCATTTACAGATACACAAAAAGCGATAAACTTTGCAATGACCTCGGTTTTGACAACTGGAGGAACTAGAGGAAAAAAGAAAAATCTTGGAGGGAAATTTCACCCAAGGAGCTTCAATTTTGGGATTTCTAGAAAAGTTTATGAGACCGTTGGAGGTTACAAAATAACCAGAATGGGTGAAGATATAGAATATAGTATTCGAATAATCGAAGCCGGTTTTAATGTTGGTTTAATTCCTGAAGCCTTTATTTATCATAAAAGAAGAACAAGTTTAAGCCAGTTTTATAAACAACTCTTCTTTTTTGGTAGAGCAAGAATAAATATTGGGCGTTTTTTTCCAAAAGAATTAAAACTAGTGCATTTTTTCCCTGTTGCATTCACACTATTTGTGCTTTCAATTCCTTTTCAATTTTTAATATTTAAAACTTTAGGATTAGCCTCATTAGTAATTTTAATATTTTTTTTACTTTTGATTTTTATGAGTTCAACTCTAGAAAACAAAAGTATTTCAGTGGGATTAAAAAGTATTCCTGCCGCTTTTATTCAATTGTTTGCTTATGGTATGGGTTTTTTGAAAGAAGCATTTTTTGGTAAATCTATGATAAAATAAGATCCAAATTCAATTGTAGGTTTCTTAAGTTTGATTTAATTGTTGGATACCAATCTAAATGCAGAGCAATTGATTTACAATTTATATTTAAACATTCGGTAAATTCATGTTGATATCCGCAGCTTGGGCATTTAGCTTGGTTTTTGAAATGATTAAAATTTTCACCACAAAAACAAAGTGATTTTTCGGAAGTAGAAGGAACTGTTTTACAATCAGGACAGCAAACTAGCATTTTGTATAGTTAAGGTATACAAAAATAGGAAATTAGAGTTGGCAAAAAAACATTTTAAAATTAAAAATAAAATAGAGTAATTGGAAACGGAAAAAGGCGAAAAAAAAATTATTGATTATCAAATACTTAAACGATTATTCGGCTTTATTTTGCCTTATAAACGTCCTTTTTACGTTTTGGTATTTTTAATAATCTTAAGTGCTATTTTAGCCCCAGCCCTACCTTTATTGATTCAATCTACCATTGATGGACCTATAGCAGATAGAGACTACAACAAACTTGCTATATATCTTGGTATAATGGTGGGAGTTTTAATGCTTAATTCTATTATTTCCTATTTCAACACTTATCAAGCAGGTTGGCTCAGTCAGCAAATTATTCATGATATTAGATTAAAGGTTTTTAAGAAAATCATTTCGCTAAAACTCAAATACTATGATCAAACACCGATAGGAAGATTGGTAACAAGAACCATTTCTGATGTAGAGTCTCTATCTGAGGTTTTTAGTTCTGGTTTCGCCGCAATAGCTGGCGACTTCTTACAACTAGCTTTGATAATTTCTGTCATGTTTTATCTAAATTGGAAACTTACACTTATAAGTATAAGTACTGTTCCGCTACTTCTGATAAGTACTTATATTTTTAAAGAAAAAGTAAAAAAGTCATTTAATCAGGTTAGAAATGCGGTTGCTAATTTAAACTCTTTTGTACAAGAGAGAATTTCAGGAATGAGTTTAATTCAAATTTTCAATGTGGAGAAAGAAGAATACCAGAAATTTGAAAAACTAAATCTAGATCATAGAAATGCCAACATCAAATCTATATTTTATTATTCTGTGTATTTTCCAGTTGCAGATGTGATTTCTGCACTCGGGGTAGGTTTAATTGTATGGTATGGAGCTCAAGGCTTGATTAACGAAGAAGTAACTTATGGTACCATAACGGCATTCATAATGTTTATCAATCAGTTTTTCAGGCCTATTAGGATGATAGCTGATAGGATAAATACCCTGCAAATGGGTATAGTCTCTGTTTCTAGGATTATCGAAATATTGGATGATGACGAAAACCTTGAAGTGGAAAAAGGAGAAATTTTTAATATAAAAGGAGAAGTAAGCTTTAAAAATGTTTGGTTTGCCTATATAGATGAACAATGGGTTTTGAAAAACTTAAGTTTTGATGTAAAAAAAGGTCAATCAGTTGCATTTGTTGGAGCAACAGGTGCTGGTAAAACTTCAATAATAAGTCTTCTAAATGGATTTTATGAAATAAACAAAGGTGAAATTCTGGTCGATGGAAATAATATTGTGGATTGGAAAAAAGAGAACCTAAGAAATCAGATTGGTGTAGTGCTACAAGATGTTTTCCTTTTTAAAGGAAGCATAGCTGAGAACTTAAGAATGGGTGATAAGAGCATTACTGATGAAATGATTGAATATGCGGCAAAAGAGGTTGGCGTGCATGAATTTATTTTGAAACTGCCTAAACAATACCAATATGAAGTAATGGAGCGTGGTGCCACACTTTCGATGGGCCAAAGACAATTACTTTCTTTTGTTAGAGTTTTACTTCATAATCCCAAAATTATTATTCTTGACGAAGCAACATCTTCGATAGATAGCGAGTCTGAAGAACTTATTCAAAACGCAATTGAAAAGTTAATGAAAAATAGAACTTCTATAATTATTGCTCATAGACTCAGTACAATTCAAAAGGCCGATAAGATAATTTTATTGGAAAAAGGTGAGATAAAAGAAGTTGGCACGCATCAAGAACTTTTAGAGCTTGGTGGATTATATACCAATTTATACGAAATTCAGTTTGCTGGAGTATAATAACTATCAATTAGTTATGTAAAATTTGGCTACTGTTGATAAAAATATAAAAAAACTTGAAAATAAATTTAAAATAAATAATTAGCATTTGGCATAAAATTTGGGTGACTTTATGTACTAACTATCGTACCCATGTTTAAAGGAAAAAAACAAATTATAATTACACTCGCGTTTTCAGCATTGATTTCAATATCAACATTTGCTCAAAACTCCAAAAAATTCGCTGCTGGATTTAAATATTCCAACGGCTTCTCCAAAATTGTATTAAATGGAAAATATGGATATATAGACAAAGATGGTTCTTTGGCAATACCATGTGTTTTTGATTATACAAATGATTTTTCAAACAATTTTGCAATAGTAAGAAATGAAAAAAAATACGCCATAATTAGTACCAATGGTCTTCCAATAGTAGATTTCAAATACGAATATTTAGAAAATTTCTCAGATGGATTAGCACTAATTAAACAAAATGGCAAATTTGGGTTTGTAAATCAGAAAGGAATAGAAGTAGTAGCTCCAAAATATGATTTTGCTATGAGTTTTTCTGAGGACCTTGCTTTAGTAGAAATTAATGGTAAATATGGTTTTATTGATAAATCTGGTTCCGTAAAAATAGCTCCCAACTTCGACTTTGCCAGTGCTTTTAATGACGGAATGGCCGTTGTGAAGGTAAATAACAAATTTGGATACATTAATGCCAAAGGAAATTTTGTAATTGAGCCGGTTTATGAGTCGGCAACAACATTCACAGAAGGTTTAGCTTCAGTAAAAATGGATGGTAAATATGGTGTAATAAATAAGAAAGCGAAAAACATTGCTGCATTTGAATATACAAGTATTACACCATATAAAAACGGACTTGCAGTTTTTGAAAAAGAAGGAAATTTTGGGTTGATGGACGTAAAAGGCAATGAAACAATAGCTGCAAATTTTCAATATATCGAAGAAGCATCTGAAGGTTTATTTGGCTTCAAAAAATTTGGTCTTTGGGGTTTTATGAATACTAAAGGTGAAACTATTGTTGAGCCAATTTTCGAAAACATAAGATCATTCTCTAACGGAATGGCCGTAGTAAGTGTAAATAATAAATATGGTTACATTGACGCCAAAGGAAAACTTGTAGTGCCAATAATTTTTGACAATGCTACTGATTTTTCTGAAGGACTTGGTTCTGTTAAATTCAGAGACTCTTATCTTTTTATAGACCAAAAAGCTAGAGAAAGAATGGAAATAACAAGAAGCATAGACAATTTAGACAAAATAATGGTGAAAGTTACTGACCCAACTCAAAAGAGCGAAGTGCTACTTTCAAGCTTAGGACTAGAATAACAAAACAATTTATATAAAAACTGAAATCACTTAGGTCAAAAACTTAAGTGATTTTTATTTTTTAAGGAGTTCTGTAACCTTCTCTATTGGCAACGCTTTGCCTTTAAAGCCATTAAAACCTTCACTATCTTCGGCCGCAAAAAGTGAGTTTATAATAGCCTCTTCGGTTGTTTCTACGCACGCTTGAAACAAAAGATCTAAATTATTATTATTCAATACTTTAAAAGTCTCAAAAATCTCTGAAGTAGAATAAGGTATTCTTAAATCTTTAGCAGTAGAAATAGCAATTACATAATCTCCGCTCCCATTGGCAGCCATGCCACCAGTTCTAGATAAGCCCAACATGGCTCTGGCGGCTAGTCTTTTTAGATTTTTAGCATTAAGAGGAGCATCTGTAATAATCACCATCATACAAGAGCCATCTTCTTTATATGCCTCGTCAATGTTTTTAAATTTATGATTGCCAAGCATTTGACCAACTGGAATTCCACCTATTTGTAAAACGCCACCAAAATTTGACTGTACCAAAACACCTAAAG
The DNA here is from genome assembly GCF_024343575.1 of Lacihabitans sp. LS3-19. Lineage (GTDB taxonomy): Bacteria > Bacteroidota > Bacteroidia > Cytophagales > Spirosomataceae > Leadbetterella. The sequence goes on along the minus strand of NZ_RJUA01000002.1, from coordinate 282,678 downwards.
TATAGCCACCTTTAGATTTTGGTAAAACCCTAGATGCTGTGCCAATTCCACCTTTATATCCAAGGCACATTGTACCAGTTCCAGCACCTACATTACCTTCTTCAACTTTCCCAGATTTGGCATTTTTTATTGCCTTAAACATATCTTCTTTGGTCAGTACTCTCGCCCGAATATCGTTTAAACCACCATCGTTGGTTTCGCCAACTACAGCATTAACACTCTTTACGTCTTTGTTTTCGGGGTTATTCAAAGTATAATCTACCAAAGCATCAATGGCTGTTGAAACAGCTAAAGTATTGGTTAGTAGAATCGGAGTTTCTATGCTTCCTAGTTCCTCCACTTGGGTGTATCCAGCCAATTTTCCAAAACCATTGCCTACATATATAGCTGCTGGAACCTTACTTTGAAAGATATTTTCCTCAATTGGTAAAATTGCTGTAACACCAGTACGGATATCAGTTCCTTCATTTAAAGTAAAATGTCCGACTTTGACACCAGGTACATCAGTTATAGCATTTAAAGGACCAGTCTTAAGAACACCAAAGTCAATACCAAAATCTCTTGCACGTTTTTTTTGAGCAGATAGTGAATAAACTGAAATTAAAATCAGGAGAAGTGTAAGTATGTTTTTCATTTCTAGAATTTTTCCAAAAAAGTAATCCTTATTTGAACAAATCCCAAATATGTGAAGAAATTATCTTGAAATAAAATTGGCTTTATCCTTAAATTCGGATGGAGAAAGATTTTTCTTTTTCTTAAATATGCGACAGAAATAAGAAAAACTATTAAATCCGCTAGCTAAATAGGCCTCTTTCACACTAATACGAGGATCACGAAGCAAACTTTCTGCGACTTTTAGTCGCTCTTCTATTATAAAGTCATTTGGAGACGAACCAAGTTCATGCTTAAAAGTTCTATAAAAATTAGATTCGCTCATGTAAGCCTTTTCACTCAACAATTCCACCGATAAATCTTCGGTCAAGTTATCTCTGATAAACTTAATGACGAAGGAAAGCCTATCGCTATTAGCATCTGTGAAAGATTTTTTAAGATACATAGATTTGGTTTCTGTCTGAAGTATCCTAATTACCAATTCCTGAATCAACAAGTCAGAAAAAATATCCTTTGATGGGTGATTTTCGGTAAAAATAAAAATCAGACGTTGCAAAATCTGATGAATAGCTATATCATTGGTAAAGTGGTAGTTATAATCCATCACAGACCATTCCGTGCCATTTTGTTTGGTTCCGCGATTGTTCAGCAAATCTACCGCTTCTTTGAGTTTGAGTTCAGAAAGCGATAAGGCCAAACATTGCGTTGGGTTACTAACAGATGCTTCCGGAAAGTCGATACACATCAACTCATTTGCTGGTAAAATAACTGACTCCCCAGGCAAAAAGCCGAAAGAAGGAGAATCTTGCAAATGCATCACTTTTTTACCTTTGATCATACTTGCCAAAACCGGCTGAGAAAACTGCAATAAAACTTGGGAAGCCTGAAGGTGAGTTTCAAAAATATTTAATTCTGCATTATTTAAAGTATGGACAGTTCTATTCTCCACATGGTTTTCCAGTTTCCTGTTTTGATAATGAGCAGAACTTAAATTAAGCATATCTTTCTTTTTTCTCTAAATTATTAAATAATATTTTTTCCACAAAAAATTGAACTATACAAATTAATTATCGCCCTGAAATTAAGAGAAATGTACAACTGTTTGGAGAATTGTACAACAAGATGACTGAAAAATGAAATCAGACGATAGGATTGTGCCAATAAATATGAAAATATTAAGATTCTTTTGTCCATAATCTATTTTTTACTTAAATATTAAAAATTATGTCATCTGAAAACAGCAATTTGGTTGAAAAACCCATATTCAAATCTCATTACGATAATTATATAGGAGGCAAATGGACAGCCCCAGCTACGGGTCAATATTTCGATGTTGTTTCTCCAGTGGATGGAAAAGTAATGTCAAAAGTGGCACATTCTTCAAAAATGGACATTGACATGGCGGTAGATGCTGCTCATGAAGCCTTCAAAACTTGGAGTCAAACATCTGCAACAGAAAGAAGCATTATTCTCAACAAGATTGCAGATAGAATTGAGGCCAATTTGAATTACATAGCTGCAGTGGAAACTATGGACAATGGAAAAGCTATAAGAGAAACCATTAATGCTGACATTCCCTTGGCTATCGATCATTTTAGGTATTTTGCAGGGGTTATTCGTGCAGAAGAAGGTTCAATTTCTGAATTGGATAAAGATACTGTTTCAATTATCGTACACGAACCGATAGGTGTGGTGGCACAAATTATCCCTTGGAATTTCCCTATTTTAATGGCTACTTGGAAACTTGCTCCAGCTCTTGCAGCAGGAAACTGTGTTGTGTTAAAGCCCGCAGAAAGCACGCCAGTATCTATAATGGTATTGATGGAATTAATTGAAGATTTGCTTCCGGCAGGGGTTATAAATATTGTAAATGGTTTTGGTGCCGAACTTGGTAGAACTCTGGTAACCAATCCGAAAGTATCGAAAGCAGCCTTTACAGGTTCAACAGCTACAGGTAGAATGGTAATGCAATATGCTACTGAAAATATCATTCCAGTAACTTTGGAATTGGGCGGCAAATCTCCAAATATCTTCTTCCCTTCGGTAATGGACGAAGACGATGCATTTCTAGATAAGGCAATCGAAGGTGCGGTACTTTTTGCACTAAACCAAGGCGAAGTATGTACGTGTCCATCAAGACTTTTGATCCATGAATCTATTTATGAAAAATTCATTGAGAGAGTTTTGAAAAGAGTAAAAGCCATAAAAGTTGGTCATCCACTTGACCCAACAGTTATGATGGGAGCACAAGCCTCTCAAATCCAGAAAGATAAAATTCTATCTTATATTAAACTCGGAAAAGAGGAAGGAGCAGAACTTTTATGTGGTGGCGACGTGAATAAACTAGGCGAAGAGCTTGATGGTGGATATTATATCCAACCTACACTATTCAAAGGACATAATAAAATGAGAATTTTCCAAGAAGAAATATTTGGACCAGTACTCGCAGTTACAACCTTCAAAACAACAGAGGAAGCTTTAGAAATCGCAAATGACACACTTTATGGCTTGGGAGCGGGTGTTTGGACACGCGATGCACATGAGTTGTATCAAGTACCGAGAGCTATTCAGGCAGGCCGTGTTTGGGTAAATCAGTACCATGCATATCCAGCTGGGGCACCTTTTGGAGGCTATAAGCAGTCGGGAATAGGTAGAGAAAACCATAAAATGATGCTTGGACATTATCGCCAATCAAAAAATATGTTGATTTCTTATAATAAAAACAAATTAGGGTTCTTTTGATAATTCTAAAACAACTGCAAATTCAGAGACTAACCTATTTCTGAATTTGCGGTTTTAATTTATGGAAAAAATAAAACGATTAGACGCCACTGCAAAAGCTCTGGAGCTTATAGAAATGCTGCAAGAAAAGTTTGGAGAATTGATGTTTTATCAAGCTGGTGGTTGCTGTGAGGGCACTCAACCGCAATGTTTTGAAAAAGGCAGCTTTTTCCCAAGAACCAACGATGTATGTATAGGTCAAATCAAAGGTTTTGATTTTTGGCTTGACAAAGATCTTTTTGAATATTGGAAATATTCACATTTTACTTTGGACGTAACAGATGGATTTGGTGCAGGAGGTTTTTCTCTAGAAACACCTTATGGAAAGACGTTTAAAGTAATTTACAGATTATTTACAGAAGAAGAAAACGGCAATTTAGAAGAGGTAAAACTGAATACTTATTGAAAATCAAATGTAGCTTTAGTTTTCCACCAGTTCGATTCTATTCTATTTTCGATATTTAATCTGTAGGCCTTCTAAAAAGTTTCTTAAAAATTGGTCTTTACATTCGCGATATTGCGGCTGAGATGGATTTCTGAAAAACGCACTGAGTTCATGTTTACCAATACGCATTTCTACTAAATCATAAATTGCAAGGATATCTTCATCTTTAAAATTTAGTGCTATCTTCAGTTTTCTAAAGATTATGTTGTTATTCAGCGTCTTTTCTGGCTCAGGTATTGGACCATCTTTGGCACCTCTAAAGTTTGTGATAAAACCATTTAAAAAAACAGCAAAAATCCTATCATTTAAAGGTTTGTGTGTATCTTCTTCCTCCTTTTTCAGATAATCGCTCACATCTGCTCTTGAGACCACCATTCCACCTTTGGCAAAAAGTTCCATCATTTTGTCATCTCCAAAATTGAATGTATAACGTAATCTTCGTAGAATATCGTTGTTTTTCATTTGTATTATCTTTTCTAAATTATAAAAGTAACAGAAAAAGGAAGGTATTTTAACTTCTTTCTATTAATTATTAAGGAAGGTGATTTTAAACTTAGTAAATCAAAAATATAGCAGGTCGTTTATGCAAATCTGGCAACCCTTTTCTTTTCCAAGATTCTATTGATCGAGTTTGAATATATTCATTTTCGGCAGTAATATCACAGGCAATACAAAGCCTAACATTGCCATTTAAAGAAGTTAAGATTGATGCCAACATCTGATTGTTACGATAAGGCGTTTCCATAAAAATCTGCGTCTGTTTCTTTTGAAGGGCTTCTTTTTCCAAAAATCTCAACTTCTTAACTCTTTCGTCTTCTTTTATGGGTAAATAACCATGAAAAGCAAAAGATTGTCCATTAAAACCCGAAGCCATAAGAGCAAGTAAAATAGAATTCGGTCCAACCAAAGGTTTGACTTTTAATCCTAATTGATGGGCCACTTCTACAACCAGTGCACCAGGGTCGGCTACCCCTGCACAACCTGCTTCAGAAATAATACCAGCATCGCCTGAAAGATTATTAACTTCATTAAATATTTCTTCAAACTTTGAATCTTGATTAATTTCGATAAATTCAAGTTCATCGATAACAATTCCTGCTTTTAAGGAAGAGATAAAACGTCTGGTTGTTTTTACATTTTCAACAAAAAAAACCTTTAAACTCTTAATAGTTTCTAAAGCAAATGGTGTCAATACTTCTTGATGACTGTTCTCAGCTAAAAGCATTGGAAGCAAGTAAATGTTTGGTTTCTGCATTGGATTAAAGGCTAAGCCAGTAGGTCATTTTAGCAAATATCGCTCTACTTTTTGGCATCCAAATCTCCGAGTTATAATTATCTGTGTAAACAATAAAGAAATCAGAAACAGGTGCAAAACGCCACTGAAGACGAGAGTTTACATTTAGGTTTTGAAACTGGGAATTATATTGAACATAATTTGTCCAGAAGAGTTTTTTGCTCATTGTCAAATCTATATTTGGCCCAATAACGTATACTTTGTTTTTTCCAGTAGACAATTTTATATCATTATAGCTGTAATTCAAAGCAACAAGACCAAAAGGCTGAAAACGATAATTAAGATTTCCTGACATAGAAAAAATTTTACCGTCGTAATATTGCCCAACCAAAGGATTGAAATTTAAAGAGACTTTTTTTCTTAAGTCAGTAACCAAATTGGCATCCAAAGTATAATAAGTATAAGAATTCCCTTTCTTCAGTTTGGGAAGAGAATTATTACTTCGCAAAGCATCAAAATCATTGAAAAGATAGGTAAAATTCTGACTAAAAGTTGTGAGTAACCTCATGGTATTTTGGAAAGCCAATAGCACAAACGGTCCAGCTTTCCTGTCTGTTATACCGATGCCACTGCTCTGATATTGATCATAATTTAAGCCAAAACTATACCTATTTAGGATTTTAGATTTAGGGAAAAAATTGAAACCAAATGTAGGATTGATATGAAAAAAATTACTTCTGGGCACAAATCCAGACTCGGCCTTAAATCCTTCACCCAAATAATCATGAGACCATTTTGCAATAAAACCTTTTACGTTATAACTCAGCAGCATTCCGGTAGCATAAGGATTTTTAGATTGATTAACATCAAATGACCGATGGTAAAAAATCTTCCCAAGCCATTTATTGTCATTTGAAAGCAGATTATATTCCAGTCCTCCTACCCTATTAAAGACACTAAATCCTCCTGCACTTGGACTAAATTTATTAACGAAAATGGCTCCGATATTCGATCGCTGAAAAACTTTTTTCTGCAAAGCCATTACCGTAAAATTCTGAGCATCTATTCCTCTTTCTTCGTCTTTGGCAGTTTGGGTATTCATTAAGCCAACCCTCCAAGTATCTCCTATTTTACCACTTAATCTAGCTCCATAATCTATTCTCGTTTGAATGTTTAACCCAGAAGTTGTGTCAAGTCCTATTCCAATATTTCTTGAAAAAAATGGGCTATACAGCTGATTTCCAACAATCAATGTACCTGTTGAGGGCAAAAAAGGATTAGTAATAAGACTTCCAAAACCTGTAAACAGATCTGAGTTTTCAAGGAAAAACTGCCTTTGTTCTGGCAAATTTATACTAAACCGTGTCAAATTAACAACCTGCTGATCAGCAGCTACATTTGAAAAATCAGGATTGATAGTAAGGTCAAGGTTTAATCCAGCCGTTACCCCTATTTTAGCATCTAAGCCTATACCTGGCTTGTAACCTTCGTTTGGTTTGTCATTTTCAAAATCTTTGGCAAACTTGCTCGACACATAAGGAATCAAAGCCACACTAGCTCCGTTTTTCTTAAGTGGATGTTCAAACTGAATCGGCAAGGTATATCCCAAGCTCATAATTATTTGGGATTGTGGTAAGGCAACAAGAGCACTGGACTCATTAGACTGAGTATCAAACCTATATGCTTTAAAAAACCAAGTATCAGCTCCTTCCTTGTATCTAAAGGTTGAAAAAGGAATAATAGCCTCTGAATACCATCCATCTTCTCCTATGTAACACTCAACTTTCCATTTATTATCCCAAAAAACATTCAAAAAGCTATTGTCAGTAGCTCCATTGTACATCAATCCCTCTCTCATTACACCGTAAGGATTGGTACCAAACATAAAACCATTGGTATGGTCAGCGAAAGTATCAAAATTAAAAGTAATGTTATCACTACCTCCAGCTCTAAAATCCCGCCTATAAGATGAAACTATGTAGTTATTATTGGGCGAAATCATTTTTGCAGATAAATAAAGATTCTTATCATCATAAAACATCCTTATTTCGGTATCATAAGTGGCATCTTTTTTATCATCAGGAAAATACTGATGAAACCCCTTCAATACTTCGGCTTGTTGCCAAGCCTCCTCATCTAATTTTCCATCTAAAACTATCTTTTGACTTATCTTTTTTACCAAATAAGGCTTTTGTGCAAATGCAGAATTAATACCTATAAAAAATAATATCGTCAGTAAAATTTTATTCATCCAATCAAACTATTAATGGCATGTAGGTCTATTTCGCTATAATCATTTATATAAATCGAACAAGGTGGTAATTCATCTTTTGTATGCGAAGACAATACGCCAACTACTTTCATTCCAGCCTTTAGGCCTGCTGAAACACCAGAAAAGGAATCTTCAAAAACAATACATCTTTGCGGATTAACACCTAAGTTTTCTGCTGACTTAAGGTATACTTCGGGATTCGGTTTGTGTTGGCTCACATTTTCACTAGCCATTATTGACTCCATATTAGGCTCGAAGCCTAATTTTCCCATAATCAAATCAAGGTTGGCTCTTGGTGCTGAGGTAGCTACCCCAGTTTTAAAACCTCCAGATTTTAATTCACTTAGAAACTCTAAATACCTTTCAATTGGTTTTACGTTTTCAGAATAAATCTCCCTAAATAAAGATTCTTTTTCAAATTCTAAATCAATAAATTCTTGGCCTACAATTTCTCTACCTAAGAAATGCTTCAGAATATAGCTATTGCTTTTCCCATACATGTGCAACGAAAACTCTTCTTCTGTTGGATAAAGGTCTCTTTTTGCAAAAAAAGTTTTAAAAGCTAAACTATGAAAAGGATTGGTGTGACATATCACGCCATCCATATCGAATATTACAGCGGCTTGGTTCATTGTTCAAAAATAACACAAAAAGATATTTTTAGAGAATAAAAAATCTAGTTGTATGGTTTTATTCGACAAAAAATCAAAATCTGACAATTAGGAAGAAATATTTTTACATTTTTCTGAATAAAATCGCAACAATTTATGCTAAAAAAAGTATTAATATTCATTGCAAATAATTGAAATAGATGAAAACCGCTTAATTTTGCTAAATGAAAAAAAGCAATTCTGAAGAGACTTTGAAAGATATAGATTCCCTAGACCCCAAAAAATATATAATCATAAAAGGTGCAAGAGTAAACAATCTCAAAAACCTGAGTGTAGCTATAAAAAGAAATACTTTGACAGTAATAACAGGTCTTTCAGGTAGCGGAAAATCCTCTTTGGCGTTTGATACTTTGTATGCCGAAGGCCAAAGAATGTATGTAGAAAGCCTCAGTTCGTACGCAAGACAGTTTTTAGGAAGAATGGAAAAGCCCGAGGTAGATTATATCAAAGGAATATCACCAGCCATCGCCATCGAACAGAAAGTAGGTTCCAAAAACCCACGTTCTACAGTTGGAACTATTACAGAAATCTATGATTATCTTAAATTACTTTTTGCAAGAATTGGCGTAACTTATTCACCAATAAGTGGATTAAAAGTAAAAAAAGATAGTGTTTCTGATGTTGTAAATTTCCTCTTTTCTTTTCCGGAAAGTACCAAAGTTGTAATTCTTAGCCCGTTAAAACCCAAAGAAGAGCGAGATGTATTGTCAGAACTGACTTTACATTTAAAAAAGGGATTTACAAGAATTATGGTAAAAGAAGACATCGTATTGATTGAGGATTTCCTCGAACTCGCTGATAAGAAAAAAATCAAAGCATCGGATGTTAAAATCTTAATTGATAGAGCTGTAATTCATTTTGATGAGAATAATATCCCTGAAGAAGACACACAATATAGAATTTCGGATTCCTTACAGACGGCTTTTTTTGAAGGAGAAGGCGAAGCAGAGGTTCATGTGCTTTATGAAGATAAAAAAATCGTTAAAAACTTCTCTGATAAATTTGAGTTAGACGGTATATTATTCGAAGAACCTAGTGTAAATCTTTTTACTTTCAATAACCCTTTTGGAGCTTGTAAAAGATGCGAGGGCTTTGGAAATGTGCTTGGACTTGACCCAGATTTGGTTTTCCCTGACAAGAATCTCTCTGTTTTTGAAGGAGCTATAGCTCCTTGGAGAAGTGAGAAAATGAACGAATACCTCATGCCTTTGGTGAGAAAGGGCATACAGTTTGATTTCCCAATTCATAGAGCTATCAAGGATTTAACGGAAGATCAATACCGATTGCTTTGGACTGGAAACGAGCACTTTACAGGCCTAGATGATTTCTTTAAATTTCTAGAAGAACAGACTTATAAAATTCAATATAGAGTAATGCTTTCGAGGTACAGAGGCCGAACTACCTGTCCAGACTGTCGTGGCTCAAGACTCCGAAAAGATGCTTCTTACGTAAAAGTTGGTGGTAAATCTATAATAGACTTGGTTCTTTTGCCAATTTCCGTAGTTTACGAATTTTTCAATAACCTCGATGTGACAGAATATGAGCTAAAAGTTGGTAAAAGAATTTTGATAGAAATTAATAATCGCTTAGACTACATGCAGCGTGTAGGTTTGGGTTATTTAACACTCAATCGCTTGTCAAATTCCCTCTCAGGAGGAGAAACCCAAAGAATCCGTTTGGCTACTTCGCTCGGTAGCTCCTTAGTAGGTTCCATGTATATTCTTGACGAACCATCCATTGGCCTACATCCTCGAGATACGCAAAGGTTGGTTAGTGTTTTGGAATCATTAAAAGCCTTAGGCAATACAGTTATAGTTGTTGAACACGAAGAGGAAGTAATGAAAGCCTCTGACGAAATCATAGACATTGGCCCAGAAGCAGGGCTTTTAGGAGGACATTTGGTATTTCAAGGAGCTTGGAAAGGGCAAAAAGTAGAAAAATCCGATAGTCATACTTTGAATTTTTTAGGTGGAATAGATAGAGTAGAAATACCCAAACACCGAAGAAAATTCATGGATTTCATTTCACTAAACGGTGCCAGAGAAAATAACCTAAAAAATGTAAATGTAAAAATTCCATTGGGGGTTTTGGCTGTGGTTACCGGCGTTAGTGGTTCTGGAAAATCAACTTTGATAAGAAAAATATTGTACCCGGCACTTGCCAAATTAAAAGGTGAGTTTGGAGATGAGGTAGGCAAATACGACGATATTACAGGAAGCCTGAGCAGAATTACGCAGATAGAAATGGTTGACCAAAACCCAATTGGAAAATCAAGTCGTTCAAATCCAGTAACTTACATTAAAGCCTACGACAACCTCCGAGCCTTGATGGCAGAACAACCGCTCTCTAAAACCCGCGATTATAAACCTGCCCATTTCTCATTCAATGTAGAAGGCGGCAGATGCGAAGCTTGTCAAGGTGAGGGTTACCAAACCATAGAAATGCAGTTTATGGCCGATGTGAAACTTACATGTGAAAGCTGCCATGGCAAAAGGTTTAAACAAGAGGTTTTAGAAGTAAAATACCATGACAAAGACATTGCTGAAATATTAGATATGACGGTTGATGAAGCCGTTGAATTTTTCAAAAATGCCCATGCAAAAATCGCCGAAAAAATCCAACCACTTCAGGATGTTGGTCTAGGATACATAAAATTAGGGCAACCTTCCAACACTCTTTCTGGTGGTGAAGCTCAAAGGGTAAAACTGGCTTTCTTCTTGGGCAAAGGCAATGCAGACAAAGGTCGTACCCTTTTCATTTTTGATGAACCTACCACTGGCCTGCACTTTCATGATATCAAAAAATTGCTCAAAGCGATGAATGCATTGGTGGACCAAGGCGACAGTGTTATTATAATCGAGCATAATATGGAAGTGATAAAATCTTCGGATTGGATTATTGACCTTGGACCTGAAGGTGGAGACAAAGGCGGATACGTGTGCTTTGAAGGTACGCCTGAAGAAATGGTAAAAATAGAGGGGAACTATACGGCGGACTTTTTGAAAGAAAAACTTCCATGAGAATACCTGTCGAATTCAGACTGTTAATGCTCTTAGTTTTGGCTTGGAGATTGATTATAGCAGGTAAAAAGAAATTCGACTTGGGACATTCTAATTACGTAAATTTTGACATTTTACCTGAGGTAATACCCGAAAAGCCGATCAAAAACAATTCATTTTCAGTTATATATAAAGAATTTTTCAGGTCGAAAGTTCGGGATAAGCAAAACGAAAGCAAATTTTATTTTGCAATATTCCTAATTCAAAAAATTGAAAAACATTATCAAAAAAGAGGCATTTTTAGATTATTTTGGTATGATCAAAAATACGTCATTAGCTTCTACCAAATCCTTCAGTATTTAAATCTGGAAGAGGATGCGAAAAATTTCGGACAAATTTTAAACAAAATATCTCCAGAAATCTTTAATTTGTTAAAGTGCGGAGAATTTTCCAAGATAAAACCCGACAGTTTCAGTGTACATGGTGATGACCAATTTGAGGAATTTGCACTTTTTGATAAAACTTTCAGTATTCCAAAATATTACGAAGCATTGCATAAACTATGACAGCAAAATCTACTATTTGGCTTTTATCGACCATGTATCTCGCTGGTTTTATAGGACTTAGTATAAGCTCTACAAAAAATTCCTTCCAATTCCTCACGCCTTTTCATATATCAGCCGTTACATTTTTTTTGATTTTCTTTCAAAAAAACAAGAGCTCATCTTTTTGGATTTTTTTTACTATTTCAGCACTCGTTGGTTATTTAATAGAGGTTTTGGGCGTAAAAACCGGGCTGATTTTTGGTGAATACAAGTATCTTACCACATTAGGGCCAAAAATATTCGAAGTTCCACCCATTATTGGTCTCAATTGGTTTTTGATGATTTATTGTACGGGTTCGTTCGTTCTAAGCTTAAATACAAAAAGTATTTTCTTAAAAAGCCTTTTTGGAGCATTACTAATGACTGCTTTTGACTTTTTTGCTGAACCCGTAGCCATTGCTCAAAATATGTGGTCATGGACAAACAACAACCCTCCGATTCAAAATTATGTCGCTTGGTTTGCGATAAGTTTCGTCTTACTCTATTATTTCAACAAAACTACATTTGAAAAGAAAAACAAACTATCAACAGCTGTTTTTTGGTTTCAATGGTTGTTTTTTGTGAGTTTATTTCTTTTTCAGAAATTCTAAACAAAGACTAATCAATTGTTAAGTTTTAGTTTTAAAATCCAATAATTTTAGGCAATTATCCTAAAACAAGCTATATTAGAATTCAAAAGGGATAATAATGAAAATAGATGCTCATCAACATTTCTGGAACTATAATTCAACAGATTTTGCATGGATAAACGATGAAATGGCCAAGATTCAAAGGAGCTTTTTACCTGAAGATCTTAAACCAATATTGGATGCAAACCAAATCGACGGTACAGTTCTCGTTCAAGTAAATCAAACTGAGGAAGAAACCTTATATATCAACGGGCTAGCCGAGCAAAATGATTTCATAAAAGGCGTTGTTGGATGGACGGATTTAAAATCTCAAACTTTAAAACAATCCTTAGAAAAATTTAAAGAATATCCAAAAATCAAAGGCTTTAGGCATATTGTTCAGGGTGAAGAAATTGGCTTTATGAGAGATCCTTCTTTTGTGTCTGGCATTCAAACGCTTTCGGAATATGATTATACGTATGATATCCTAATCTATCCGACCCAAATGAAAGATGCGATTTATTTGGCCAAAACCTGCCCTAATACGCATTTTGTAATAGATCATCTAGCAAAACCTTATATCAAAGACCAAAAAATATCACAATGGGGGAATTACATCCAAAAACTTTCTGAACTTCCGAATGTACATTGCAAGGTTTCTGGAATGGTAACCGAAGCAGATTGGAATTCTTGGAAAAAAGAAGATTTTTATATCTATCTCGATATAGTTTTGGGTAGTTTTGGTGTAGACAGAATTATGTATGGCTCAGATTGGCCTGTATGTTTGGTTGCAGCAGAATATTCCGAGCAACTGAATATTTTAAAAAGCTATTTTGAAAAATTAACCACTTCTGAAAAAGATTTAATATTTGGCTCAAATGCCATCAAATTTTACAAACTATAAATATGTCAAACATTTTCCAAACCAATAAAATCAAGGAGATACTGCCCAAAGTTAAATCCTTTGTAAAAACACACCTCTATAATCTGGAAACTCCAGAAATAATGAATGGAAATTTCTCTAAAGTTGAGCCTATATTATTAGAAAAACGAGAAATCGTGAAGCAAGAAGGTCTGTTTGGTATGCACCTCTCCGAAAAAGAAGGTGGACTTGGGCTTAGTCTTTGCGAATTTGGACAAGTCTCTGAAATCCTAGCCTACTCTCCTTTCGGACATTTCGTGTTCAATACCCAAGCTCCAGATATTGGCAATACGGAATTACTGCATAAATACGCCTCTGAAGAACTAAAAAGTAAATTTTTGAAACCTTTGCAAGAAGGAAAAATTAGAAGTTGCTTTAGCATGACCGAGCCTGAGTTTGCCGGCTCAAATCCTACCATGATGGGAACTACAGCAGTTAAAGATGGTTCTGACTATATCATCAATGGACATAAATGGTTCACCTCATCTGCGGATGGTGCTGCTTTTGCTGTAGTTATGGCTATCACAAATCCCAATGCTCCAGCTCACCAAAGAGCCAGTCAAATTATTGTGCCTTTGGACAATCCCGGATATGAATTTGTTAGAAATATTCCAATAATGGGCCATGCGGGAGATAGCTGGGCAAGCCATGCAGAAGTCAAATACAATAATGTACGCGTGCCTCAGAGCTATTTGGTAGGACCAGAAGGTAGCGGTTTCAAATTAGCTCAAGAACGTTTAGGGCCGGGAAGAATCCATCATTGCATGCGTTTTATTGGCATAGCCCAGCGGAGTTTTGACCTAATGTGTCAATATGCTCTAAGTAGGAATATTACCGAAGAAAAAACACTTGGCCACATGCAATTTATTCACGGATTTATCGCTGAATCCAAAGCTGAAATAGAAGCTGCTAGACTATTGGTATTAAATACCGCACATAATATTGATTTAAATGGTGCGGCAGCTTGCAGAGATGAAATTTCCGCAATAAAATTTTCTACAGCTAACATGATGCTGAGAGTGGTGGATAGAGCTATTCAAGTTCATGGTGGTCTAGGAATGACTACCGATGTGATTTTGTCGTATTTTTATACGCACGAACGTGCCTCAAGGATTTATGATGGTGCCGATGAAGTACACAAATCTGCTTTGGCAAAGAATATTTTGAAAAACTTCAATCCTATTTCACTTTAATGGAAGATCAAGCTAAGAAAATTAGAATAGGAGAAGAGTTGGATATAGAAAATTTACAAAAAGCATTAAAAGAAAACATCCCAGATTTTACTAAAATTATAGAAATTCAACAATTTCCAGGTGGTTTTTCAAATCTTACCTATTTGATATTAACTAATGGGAATAAATACGTTTTAAGAAAGCCGCCTAAAGGTGCAAAAGCTATAAAAGGTGGACACAACATGAAACGTGAGTATGGTATTTTATGTAGTTTAAAGGAAGCTGGTTTTGCTAAAATCCCCGATCCTATTTTTTATTCATCTGATGAGGAGGTAATTGGAAGCGAATTTTATGTAATGGAAAAACTTGAAGGAACCATTCTAAGAAATTCTCAGATAAAAAACCAATTGCCTATTCTAAATCCTGAATTAATGCAAAATTTATCTATTGAACTTTGTAAAACTCAGGCAGAATTACATAAAATTGAAATTGATGGTACACCTCTGCAGCAAATTGGTAAACCTGAAGGTTATATAGAAAGGCAAGTTTTGGGGTGGCACGAACGTTATAAAAATGCCGAAACAGATGATATTTCCGAAGTGGAAAAAGTAATTGAGTGGTTAAAATCTAATCTCCCCGAAGAAATCAAACCTAGTTTGATTCATAATGATTTTAAGTTTGATAATGTTATTTTTGACTTAAAAACTCAAAAAATTCAAGCAATATTAGATTGGGAAATGACAACAGTTGGTGATCCGAGAATGGACATTGGCACAACACTTTCTTATTGGGCTGAAGCTGGAGATGGAGATTTTGAGAAGAACTTTAATTTAAGCTGGTTACCAGGTGCACTCACTCGAAATGAATATGTAGAGCTATATAAAAGTTTCAATCCAAACATTGACCTTTCAAAAATTTTATATTTTTATATTTTTGGCCTTTTCAAAAACGCAGTAATTATTCAACAAATATATTCTAGATACAAAAAAGGCTTAACCCAAGATCCCCGATTTGCTAATTTAGGATTTGGCGTAAAAAGTTTAATCAAAAAGGCGGCTGAATCAATTGATTATAAGAAGATGTTATAAAATTTAGATTAGAGACAATTTGGATTTAAATTCATAAAAAAAGGGGCCAAAAGCCCCTTTTTTAAATATAACATCTAAAATTTCTTATCTGTTCAATATCAAACTTTGTGTCATTGCTTCAGTACCATTGATAACTCTAACTGTAAGGTTAGTGGTAACCATGCCGTTTGGCAAAGTATACGCTTTTCTCAATTCTCTAACAGTACCTGACATTTTCATAACTACTCTACCATCTTGGTTTGTCAAATCAACAGAGATATTATCTGTGTCTCTCATTCCAGTAAGTTTCAAGTTAAATTCTCCTTGAGTTGGGTTTGGCCAAACACCGATTTCTTTCGTGATATTTCTGCCAGTTCCTGAAGTAAACATTGCACCGTCTTTGTTTCCAGAAGAAACATTGATTCTGCTGTTGTCTTTCACCCAAACGCCACTTTTAAGATAAGCAACATCTGATTTATCTTTCAAACTTACATCTACTGAACTGTTATCGTTTGATTTCAACACCCAGTATTCTGTTTGATTTATTGACTCAACATCATAGTCTAAATCAGCTGAAACATCCATAGGATTGTTTGCAACATATTTAGCCTCAAGTGTTTTACCATTCATTTTGCTAACTTCAAAGCTCTTCAAATTAGTACCATCACCTACAGGAAATTCAAAAGAACCATTTCCTGTTTTGCTCATTACTCCTGCAACGTGTGACATATCACTTGCTCCGCTTGTAGTAGCATTTTCGCCTAATTCAAGGCCAGACTCATTGTAAGTACTTACAATTCCTTTTCTAAATGAAACCTCATCAGAAACGGAAACAGGTGTTTGAAGATTTATGTCGTTTTCAACGGCAATCCTTGACATTTCTGCTTTGGTAGTTCCAGAAACAGTTTGTGGCGATTGACCATCAAAATTCACTTCACCTTTTGAAACCAATTTTGCATTGTTTTTCAAATCTCCTTTAAGGTGCAGTTTACCATTGTTAGTAATTTCACCATTGTTGGTTACATCAGAACCTAAACTTACTACTGCACCTTCTGCAATATAAAGTTTCGTAGAGTTAACCACCTGTGCTGAAGCATAAGTAACAACTAAACCTAAGCCGATTGAAAGAATAATTTTTTTCATATTTGTATAGTTTATGTCTAAATCCTGACCTAAAATTACCTTATTGATAATAGAATAAAAAATATTAAAAGCATTTTTTATTAAATGGCTCAGACGTATATATTATGCAATATAGCACATTATTTCATCCAATTGTTTAATCTAAGCCATTCTTCTAATCGTGCTGGCCAAGAAGCAACTGGGCCTTTATTACTTTTTTTCATTGAGAATCCATGCCCTCCTCTATCGTATATGTGCATTTCGGATGGAATTCCTTTCGCTTTAAGGGCTTTAAAATACGCTAAACTGTTGTTTACTAATACACCATCGTCAAATGCATGCACTAAAAAAGTAGGCGGAGTTCCATTTTTTACTTGAAGCTCATTTGAATAATGTTCGATTTTTTCAATCGTAGGATTATCGTTTAAAAGATTTTTCCTAGAACCTAAATGAGCATATTTATCAGAAAATGATATAACTGGATACAAAAGGATAGCGAAATTAGGTTTTACACTAATGGAGGCATCTGTTATTTCACCTATTTGCTCATCAAAATGTGTACTTACTGAAGCTGCTAAATGCCCTCCAGCCGAAAAACCCATGATTCCCACTTTTTCAGTATCTAAACCATACTTTTGGGCATTTTTTCTTATATATCTAAAAGCTTGCTGAGCATCCTGCAAAGGCCTAATTTCTGCATTTTCATATAAATCATATTGTGGAAGGCGATATTTAAGAACAAAAGCAGTTACACCTTTACTCGCAAACCACTCCCCTATGCTAGTTCCTTCATGATCCCATGCTAAAATTCCATAACCTCCACCTGGACAAATCACAACCGAGGCATCGGATGTTTTCTTTTTTGGTTTAATTACCGTTAAAGAAGGATCCATTATGTTATTTATCCTAGTTATCCCATCCTTTCCTATAACGACGTTTTCTTTGGTATTAATAGCACTTTCCTTTATACCTGGAACTCCATTTTCATACAAACTAACTACTGGATATTGTGCAAAAACAGTATTGGAAAGTATCATTAATATCAGAATTGTTTTTTTCATTTTTAATATAGGGTTGAATATTATTTTTCTCGAATTATTATTCTGAGGAAATCTCTAAAACTTTAAACTCAGTTCTTCTATTTACTTGGTGCTCTTCCTCAGTTTTGGCGTTTGAAATAATCAATTCAGTTTCACCATATCCTTTGGCTGTCAACCTTTCTTTTGATATTCCTTTGATTGCCAAATAATTAATTACTGACTCCGCTCGTCTTTGTGATAGTCTGATGTTATATAAATCCGTTCCTCTGGAATCCGTGTGAGAACCTAATTCGATTTTAATAAGCGGATTATCTTTAAGAATTTGAACTAGTTTGTCCAATTCCACAGCCGCATCTGATCGAATGTCGTATTTATCTAGGTCATAATAGATATTTTCTAATCTGAATGTTTTTCCAACAAACACCTGCTCTAGGTTAATTTCAATTTTGAAAGTTGTGTCAGTTACTGGCTTCTTTAGTAATGGGTAAGGTATACTTCTACCATACATCGAAAACCCTTCTCTTTTGGTGAGATAAGTGCTTTTCTCTACTAAGATCATATAATCTTCATCTTCATCCATTTTTACAGGACCAAATTTACCTTGAGAAGTATACACTTCAGCGAAGTCTGATTCTATGCCAGATTCAAGTTTGTAAATTTTCACCAAAGACGAATCCAAAGGTATTTTATTACCCAAAACAGTTCCTTCTAAGAAATAATTAGCAATTTTCTGATTTTTGAGATCATTGCCATCTTTATTGTTTGGATTATTAGGATTACTTGGGTCGTTTGGATCATCAGTTTTGGCAACAGTTTCGTCTGGAGTTGACGGAGCTAAATAATAATAAATATCATCATTTCCTTTTCCTCCTTCTCTATTTGATGTAAAAAATATATTTCCGGATTCATCAAAAGAAAGACCAAAATCATCCATTGAACTATTGTAAGGCAATCCTAAATTCTCCACAGAAATCTTCCCTCCTGACCTTACAGCTACAAAAAGATCCAATTTACCTAATCCAGGATGACCATCTGAAGCAAAATATAGTTTCCCATCCTCTGAAACATAAGGAAACATCTCATCTCCAGCAGTATTTATAGCTTTTCCCATGTTTGCAGGGTTTCCAAACCTGCCAGAGGCGTCCATATTTACTCTATAAATATCTAGACCTCCGCTTCCTCCTGCTCTATTTGAACTAAAATAAAGCGTCTTTCCATCTCGAGAAAACGCAGGGGAACCATCCCAAGCTAATGAATCAGACGCAGAAACTAATTTGGGCTCGGTCCAACCTTCATTTGCAACATACCTACTCATGTATAGGTCTACATCAGGAGAGGTATCTTTTCTTTTACCTGAATTACCTCTCGCAAAAATCATCGTTTTACCATCTGGTGAAAAAGTCGGCGTTCCTTCATTTCTATCAGGATCTAAAATGTTTTTGCTAAACGGCTCTGGTGTGCCTACTGTGGTAAAATCAGGGGATACTTTTGCTTTATAAATACCCAAAAATGGCAATCCGTTGGAATACAACTTGTCTTTCTTCGAAGCAGAAAAAATAAAATAGCCATCTTTTAGAATTCCAGAAAACTCAATTTTGTCAGTATTCAATGCAGAGAAGTTTTTGAATTCTAATTCTGAGGTTTTAGACTTAATATCAGAAATTAGCAAAAGCGTATTCATTTCTCTTTGTGCTCTTTCGTTTAATGTCTTGTTTTCGGATTTGGCATCAATAAATTTTTCAAGATAAATCTTTGCTTTGGCATACTCTTCGTTGGCTTTTAAAGCATAAGCATAATAAAAGATTGCATCTGTATTATTCAATCCTGAATCAAAAGCTTTTTCGTAGAAGGGAATGGATTCAATCCATCTATTGGTAAGTCTGTAGGCCTCTGCAATTTTAAAATTCAATTCGGCTTGCTGGGCATTGTCTATTTCTTTAACCTTCAAAAATTCTTTGATAGCCAAATCATAATATCCAGCCTGAAAACTCGTAAGTCCTTTTTTGAAATTTTTCAACTGTGCATGAGAATTCGAAAAACCAAAAGCCAAAAACACTAAAAACACAAAAGACAATTTTCTCATATATATAAGGCGTTCAAAAATACTTCACGTTAAGATTAACAAATATAAAACGTTAAGGTATTTTTATTGTTGTAGCTGATAATATTTTAGAAAAATAAAAATAAAGCAACCGTTTAATAAAATTCTACAAAATTTAATTTCGAAAAAACATGCCTCCTTTTAAAATTTGGTTTGCAAAAGACAGTACTTTAAAACCCACTAAAATAGTATTAATATCCCAAAAAAACTACTGTTACAAGCATAGAACCTGAATTACATCTTTAATGTTTAAGAAACATTAAACCTAAATTATTGAAATACAAAAACTTAAAGAAAAAGTTTTTTAAATATTATTACGGAAATTAATCCCAAATAGTTTGTAAATTCAAAAATAAAATTTACCTTTACGAAGTTTTCGAGTTGTTTCTTCGTTTGCTGTTCTCGGTTGTAAATTAATTCCTTGGATTTTGCTTCGTTGTTTTAGCTCATTTTATTTAATATTTTATTTTTTTTCCAATGAACATTTTCGTAGCAAAATTGAATTACGACACATCAGATGACACTTTATTAGGAGCATTTGAAGAATTTGGCACTGTAGATTCAGCCAAAATTATTTTTGACAAATTTACAGGTCGTTCTAAAGGATTTGGATTCGTAGAAATGCCAAACGACAGCGAGGCACAAAACGCAATCAACTCTTTGAATGAAACAGAATTAGACGGACGTACTATTGTTGTTAAAGTAGCTGAACCAAAAGGCGAAAGACCACAAAGAAGAGAAAGATATTAATTTGTCGTTATGCAATGTTAAGAGCCTTCCAATGGAAGGCTCTTTTTTTTGTTTAAAATTCAATATTTAAAAGAACAATTCTTTATTTCCCAGCGTCTTTGTTGGTCTTTACACCAATTAAAGTGTAAAGTGGACAAAAACTCACCAAACTTGTCAAAAGAAAAACAACTGCAAAAACCAAAAGCACTGTACCTAAAACTCCAGAGAGTGTGCCATTATAATAAAGATAACCAACAATTAGAGCTATAAGAACTCTTAAGCCACGATCCACTGTACCCATGTTTGCTTTCATAATATTAGTTTATTTAAGGTGAAAAAATCATACAAATATAAGATTTATAGCCACTTATCATAATTTTTCGGTAACTTCCATTTAGATTTTGGCTCGAAATATTTCCATAGTGCAGCTGAAACACTTCTGGCAGCTTTATAACCTTCATTGTCTTTTGTCCATGAAGTATCATTTTGGTTTTTAGTTATCAAACAATATACATATTCGCCATGTGGGGCATGTACATACATAACTTCTGATCTTGACCTATCAACGGCTCCGCTTTTGTAGGCCGTTTTTACATTCTCTGGAATTTGGGAAAGTCCTTCTCCATCCCAATATTGATTCCCTAAGGTTCTATACATTCTCAATGACGCATCCGGACTATAAATTTCGCCATTTCTAAGTTTTTTCATCAAACTCGCCATTTCTCTTGGCGAAGTTTGTCCCCATCCATAAATTTTCCAATTTCCCGACCTACCTGGTGTGCGTGTATTCATTCTTGTGTGCACCATTCCCAAAGAATCCATTATTTCATTAATTCTCTGACCTTTGACTATTCCTTGCAACCAAAGAGAGGCGGTATTGTCACTCACTGATTCCATCAGAAATATCAATTCTGAAATCGGAATTTTTGTACTATCCTTAAACGAGCCCACTATTCCATTGTCGTATTTTAATGAATCTTTAAAAGTCAACGGTTGGTCATAAGTAACAGTACCATCAAGGATTTTTGAAAATAGACCAATCATGATAGGTATTTTTATCATACTTGCAGTGGGAAATATAGTATCAGCATTTACGGCGGCAAATTTTCCAGTTTTGATATTTTCCACATAAACGCCTATTACTCCACCAAATCCTTTGGTTTGTTCTTCAATTATTTTTTGAAGTTTGGGATCATGTTTAAGGTTTTGAGAAAATACATTTGAACATAAAAACGTAGCCCAAATCAAGATTAAGAAGTTTTTCATTTGATAAATAGAGAAATTATTTTATTAAAAATAGATAAAAGTTTTGGATTCGTATTCGCAATAAAAAATATAAGTTTGGCTAAAAGCTATATTTGGCGTAATTTTGCGGAAAATTTAAATTTTATGGCCCTCAGAGCAGGAATAGTTGGACTACCGAATGTTGGAAAATCGACCTTGTTTAATGCAGTTTCGAGCAGTGCTAAAGCACAAGCAAGCAATTATAGATTTTGTACTATTGACCCCAATGTGGGTTTAGTTGACGTACCTGATACGCGAATAGACCAGCTTGCAGAATTGGTAAAACCAAATAAGATAGTTCCTACTCAAATCGAAATCGTAGATATAGCGGGTCTTGTAAAAGGTGCTAGCCGAGGAGAAGGATTAGGTAATAAATTTTTAGGTAATATCCGTGAGGTAGATGCTATTATACATGTGGTGCGTTGTTTTGAAGATGAGAACGTGTTGAGAGAAGAAGGCAAAATAGATCCGGTTAGCGATAAGGAAATTATAGATATCGAGCTGCAATTCAAAGACTTAGAAAGTGTAGACAAAAAAATACAAAAAACACAGAAACAAGCTAGAGTAGGTGGCGATACCCAAGCCAAGATAGAACTTGATGTATTGGGGAGAGTTAAGGCTTGGTTAGAACAAGGCAAAAACGTAAGATTAATGGGTCTTAGCAAAGAAGAGATGGTAGCGGTAGAAGATTTGTTTTTATTGACTATTAAACCAACACTTTACGTAGCTAATGTTGACGAAGCATCGATGCATACAGGCAATAAATATTCAGAAGCACTAAAAGTTGTTGCCGATGAAGAGGGTGCAGAATTAATAGTTTTGAACAACTCTATAGAAGCTCAAATAGCAGAAATGGAAGATCCTGATGACAAAGCTTTGTTTTTTGAAGAATACAAAATGCAGGAACCAGGCCTCAACAGATTGATTAGGTCTGCATATAAATTACTTAATTTAGCCACTTATTTTACTGCTGGTGTACAAGAAGTTAGAGCTTGGACGATTGGCATTGGTTGGAAAGCTCCACAGGCGGCAAGTGTTATTCATACTGATTTCGAGAAAGGCTTTATAAAAGCTGAGGTTATTTCGTTTGAAGATAGAATAAAATACGGAACTGAGGCGGCTTGTAGAGAAGCAGGTAGACTAAGAATAGAAGGGAAAGAATATATTGTAAAAGACGGAGACGTTATGCACTTTAGATTTAATGTTTAGTGTTAAAATCTGTTTTTAAAACCAAGAAAGCCAAGCTATTAAGTTTGGCTTTTTTTATAAAAAAATGTTTTAGTATTTTGAAAAAATAAATTTAGAAACTATTTTTAAAAACAAAACACTATAAACTGAGAATAACACTACTCATATTACTTTTTGTCACAATTCTAAATCCCAGCTTTGCACAATATACTTATCTCGGTGCTGATGCTTATGGAAGGGCAAATTCTATGGTTGCCGTACCAAGTATTTCCTCCATTTATCAAAATCCAGCAGGAATTTCTTTTTTAGAAGCTAGTCATATAGCCTTGGCATATCACAAAACGCTTCCAGTTGAGGGCTTTAGTACCTTAGGATTTTGGGGAAACTATAAATCCAAAATAGTGGACTTGGGTTTTTCGGCAGATAATTTCGGCGATCAGTATTATCATGAATCAAGAATAGGGCTGGCAGCTTCTAAAAAACTAGACAAGGTTTCGATGGGACTAAAATTCTCTTTGCTAAACAATGCAGTAAAAGATATCAGTAGTAAACAGACAGTTTTAGGTGAATTTGGCATTCATGCCTATCCCTCTAGGTTTTTTAGTATTGGTTTGCATGTTATAAACTTTACAAGTGCGAGACTTTATGCCTCTCAAAGCCTTCCAACTTATGTGAATTTTGGAATTGGCCTAAATCCTAGCAAAAAAGTAAACATCAGTGGACAAATGGATTATCCCGTTGGTCAAAAGCCTAACTTAAAAGTTGGAATGGCTTACCAAATTAAAGACGAATTGAGATTATCAACAGGTGTAAATCCTTCATTGAGAGCTGTTCATTTTGGCCTAGGTTACGATATTAAAAAATATAAATTTTCGTATGCAGTAAGTACGCACCCGAATATTGGACTATCAAATCACCTTACTTTAGCTTTGCAAATAGATGGTAAAAAGTAAACATACATATAGCTTTATACTTCTCATTTTTTGCTTTGGTAAAACAATAGCCCAAAACATAAAAAGACCTGAAATAAATTTGGATGATTTTATTCTAAAAATAGCCCCTATTCAAACGGAGGATGCCAATTATGAAGAAACTTACGAAAACCTCTTCACTATTTATCAAAATCCTATAGACTTAAATACTGCGAATTTGGGAGAATTTAGGGCTTTGTTTTTTCTCAGTGAAAGTAAAATAAATGCCATTTTGGATCATAGGAAAAAGTTTGGACCACTTCTGAGTATATACGAATTGCAGGCTGTGGATGGTTTTAGTTTGGAAGACATCAGAAATATCTTACCCTTTGTTCAAGTAAAGCCAGGATTTGGCTCTACTAGATTCTCTAATTTTGCAAAAAAAGCCGTTGAACATTATTTGGTGGTTCGTGCAGACCAAACTTTAGAACCTTCAGCTGGGTATTTAGAGGATAAATATATTGGTTCTCGGCAGAGGTATTATACTCGCTATCGCATGAGCCATTCCAAAGATTTCAATATTGGCTTTGTGACAGAAAAGGATGCTGGTGAAAGTAAAATGCTAGATTATTATAATTTCCATATTCAGGTTCAAAACAAAAGTTTTATAAAAAATCTGGTAATTGGAGATTATTTAATGCAGTTTGGACAAGGAATGATATTTTCGGCAGGATATGCCGCTGGAAAAGGTTCAGAGCCAGTTTATACCACTCGGAGGAGCAATATTGGTATACGACCTTATAATTCAGTGGTGGAAAATGGAAGTTTTAGAGGTGCTGCTACTACTATTACCAACGGAAATTTTGAAATAACTGCCATGGCAGCTGTTAATCGAAGAGATGCATCTGTACAGATTAATGCTGAAACCCAGGACGACTATTTTAGTTCGATTCTTTCGGCTGGTTTTCACAGAACAACTACAGAACTTAGCAATCAGAATCTTTTATTAGAGAAAAACATAGGTGGCAATATTCTTTATAAATTAGACCACATTCAAATTGGATTCTCTGTTTTGAACACGAGTTTTGATAAAAGTTTTCAAAAAAGAGAATTGCTTTATAATTTTTATGAATTCACCGGAAAACAAAACACTGTTTTAGGTCCAAATATCTCTATATCTTGGCAGAATTTCAACTTTTTTGGTGAGGCCGCGAAGAGCTCATCTGAAGGTTATGGATATATAACTGGCCTTGTGGGTTCGCTTGGGCCAAAAGTTGAATGGGCATTGAATCTCAGAAATTACCAACCTAATTTTCATACTTTTTACGGCTTTGCTTTTGCGGAAGGAAGTAGAACTATTAATGAAAAAGGTGTATATAATGGCTTAAAATATATTATTAAGAAAGGCCTTGAAGTTTCTGCATTCTATGATAGTTTTAGTTTTCCATGGTTGAAATATAGAATAGATGCTCCATCTGCGGGAAGTGATTATCAGGTGCGAATACTGTATAAACCAAATAAGATTTTCAGCCAATACATAGCTTTTCATCATGAAAATAAACAAAGGAATAATACTGATAGTAAAGAAGTTACACATTCTCTCGTGAATACAAGTCGAAACAATTTGGTTTTAGGTACTGACTATACATATCAAAAAGTCCTAAGATTACAAACCAAACTACAATACAATGGATTTGATGTAGAAAAGAGTGGCAAATCTAATGGATATGCCGTAATTCAAGACATAGAAGCAAAAATCAGGAGAATGCAGCTAAAAACGAGAATTGCGTATTTCAATACAGATTCTTACGATAGCAGAATATACGCTTACGAAAATGATGTTTTATACGCTGTTTCTTTCCCAGCTTATTATGGAAAAGGTTTTAGATACTATGCTGTGGCCAAGTTTCCAATTACTAGAAGCCTAGATGCTTGGGTAAGGATAGCACAAACCAATGTGAGTGACAGAAACACAATTGGAAGTGGAAATGATGAAATATTAGGTGGCAAAAAAACAGATTTAAAGGTTCAATTGAGATATAGTTTTTAACAAAAAAACAAATATGGTAATCCTGGAAAACGAAAATATTTTAGTAGAAATAAATCCTCTTGGAGCAGAGCTAAAGAGTTTATATTCAAAAAAACATAAGCAGGAATTTATTTGGGAAGCAGACCCAAAGTTTTGGGGTAAATCATCGCCAGTCCTATTTCCTATTGTTGGAGCTTTGAAAAACGATTCATTTGAATATCAAGGAAATACCTATAATTTACCAAGACATGGTTTTGCTCGAACTATGACTTTTGAAATCGAAAAGCTAGAAAAAGATTCCGCTGTTTTTTTATTAAAAGAAACCCAAGAAACACTTTCGGTTTTTCCTTTTAGGTTTGAACTGAGATTGGAATATTATCTTTTCGAGGATAAACTAAAGCTCAATTATAAAGTTTTAAATCCAAGCAAAAATGAATTGTATTTTTCTATTGGAGGTCATCCAGCTTTTAAATGCCCGATAAATTCTGAATTAAATTATGAAGATTATTCTTTGAGTTTTGAAAAAGAAGAAGATTTTGAGATTTGGCCCATTAATACAGAAGGATTAACAAAAAATAAACCTGAAAAACTAACCAAATCAGCTTCTAGACTAGATTTGAACTATGAATTATTTCATAAAGATGCTTTGGTTTTTAAAGATTTAAAGTCAGAAAGCATTAAAATTCAATCAGATAAAAGCAAAATAGCTCTTGAGTTTTCTTTTAAAAATTTCCCTTTCTTTGGTATTTGGGCAGCAAAAAATGCTGATTTTGTTTGTTTGGAACCTTGGTACGGAATTGCAGATGCCGAAGACCACAATAAAGATTTAAGCCAAAAAGAAGGTATAATCAGATTGTCAGAAAATGAGACTTTCGAGAATAGTTTTGAAATGAAAATTTTGGATAAATAAGAATTTCTAAAATAGATTTCAAAACAAATCTTAACGTTTCTAGGTTAAGATTTCATGAAAAATATCTTAATAATAGGAGGATCTAAAGGAATTGGACTTGCTTCTTGTGAGCTCCTTTCCAATTCTGGATACAATGTTTTTGGAACTTATAAAAACACGCCAACAAGTGTAGGAAACATTCAGTATTTCCCATTAGACGTTAACGAAGAAACTTACGATTTCGGAAGTCTGCCCGAAGTAATTGACGGTTTGGTGTATTGTCCTGGATTGATAAACTTAAAACCTTTTGCAAGGATAAAACCTGAGGATTTTCTGGAAGATTACAAAATCCAGGTTTTGGGTGCAATAAAAGTAATTCAGCAAATATTACCCAGACTCAAGAAATCAAATTCTGCTTCAATCGTGTTGTTTTCGACAGTAGCGGTGCAAACTGGTTTCTCATTTCATAGTTTGGTAGCAAGTTCAAAAGGTGCTGTTGAGGGTCTTACGAAAGCTTTATCTGCCGAATTTGCCCCAGCGATAAGGGTTAATTGTATAGCTCCATCCATTACTGAAACACCTTTGGCTGCTCAACTTTTAAGCACACCAGAAAAAATTGAAGCCAATGCTCAGAGACATCCTTTGAAGAAAATAGGAAAAGCCGAGGATCTGGCTAATGCCGTTAAGTTTTTGATTGGTGAAGAGTCGGCATGGATGACTGGCCAAATTTTGGCTATTGATGGAGGAATTTCATCTTTAAGAGTTTAATTTTCATGAAAAATATAATCATAAAAACTGCCGATTTAGATGAAATGGAAACTCGACATCGGGCTGCTTTTGTAAACTCTCTAGGTGGATTTAAAAGTGCTGTCTTGATTGGTACAAAAAACAAAGAAGGGCTAGAAAATTTAGCGATTTTCAATTCCTTGATTCATATTGGAGCTAATCCTGCACTATGTGCTTTTATTGTTAGACCAGATGTGTCTCCACGTCATACTTTGGAAAATATAATAGAGACTGGATATTACACCATAAACCACTTAAATACAGAGACTTACCAAAAAGCCCATCAAACCTCAGCGAGATATCCTCGAGAAACTTCTGAATTTGAAGCGACTGGTTTGGCCACAGCGTATTTAGAAGATTTTTTTGCTCCTTTTGTAGAAAATAGCCATGTAAAATTCGGTTGTGAATTCGTAGAAAGAATCAATATAGAACTGAATGGAACAAGTTTGATAATTGGCAAAATTGTCTATATTTCAGTTCCAGAAAACTGTGTTGAAGACGATAGCTTTGTGGACATTGAGAAAGCAGGAACGGTAACAGTTAGTGGATTAGATTCGTATCATACCACCAAAAGATTGGCAAGAATGGAATATGCAAAACCTGATAAGTTGCCTTTAACTAAATAGCTATTGTTTTTACTTCAAAGCATCCTATATTTTCAAAATTCTTAAAATAAAAATAAAGAATTTTGATTAATTCCCATTATACAATCTAGACTCAAAAATATTAAAGTAATTTAGCGATTTATATTCAAAACATGCTAAAAGACATAAATAACGCTGAAAATTTCAGAGCACTTGGTCACGAACTTATTGATATTATAGCGGATTATCTAAAAGGCGTAAAAGGTGAAGAAAAGGTATATCCTTACCTGGAGCCTGACAAAGCTCTCGATTTTTGGAGGAAAGATTTCGAAAATGACGACTTGGACGTGATGTCGTTTTTCAAGAAAACCATTAATATGTCCAACAAACTTCATCACCCTAAATATATGGGTCATCAAGTTTCCGCACCAGCTCCTATTACTGCCTTGGCCAGTATGGTCACAAGTATAATGAACAACGGTGGGGCGGTTTATGAAATGGGCATGGTAAACAACCCGATTGAGGAAATTATCAATGAATATCTTGCACAAAAAATAGGTTTTGGCAAAACTGGAGGTGGATTTTTAACCTCTGGAGGAACATTGGCTAATTTGACGGCATTGTTGGCAGCCAGAGCCAATAAAACAGAAGTGTGGGAAAATGGAACCGAGAAAAAACTAGGCATAATGGTATCTGAAGAAGCTCATTACTGTGTAGACAGAGCTGCCAGAATTATGGGTTTGGGTTCTGAAGGTATAATAAAAATCCCTGTGGATGTCAATTTTAGAATGAAAACTGATCTTTTAGAAAAATATTTTGAAAATGCTAAAAATGCTGGTATAGAAGTATTTGCTATTGTAGGGAGTTCTTGTGCCACTTCTACTGGAAACTATGACGATTTGGTTTCGATTGGTGCATTTGCCCAAAAACATAAGCTCTGGTTTCATGTGGATGGTGCACATGGCGGGGCTGTAGTTTTTTCAGAAAAACACCGACATTTAGTAAAAGGAATAGAAAAAGCAGATTCGGTAATAATTGATTGGCATAAAATGTTGCTCAATCCTGCTTTGATTACCTCGGTTATTTTCAAAAATAGTGATGATGCATACGGCACTTTTCACCAAAAAGCCCAATATCTATGGTCAAACGCTCAGTCTAAAGATTGGTTTAATATTGGAAAAAGAACCTTCGAGTGCACAAAGATCATGATGGGCGTTAAAATTTACAGTATCATAAAAGCTCATGGAAAATCAATATTTGGAGAACATGTTGATTATTTATATGGAGTAGGACATGCATTCGCTAATTTAATTTCCTCAAACGGTGCATTTGAACTTGCAACCCAACCTGATTCTAATATTGTTTGTTTTCGGATCAAAAATGCAACTAATGAGCAAAATTCGGCTATTAGGCAAAAAATATTAGAAGATGGCAAGTTTTATATTGTTCAAACCAATCTTAACGGAGAAGTATTTTTAAGGGTTTCGATTATGAATCCAGATACCAGAATTGAAGATTTAGAGCAGCTTTTGGAAGAGATTATGAAAGTAAACCTTAATCTATTTGGACAAAAAGATTAAACTGAATCTCAACATCATCTGAAATTTTAATGAATCTGATTGGGCTTTTGGGTTCAATGTTATACTCACTCATCAGAATTTTTTTATCAGAAGAAATCGAATATTGATTTTCATTGGTCTTTCTAAGGTTTACGTCTAAATTTTGCTGTCTGTTTTTACCAGCAATTGAAATATTCGCATGAATCTGGTATTTATAAATCCTATTGAGCTGCAGCTTATCTTCATTATGTAAAGGGCTGGCACTTAGCAATTCTACATGAATATTAGGATATTTTTCGGCTTTCAATGATTCGCAGATATCCTCATTTAAGAATTTATTTTTGCAGTCAAGGCTTTTCACTTTTATTAAAAAATCGGCTTTTGAAAATTCAATAAAATTGGTTCCTTTTACAAAGTTTGCATTTAAAGAAGAATTATTAAAATCATCGGAGCATTTACATTTGAAGTCATTAAAACTGGTTTTTCCCTTCAACACCATTACACTACCCTTTTTTATTTTGTAGTTTATGGTTTGAGGTTTTTCTACGAAAAACAAAAACAATATTAATAACAACCTAAATATCATGCTTTTATAATATATAGAAGGCCTCGAATAGCTCCGAGACCTTCTTTAAACCTTTTTATTTAATTAAAAACCTACGATTGCTTGTATCACAATACCTTTGAATTTGCCGTCTTTTAGAATACTTGTGGTTGGATAATCATTGTATTTTTGATTTACAAATTCTCCTTTCATCAAGATATTGTCAGTAACAAACCAACCTGCTGCAAGAGCTGTTCTATCTATGGTTTGTTTGTCAGCTACTTTGGATAACATTTGTCCATTCACCACATTGTATTTTGCTCCTACAAACAATTTCTCTTCTTTTCCTAATCTGTAGACAGCTTCAGCAGCTATTTGATTTACACTTCTTTTTCCAAAGTTTGCAACTTCTTCAGCAAACGTACCACCTTTTGCGTTTTCAAATGTTCCGAAAAATTCCAAACCCTGAACTTTGGCAAATAGATTAAATTGTGCGGAAGCGATTTTATTAGAGAATCCAGGATTTGCACGGCCTGAAAATGCATTTGCAGTAGTAGTAGCAGCTTCTGGCTCTAAAGCGTAGAAATAGTTACTACCTGTGCGGTCACCACCATAAAGTGTGCTTCTTCCATCACTTTGATTGTAATAAAACGAACCAGTGGCTCTTACTCTTACCTTCTCTTGTAGTTTTTTGTCATAAGACAATTTACCATAAATTGAAGGACTTCTTTTGTAGGTCTCTGTAGTACTTCCTGGCATTAATGGCTCTTGGAATCCTCCATTTATTAATCCATTAGACAATGCAACCATACCTAACAATCCATCTTTTTGAACATAAACCTCAGCTGCAACTTCAGTTGCGAAAGCATCCATAATGTAGTTTTCAATGAAAGGATTATATAGTGCGTGTCCGCCATCTGTTCTACGGAAGTGCATATCGCCATAGTTGATTTCCATATGACCAACTTTTACAGTTGCATATTTCATTATTTTATCCCAAAATTCACCTTTAAAAGGCACTTTGTCCATTTGGATATAACCGCCTTTAACCCAAGATTCGTTGTGGTGACGAGCAGATAAATAAGTGGTAAGATTTAATCTGATTCCGTCTGCCAACTGAACATCAGTATAAAGATTTGCCTGAGCAATAGCAAAACCAGGAGCCAAACGAGGATAAAGAGCCACAGCACCGGAGTTTTCGTGAGATATACTTTGGAATGGCTGCGTAAAACCAGCACCAATTCTTACTTTTAAGCCGTCAAATGTTGTTCCTTCCACTTTTGGAGTTTCGAACATATTCAAACCTGTTTTGTCATAAGGACGAAGATTATCAATTTTTGCTTGTTGGGCCACCGCTCCTATAGACATTGAGAGTATGAAGACGAAAGCTACTTTTCTGAAATAGTAAATGAGAGTTTTCATAATATTATTTTGTTTAATTATTTGTTTATTTTATTTTTTTAAGATTACATCAAAAGCTATACTTATTTGGTCAGCAACTTTTATAGCACCAGCCATAAATGAAGGAGGTTTTATTTTATGACTCGTTAATAATATTTTTTCGGTACCTTTTATCTGTAGATCGCCATTGGCTAGCGTGGTTACGCTCAAAATTAAATCTGTAGGTTTGGTTACACCTGCTATGGTCAAATTGCCGTTTACTTTAATTGTACCCGAGTTCCCAGTAACATTGGTCGAAACAGTATTTAAATATTCAAAAGTAATAAGTGGAAATTTCTCAGCATTTATAGTTTTGTAAGTTCGCTCATCCATTAAATCCGAATCTTGGTGAGATTTGAGCGATTTCGCTTCAATTTTTACTGTTGCACTGTTAATTTTTTTTAGACTTCCGTCTACTATAGTAAAGTCTCCATTAACACTTACTTTGGTCGCCTTCATGCTCCAATCGTGCATGGTAGAAGATCCACTAACGATTACACTTGAAGATCTTGCTGTAAGTTTTGCCTGAGAGAAAGCCATTTCCCCTATTATCAGAAGAGGCATTAACATTATCAAAATCACTTTGGTTTTCATTTTATTCTTTTGTTTTGTGATACAAATGTTGAACAAAAACCGAATTTAGACTATGACAAAACAAGTTAAAATGCAAATCATTAATCAGGGAGATATGTGACAAAAGTCACAAAAGGCGGAGCATAAAGGTTGCAGTTGACAAATTTTACAAAAATCAGACTAAAAAATACTTTATAAAATACTAACAATCAAATATTTGCGAAAAATCTATTACTAAGCCTAAAAAAGCGGGAAAAGTATAAAATAGAAAAAGTCGATACTCTTCATATTTTGAGGGATATCGACCTTATTGAAAAAATACAATTAAAAATTTTTATGTTAATATAATCCTATTTAATTTTTTTAGAATAATTAACCGTAATCTCAACAATTAGTTAATTTTTACCAACCTATACCATAATCTTCGCCATGATTGCTGGAGCCACCCCAAAAACTTCCATGCTTCCAATCGATAAATATGGCGTTGATTGGGCCGCTAGTTCTTGGCTGATAATCAAGCGTATAGCCTTTTCTTTTTAGCTCATTTCGGGTCCATTCGGGCATGGCATCGTTTAGCATCAACGATCCAGGTTTTTTCTCATGTTTACCAAATGAAGAAAACATTTGGTAGGTTTTGAAACTCGGAGCTTCGCAAGCTTCTTGAACAGTCATGCCAAACTCCACAATGTTTAAGAAAAACTGCGTTAGCAACTGATCTTGCTCATCGCCAGCTTGTTTGGCGAAAGCCAAAACTGGTTTTCCATCTTTCAAAGCCATACTCGGCGTTAGTGTTACTCTCGGTCTTTTTCCAGGTTCAAGCACATTAAATGGATTTTCTTTTTCATCAAAAACAAAAGACTGCATTCTTTGGCTTAGTCCAACACCTGTATTTCCTGCAATACAAGCAGGCACCCAACCACCACTCGGCGTGATAGAAACCAACCAACCTTCTTTATCTGAGGCAATTACGCTTGTAGTACCTGCCGTGAATTCTTGCAAAAAAGCTTCATTCATTGGCTCTTTGTTTACATAACCTACTTTATTGCCATTCAAAATATCCATAAAAGGATTAACCTTATTTTCATACGGATACGGATTACCTGGCTTAACATTTGGGTCGTTTTTTTCCCAATCTATAAGTTTAAGTCTATCTCTTGCATAATCTTTGGAAAGTAAACCTTTCATTGGTGATTTAGGCTCAAATGCTGGATCTCCATAATAAAAATCTCTATCAGCAAAGGCTAAATTCATAGACTGATACAAAGTATGAATGTACTTTGAGGTATTGTAACCCATGTTTTTTAAATCAAAATTCTCTAAAATATTTAAGGTCTGAAGCATTACGGGTCCTTGTGTCCATTCCTGCAATTTGTACACATCATATCCTTTATAATTGGTCATCAAAGGTTCCTCAATTTTCACTTTCCAATTGGCCAAATCTTGTTCTGTTATCAATCCGCCTTGTTCTTGCGTTCCTCTCGCTATTTCTTTGGCTATATCTCCTTTATAAAATCTATCATAGGCAGCATATATTGCTTCTTTTCTTGATTTTCCTTTTTTTAGGGCTTCTTGCTCGGTATATATCAGTTTTTGTAAAGTTTGTAACAATTCATTTTGAACAAAAATCTCACCTGGCTCCGGTGCTTCTCTTTCTTGACCCAAATGTGGCAAAAATACTTTTTTAGAATATGGCCATTGTTTAATATTTGCTTTTCCCTTTTCTATGGCGTTAGCCGTTTGAGCTTCAATTGGATA
Source organism: Lacihabitans sp. LS3-19 (assembly GCF_024343575.1). GTDB lineage: Bacteria > Bacteroidota > Bacteroidia > Cytophagales > Spirosomataceae > Leadbetterella. The sequence continues at coordinate 248,756 of NZ_RJUA01000002.1, read as the reverse complement.
GCCTTCTGCCAAAGACATTGCTGGAGCTAAAACTTCTTTTAAACTCATAGTACCATATTCTGCCAACATGGTCAATAATCCACCTGGGGTACCTGGAGTTACTGCTGCCAAGGGACCATATTCGGGAGGATAGGCATATCCTTTGCTTTTGTAAAAATCAACCGTTGCACCTGTAGGAGCCACTCCCAAGGCATTTATGGCGATTACTTTCTTTGTTTTCGGGTTGTAAATCAAAGCTTGGGTCTCCCCTCCCCAACTCAAAACATCCCACATGGTACAGGTAGATGCGAGCATCGCACAAGATGCATCTATGGCATTTCCACCTTTGGCAAATATCATGGCTCCTGCAGTTGCAGCCAAAGGTTTACCGGTAATCGCCATCCAATTTTTACCGTGCAATGGCGGTTTTTGGGTTTGAACAGGGAAAGTGTTAAAAGATTGACTAAAACTCTGAAAACTCAGAAAAAGTAAGAAAGAAAATAGTTTGTTCATGATTAATAGATAAAGGTTATTTAGACAAATATGGCTAAAATGATTGAAAATATTTAGGTTTGAATCATTTTTTTAAGTACAAATTGTTAGCTTTAATTTTTATCAAAAATCAAAATGCCAAAAATAGAACATTTAGCCATTTATTGTAGAAATCTGGAAAACATGCGAGGTTTTTATTGCAAATACTTCGGCGGAATATCAGGAGAAAAATACATAAATGAAGCAAAAGGTTTTGAATCCTACTTCTTAAGTTTTGAAGACAGATGTCGATTAGAGTTAATGTCAAAAACTAGTGTAAATATCGAAAGCCCCGCGGATGAGTACTACGGATTCATTCATATTGCCATTTCGGTTGGATCAAAAAATAAAGTGGACGAACAAACGCAGCTGTTAGCAAAAGATGGTTTTTCAGTAATTGGTCAGCCAAGAACTACTGGAGATGGATACTATGAAAGCGTAATTTTAGACCCAGAAAACAATAGAATAGAAATAACTATTTAAAAATGAAAGCTTTAACTGCCTGTTTTTTAATTACTTTTTGTATTTTCCAAAAATCTGAAAATGAAAATTGGCAACAAGACTTCAACAATGATTTGACTGCTTTAAAAAGCAATTATGTCACAAATCCACAATTTTTTAAGAATGAAAAATTGAATTATAATTTTGATGATTATTTGCAAAATTTAAAGGATAATTGGAAAGCTGTTAAATCAATAAAATCTTTATTCAAAATCGAAGCTTCAAAAACTATTTCTTATGAAATTGGAAGTTTTAAAACTACCACCAATGATGAAATTTTTCATATAATTATTTGGAACAATAGTACTGGCAAAGAAAAAAGAGAGTTGGAATATTTCGAAAATAAATCTAATGTAGAAAAAGATTCGACAGGTTTAAATTCGGCAAGAAACAAATGGATAAAACTCTGCAATCAACATTTGCCAAATGCCTTGATAGAACAGTGTTATACGCCAAATGCAAATTATTACAACCACAGACCAATGGTAATTGGCACAAAATTGATTTCAAGCGAATATTCGTATATGAAAAACCCTAATTACAAACTTAATCTTAAACCTTTACATATCGAATATATAAATAGCTCAACTATTTTTGAAATCGGTCAATGCGAAGGATCATATCAAGGAAAATACCTACTTGTTTGGAAAAAAGAAAAAGATTGGAAAGTGTTTTTAGATGCAAATATTTAATCTTTCCTTAATTTCTTTCAAATAAAATAGGCTTTTTTTTACCTTTACACACACTTCAAACTATTGCCCTCTAAATGCTAAAAAAACTACTCATTTTAATAGGCTGTATTCCTATGAGTTTACTCGCTCAAGATGCAGAAATATTCAAACCCAAACCTCAAAAAGTAAAGTTTGAAGCCACTGAAATAAAAGCCAATTTAAAAATTGACGGCCACCTAAAAGACGAAGAATGGTCTTTAGCAAAGCCATTTGATGAATTTGTTGAAATCGACCCTTTTCAAGGTGCTACTCCAAAACATAAAACTATAGCTAAGGCTTTGTATAACCATCAATTTCTTTATATCGGGGTATTTAATATGGATACTCTAGGCAAAAAATCTGTCAGAGTGATTGATTTCAAAAGGGACTTTAATACCCGAACCTCGGATTATTTGGGCATGGGAATTGATGGCTTTAACGACGAACGCAATGCAATGGTTTTCACGACCAATCCACATGGGGTTCAACGAGATTTTCTTTCGTTTGATGCCACATTCATAGATTTGGATTGGGATGGCCTTTGGAAAGTCCGTACCTCCAGAACTGACTCTGGTTGGTATGCAGAATTTGCAATTCCATGGAAAACTTTGAGATATTCAAAAACACCGAACGGCGAAGCCACTGAGATTGGCTTTAACCTGAACCGAAGCCGAAGAATGACAAATGAGAATTATGCTCTTTCTGGTTTCCCGAGGTCATTCTCTGTCTTAAGAATGGACTATGCAGGAAAACTTGTCGGCATAAAACCACCTCCTCCTACGCCAAATATTAGGGTTCAGCCTTTTTTTCTAACTTCATTTGATCACTACAGAAACGTACCTGAAAAACTACCCAAAGAAAATGCAACAAAAGTAGGTGGCGAAATAAAATGGGCTATTACACCAAATTCGGTCTTGGATTTAACCTTCAACACAGATTTTGCACAGGCAGATGCAGATAGACAAGTTAATAACGTAACAAGATTCAATGTTTTTTTCCCAGAAAGAAGACAATTTTTCTTGGAAAACGCCTCACTTTTTGGGGCGAGTATTTCTCCATCAGCAGATATGTCTGGGGGCTCAATGCGTATTCAGCCATTTTTTAGTAGGCAAATTGGTTTGGATGGTTCCGGCAATCCAATTCCTATAGATGTAGGGGTAAGATTTGTTCATAGATCTACCAAATCCAATTACGGTGGAATGTTTATCAAACAAAGGAGTAGCGACATTTACCCTAGCACGTATTTTGGTGTTGGCCGTTTTTCAAGAAACTTTGGCTCTCAAAAACGAATTGGGGGACTTTTGACCTCAAAACAAAATAGCCTGAATACCAATATTACTGGCACAATAGACGGTTTTTTTAGGTTTGATGCAGCTCAATCATTCAATTGGATGCTGAGTACATCACATGATACTCAAACAAAAAAATCTGGTTTTGCTGGAGCTACGCAATACTTTTATGCCAACAACCAATGGAAACTTTGGTGGACAGAATCCATAATTTCGAAAGATTATAATCCGGAACTGGGTTTTGTTTCAAGAAAAGACGTAATAGCGACTACGCCAGGGATTTTTTATTACAACAGAACAAAACTAGTTCCTTTCAAAAAAATATTCAGGTCTTATGAGCCTAGTTTACTTGCCGAAAGCTACCATCAAGCGAGTACGAAGATACTAACTGAAGCATCTCTGGGATTAAGTCCATTTTGGTATATGTTACAAACTGGAGGATTTATTGGCCATATTCTTACCCTTTATCATCAAAATCTTTTAGAACCTTTCGTACCACTAAAAGTAAATATTGGCGTAGGAAAATATGATTATGCAAGACACATGATATATTGGGCAAGTGATGGCTCTAAAAAAGTAAGTTTTGCATGGAGCGGCGAGTATGGCAAATATTTCGACGGAAAATTAAACACAACCACTTTCAAAGTAAACTTTGCTCCGATTCCCCACATCACTTTTAATGCTCAATTAAACAGAAACGAATTTAAAAAAGTAGGAACCGAAAAAACGGACAAAACTGTAGATTTATTGGCTTTTGAAAGTCGCTTGGCTATGAATCCAAGAATTCAATTGATTGGATTTTACCAAAGAGACATTTCACAAAATGCTAATAATTATAACATTAGACTATCTTGGGAATATCAACCCCTATCCTATATTTATTTGGTATTTAATAATCGACAATATATTTCGTCATTAAGGCCAGACACCCGAGCAAATGAAGATCATGCTATAGCAAAAATAAGCTACCTTAAACAATTTTAAACTATGGCTGATTTATTTTAAAACAAATATAATAAACAATCAAAAAACACTTCAAATTCATTAATTTTGAACAAATAACCTTTTCATAAAATGAAGAAAAAACTTCTTGCTTTAATTATCATATACTTCAATATTTCAATAAATATTTTCGCCCAAAAACAACCAGAGTTTCTTTCTAAATACAATGAAGAATGGGTAGAGAAAACTTTCCAAAGCTTAACTTTGGACGAAAAAATAGGTCAATTGCTAATGCCACGTGGTAATACCTCAGGCAAAGGCTACGATCCCGAAAAATTAAAAACGTGGGTTAGAGACTATAAAATTGGCGGCTTGGTGTTTTTTGCTGGCCGACCAAGCGTGCAGGCGGGTATTATTAACGAACTCCAAGCAATGTCAAAAACACCTATGCTAATTGGAATGGATTTGGAATGGGGATTGGCTATGCGACTAGACAGCACAGTTAGATTTCCTTATCAAATGGCACTTGGAGCTATGCAAGGAGGGGACAAATACCTACTAGAAATGGGAAAAGAAGTCGGAAAACAGTGTAATCGACTTGGCGTACATATTAATTATGCTCCAGTGGTCGACATCAACAATAATCCGCTGAATCCAGTTATTAACTTTCGATCGTTTGGAGAAGATAAACTTTCAGTAACTAACAAAGCATTTACCTACATGAAAGGCATGCAAAGTCAAAACATCCTATCGACCGCCAAACATTTTCCTGGCCATGGAGATACAGGCGTTGATTCACACTTTGATTTACCAATTATTAATCATGGCAAAGAGCATCTTCTTGACAATGAACTTTTTCCTTATAAATTCCTAATAAACAATGGCTTGAGTGGCGTAATGACCTCTCACTTAAATGTTTTGAATCTTGACACCACAAAAAACCTGGCGGCCACATTTTCCAAAAAAATAGTAACGGATTTGCTAAAAACTGATCTCAAATTTGAAGGATTAACCTTTACAGATGCCATGGATATGCAGGGTGCTGTAAAATATTTCCCAAATGGAGAGGCTTTGGTGAGGGCAATTTTGGCTGGAAATGATATTTTAGAAACATTTGAAGATGTTCCTACCGCTGTAAATGCAATAAAAAAAGCCATTGAAACTAAACGATTACCCATTTCTGTAATAGACGAAAGAGTAAGAAAGATTTTAAAAGCTAAATCTTGGGTGGGTTTAAACCATTACAAACCAATAGAATTAAACAATCTGGTTGAAGACCTAAATACAATAGAATCTGACTATTTAAATAGAGTTTTTGCTGAAAAAACCTTGGTAAATCTTCGAAACGAAAAAGCCATTTTACCAATAAAAGATTTATCAAAGTCAACATCTGTGCTTTCCATAGATGCCAATGGAACCACCGCTTTTCAAGAAATGTCTGGCAAATATACAGATGTTAAATTTCTTTCAATTGCACCAAACACCTCTGTAAATGATGCTCAAAGTGTAATTTCAGAAGCAAAAAGAGCGGATAACCTTATAATAGGTTTACATCTTTCTAATATCAGGCCAGGTGCAAATTATGGCGTAAATACATCCAATTTAGATATATTGAAGCAATTTTCAGATAGAAAAAATACAGTTTTGGTAATATTTGGAAACCCTTATGCTCTTGGAAAAATAGAAGGTTTGCAGAATTTTGATGGATTAATATTAGCAAACCAACTTACAAAATATACAGAGGAAGCTGCTGCTATGGCTGTTTTTGGAGGAATAGAAACCAACGGAAAATTACCCGTAACGGTAAATGAAAACTTTAAGTTAAACGATGGGCAATTGGTAGCCGCAAATGGCCGCTTGTCATACGGTACTCCAGAAATGGTGGGTTTGGATAGCAGAATATTAAATGCAAGAATTGATTCTGTTATAAATATCGGAATGAGAGAAAAAGCCTTTCCAGGTGCCGTTATGGAGGTTGCTAAAAACGGAAGGGTGATTTATCAGAAAGCGTTCGGTTTTCATACTTATGAGGAGGCTGATGATTTGAATAAGAAATTAAGAGTTAAACCTAATTTTGAAGTTGGAAATAAGTCCGATGTAATGGACAATCCAAAAGACTTTAAAAATCAAGAACAAAATGCGATTACAAATGGCATTGACCCGAAGAAATTAGGAATGGTGGACATCGATGACATTTATGACTTTGCAAGCGTTACGAAAATTAGCACTTCGGCTTTGGCGGTAATGCAACTAATATCAGAGGATAAATTTTCTTTAGATAAAACTTTTGGAGATTATTTCCCTGATTTTAAAGGTTCAAACAAAGAAAATCTAACTTTCAAAAACATGCTGACCCACCGTTCTGGGCTGAAAGCTTGGATTCCGTTTTGGATGGATTGCATAGATTCTGTAGCAACTATAAAAAAAGCAGTGGAATTAAACCCTGAATTGGAGCCATTGATTTTGAAAGAATACAAAAAACAGAATTTCTTTGAAAGACTATTTAAAGCCAAACCAAAATTCACTTATGATTATGCAAAAACCTTAAAAACTGACAAGTCCATTTGGTTGAAAAGTTTAAACACAAAGAGCATTACATGGCTTCCAGAAATATTTAGCAATGTAAAGACGGACCAATATAGTGTCCAGGTTGCGGATACTTTGTACATGAACAAAGACCGCAAAGCTTTCATTATGAATCAAATAAAAGACTCACCTGTCAAACCTGAGCAAGGTTATGTTTACAGTGATTTACATTATTATACCTATCCAAGTTTTGTAGAAAACATAACCGGTAAGAAATGGGAAAATTATTTGAAAGAAACATACCAAGCGATTGGAGCGAGCACATTGACCTATAACCCAAGACGTTTTTATGGACTTGACAGGATAGTTCCAACTGAAAGAGACACGCTTTTCAGGAAAACTTTAATTCATGGTAGAGTGCATGACGAAGGTGCTGGAATGCTAGACGGTATTTCGGGGCATGCTGGCTTATTTGGCTCAGCTAATGACCTAATGAAGCTTATGCAAATGTATGTACAGAAAGGATATTTCGGAGGAAAACAATATATCAAACCTGAGGTAATTGAAGAATGTACAAACTATCAATTTCCGTACGAAGGAAACAGAAGAGGAATAGCTTTTGAGAAATTAGACTTTAATAAAAAAATAGCCAATGGGCCACAACTGGCTTCTGCAAAATCTTATGGGCATTCTGGCTATACTGGAACGTATACTTGGGTTGACCCTGAATTGGATTTGGTTTATGTTTTTTTATCAAACAGAGTGTATCCTACTAGAGATAACACTAAAATTGCCACTTTAAACATAAGGACGGAAGTAGGCAATCAAATAATTAGGACCATTAAAGAAAAATAGAGTTTTTATAATATCCATCCATAACATTATAATTATGAAAATTATTCAATCTAGATCGCCATTTGTTTTTGTAAATTTTCTACTTTTTGTAGGAGTAGTGATTGTAAATACTCTAGCAGTAACATTGCCCAATAATGGAAAAAGTACTGGCGAACTTTCGGACAAATACCCAAATCTTTTTGTGCCTGCTGGCATTACATTTTCTATTTGGGGAATAATCTATTTATTGCTTTTGATATTTGTTTCCTACCAAATATGGTGCTATTGGGACAAGACCAAAAGGAAATCATTGGACCTAAACGGGCAATTGTTATTCGGATTAACCTGTTTGCTCAACATGGCTTGGATATTGGCTTGGCATTATGAAATGATATTTCTTTCTGTAATAATAATGTTAAGCTTCCTGATTTCGCTAATATTTTTATTCTTAAACATTGATAGCATTAGAGACAAAACTATGCTTGAGATTATTTCACTCAAGATCCCCATCAGTGTTTATTTAGGTTGGATTTCGGTAGCTACTATTGCCAATATTACAGCACTTTTGGTCAGCTTAGGTTGGCAAGGCGGCATTTTTTCGGAAGTACAAATTACAATTATAATGATGATAATTGGTACAACTTTAGCCCTTATTATGCTTTTTAAAAGAAATAACATTCCTTACGCATTGGTAATAATTTGGGCGTATTATGGAATATATCTTAAAAGGGTAAATTCAGAAAACCCTGAAATAGCCAATTTTAGTTTAGCTTTGATTGCCATCATTTCTTTCGTAATTCTAATTACTTCAGTCAAATATTTTAGGATTAAAAGGCTACAGTAGCAAATTCAATTATTTTTTAATTTTTCCTGAAAATTTGGCATAGCTTTTGAAAAATAGTTTCAAAATAAATGTGCAAAAAATATGGAATTATTAGGAATAGGATCAAGAGTTAAACACGAAACATTTGGGATAGGAGTTGTTATAAATGTAAAATCTGATGGTTACGAAATTACCTTTATAGAGGATGGAACCAGAAAACTCAAACTTGAAGCAGATATAGAAATCATCGAAAAGTCGCCATTTAGCAATGACATGGTGAGTATGTTTGACGTAGAAAGATCAATGACAAAAATACTACAACGTTGGATGGATGCAACTGAAATAGTACCCATGGGCGACAAATGGAAAGGCGGTAAAATGATTTTAGAGCCCGGAAAAGTGGGCTTGTCTTCAAAAGAAATTCCTGTTGAAACTTTTTTTCATAAAATAGTGATGATGCGTGATCGCCTCCGGGTAATGGAACAAAAAATAAATGCGAGCAGTCTAGATGATGAAGCCAAGGTGGATATACAGCAATATATTTCAAGATGTTATGGCTCAATGACGACATTCAATATACTTTTTAAAGAAACGGACCATCAGTTTAAGAGTTAATCTAAAAAACCATTTATAAGAAAAAAGAGGAGCATCACTCCTCTTTTTTTCTATTTTACCCTATAAACCCTTAAAAAAAATTACTTAATCAATTTGTACTCCACTCTCCTGTTGAGTTTTCTACTTTCTTCATCATCATTTGATGCCACTGGATGCATATCTCCCATTCCTACGAATTTTATTCTTTTTCCATCTATACCTTTTCCAACCAAATACTCACGTACATTATAAGCTCGCTCAAGTGAAAGCTTTTTATTAGCCTTAGAGTCTCCTTGGTTATCTGTATGTCCTTCAATTTGGATTTTATATTCTTCGTTTTCAGATAAATACTCAACCAATTTATCCAATTGTTCGAAAGATTCAGGTAAAACCCTAGAATCTCCTAAATCAAAATAAACTTTATCTAATTTAAAACTATCTGATTCTTTATCGACAAGAACACCTATTTTCGAAGATTCTTCCAAAGGTTCAGGTATCTTCTCTTCGGCTGTCTCCTCTTCAACTACCTTTTCATTTGATATCGGCTCCACATATATATCTTTTTCAAAACTCCCTTTACTTAAAAAAGCACCTACATTGAAAGATTCTTCCATGTTTTCATAACCTTCAGAACTAATTTTATACAAAACCTCATTGTTATTTACTAAAAACTCATAAGAACCAGATTTAGAAGTCCTTACAGAATCTATCACCTCATTATTTTTTAGATTTAGACAAATTATTTTGGCAGCAATAGGTTTGTTAGTTATGGCATCTATTACTTTTCCATATAACCGAAAGTCCTCCGATAGTACTTCTTCTTCAATCTTAGGTTTTGCAGCCAAAGTTTTGGATTTACCATCTGGATTATTAATGCTAATTCCGAAGAAATTCCAGAACGTGAAACTATCCTCTTTGTCAGAATCGTGCTCAATTAGATCAATAAACTCATAACCTTTGGGTAGTTTTTCGAAATAAACTTTAAAGAAGTACTTTTTCCCGCCTTCTACATCTTTCCTATTAGGAGCCACTGGTATGTCAGTAGCTTTTAAAAACTTGTATTTTTTACCATCTGAAGTTCTTAAATACGAATTGGGTTGGAAACTTATCGTACTATTTCCAATCTGCTGCATCATTTGTTGAAGATATAGATTCCTCATAAAAGGATCCATATTTTGAAGTTGTTCTTTATCTTCAGGATTTCCCTCCAAATATTCTTTGATAGTTTCTTTGGGCGTTTTAGCCACAAACTGCATCGAAAACACAGTTTGATCGTCTGTGATTTCTATTTTATTTATAAAAACATCTTTAGTAGACTTCTTTTTTATTTTTGGATTAGAAGTAACCTGAGCATTTACCCCTAAGTTTACCAAAAAGAAGAGAATGATAAGGACTTGCTTCATTTTAATTTAAATCATGAGTTTAAATTCAGAACGCAAGTGAGCGGATTTTAGTTTGGCTGTAGAATGTTAAAAAGTGTTAAGATTAATCAACGTTAGTCTCTTATGTCTTTACCAATCATACTTTCGAAGTTCTTCAATTCACCCATCATCACCAAAATATCCTCTAAAGAAAACACATGATCAGGTTTTAAATTGATATCAACTGAAGCTTTCTGGGTTTTCATACCCAAGAAATTTTTCTTTTCTTCAAAATGCTTGATGGCTATAAGTCTTAGGTCGTATTTCTGCTCAAAATCCACGGTAGATAGTTCTCGACCCAAATATCTCTCTGGAACTTTTAGCTCAATTATACTGCAATTGTCAGATAAGTCAAAAGATTCCACTACACCTTTCATTTCCAATTGCTTAGCAAACATTTCAGCAGCAATTTCCTCTGGATTAAAAATGGTCTCAATTCCAATAGATTCAAGTACCGTATGATGAACAGGATTTATAGCTCGCCCTATGATTTGTTTTGCATTGAATTGTTTCATCAAAGCAGTGGTAATTATGGATGCTCCAACATCCTCACCAATGGCAATAACAACGATATCTACGTCTTTTACAGGTAAGCTATTATATGAACTAGCTTTTGAAGTATCTAAACTGATTACATGTGTCACTTTGTTTTTGAGCTGATCTACAACTTCAAACCTACTATCAACACCGAACACTTCATGACCCATTGTGGTCAATCTAATAGCCAATGTAGAACCGAAATTTCCTAATCCAACAACGATATATTTCATTTTTTGAATATTTTACATAACCTGAATACTGTCTTTTGGATAGCGATAGGTGTCACAATCTACTTTTTTAAATATTCCAAAAAGCATAGTGAACAAACCTACTCTTCCTAAAAACATACAAACTATTAATACCAATTTACTACCTTCAGACAAGGATGCGGTTAGGTTTAAAGACAAACCAACGGTTCCATACGCTGAAAAACACTCAAATGCCACTTTGTGTAGTGGAATCTGCGGATCAAATATAGAAACCATAAATATTGAAGAACCCAAAATAATTAAGGAAATAAAAATTACAACAAAGGCCCTTTGTACTGAACTTTGGGAAATTTCTCTTTTAAATAACTCTATACGATTCTTGCCTTTGGCTAATGCTACAATGTTAGACAAGGCCAAAGTGAATGTTGTTACTTTTATTCCTCCACCAGTAGAACTTGGAGCTGCTCCAATCCACATCAATAATAAATAAACCAATATTGTTCCTTGCATTACATTACCCATATTCACGGCATTAAAGCCTGCAGTTCTTGGCGTTACTGAACCGAAAAACGAACTCGTGATTTTGCCATAAAATGATGTGTGTTCAGCTAAAGTATTATTTCTTTCTAAAAAATAAAATGCTAGTGTCCCTAAAACTAACAAAATAAAACTACTCGATAAAACAAGTTTTGAATGTACTGACAAGGGTTTTGCCTGAAAAGTAAACCTTTCACCTAAAAACAATAACCTTAAACCGCTTCTTACATAATTTTTCGAGGCATTATATATGTCAATAACAACTGGAAAACCGATACCTCCGAGTATGATTAACCAAGAGAATACATTAAGCAAATTATAATTAAATCTTAAATTTTGATTGTACAACCCATCAGGAGCAGTTGAAAAACCGGCATTGCAAAAAGCAGAAATAGAATGAAAAAATGAGAAAAACCAATGGTCATACGTACTGCCTGGATAAGAATCTTTAATTAAAGTAAAGATTAAAATTGCACCTAAAACCTCAAGTAAAATAGTATAAAATAGAATTTTTTTGAGAATTGAAAAAAGCGAATTAGGCTCGTCAGTTTCTATAATATTGCTCAATATCAAGTGATTACGTAGAGACATACCACCTCTAAACAAAATAGCGAAGAAATTGGTAAATGTCATTAAGCCTAAACCGCCAATTTGAATCAATATCAATAGGATATCAATACCGAAAGGGGTAAACTTGGTGGGCACATCAACTGTAGACAAGCCAGTTACACATACTGCACTTGTGGCGGTAAATAGCGAATCAATTATACTAAGGTTACCATTGGTTGCCGTTGGAATCAACAACATCGCCGTACCCCAGAAAATCAAAAAACTGAAACTTATAGTAAATAAAACTGAAGGACTAAGGAGCGAATTTTTAACTTCAGTAGAAGCTGAGAGAAACCTTAAAAAGAAAAAAGAAGTAATGAGTAAATAAAGAAAATAATCACTGCGAATTATCTCGCTTCTATTTTTTAATACATTAAAAAGAAAAAGTATGAAAAAAATTATAAAATCAGAAATGTGTTTTCTTTCAAATATTATTTTTTTTGTACTTAAAATAATTTTCAAAAACCACTTAAACAGAAACAATAACATTAATGCCTTGGGTATTTGCCTTAAAACGTTATTCACCCAATTGATTAGATAAGGTTCTTTGGGGAAACCAATTTGGTAAATTACAAGTAATAGACCAAATGTAAGAGCAAGAAAAATCACTCTATTAGTTCGTCTAACGATAGATTCTTTGAGAATGAAAAAACGATCCTCGTAATCAACCCATTTTTCTCTTAGTCCCAATAATTTATTGCTTAAATTTTTTCCGACGTCAAAGGTAAAGAAGCAAACTTAGATTCCAAATCTTTCTGGCAAAAATCCTTCTAGAGCCATTTCAGGTTTTTCTTTTGTAATAATTTGACTCATAAGCTTTCCTGACCCCGGTGCTAAGCTAATACCCATCATTGCATGACCAGCATTAATAAACAAATTTTTAAAAATACCTGAAACACCAATGTAAGGCAAACCGTCAGGCGAACATGGTCGAAATCCATGCCAAACTTCTTCTTGGTTTGGCATCGGCAGATCATATTCAGGAAAAAAATCTGGGATAGATTTTACAATTCCTCTAACACGGTTCATATTTATGGTATCATCCAAGCCTCCAATCTCCATTGTACCTCCAAATCTTACAAAACTTCCCGACATTGGCGTAATAGCAACGCGAGCTTCAACCAAAATGTTTGGAATAAATATTTCCTTTCCTGCTAATTGGCTTTTGCTTATGCTATAACCTTTACCAGCTTGCATTGGAAGATTAAACCTAAGCTTTTTTGCTAAAACTCCTGACCAAGAACCAGCCGCTATTGTTAAAGTTTCTGGTTCTAGAAGTTCTACTTTTCCTGATGATTTTATTTTTATACTTTCTATTTTATTATTATTTCCATAAAAGTCAATCACCTCTGAATTGTACTTTATTTCAACACCTTTATTAAGCAAATAAACTTTTAGGTTTTTCACCAACTCACTCGGATTCAAATGTGCATCGCCAGGAAAATAAATACCTCCAGCTACATCTGGCTTAATATTCGGCTCTAATTCATGAAGTTCTTTGGTATCTAATATCTCTGCTTTTAACCCTATTTTGTTAGCCAAGTCAGCTACCTGAGATTCTTCTTCAAATGTTTCGGCTTTTTTACAATACATCACAAGACCCTTTTCCTCGTAAGAATATTTCAGTTCTTCGGCCAATTCATGATAAAGTGACTTTGAAAGTAAACCTAAATCTCTTAAATAAGGGATAGATTTGTCAACGTGTTTTTGATTGGCATTTTTATAAAAACTCAATCCCCATTTTATCAGATCCAAAGAAAGTCTAGGTTTTACATAAAATGGACTTTCGCTATCTAGCATCCATTTGAGTCCTTTTTCTATCATTCCTGGTGAAGCCAAAGGAATAAAATGACTAGGAACAACCATGCCGGCGTTCCCGAAGGAGCAGCCTTCTTCTCCATCAGACTTTTCAATTATTACGATTTCTCTTCCAGTTTCTAACAAATAAAAGGCTGTAAACAAGCCTATTATACCCCCACCTACTATAACATGCGGCTTTTGAGACATTTAAAAATTAATTTTACAAATAAAAACTAGATTACTTGAAATCCGTAAGCATAAGGATCATCTTGGTCGTCAATGGTTATTGTATTTTCCCCATAAATTCGAGCCCAACCTTCAATGCTTGGATAAATAGCATCAAATTCTCCAACTTTGGTTCTACCTTCTATCTTTCCAACAAACTTACTTCCGATGATGCTTTCATGAATAAAATCTTGCTCCTCTTTCAACAAACCTTTGGCTGCCCATTGGGCCATCCGAGCAGATGTACCAGTTCCGCAAGGAGAACGGTCTATTGCTTTATCACCGTAAAAAACGGCATTTCTAGCAGTTGAAGTTTTATCAATTGTGGCTCCTGTCCATAAAATGTGACTTAAACCATTAATAGACTCATTTTCAGGATGCACAAAGGTATGTTTTTCATTTAGCAGCTGTCTTAATACTCTTGACCAAGCAATTAGTTGGTCCGCCTTGTAATGTTCCAAGCCAGGAAAGTTTTCTTGCACATCTACAATTGCATAAAAATTTCCTCCATATGAAACATCTACTTTTAGTAAACCCAAACCTGGACATTCAACTGCCAAATCTTGCTTATAAAGAAATGAAGCAACATTGGTAAGTTTCACCGATTTCACTTTGTTATTTTCAGACTTATAAGAAATATTTACAAGTCCGGCTGGAGCTTCCATCCTGATTTCCCCAGGCACTTTAGGTACAATCAGACCTTTTTCTACTCCAATTGTTATAGTACCGATAGTTCCATGACCACACATGGGTAAACAGCCAGAAGTTTCGATGAACAAAACTGCTACGTCATTCTCTGGATTGCTCGGCGGATACAATATACTACCAGACATCATATCATGCCCGCGTGGCTCAAACATCAATCCTTTTCTAATCCAATCAAATTCCTTCAGGAAATGTTGGCGTTTTTCAGACATGTTTTTGCCTTCTAAATTTGGGCCTCCTTTGGCAACAAGTCTGACGGGATTACCACAGGTATGTGCATCAAAACAATGAAACTCTGCGTTCATTTTATTTCAAATTTGAGGTAA
Source organism: Lacihabitans sp. LS3-19 (assembly GCF_024343575.1). Lineage (GTDB taxonomy): Bacteria > Bacteroidota > Bacteroidia > Cytophagales > Spirosomataceae > Leadbetterella. The sequence continues at coordinate 233,655 of NZ_RJUA01000002.1, read as the reverse complement.
AACTGGTCTAGATTTTAAAGCTTTCTCAATTACAGCCAAGACTTTTTCACGCTCCTCACCTATTAAAGGCAATCTCGGTTCTCTAACCATTTCAGTACCCATTCCTGCTCCTACTTCGGCCAACTTGATGTTCTGGACAAATTTATTGCCAATATCTAAATGTAAAAGCGGGAAAAACCAACGATAAATTTCTCTGGCCTCTTGAATCCTTCCTTGTTTTACAAGCTCATAAATAACAACCGTTTCTCTCGGAAAACCACATACCAAACCTGCTACCCAACCATCTGCACCCATTACCAAACTCTCAAAAGCAAGGTCATCTACGCCACTTAATATCTTGAACCTTCCACCAAATTCGTTGATGACATCTGTCATGTATCTAATATCTCCAGTGGACTCTTTCATAGACTCAAAGTGTTGATTTTGAGCCAAATCCTTAAACATATCTATAGAAATGAAAGTCTTGTAAGCGACAGGATTATTGTAGGCCATAACTGGCAAATCTGTGGCATCAGCTACTTTATGTAAATAATGCAAGGTTTCTCTATCATCTGAAGCATATCTCATTGGTGGCAACATCATTAGACCATTGGCACCTTCTTTTTCAGAATTTTTTACAAAACTTATGGCTTCACTTGTCACACATTCGGCCACGGTCATAATTAATGGCACTCTACCATTGATAACTTTTTTTGCTGAAGCCAACAAAGCAAACTTTTCATCTTTTGACAAAGTACCAGCCTCACCCAAAGAACCACAGACAATAATACCATGTACACCAGCTTCAATCTGTTTTTCAATATTGGTCTCGAATGTTTCAAAATCTAAACTTTGATCTTGAAAAAAATTAGAAGTAACTGCTGGATAAACTCCTGTCCAGTTTGGTTTCATAGAATTCTATTTTAGTTTATTGATAAAAAAATACTTCCAAACCATTGGCTTGGAAGCAAATACATTAATATTCAAATTAAGCTTCTGGCTTATCTTCTACTGGAGTTTTAGGCTTGATTAAACCTGAAAACAAGTCAGAAATCATTTTTTCAGCTTCAGGATATTGGTTTTTTAAATTTTCTACAACTTCATTAAATTTGGTACTTGCACCATTTTTAAGGTCTTCGAAATATTCTGGAGCTTTTTCAATAGCAGCTTCTGCTTCATCTTTAAGCTCATTTCCTTTGGCCTTCAAGTCTTCCATAACTTTTTCGCCTTGTTCTGTATCCAAATATTTATTTAATGCAATTCCAGCCGCCGCTCCTAAAATAAAAGTAGCTAGGTGTTTTGATGTTACGCTCATGATAGTAATTATTTAATTTTAAAAACTAAATTTAAGACCAAAATTCAAGATAAAAAAGAATAATCTTTATAGATTGGTATTTAAAAATATTGCTGAATTTCCTGTTTAAGAGATTTAAGAGCATCGTCTATTAAAACCAAACTCGATAAATTTTGATTACGAAGAATTTGCAAAACAATCTCTTTGGATGTTCCTAAATTATTTGATTCTAATATACTCCTATTTATATCATTTGCTGTAGAATTTGCCGCCAATACTATTTTATCCCAAGTGGCGGGTTCGATATATATTTGCTGAGCGATATTGTGATTTAGTTCGTTTTTAACATCAGAAATAACAGCACTTTGTAAATCCTGAATGCTTAAGTTTTCAAAACTAAACCTTGTAAACATATTGGAAGGCTTGATTCGTTCAAGAAAGAGAGCCATACGTTCATATGCCTGCAGACGAAGGGGAAATGCTATTTCTTGTTGGCTTTTAATTTTTGCAAATGCAAAGTGTCGATTTAAAAAGTAATTATACAGCAGAAAAAATACCGCAACTATTAAAACTATAAACCCTCCTATTCCTAGAAATTCACTATTCATTTATTAAATATTCTTTTTGCCAAAATTACTTCTTTCTATTTCAAAAAAAATACTAAAAATTATTTTTTATTAGATTTACATAAATGAACCTACTATTTATTAAAACTCTATCAATCTATTTAGTTCGTACTTTGGCATGATTTTTCGTAATTTGATACAAGAATATAGTCAAATTAGTTGATTATAAAACATTGCTGAAAACAAAATTTGAATGAAATCATTCGATATTAAAAAATACATATTCTTAATACTCGGACTCATTGCCTTAACTATTGGCCTTGTTTACTACTTTTCTATAGAAAAATCAAACTCAAAAAATCAATCTTCGCAGTACCAAAGTATCTTACAAGAATCAATTCAAAAGACTTTAAAAAAGTCTGACAATGAAATTCAACAAGTAAATGAAATAATAAAATCTTCGAAAAATAGTACTTTTGAGCAAATCCAGTTAAAAACCAGCTTCCCCTATTTTGTTTTTAAAAATAAAAAAATTATTTATTGGTCTGACAATAGGTATGTTCCAAAATACGAAAGAATTCAAGAAAAAGGTCCGGTATTTTTCGACAATTATTTTCAAAATTTAGCTATTTTTAATGTAAAAAAAGAGTACATACAGCAAGATACAATTGAAACTGTTTCGTTAATTAACTTATACAAGTTTTACCAAAATCAAAACGATTATTTACAATCTGGATATAACTCAGCTATTTTTCATTTAAATCCAAAAAAAATAGCTTCTGATAAATTCGAAAATAGCAAAACCATTTTTGATAATTCGGGAAAAGAATTATTTTATTATCAAAGTCCGGAAAACGAAAAAATTATAAATACTAACGTCTCCAAAACAAATCTTTGGATATTATTAATATCATTAGCTCTTTTAAGCCTCCATTTCTTCAAAACAGTAAAATCCTATTTACACATTCACAAGTTTGGTAAAGCCCTTCTTTTACTTTTAACTGTATTGGTAATAATTAGATTAATCCTTATAATTACTGGTTTACCTTGGATTTTCTTAGATCAGGATGTTTTCAATCCAAGTTTTTACACAGGAAATTTATGGGCACCAACTCTTGGCGACTTAGTCCTCAACGGCTTTTTTATTATCGTTTTTATCGCATTTTTGGCCTTGTATTACTACAGGACGCAATTGTTTATTCTATTGAGCCAAGCCAGAACCTCTATCAAAAGCGTAATAGCGGTGATACTAGTATTGTTTGTGATGGGTCTGGCATATTTTTGTAGTCTAAAAATCCAAAACATTTACGAAAACTCGCTATACAACCTTGGATATTCTATGAATCTAGGCTTCACTAAATTCAAGGTCCTAAGTTTTATATATTATTTTTTTGTTTTAGGAGGCTTTTTTATTGGTTCTCATATAGCGATCAACTTGTTTTTAAAACTTATTCCAAAAAAGAAATCTGGCTTTTTTCACTGGTTATATGGTTTTTTAGCAGGAATAATTATCTATTTTTTTATAGACGGTTTCGAGATAGCATTTATACTTGCAGGCATATATTTCTTCATAGTTTATTTCTTTAAATTACCGAGATATTTTTACACTTTAAGATTTCAAACTTTGATGTACTTCATCCTTGCAGCATTTTGTTTTGCACTGATTTCAGTAAAAACAGTTGAAATGCAAGAAGCTAAAAAGAGTATTCTGGATAAAAATAATTTCGGAAAAAGATACCTAGCAGAAAATGACCTACTCGGAGAAGGACTTCTAGATAGATTTAGGCAAATGCTCAGAAATAATGAGTCAATCATTGGAGCTTTCAAAAGAAATGACCTAACTTATGAGTCTATTAACCAACAAGTTAAAGATGACTTATTAGACATTTATTTTGACAAATATGATATAGAGGTTAAGGTTTTTGACAGTACGGGAAGAGCTTTAGGAGCTATTGAAAATGAATATCTTGAGAAACTTGGAGACAAATACAATTTAGAAAATCATAAAACAGATCTACCAAATATCTTTTTTATAAACGAAACAGGAAATAGTTTCATAAAGCAATACATCACTATCAATGAGGTTTTTGATGGAAATAATAAAATCGGGACAATTGTTTTAGATTTAAAACTAAAAGACGAAAACGCAACAAGCGTTTATCCGGAATTGCTGCTTGATAAAAAGTTTGTACAAAACCCCGAATCAAAAAATTATAGCTATGGAATATTTGACAATAAAAACCGCCTGATATTTAACTCGGGTAGTTTCAATTATTTGATGCATTTTCCAATGCAGCTATTATCAGAGGGTGTTATTTTCCAAAAAGAAGTGATAGCATCTGGCAGCTCTCATTTTGCAATAAAAGGTCAAAAAGGAAAAACAATAGTGGTTTCACAGCAAAACAATTATTGGAAAAACTTGCTTTCAAACTTCTCTTTCTTGTTTTTAATTTCAATTTTAGGTGTATCTGCACTTTTATTGGTATTTTCTACCTTAAACGGATTTAAGAGCTTCACGATGAATTTTTCAACCAAAATTCAATTTTATCTCAATGCCGCATTTCTTTTGCCACTGATTATATTAATAATATTGACATTGAGTGTAGTTAGGACTACCTTGATTTCGATTCAAGAAAAATCATTTTTAGATAATACAAAGAATATCTCCAATAGCCTTCAGTTTCATCTGGAAAACTACCAAGCAGGAAAATCAAGCAGAGCATTTTTTGAAAACGAAATAAATGAACTAGCTAGAAACACTAAAGTAGATATCAACTTATTTGATAACAATGGCAAACTCAATTTTACTACTCGTCCATTAGTTTATCAATATCATTTATTGTCAAATTTCCTCAACCCTATTGCATATAGTAACATAATTGAGCAAAAAGCCAATGAATTATTGACCAACGAATCACTCGGTGAATTGAGCTATAAGACTGTTTACATAGCCGTAAAAGGGAAGGAAAATAAAAATTATGGTGTTGTGGGTATTCCGTTTTTTGATGCAAAAACTTTGCTTGATATTCAAGTAAAAGAAGTGGTTGCTACTATACTCATTATCTTCCTTCTGATGTTTTTGGTTTTATTAATATCATCATATTTTGCAAGTTCGCAGCTTACTTCACCTCTAAAACTTATAGCTCAGCGAATAAAAAAGACCAACCTTGACAAATTAGATGAAACAATAGATTGGAAATCTAATGACGAAATCGGGCTGTTGACGAGGTCTTACAACAAAATGATTAAAAAGTTGGACGAAAGTAAAATAGCACTTTCGCAAAGTGAAAAACAAACCGCTTGGCGAGAAATGGCGAAACAAGTAGCTCATGAAATCAAGAATCCTTTGACGCCAATGAAACTTTCGATTCAACAGTTGCAAAGGACTCTCCCACTTGACGACCCGAAATCACGAGACAGAATTCAAAGAGCTTTAAATTCTTTGACAGAGCAAATAGATAATATCAGTGAAATAGCTAATTCGTTTTCTGAGTTTGCCAAAATGCCTGTTCCAAGAAACGAGCGGTTTGACTTAGTGCCAGCCGTACAAAAAACGGTGGATCTATACTCACAAAACAACAATATTAAGATTGCCTTTGAATGCAAAGAAAAAGAAATCTTTGTAATGGGGGACAGAATGCTCGTAAACCGCGTAGTTACCAATTTGATTTTGAACGGATTACAAAGCGTCCCACCCGTTCGCCAACCTGAAATCCGGGTAAAATTATACAAAAACCCAGAGGAAAATTTCGGTATGATTGAAGTAAAAGACAATGGTGTGGGTATACCAGAAGACATCCGCAAAAAAGTCTTTATTCCAAACTTCAGCACCAAAGTAGGCGGTTCAGGCCTTGGATTGGCGATGGCGAAAAGAGGCATAGAGCATGCTGGAGGTAATATTTGGTTTGAAACGGTAGAAGGCGAAGGAACGACATTTTTTGTTGACTTACCTTCAAACTAAGAAAATTTAAGAGCAAAAAACCTCCTTAATGCCTATATTTGTCAAAATTTTGACAAACAGATGACCAAAATAAAATCTTTCGTATTCTCTCCTTTTTCAGAAAACTCCTATGTACTTTATGACGAAACCCTTGAAGCCGTAATAATAGACCCAGGCTGTCTATCTCAGGCAGAGAAACTAGAATTAAAAGATTTCATAGTCGAAAATAAACTTAAAGTAAAGGCACTTTTACTGACGCATGCTCATTTAGATCACGTATTTGGTGCAGCATTTGTGAAAAGAACCTTCGATGTCGAAATGTACCTTCACGACTTAGATTTACCAATTTTGGCAGATGTGGAAATGAGATGTAAAACATGGGGAATTCCCGGATATGAGCCTGTGGAAGCTGACAAAAGCCTAAATGAAGGGGAAAGTTTCACTTTTGGAAATACAAAACTTGAGATCATACATGTACCAGGACATGCACCAGGACATGTGGCATTTATTTGTCATCAAGGTAAATTCATTATGGGGGGCGACTGTCTTTTTCACAGAAGTATTGGCCGAACTGATTTTCCAGGGTGTAGCCACGAAGCTCTTATACATTCAATAAAAACCAAATTTTTCACGCTCCCAGATGAATATACTGTATATGCTGGACACATGCAGCCTACCACCATCGGAGCAGAAAAACAAAACAACCCATTTTTAAAATGAAACTATTCACTTTACCGAATTTCATCACATTAGGAAACCTTATATGTGGTTGCTTGGGAATAATATATGTGTTTGAATCAAATTTTGCTATGGCATCTTATTTGATGTTGGCTGCTCTAATTTTAGACTTTTTAGATGGTTTTGTTGCGAGGTTATTAAAAATTAGCTCTGAGATCGGAAAACAGTTGGATTCGCTTGCTGACGTTGTAACTTTTGGTGTTTTGCCATCTTTTATAATTTTTAGATTTTTAGAAAATTCAAATCTTGAACCTCCGTATCTTAAATATTCAGCCTTTATTATGGTTGCCGCGTCCGCTTTACGCTTGGCCAAATTCAACATTGACACAAGGCAATCCAGTAGTTTTATTGGCTTACCAACTCCAGCAAATGCAATGATTGTAGCCACTTTCCCTTTTTTAATTAATGATTACGGAATCCTTGGAGAGTTACTGAATAATCCTTGGGTATTAATTGGATACGTTTTAGTGTTTAGTTTTTTATTAAATGCTGAACTACCTTTGTTCGCTTTAAAGTTCAAAAACTACTCTTGGGCAGATAATAAAACAAAATTCATATTTTTAGGTACTTGTGTAATTCTACTTTTTTCTTTAAAACTTGCTGCTGTACCTTTAATTATTTTGATTTATATTCTTATGTCTATGGCTGTAATGCGAAAAAGCAGAAAGAAATAAATATTATCTTTCGAATAGGAAATTTTCCAAATAAGTAAAAATTCTACCGCCTTCTTTTTCTTGGCAAATCAAGTGCAATTTCGGTTTTCTTTTTATAGTCTACTTTCAAATTATATTGTTTAGTCTCTATCCTTTTTAGACTTTTAGGCCGAATCCTGTTTATTTTCAAAATATCTCTTTTTAAAATTTCCGCCTTAGTAGATTTCGTTAAAAACTCAGCGTTTTTTAACCATTCATAATAATTTACAGGCCACGGATAAAAAGTTTCATCTAATTCTAAAAACATCAAGTGCAAATGTGTATCCGACCTCTTATTTAATGCATTAAAGCCTGTACGACCTACCTCTCCCAGCTTGTTACCTGGTTGAACTATTTGCCCAGGCACTACCACAACTTTACGCTCATGAGCATAATACCAAAGACCTCCTCGTTCGAAATCATAAACCCAAACATAATTACCTCCTCTGTAATCAGAGCTATCTGTCCAATCTTTTTCAACGGCTAACACAATTCCATGACTTACTGAAACCACATCAACATATTCATTTTTTCGATTATCTATACAATCATGATCTGGATCGAATATGAAAATATCATGAGCCGGATGGCTTCCAGTAACAGCATGGTCGAACATATTATATTTTCTATCATAAAAACCTCTTCCTTTGCCCCCTACTGCCGAAATACTACTTTTGATTAATGGAAAAACGATTTCTTGATCCGCTCTATATTTTTCTGAATTTGGAAATTCCTCTTTCAAAAAACGCATAATACTTTTAAACTCCATTTCTGCTTCGATTGGAGAAATTTTCTCTTCTCGAATATCTATGAGTAAGTTTTTATAGCGAGAGAGGTAGTCGGTTTCGTTAGAAAAAGTAAAAGCAGGACTTATATCCGATTTGATACTTAAAATCGAAAAAAAAGAAAATAAAATATTTAAAAGCATGCTAGTTTTTATGGAATTCAGGAATTTTATTTTTTTAAATAAAGTACAAATATACACGTTGAAACATTGCTCACCAAAATCATAAACTTTTAGAACAAAATACTGAAAAAGTTTACTAAATAAACCAAAGTAAAAATTGGGAAATTATTTAAGAACTTGTAAAAACATTTAAAATATAGGATATTTGCGTTTCCAAAAAAACAATTTGAAGAAAATTACCAAACTTATTAAATCTAAAAAATCCCTTATTGCATATTTTTTTGCGGCAGGTAGTGGGGTAATTGTTCAATATTTGGTGGGAACTACCTATTGTATTGGCCATCTAAATATGAAACCAACAACAGGCTATTCTATCGGCTTTATTGCCTCTGTTCCCGTAGGTTTCATATTATCAAAGATTTTTGCCTTCAAAAGTCGTAATTCTGGAAATACTTCTAGAGAAATGATAAAGTTCGGGATTGTACTTTTCTTTTCTTATTTAATTACCGTATTTGGATCTGATTATGCTTTAAAAACACTGACCTTAATTTTTGGAGAATTAAAAACCAAAAACCCATTTACTGATACAGAGTTTAGCCTTATCGGCACTTTAAGTCACTTTACTGGTATGGGCCTAAGTTTTATTTTCAACTATTTTACGCACAAAAAATTCACTTTTGTAGAAACTGGCCTTTTTGATAAAATTAAAGAAATCAAAAATAACAAAGCTTAAGCTCCTTGAGCTATTAATTCTCTGAAAATCAAAGTCATATTCGGCTCTGCTTTCGCAGCATTTGCTAATATCTTGTTTAATTCGGCTTTTTCTAGCGTTTCAGGAATACATAAATCTGTAATAACCGAAATACCGAAAACTGGTATTTCCAATTGTCTGGCAACTATTACTTCTGGCACTGTACTCATTCCTACGGCATCAGCTCCCACCAATCGCATCATTCTATACTCTGCCTTGGTTTCAAGTTGCGGACCTGTTACACTTACATAAACGCCTTCTTTCAAACTTGAAATATTATTTTTCAAAGCTATTTCTTTGGCTAAAGCTATCATTTTGGGATCATATACTTCACTCATATCTGGAAATCTATCTCCCATGATGTTTGGGCCAATGAGTGGATTGCCAGGAAGAAACTGCGAAATATGATCGTTAATAATCATTAAATCGCTTTCCTTAAAACTTGGATTTAAACCACCTGCAGCATTAGAAATCAGCAATCTCTGTATACCTAGCAACTTCATCACTCTGATTGGAAAAGTAATCTGAGACATAGAATAGCCTTCGTAATAGTGAAATCTGCCTTGCATACAAACCACATTCTTTCCAGCAATTTTTCCAAATATTAACCTTGATTTGTGAGACTCAACAGTAGCCTCAACAAAATTTGGAATAACACTATAAGAAAATTCAAAATCGATTTCGATTTCATCGGCTAATTTCCCTAGTCCAGTACCTAGTACAATACCATATTGAGGCACAAAGCTGCCAATTTGTTTTTTTAGAAACTCTGAGGTTTCAGTTATTTTATCAAGCATAGGGCAAAAAAAAAGATTGAATTTCGAAATGATTCAAAATTCAATCTAAAAAAAAATAAAAAAATATTTTATAAAGCTAATGTTCCTTTACGAGCTGCACTCAATAAAGTAGCCTCTAATCCTTTTTTGTTGATAGTTCTGATTGTACTAGTAGCAACTTTCAATTCAACCCAAACACCTTCTGACTCAAGAAAAAACTTCTTAGTCTTAAGGTTAGGATAAAACTTACGCTTAACTCTATTATTAGCGTGCGAAACATTGTTTCCAGATCTTGTTCTCTTACCGCTTATTTGACAAACCTTTGACATGATTGTTTTATTTTTAATTTTCTAAACTCCGTTTACTCGAAACGAACACCTTAATTGGGCTGCAAATATCCGAATATATATTTAAAAAACAAAATCCTATTTAGATATTTCTAATTTATATGGACAATTTAAGCAATTATTTTTGCAGCAATAGCCTCTTTTAAGGTGGTATTCTGCCGTAAAGACCATAAGTCCTTCTTTATTAAAATAATAGTCTCTATGTTTTAAAGTTCTTTTTTGCCCAATTTTCATTTTTTCTCTTCAAATTATTTTAAAGAGGTATCCGTGTAGACCATTTTACTTCGGTCATTACAAACATGGATTGTACGTTTTGAATATTTTCAAGAGCCGCCAATTTGTTTACCAGAAAATTTTGATATTGAGCTATATCCTTCACCATAACCCTAAGTAAATAATCGAAATTTCCAGCCAAATAGTAACATTCCACTACCTCAGTAAAAGTAACTACTTCTCGCTCAAATTGTTCAAGAAAAGGTTTAGCATGTTCTTTTAATTGAACACTACAATAGGTCAAAAGGGGTTTTCCAATCTTTTCTCTATCTAACAATGCCACATAACCAGATATTACACCTTCTCTTTCCATGCGTTTGATTCGCTCATAAATCGGCGTCTGAGACAAATCAAGGTCGTAGGATAGTTCTTTGGTTGTGGTGCGTGAGTTTTTCTGTAAAACCTCTAAAATTTGTCTATCTATTTGATCTAATTCCGTCATTCTTTAAAATATTATTATCCAAAAAGCTCAGAAAAAACTTCTTCTAATTTACTCACTGCAATTATTTTGATTTTGAAATCTTCCATATTTAAACCTTTTGTATTGTTTTTTGCTATAAATATTTTCTCAAACCCCAATTTCGCCGCTTCCGATATCCTGCTCTCTATTCTGTTTACTGGCCTTACCTCACCACCCAAGCCGCACTCAGCACAAAAACATATAGAATGACTTACAGGCAAGTCTTCATAAGAAGAAACAATAGAAACACATACGGCCAAATCAATAGCTGGATCTTCAACTTTTAATCCACCGGCTACATTAAGAAAGACATCTTGGGTTCCTAATCTAAATCCTCCACGTTTTTCTAAAACAGCCAATAGCATTTGTAATCTCCGAGGATCAAAACCATTGCTACTCCTTTGGGGCGTTCCATAATTAGCCGTACTAACCAATGACTGAATTTCAATTTGTAAAGGTCGATTTCCTTCAATCATTGCAGCAATAGTCACTCCTGAAATACTCTCATCTTTTTCTGAAATCAATATTTCAGAAGGATTACTTACCTGACGTAAACCCGTACTTAACATTTCATAAATACCTAACTCTGAAGCATTTCCAAATCTATTTTTTGTAGTCCTAAGGATTCGATAAGTCATAAACTGGTCACCTTCAAACTGCAAAACGGTATCAACCATGTGTTCTAAAACTTTTGGCCCAGCTAAAGAACCATCCTTCGTAATATGGCCAATCATAATTACAGGAACATCAGACTCTTTGGCATACTTCATTATTTCTGATGCACATTCTTTTACTTGGGAAACACTTCCAGCACCACTTTCTATTAATGGCGAAACCAAAGTCTGGATGGAATCAATGATTACAATATCAGGCTCAATCAATTCAATTTGCTTAAAAATAGCATCCGTCGCAGTTTCTGTCAAAACATAACATCTATCGTTTGACAAAGGAATACGCTCAGCTCGCATTTTTATTTGCTGCTCGCTTTCTTCACCCGAAACATACATTACTGTATAATCTTTCAAACTCAAAGCCAACTGTAGCATCAATGTAGATTTTCCGATACCCGGCTCACCTCCTACCAATGTTAACGAACCTGGCACCAAGCCTCCACCAAGAACCCTATTGAATTCATTATCCTCAGTTACAATTCTATATTTCTCTGCTTTATTTATTTCGGAAATAAGTCTTGGTTTATTGCTAGTTTTTGCACTTTTACCAAATCTCCACGAACCTTTTTCTGGCTCATCTTTTGCTATAAGTTCTTCAACTATAGTATTCCATTCGTTGCAAGATGGGCATCTACCGAGCCATTTGGGCGAATTATAGCCACAACTTTGGCAGAAATAGGAGCTTTTTAGTTTAGCCATTTGTTAAAGACTCGTTAATTTTGTACTAATAATTCGCAATATACGTTTATAAGTACGATTCAAAAAAATATTAATTAATATCACATTTATGAAAAAAATAATTTTTGCTTTTATAGCATTATTAGCTGTTCAAAATACTTTTGCCCAGTTTAAACTTGGCGTAAAAGGAGGAGTAAACGTTTCGAAAGTTTATACTGACGCCGGTTCATTTAAAGCGAATTTTAATGAAAGTATGGATACTAAAACAGGTTATTCATTTGGACTATATGCAAGAGTAGGCAAAAAACTCTATTTGCAACCAGAGGTAATGTTTGCAACAAAAGGTGGAAAGGTAAACGTAACTCCAATAGGCGGAGGAAGTCCCGTATCAGTTAATATTAAAACCAATAATATTGATATTCCAATTTTGGTAGGATATAAATTGTTTAACAGAATTAGAATTAATGCAGGGCCAGTGGCTTCAATAAAAATAAATGAAGATGGGAAATTTTTAGAAGAATTAAAAATGGTTACATCAAATCCTAACCAAGCCTTTGAAAACGCCACATTTGGCTACCAGGCTGGCGTGGGAATCAAACTTTTAGGATTTGATATAGATTTAAGAAAAGACGGAAGTTTGTCTGATATTTCTTCAAAACAATTTGATGGTAATCAATTCAGCCAAAGATTGTCAGGTTGGCAATTGACCTTGGGAAGGAAAATAATCTAAAATTTTTTAGCTATAGAAAAAGGTCGCCTCGGAAGAAGCGACCTTTTTTATTAAATCCCAAAAGTTAAAAACTTAATCTACATCCCAGAAAAGTCTAGTAGCAAAAACGTCAATAGTTCCTTGGGCCGTAACGTTTTCAGCATTCGAACCTGATTCAGTATTTGGATAATAGAATCTAATTGGACGCTTGGTATCAGGCACCTGGATACTTTGAGGAGTTACAGGCAAGCCAGTTTTTCTGTATTCACTCCAAGCATCTAGACCGTTAAAATTACAAAGTGCTAGCCATTTTTGAATTGCAATTGCATCTAATTTATTAGTTGTAGCTGCATAGTCATAATTTTGAACACCACTTCCAATAAAATTTGCTGATGCTGTTGAACTTGCACCTAAGGCTCTATAAGATTGCTTGATACCTTCTTCGAAATACTCTTGGGCAGAACCTGTTAAATTTACACCAGAGCCGTATCTTTCTTTAGCTTCAGCCAAGTTTAATAAAACCTCAGCAGCCGTCATCAAAATATATGGTCTGTTGTATTCTCCTTTCACTAAAAGACTAGGTCCAATCGCACTACAGCTAGCTGGCAAAAACCCTGAGCTTGTACCAAAAGGTGCACCAACATAATTAGCCGCAACTTCAGCTTTAGCACTAACTCCAGGAGTAGAACTTTCACCACCAATAGCATATCCAATTCTTTTTAATCTGACAGTGTCACCAGAGGCTTTCATAGAGTTTACCAGATATTGGGTTAATCTTGGATAATTATTCAAGGCTCTTTTTGCTCCATTAGCATCATATCCCCAACGATCATATACTGGATTTAACTTACCGGCAGTTGCCAAATAGAAACCATTTCCACCAGAACCTACTTCTTCAGAAGTTAAAAATCCAGAACCTTCAGAAACAATTTTGTTAATCTCTGTTTTAATATAAGAATCTTTTCCACTTACTTTGGCTTGACGCATTAAGATTCTCATTTTCAGACCATTGGCAAACTTAACCCATTTTGAAGTATTTCCTTTGAACACCAAATCTGCATTTGCGAAAGAACTAGCAAAAGTGTTAGCTTTTGTTTCCACAATTGCTTCATCAAGGGTTTTAATTAAATCTTCATATACTGCTTTTTGATCATCAAATTTAGGAGCCAAAGAAGCCACTCCTTTTAATGCATCAGAGTAAGGAATACTCCCGTACATATCAACCAACTGCTGGTACAACAAAGATTTCATTATTTTAGCAGGACCTGAAAGATACTTTTGGTTATAAGAATCTGCGTTATCTATTACGAATTGATAATCATTAAGGTTATCATAATATCCATCCCAATAGTTAAAATCACCATTGGTGAAATTATAAGCAAAAGTTGTAGTTGAAATGATATAACCGTTAGACTGCGTCCATTGTCCTGACCAATAAGATCCGATTTCATTGGGAGAAACCATATTAGCAGCGGAGGTATTTAAAGCATTTGTAAAAACAAAGCTCGGAGAGGCTGTTGGAAGTGAATTAGGGTTTGTATTGATATCTAAAAAAGATTCAGTACAGCTTGTTCCTAAAACTGCGACCAAAGCAGTAATTAATATTGATTTTATTTTCATTGTCTTAAATTTTAATTTAATTAAAATACCAAGTTTAGATTTACACCATACTGACGAACTGGAGGAGTTTGAGAAGTATTGTTGATACCTAAACCATTTCCAGTAGTGTAGCTATACTCAGGATCCGTATAGTAGTTTTTCTTATCAACAATTGTCAATAGGTTTCTACCATATGCTGCAATACTAGCACCAGAAAATACTTTTGTTTTTTCCAAAATTGCAGATGGAATAGCATAAGACAAATTGATATCTCTAAGTTTAATAAACCAAGCTTTGTTAACAAAATTCTCAGAAATCAAACGATAATTATCAACCCAAAGAGCATATTCTGCTTCACGTACATAAAGAGAAGTATTAGGTGTAACTGTCTTACCATCAGAATTTAAAATAGCAGAATTTGGGAATATTTGAGGCTCACGATTTGAGGTCCAACCGCCTGCACCTGTAAATGTCATTTGACGACCCAAATCACTAAACATATAATTTCCTCCACGATATTCGAAGTTAAACGTGAATCCAAATTGACCATAAACAAACTTAGATCCTAAGCCCATAATATGACGAGGCAATGTACCACCTCTAGTAGACAAAGTAGTTTGTCTTAATGGATATCCAGTAGTTGGATTTACCAATACCATTCCAGATCCATCTGGTGCATATTGGTAACCGTCAGTTTTCAACATCGGAAATCTTTCTCCTTTGATTACGTTGGTATTTGCATAAGAATAACCACCATATTGGAATTCATTAATTCCGGGATATAGATCAACCACTTTGTTGTCGTTGTAAGAATATCTGAATGACATATCCCAGCTAATCTTTTGTTTTCTGAATAATAAATACTTCAATTCAGCTTCATATCCCCAGTTTTTAGTCTCACCAACATTTATCAAAAGGTTGTTAAAACCAGTTGTATTTGGAACTTTTACTGTGATAACTTGACCTTTAGAAGTTTGAGTATAAGCAGTAACATCCAAGTTTACTCTATCATGAAACAATTGGAATTCTCCACCTATTTCTTTGGAATATACTTGCTCAGGCTTAAGGTTTGCATCAGGCAATACATTTCCAACAGAAAGACCTACTGTATTTCCATAAGGGAAATTTGCACCATTTGTATAAGCTAAATCTAGGCCGTACAAAGGGATGTTATCATTTGCATTCTTGTTGATATTGGCACGAATCTTCATGAAATTAATAACATTGCTCTTCAAGCCAGGAATCGCATCTGTAGCAACAAAAGACAACGCAGCACCATAATAAGGATAAGAATAAAAACTCTTAGCACGATTTGGTTTGTAGAATCTAGAAGTTTGGTCATAACGGAAAGTACCGTTAAAAATCAACCAGTTTTTATAGTTAGAAGTTAAGTCAGCATAGTAACCTAGTTTTCTTTCCATTGTATTTGACTCACCTCCAGTTAGTTCTCCTTGACGGTTAGATACGTTGTAGATATCAGGAACTACCAATGAGCTAGACCCAATTGCAATGTCTTTAGTATATCTCTGATAAATACTATAACCAAGAATCAAACGATTTTTAACTGTGCTGAAATCTTTAGTTAACTGAGCCTGAAATTCACTATTAAGAACGTTTTCTGTTGAAGAATAATCAGAAACTGAACCTAAAACGTTTGTAATAGCACGATAAATACCATCATAGTCGTCATCATGGGTCCATGGCTCAATTATGTTGGCACTATTTTTTGCCCAGTCAGAATACAAAAATTGTCCAGTCGTATTTTTTCCAGTTCTAGAGTTGTTCATAATACCCAAACGCTCAGTAAATTGCAGCCAGCTCGTAGTTCTATGTGTCAAGCTCATATTTCCTGATAAGTTTGCATCTTTGTAGTTCATTCTGTTATTTCCAGCAATGAAATAAGGGTTATTAAGATAATCATTGTAATATCCATTTGGACTTGCTAATGGGTTATTTCTCCAATCTCTTAGCTCATTTAATGGAATATTAGCAGGTTGGTTTAAAACCTCATTGTAGAAATTACCAGAAGTTCTATCGTAGATAGCTTGCGTATAATTTCCATTAAATCCTGCAGTTAATTTACCATATTCTTTTGTACCTGAAATTCTCACACCAGTTCTATCACTTTTATCGCCTGGTACCACACCGTGAACCAATTGATTTTCAATTGACATATAAAATGAACTTGTTTCATCACCACCTTGAAAACTCGCTTGGTTGTTAGTAGAAACACCAGTATCAAAAGTTTTTCTTCTTATTCCAGCAATAGGAGCATAAGGAATCACTAATTTACTTCCGTCTTCGGCAACTCTACCTTGTAATCTAGTAGAACCATCAAACGCATCACCATATTGTTGATTCTCATAAGGTCTCCAGTTTCCAGCCATTCTAACTTTGTAGTCAGTACTGTATCCTGCAGATCCAAAAGACTGATAATAGTGAGATCCTGAACCATATTTATCTTGAAAATCTGGCAAAAAGCTAATGTTCTCAAAGTTAGTACTATTAGAATATTGAACTTTCAATTTGCCCTTAGTGCCTGTTTTTGTAGTAATTACGATTGCACCATTGATACCAGCAGAACCGTACAACGTTGCTGCTTGACCACCTTTTAGGATAGATACGCTTTCGATGTCGTTAGGGTTGATTAGAGCCAAAACAGTTGAAGTTGTTTGCATACCATTCAATACAACCAAGGCTTCGTTGTTTCCTGTTAAAGATCTAAATCCTCGCAAAACCACTTTTACTGCTGGGTCTACAGAGTTGTTAACATTGTAAACAGCCAAACCTGTTACTTTGCCAGAAAGTGCCTGAGCCAATTGTGGCGAACGCCCAACGGTAACATCTTCTGTAACAACTTTAGAATAAGCGTAACCGATTTCCCTTACGTTTTTACGAATACCTTGTGCAGTTACCACAACCTCTTCTAATTGAGAAGCATCAGTTTTTAAAGCCAAATTAATAACGTTCTGACTCCCAACTGTGACACTTTGGCTAGTAAAACCAATAAAACTGAACAGCAAAACATCGCCTTTTGAGGCCGTAATTTTGTAATTGCCATCGGCGTCTGTAGTAACACCTTTAGAGGTGCCTTTTACTGCAACGCTTACACCTGGAAGGGCTGATTTGTCGTCACTAGAAGTGATACGACCTGACACATTTACAGATTGAGCAAAGGACTGCACAACCCAAATCATCAGAAAACTGACGAGTAGAATTTTTTTCATAAAGTCTGTTATTAAAGTTTTTTAAAAATTAAAATTCGAATTTATTTCCAAATCTCAAATTCAAATTAAATGTTATAATTTTTGTTAAAAAATGTTAATAAATTGTTAATAAAATCCTATACATTATAAAAAAAATTAATAAAAATTATAATTTTTTTTTATGTAATCTATTTTTTCTAAGAAAAAAACTTTGAGGATATTTTATAAAAATCATATATACAAAATTATATTTTATAAAATCAAATAATACTTATCCCTTTTTTTAGCTTTTAATAAGAATGAGAGTCATTCTAAGGTTATTTAAAAAGAGAATTATTAAAAATATTATATACCTAAAACAGCCTTGAATTCAAAATCAATAAAACAAAAAAGGCCGCTTCTTTCGAAGCGACCTTTTTCAATAAATAAACTAATAATTACTTACTTATCCCACCAAGTTTTAGTTTCCATTTCATCAGGACCTTGACGAGCTAATGCAGCTTCGTAGTTAACCTTATTAAGCTGAAACTCAGATGAGGTATATCCACGTCTTCTAGGAATTTCTCTATCAAGGGTAGCATTTGGAGCTCTTTGTAATACAGGATAATCTAACCTTTTCCATTCATTCCAAGCCTCTTGGCCTTGTGTATATAAAGAAACCCACTTCTCTTCACCAATAGACTTTTTCCAATTTGTTGCATCATAGGTTGCGGCAGCTAAATAAGCAGTACCGTCAACTCCCCATTGCTCCATAGAGGCAGAAATAGCAGATTTAAACAACGCTTCAGCATCACCAGAAGTCCAACCGCGGGCCGCAGCTTCCGCTTGATTAAACAACACTTCGCTGTAAGTCATATAATAATAAAGTGATTTTGCAGATCTTACAGCAATACCCGGGAATGAAATTTCATCGTTGGTAATGCTTCCAGCTATGGTATTGTTTACACCATATGGCATACCCACATAAGTTGCAGCTTTATCCAAAGGAGCTGGAGCAGGATCCGCAAAAACTGGCAATCTTGGGTCATTTTTCGCTAACATCTTATCTGTCAAAGTATTACTAATCGCATAATCCGTTCTTGTTAAGAAATGATCATAGTAAGGATTCCAGTTATTTGCATCAGACAAATGCTTATAGGTAGCATTTTCATCGTTTGAAGTCAATACGCCACCAGCTAATGCTGAAGTTACGGCAGCTTTTGCCGCTGCAGCATCAACCTCTGACATTCTCATACCAACTCTAAGCAACAAAGAGTTAGCAAACTTTTTCCACATAGCCATATCACCATTATAAATAATATCCCCAACTACTCCTTTCTCTGAAACCTGAATTTGGCTAGCAGATTCTTGAAGCTCCGTTACAAGACTCTTATAGATAGACTCTTGAGTATCATAAACAGGCTGGAAATTTTCATTTCCTTTCAAAGCCTCAGTATAAGGAATATCTCCCCAAACGTCTGTCATTTTTTGATAAGCCCATGCTTTTAAGATTCTAGCAACAGCTATCTGGTTGGCATTAGAACCAGAGGCAGATATTGTACCTTTTGTAGCCTCATCTGTATTAAGCTTAATTACAACATCTAAGTCAGCAAGATTGGCATAAAACCCATAAAAACTTAACTCAGGAGTTTCATATCTCGAAGTTTCAGTATACTGAGTTTCAGCCCAATGCTGTGCATATAACATACCCGTTGTTTGAGCTACTTGTCCTCTTAAGCCTCTCATGGTATTTGTAAATACATAAGAAGAAGGTACGGTACTCACATTATTAGGATCGATATTCATCTCTTCAAAATTCTCACAAGAAGAAGTAAGAATCAAAAGAGGTAAAACCAAAAGCATTGCAGCTTTAAATTTTAAAAAATTATATTTCATTTTACTATTCAATTTAAATTATAAAGAAATTATAGACCAAAACTGATATTAACACCCATTGATCTAGTAGAAGGGTGCTGACCGTTTTCAAATCCTTGAATATTGCCAGAACCTAAAGCAGACTCAGGGTCAACATTTGGAATATTCTTAAATAAGATAGCTAAGTTCCTTCCAACAAATGACACTTTGGCGTTTTTGAAAGGAGTTTTAGTTAAAGCTTTAGATGGAATATTATATCCAAAAGTAACTTGACGTAATTTCAAGAAACTTGCATCATATACAAAAAACTCACCTCTATAATTTCTCAAAGTACCCCAATAGTTTTGAGCTTCAACATATTTGGTATTTTCAGTTCCATCCTCTAATACACCAATTGACCTTAAACCACCGCCTGCTGAAACAGGATCACGCATAGGTACGCCTTTATCATTAAGCCCTACTGTGTTACCCAATAAACCTGAGTATGTTCCATATCTATTAGTTACAGAATATATATCGCCGCCTTTTTGGAAGTCAACAACAGCTCCAAGAGTAAATCCTTTATAGGATAGATCATTAACTAAACCTCCTGTATAATCAGCAAGAACTTTTCCTGCAACTTGATTTCTTTCAATAATATAGTATCCGTTTGACCCAACCAACATTCTTCCTTGATCGTCACGCTTAACAGTTTCAGCAATAATAGTTCCGTATGGTTCTCCAACTCTAGCATTAACGGAAGGTCCCCATGATGCAATCAAGTAGTTATCTAAGCCTTCCGCAAGTTCAACAACTTTGTTTCTGTTTCTAGCATAGTTAAATGACATATCCCATGTAAAGTCTTTTGTTTTAATTGGGTTGAACAATAACTGTAATTCAATCCCTTTATTCTCCATTTTTCCAGCATTTACATAAGCTCTATCATAACCTGATGTACCAGAAACAGCGATATCGAGAATTTGGTCAATAGTGGTATTCTTATAATAAGTCAAATCAAAACCAAACTTACCGTTTAAGAATCTCATATCTAAACCAGTTTCCCATGAAGTAGTAGTCTCAGGTAAAAGATTTGAATTTCTGATAGTTCCTGGAACATAGAATGCTGGATTAGAACCGTAAGGGTTAGCAGCACCATAAATATTATTTAGCTGATAAGGGCTTGTATCGTTACCCACTTTTGCCCAACCTGCTCTTAGTTTACCAAACGATAAAAATTTGGTATTTTCTAATAAACTTCCAAATACAAAACTTCCTCCAAGTGAAGGATAAACATAAGAGTTATTAGCGGCAGGCAAAGTTGAAGAAACGTCATTCCTTAATGAAGCATCAAGATATACAATATCTTTATATCCGAAATTGGCACTTCCGTAAATTGAATTCACTTGTTTTTCTTCAAAATAATCAGAAACTGCAGGTCTATCAACCGAAGCAGCTATATTAAAATAGTTAGGCACACTAAGTCCTCCAGCAGTACTTACAGAATTCAAGTAATAATTTTCTTTACGAATATTACCACCGCCTATCAGATTCATTGATAAATCACCAAACATTTTTTTGTATTGAGCCAATAATTCATAATTATTCTCTCTTTTGTCTCTAACTTCTTCTTTATACCAATCCTGTGGAATAGAGTTAGTTGCTATTCTTTGCTCTCTTCTGTCTGTGTAAAAATCAGTTCTTGCAAAGGCTGTGATTGTTAAATCTTTAACCACCTCATAAGCTAAACTAATATTTCCGAACATACGGTTACGAGAGTCAACAGTTGGAGATTCATATAATACCCAATACGGATTTTCCCAATAAAGTGGGTCAATATTGGTAGGACTTTTGATATTCCAAGTTCTATCTAAACCGTCTGCTGTTTTATAATTCCTTAGATTATCCATGCTCAACTGTCTTTGAAACCACTGATTAAAACTAGTCGCCACGTTTCCTTGCTCATCGCTATATCCAGTTGAAGGCCTACCGAATCCGTCATTTCTAACATAAGATGCATTAATACCAGCCGTAAGTTTGCTTCCAAGTTTACTACTTCCAGAGAAAGTCAAAGTATTTCTGTCTAATTTTGAATTAGGGAATGTTCCTTTTTGGTGCATATTAGAATAAGACATTCTAAACTGAGTGGCATCATTTCCGCCGCTTAATGCTACACTATTTGTCAACAAATTTCCTGTTTCATAGAAATCACGTATATTATTCGGACTAGGAACAAACGGCGTCATTTTTCCATAATTGGGATCATCAGGGAACCAGCTATACCATTGTCGTACTGGAGTTCCATCCATTTTAGGCCCCCAACTTTCATCCGCGGCATAATTTACAATAGGCTCGCCTTGGTAAGTATCAAAAGTTTGTTTGTATCCACCACCATACTCATTTTGATATTTAGGCAAAACAGCTACAGTGTTAATCATTGTTGATGAATTTACTGAAACACCAATACCTTTTCTCGATTTTCCTTTTTTGGTAGTAATTAGTATTACACCGTTTGAGGCTCTTGATCCATAAAGTGCAGAGGCTGAAGGTCCTTTAAGTACCGAAATTGACTCTATATCATCAGGATTGATATCTTGAGCAGCATTACCAAAGTCAGTACCACCACCACCGGTTTGCGTACCTGAAGAGTTATAGTTAGAGTTATCGATAGGCGTACCATCAACTACAAATAAAGGTTGGTTATTTCCATTGATTGAATTAACACCTCTTAAGATAATTCGTGAAGAGCCACCCAAGTTACCTGGTGATCCTGTGATTTGTACACCTGCTAACTTACCTTGAAGCGAGTTAACTATATTGGCATCTCTTGCCTCTATAAGTCCTTCACCTTTTACTTCTTGAACAGCATAGCCTAGAGATCTCTCCTCTCTTTTTACTCCCAAAGCCGTAACAACCACTTCTGATAACATTGCGTCATCTAAAGTCAAAGTAACATTGATAATTGATTGACTACCAACTACAATTGTTTGTGGATTCATCCCCACAAATGAATAAACTAAAGAAGAACCTTTTGAGGCTTCTATTTTATAGCTACCATTTGCATCAGTTACAGTACCTCGGTTGGTACCTAAAACTGCCACCGTAACACCTGGAATAACTGAACCATCCTCTGAAGCAGTTACCTTTCCTGTGACGCTTAATTGCTGTGCGAAAGTGAGTACACTTAGGCTTACAAAGAGCATCATAAAGTAGATTTTTTTCATAAAGTCTGTTAATTAAGTTAAAAAAAGAAAAAACTAATCTAAACTTTTACGATCGTTTTTTTAATGCTATTTTAATTTTTTTATTAAAATAGCATTAAAATTATTCATAAAATACAATGAATAATTAGATAATTACCATAGGGTTTGGCCACTTTTGACCTTTTCTTTTACTAACCATTTAACAATTTTTAACTTTTAACCTAATATTAATACTCAGAAGAATTAAAATATTTCAGATTAATAAAAATGGATAACAAAATAAAAATTACGCTTAGAAATAAAAGAGGAATCTTGAATAAAACAAGTATTAACAAACCTACAAATGCGAAAAAATACCATTGCATTTTTGATTCTTCACTAATGGTATTTACGTAAATAAATTGGTGAGAAAGAAAGAGAAGTGAAATAATAAAAATGAGCCATGAGAAATTAAAAAAAACAGAAATCCCAATTGGCTTTTGCATTAAAAAAATGAAAAACTCAGGTACAATTATTATTAAATATCCCGACATTACATAACCATTCCTGACCAAAAAAGACAAAGGTAAATTTCTATAAAACTGAAGATATTTATGCTTAAAATAGACCCATTCTGACACTATTTTTAAATGTGCCGCAGCAATTATTACAGCAAACATCCCAAAAAGTCTTTTATCATATTCGTCTGTTGGAAAAAGCCAAATAACGAAAAGCAAACTCAAAATACTAAAAGCTTTGGATAGCAATAGCAAAATTGGTTCTTGAACCAAAAGGTAATTTGGATAAAATAATAAGTAGGGCTTGGGGAATTTCAACTGAAATGAAAAAATATTTGTTAGCTTATTTTCTTTTTCAGGATGACTGAGGGTTCTTTTTTCAAAAATAAATACCCCAAAAATTATCAATATAAAATTTACTAATAGTATAGCTCCAACAGTAAAGTAACTCATTTGAAGTGCACCCATAATAGCCATAAAAACGGCATAAGAAAAGGTAAGCTGAATAAGTGAAAATTGAACAATAAACCAAATCCAAATTCTCTTCCTAAAAGGCAAAAGTCTGATATTAAATAAAAACCAAAAATCAGGCTGATTTAAAGTTCTAAGCACAAAAAGATAAGTTTTGAAAGCATAAAAGGACCATCCTAGAAAAATGAAACTTAAAATATACCAAGATTTTAATGCAGACTTTACAAAAGTTTTGTGTTCTTGTCCACTCAAAAAACCAAAAGAAAAAAGGATTACTACTAAAATAAACAATGAATTTTTTCGGTAGTAATTCCAGATAATAGACTTTTGAAAAACCAACAAAACCTCTTTCATTTTTTCACAATGATTTTATTGTCAACAAAATACAATCCGTCTACATGGAGCTTGGAAGGCACCAAATCTTGATGTGAAGAAAGAAAAAAATTGACATTATGGCTTTCTCGCAATTCCGAAATTTTGTTATACAATTTTTCTATCGAGGCGGCATCTATTAATATGAAAGGCTCGTCCAAAATTATCAAAGTTGGATTTCCCAAAAAACCAGAAACAAGCGTAATTTTCTTTAACATCCCACTCGAATAGGATCCGATTTTTTGTTCCCAATATTCATTTATCCCAAAATGCTCAGCTAATTCTTCCATTTGTCTAACCGAAGCTTTTTTGGCGTATGCAATGAACTTTAGGATGTCCTTTCCTGAAACAAAATCTGGATATTTCGGTTCTGCTTCGGAGTAATTTACTAAAAACTTACACTCTTTTTGACTTGGCAACAAACCTCTAAAAAGCATCTTTCCTTCAAAAGGTGTGATTCCTGCCAATGATTTAAAAAAAGTTGACTTTCCCGAGCCGTTTTTGCCAACAAACCAATGTATCCCCTCTACTATTGACAGTTCAGGAATATCTAATACCAAATGTTGATTATATTTTTTAAGGTAATTTTTAACTTCTAACATAGATACTGACAAATAAGTGGCTTAATGGTAATAGGTTTTGATTTTTGGGGCCTAAAAAAATATTTGGTCTAAAAATTGTAAATAAACTCTTAAGTACCCAAAATAACCAAATGATTAAATTTTTTACAATTTTAATGGTCTTAATGACCACTCTATTTACTTTTTTGACAGGAAAACGAACAAGTAATACAAATATTCAAAAAAAACATCTTAAAAATTCAGTAGATACATCACGAGTATTTTATTATTCTTTTAGCAAAGAAAAAGTTGTTGATTTAAAGGAAACAACCAAAAAGCCATTAAATGAGAAACTTATTGTTAAAAGCGGTGCAAAAGTAGTTTTAGAAGCCCCCATTTTTTATGCAAATGCTTTGTACTTGTGGGAAGGACCGGCAGGTTTTAGATCTTACTCACCTAACGTTCATTTTGATAAAGTAGAACAAAGTGATAGCGGAATTTATACAATTTCAGTAAAAAAAGGAAACGGTTCTGTGGCTGGACAAATAGAATTACTGGTTTTAAATAATTAAGCCCAAAAGTTTGATTTTCCAAATACCCGAATTTATTATTAAATTTGAAGATATTTCAAACAATTTATGATCATCATAAAAGGTGTAAAACTTCCGAGAATAGGCGGCATAGCTTTGTGGCCTTTTATAATTCTCAGAGCCAAAACACCTGGAAAAGTTATTATAAACCACGAAAGAATCCACCTACGGCAACAACTGGAATTACTTATTTTACCTTTTTATCTTTGGTATTTGACCGAATGGCTTCTACTTCTAATTAAGTATCGAAACCTATATGAAGCCTACATGCATATAAGTTTCGAAAAAGAAGCATATAGCAATGAATCTGATCTAAAATACCTAAGGAATAGGCCTTTCTGGAGTTTTCTTAAATATTTACAAATCAGATAGTTTGAGAAAATAGTTTTTCAGTTTTTTGATTTCTCTGCAAATATTGATCAAAAACCATACAAATATTCCTAACAAAAGCTCGTTCCAGAACCTCGATTCCGTCATTTTTAAGCACTAATATTCCGTCTCTCTCCATTTCCTTGAGTTCATCATAAATCTCATCTGAATCTATCTTTACTAATTCCTCAGCAGTCCATTTGGTATTAAAGTGGCACATAAGATTTAAAATTTGTTTTCTCACAAACAAATCAACTTCTGATAAAATATGACCTTTTTCCAAAGATAAATTCCCTTCAAAAATCTCTCTTTTATAAACTTCAATATCCTTGCTATTTTGTGCAAAAGCCCCCCAGATATCACTAATAGATGACGCACCAAGACCTATCATGGCTTTTGAAGATTGAGTGGTATAGCCCATGAAATTCCTATGAAGTTTATTTGCTTCCATAGCTACAAAAAGCTCATCGCCCGGCAAAGCAAAATGATCCATCCCGACTTCAAAATAACCAGCCGATTCGAACATTTCAAGACCAGCTTCATAAAGAGCCCGTTTTTCGCTCGGTGATGGCAAATCTTGTTCATCAAAACCTCGCTGACCGTTGCCCTTTATCCAAGGCACATGGGCGTAGGAGTAAAACGCGATTCTATCAGGTTTTAATTCAAGTGTTTTTAATATAGTATTTTTTATAGATTCCATTTTTTGAAATGGCAAACCAAAAACTAAATCGTGGCTTACGGAAGTATATCCAATCTTTCTGGCTAATAATGTAACATTTTCAACCGCCTCAAAAGGTTGAATTCTGTGTATAGCTTTCTGAACAATCGGGTCATAATCTTGCACACCAAAACTTACCCTTCTAAAACCCAAATCAAATAACGCTTGCAAATGTTCCTCTGTGGTATTGTTTGGGTGTCCTTCAAAACTAAAAATAGGACTTTCGTCTATATCGCTTTTTTCAAGGATTTCATTTATTAAACTTCCTAAATTTTGGGCCGAAAAAAAACTCGGTGTTCCTCCTCCCAAATGAATCTCTTTTATATTCGGTTTGTCTTTTAAAAGATCAACATACATTTGCCATTCGGCCAAAACCGCCTGAATATAAGATTCTTCTACACCATGATTTTTCGTAATTCTTTTATGGCAAGCACAAAAAGTGCAGAGGCTTTCGCAATATGGCAAGTGTATATAAAGGCTCAAACCATTTAATTGTATCTCTGCTTTTCCATAATCTAGTAATCCTGATTTCCACTTCTGCGAAGAAAAATTTACGACATCCCAAAAAGGAACTGTAGGATAACTGGTATATCTAGGACCCGCCACATTATATTTTTCTATGCGTTGAAGTTTCGCTTCTGTATTCATTCCAATCAATTTTTGACAAAATTATCTCTACCTAATGGATATATTTTATGATATTTGTCAATCAAACCTAAAATATTTTTTTTAAAGCAAAAATGAAATTAATAATAATAAATGGCCCAAACCTCAACTTATTAGGTAGAAGAGAGCCAGAAATATACGGCAGTCAGAGCTTCGAGGATTATTTTTTAGAATTAAAAGAGAAATTCAACACTGTTGATTTAGAATATTTTCAGTCGAACCACGAAGGAGAAATTATCGACAAAATACATGAAATTGGTTTCACTTATGACGGTATAATTCTTAATGCTGGCGGCTTAACACACACATCAGTTGCACTTGCTGATGCTTTGGGAGGTGTAAAAACACCTGCCGTGGAAGTGCATATTTCAAATATCCATGCTCGTGAAGAATTTAGAAAACATTCTTATTTAACGCCAAAATGCAAGGGTTTGATAACTGGCCTTGGCCTTAAAGGCTACGCACTAGCCATTCAATGGTTTTTATAAATATTCAGTTTTATTCCAAAAAAAAGCCGGATTAACCGGCTTTTTTTATTTTTGTTGCTTTAAAGATTCTTGCTTTTTTTCATAAAAATTAAGGTAACCGACCAAATCATCCAGTGGTACTCTTTTACCAATTATTTTCTTTTCACTATCCAAAACAAAAATGGTAGGCGTAACATAAACGTCATATTTCTTTTTGAAATCGTATCTAAGTTTTGAGTCTAAGACATTAATCAACTTATCTGTTTTATACTTTTTTATAAACTTTTTAGTTTCTTTAAGTTCCTCCACGGGCTCAAAAACTTCATGAACGCCTACATGGAAAACCTCTATGCCTTTACTTTTATTCTCTTCATAAAATTTCACTAGCTGTGGTGCATGATCTTGACAGTGTCCACAATTATATCTATAAAAATAAACTATTGTATATTTTGCTTTTACATCATACAAGTTAACGTCTCTTCCAAGTGTATCTTGTAATATCAAAGGTGGCATGATATTCCCAGTTTCAATAGGCTTCAGTGTCTCCACTCGTTCCTTGAACTTAGCTCTCTGAGTGCTATCCAACCAATCGGCATCTTTTAAATAATAGTTTTCAGCCAAATGAATAAAAACGCCATCAAGACCCACTATATCAATGTTTTCATACTTATTGGTAATCATCCAAAGTGCGTAACGATAAACATCTTTCTCTTTTTTAGAAAGCTTCAATACTCTGTCAGCATCAACTACGATTGAATCTTTCACTTGGTAAACCAAGTCCTTAAAATATTTTTCGATTTTAGTTTGTAAAAATGGGGTGCGGAGCATTCTTTCATCCGAAAAATCCAGATTATCGAAAAATTTATTTTTGTATTGTCTAAACATAAATGTGGAATCCTTTTTTCCATTGGCCAAAAGGGGAATCTCTTTTGGTAATTCAGGTTCCATGTTTGCTTTAATTATTTTGGCTGCAAACATACCATCATTCTCTTTTACTGTGTTTTTCATATAAGCTTGCACCTCTTCTTGCAAAGCTTTCATTTTTACTTTTATTTCCTTTACTTCGGTTGCCCCTTGAGCACTAGCCATTTCTTTCTGAACTGCCGACGCATCTTTTGATTTCTCTTCGATATATTTTCTATAAGAATAAAGAAGTTCGTTTTCACTTGAGCCTTTAAACTTAACAGTTCCCATAAAATCAGCAGTATCCGCTTCAATAAAGAACTCTTTCTCCGTTCCACTTACCAGTATATCATAATATTTTGACGGGGAAAGTACAATAACATACATACCACCTTTTAGCGGCTCGGAACCTCTAAAGTCCGCTACACCATTTTTTACAATTGCTGAATCTGCTTTAAGAAATTGATTTCCATAATAATTTGCCAATTGCACGCTTTTATTCTCTTCCAATCCCTTGATTTTAACAGAAATATGGTAAGCATCTTTTTGCTGGGCATATGAATTTCGAAAACTGAAGGTTATTGTTAAAAAGATAAAAAATCTTAGGGTATTCATAATATAAAAAAATGGGTTGTATCGATTATCCTTAAATACGAATAAAGCCGGATTAACCGGCTTCTTCTTTTCATTTAGTTTTTAAAGAATCTTGTTTCTTTTCATGAAACTCTATAAACTTATTAAATTCTTCAATAGGAATTCGTTTTCCTAAGATTCGTTTCTCGCTGTCGAGGATATAACTCGTAGGTGTAGAATAAATGTCAAACTTATTTCGAAAATAGTATCTCCCTTTGGCATCCCAAAGATTCTTCATTTTACCTGTTTTATAGGTAGTTATGAATTTTTTAATTTTCTCCAAATCATAATCTACCGCAACATTGAGTATCTCTATACCCTTGTCCTTGTTTTCGTCATAATATTTCACAAGCTCTGGTGCGTGATCTTTACAATGGCCACAGTCTGGGCTATAAAAATAAACAATGGTATATTTTGCTTTGATTTTATCGAGAGGCTGTTCCATACCCAAAGTGTCTGAAAGTATCAAGGCAGGCATTATTTTGCCAGTTTGAATTGGCTTCAGTATATCTACTCTTTCTTTAAACTTCGCCCTTTGGGTACTGTCCAACCAGTCTGCATCTTTAAGATAGTAGTCTTCAGCTAAATGTATAAATACGCCATCTAAACCTACGATATCAATGTTTTCGTATTTGTTTGTAGTCATCCAAAGCACATATCTGTAAACGTCTTTGTTCTGTTTCGACAGTTTCAAAACCTTGTCTGCATCAACAATGATGGAGTCAGTAACTTGATAAACTAAATCTTTAAAATATTTCTCTACTTTAGACTGGATAAATGGCGTGCGAAGCATTCTTTCATCCGAGAAGTCTATATTGTCAAAAAACTTCTTTTTGTATTCTCTAAATAAAAATGTGGAATCACGCTTTCCATTGGCCAACATTGGAGCTTCCTTTGGTATTTCAGGTTCCATATTAGCCTTTATGATTTTTCCTGCAAACGTAGAACCATTGTCAATAACTGCTTTTTTCATATAGGCAGTAACTTCTTCTTGCAGATTTTTCATTTTGGTTTTAGACATTTCTGCTGAAACCGGATCTTTTTGAATTTGCATGGTTTTTTGAATCACCATTGCTTCTTCTGATTTATCAGCAAGGAATTTCCTGTAGTTAAATAAAATATCATTTTCTTTAGAGCCAGTAAATTTTACTGATTTTATAAAATCGGTGGTATCGGCTTCTACACTGAACTCAGACTCATTGCCGCTTACTACTATATCGTAATATTTAGCTGGAGATAATACAATTAAATATATCCCGCCTTTTAAAGGCTCAGCTCCTCTGAAGTGCAAAACCCCATTTTCGGCTTTAGCCGAATCCACTTTCAAATATTGATTATAACCATAATAATGAGCCAAATGAACATATTTATCAGGAGTAATTCCGTTCATTTTTACAGAAATATGATATCCTGTCTTATCTTGTGCGGAAATCTTAAAAAGAAACAAAGAGAAAAATAATACAAGCCAAAAAGATTTTTTCATATAGTGTTTTTTTTCGCAAATTTAAAAAAAATTAAATTTTGATTTTAAAATTTAACAATTCATTATGTTTTTTATTTTTTCTAAAACTATCTCATTTATTGTAAAACCATTGGGCTTTCTATTTTTAATGATTCTACTCCAATTATACATTAAAAATCATACCAAAAGAAAACGACTTACTGTCTTTATTCTTGTATATCTCTATATATTTTCATGCCCAGTTATTACAAACGTTTTTATGTCAAACTTAGAAGTTCCAAATCTAGACATTACTAAAGTGAATAACTATCAAATCGGTGTGGTTTTATCAGGAGGTTTTGTAAATGAATCTAAAAGTACCAACCAAAACCTATACCTTGGCAATCAAGCTGATAGAATATGGCAAGCTGCAGAATTGTATAAATTGGGCAAAATCAAACAAATATTGATAACAGGCGGCGACGGTTTTAACAAGAAAGATGCAGAATATATCTACGAAAACGATAAAGGAAAAGATTTTTTGATAAAATGTGGAGTATCGCCCGAAGATATCATTCAAGAAAAAGAATCTGTAAATACCTATGAAAATGCATTATTTTCTTCAAAAATAATTAAAAATAAAACAGAAAAAGTATTGGTAATCACTTCCGGTTTTCATCTTAAAAGAGCTTTGGCATGTTTTAGAAAACAAAATATTATTTGCGACGGTTATCCTACTTCTCCAATTAGCAAAAACAGCAAAGTAAAATGGATAGATTTTTTCCCAACGCTAAACAGTTTCCATGATATGGACTTTTTGGTAAATGAATATATTGGAATATTAGTTTACAAAATATTTGGATATATTTAAACAATTAGCTTTTTATCTAATAACATCATAAGTTAAAAAAAAATCTCCAAAACGAATTTGGAGATTTTAATTTTATAAGCTAATAATCAAATACTTAAAATATGTACCATTCTTAAAAGGTCATCATGAATTGGCTTTTGTTTTTTAATGGTATCAATAAACGGCGTATAAACTAAGTCATTGTTTACTATTCCGGCCATTACGTTTTTGTAGCCTTTCATTAAACCTTCTACAGCTGCCAAACCCATTCTCGACGCAAGGATTCTGTCATATTGTGTAGGCGAACCACCTCTTTGGATATGACCTAAAGTAGTAACTCTTATATCTAATTTATCTCCTACCTGCTCTTTTATTTTTTCTGCAATTTCTGCAGCATGACCTTCTTCATCACCCTCAGCGACAACTACAATAGAGGATGACTTTGATCTTGTCCAACCTTCTTTCAATGTACTTACCACTTTTTTCAAAGGTGTATGTGTTTCAGGCACCATCACAATTTCAGCTCCACCACCTATGCCAGACTGTATAGCAATATAGCCAGAGTCTCTACCCATCACCTCAATGAAAAATATCCTATCGTGCGAGTCAGCAGTATCTCTGATTTTATCAATCGCCTCCAAGGAGGTGTTCACTGCTGTATCAAAACCAATGGTGTAATCTGTGCCATAAAGGTCGTTGTCAATAGTTCCAGGACATCCGACCGTTGGAATTTGGTATTCATTATAAAAAACCTCAGCTCCCGTAAAAGTCCCGTTACCACCTATAGCCACCAATCCTTCAATATTATTGGCCATTAAGTTTTCGTAAGCTTTTTTACGACCTTCAGGCGTCATAAACTCCTTACTACGAGCAGATTTCAATGTAGTGCCTCCACGCTGAACTATATTACTAACTGATTGTGAGGTCATTTCAAAAATATCCCCCGAAATCATTCCATTATATCCTCTTCTAATTCCATAAACTTCAATGCCATGATAGATAGCTCCACGCACCACCGCTCTTATACACGCATTCATTCCTGGAGCATCGCCACCCGATGTAAAAACAGCTATTTTTTTCATTAATACTTTCGTCTAATAGTTTTATTAAAAGCAAAAATAAGGAGATTTATTAAAACCGAAAAACTTAATTTTATTTTGTACGAATAGTTTTTGGAAATACTTTATTCTGAATATTTCGATTTTGCAAAATATTATTAGAATAGTGATAAAAATGGAGAATTTTGGATTTTACCGATAGTTAAGATTTGAAAATAATGATTGTTTATAAATTTCAATTAAATTAATTTTATAAAATTATCTAAACCTAAAAAAAACATGACAAAATACACATTACTTTTTTTATTTTTTTTAATCTCCAAAATATCAAATGGACAGGAAAAATTAAGCAACCTTAAGTACTTTGATTCGTATCAAAACAAGTCTTTAGTTTATTCTTTTAAAAATGACACTTTAATAGGAGGAAGCTTCTATAACATAAAGTTTGGAAGTCAATTTGAATATTATTTTTTTAAATATCAAAATAATGAAAATATCAAAATAACCCTCCCAAATGATTTATTAAAAGAATATTTGAATATAAATAGTACTAAAAAATTTGGTCTAGACTCTTTTGATGTGGTATTAAATTCGAATATAAATATTAATTATTGGATTAGAATAAACTATAAGACGGGGGTGAGTAGAATAATTAGAAAGGTTGAAAATAAAGAGAAAATATATTACGACTTTTCATTTTACAAAGATGGCATCGCCTCATTTAAAAACGATTCTTTGTTTTATATTAATGAAAATGAAGATAGCCTTTTCAAAATCTCACCATATTTTGCAACAACTGCTCAAATATTCGAATCCCCTTATCCAATATCTAGAAAAATTACTGAAACCGAATTTTCTATTATATACCAAAGAAAAATAAACATTGAAAATGTTTTATACGACCTAAAAGATCCTATAGGCGGTTATAAAACCATTTTCTATAAGGGAGACTACCTAAGCTATTCAGACACTACAATTTCGAAATTATCTAAAAAAAATAATACCTTGGAAGACTCTATTATTTTTAGAGGTAATAATATTATAATGCAAAATACAAATGATATTCTTTTTCAATCAACAGAAAATAGTAAAATAGTTTATTATAAAATAGAAAATAATAAAATACAACCTATTGAAGAACAATTCTCACCTTTAAAATATGGTGGACAGGGTTGGGAAGATGGTCAAATAAAAATCAAAAATGGTTACTCCCCTTTTACAGGAGGAGGTTTTGTAAATTATACTTTTGTGGTAAATCTTTCTGACAATTCTTATTACAATATTTCTGAATTATCAAGCTTCCAATATAAAGGTTTAGGATTACAAGATGCTTTTTTATCAAAATCAAAAACATCGAATGGCGTAACGATTATTCATACCTATAGTAATAAATCAAGTGACAATGAAGGTTTTTTATCATTTGACACCAATGAATTTACTTGGGAATTTAGCTCATATAAAGTATTAAAAAAACTATCGCCTGAGACTTTTTTAGTACTGAATAATAAAGATGAATTTGGGAAATTCGACAATAAACTTAGCATTTTCACAAAATATTCATCAATTGTTTCTAATCCCTTAAGGGACACTATATTTACTGATTTTTCTAATTATTCGAAATCTAGCGGAATATTACAGTGTGGAAAAGAAAAAATAATAGTAGAATTATTCAACAACCCTTTTGAACTTACTTATGAAAAAGAAAAAAACGCAAAAAAAGTTGAAATAAACTATAATTTCAAAAAATATACTTTAACAAGGGATAGTATAATTGCATGGAGTCTGGATAAGGAATACACTATTGCAGAAAATAGGCTTTCAGTCAAAAATTCATTGTATTTTTTTAAAAAATATCAAGACACTCTTTGGTTTTATAATTCTAATACAAAAAAATCGGAATTTATTATCGATGGAATTAAAAGCAATCAGCACTCTCTTAACTTATTTTATTTAGAAAATAACGAAATTCAAATTTTAGTTGATCAAACACTGTTAATATTAAAAGACAAAAAAGTAGTAAAATTCAGACTGCCCGAATATGCGAAATTTTTCCATTTCCAATACTTAATAGACTCCAATGAGCTTTTCTTTCTTTATCTAATTAGTCGTTTTAGCTCTATTTCAGAAAGGTATTCAACTTTTAAATCGTGTAAAGTATCTGATAATATCCTTAAAGAATTTACATTTAAAAGCGATCCCAATATCTCTTTTTTTAATGGAATTGGAATATCATCATTTAATTCTTCCAAAATCATAATAGATTTAAAAAAAGAATCGGTAAAAAATGTATTTAGTGGAGTGACTGGTGGACTAAATCTAAATTTCGTTTATCAATGGAAAAACTTTCAATTATTTTTTGAGAATTCGAGCTATGATAAAACCACATTAAGAATTTTAAACTCCCAAACTAATAGGAATATAAATTTTCATATTCCTGGTTCTTCAAGCTTTAAATATTTGTGGGCTGAAGACGAATTTGTATATTATTTAAATGGGAGACTAGATGAAATTTTCAGATTGAATTTGGAAAATTTTGAAATATCCAAACTCCAAGAAAAGATCAAAACCACTTCACAAAAGTACCATGCACTTATCATAGAAAAAGAAGATGGATTTTACCTTGTTTCAACTGACCTTAATAAAATCTATACAAATATTAATTTCTTTTATGGAAATGACTTTTATGAATTCCCTAATTTCGACATAGATGGAAATAAAGAATTTGTATATTTCCTAATTTTAAATTCAAATCATCCTCAGTTGTATAAAACTGAAAATTTACCAAAAAGGATTAATTCTTTAAAATGGATTGTTACAGAAACGATAGATGCTAATGAGCTTTATTCTTTAGAAGAATTTGTCATTTCAGTTTTTCCAAACCCGGCATATGAAAAGGTAAAAATAATTTCTAATCAAGCAATAAAAAATATTGAAATCTTTGACATGCATGGAAAACAATTATTAAATAAACCCATCATCCTAGATTTAGGATATCAGGAACCTTTAATAGTAAACAACCAAACAGCAAGTAATGAAATAAATGCCTTATTATATGGCAAAAATTCTCAAATATTTTTAATAAAATTTACTTTTCAAGACAATTCCACTTATTTTAAAAAGTTGATATCTATTTATTAAAACTATTTTTTGCATTTAAATATTACCCTTAAAATCCATATTTTCCTTATATTTGCCTAAAGTGAATTTATGGATTTTAAAAGATGAGTGACGAGAACCCGAACTACGACCCTACTCAGCAAAATGAGGTAATTGATGACATGTTTGAGAAGTATTTTCTAGAATATGCTTCTTATGTAATTCTTGAACGTGCTGTGCCCGCTGGGGAAGACGGCCTTAAACCTGTGCAAAGAAGATTACTCCATGCTCTTAAAGAAATGGACGACGGCAGGTTTAATAAAGTGGCCAATGTGATTGGTTCAACCATGCAATTTCACCCACATGGTGATGCCTCTATCGGTGATGCCATCGTAAATATTGGTCAAAAAGAACTTTTGCTTGATATTCAAGGCAACTGGGGTGATATCCGTACTGGAGACTCAGCTGCCGCTCCTAGATATATAGAGGTTCGACTTTCGAAGTTTGCCCTTGAGGTACTTTTCAACGAAGATACCACAGAGTGGCAGATGTCATACGATGGAAGAAAAAGAGAACCAGTAACACTCCCAGCTAAATTTCCTTTGGTACTTGAAATGGGCGTCGAAGGTATAGCGGTTGGACTTTCGACCAAAATCCTTCCGCATAATTTTATTGAACTATGCAATGCTTCAATAAAATATCTTAAAAAAGAGCCATTCGAATTATACCCTGACTTTTTAACTGGCGGTCAAGTAGACGTGAGCAACTACAACGACGGTGCCAGAGGCGGCAAAGTGAAAATGCGGGCCAAGATTGTCGAAGTTGACAAAAAAACGCTTAAAATAACTGAAATACCGTTTTCAACTACCACAGGAAGCATTATTGAATCCATAATAAAAGCCAATGATGCAGGTAAAATAAAAATCAAAAAAGTAGAAGACAATACAGCAAGAGATGTCGAAATTTTGATTCATTTGGCACCGAATACTTCCACCGATATTACGATAGACGCACTTTATGCATTTACAAACTGCGAAATGTCAGTTTCGCCAAATGCGGTAGTGATTATAGATCAAAAACCTAGGTTTTTAGGGGTTTCAGAAATATTGAGAAGTTCTACTGACCAAACACTTTTTTTACTAAAAAGAGAGCTTCAGATTCGGAAGGCGGAGTTAATGGAGAAATTGCTTTACAGTTCTCTTGAAAAAATATTTATTGAAAATAGAATTTATCGAGATATAGAGGAGTGTGAGACTTTCGATGCAGTTATTGAAACCATAGATGCTGGCTTAGAGCCTTTTAAGAAGGATTTTTACAGAGAAATTACGCGTGAAGATATATTAAGATTGACCGAAATCAGAATTAAGCGAATTTCTAAATTTGACGGTTTCAAAGCAGACGAATTGATGCGACGTTTGGAGGAGGAATTATTAGAAGTTGAAGATAATCTAAACAACATCGTTAGATATACCGTCAATTTCTTTGCTGATTTGATAAAAAAATACGGAAAAGGTAGAGAAAGAAGGACTGAAATCACGCAGTTTGGTGAAGTGCAAGCTGCCATAGTAGCCGCAAATAACCAAAAACTTTATGTTGACAAAGTAGGTGGTTTTGTAGGCTATGGTCTTAAAAAGGACGAATTCATAATGGAATGCTCTGATATTGATGATATTATAGTTTTTAGAGCCGATGGAAAACTCTCCGTAGTGAAAATCCAAGAGAAGGTTTTTGTTGGAAAAGATATCCTTTATTGTGCTGTTTTCCGAAAAAATGATGAACGTAGAATATATAATGTAATATATCTAGATGGAAAAACAGGCA
Source organism: Lacihabitans sp. LS3-19 (assembly GCF_024343575.1). Taxonomy (GTDB): domain Bacteria; phylum Bacteroidota; class Bacteroidia; order Cytophagales; family Spirosomataceae; genus Leadbetterella. Next base: position 196,524 of record NZ_RJUA01000002.1, on the reverse strand, counting down.
GAACTTTTGCTAAACGATTCGCTGTAACGGGAATCACTAGAGACAAAGAATATGATATTACCAAAGGATCACCAAGATCTAAAATTTTGTATTTTTCTGCAAATGAAAACGGAGAAGCTGAAACAGTTACAATAAATTTAACAGCAAGTTCTACTGCTAAGAAAAAGATTTTTGACTTTGATTTCTCGGAATTACTGATAAAAAATCGATCAGCTATGGGCAATTTAGTTACCAAATATTCCGTTAGGAAAATTGCCTTTAAAACAGCAGGCAAATCAACCCTCGGTGGCGTAGACATTTGGTACACCACCGCACTTGGAAGACTCAACAAAGACGAACACGGTCAATATTTAGGTAATTTCGGTGCAACAGATAAGATATTGGTTATTTACAAAACTGGTGAATATGAGTTGACAAACTTTGAACTTACCAATCACTATGACCCTCGTCAGGTTCATACAATTGCCAAGTTTGACGAAAAAAGAGCAGTTTCGTGTATTTATTATGATGGTGACCAAAAAAATTATCACATTAAAAGATTCTTAATAGAAACCTCAACTTTGGATAAAAAATTCTTGTTTATCACAGATCATAATCGCTCTGAGATTTTGATGGTTTCTTATGAGAAAAAACCGAGAATTGAGGTAAAATTTAAGAAACTGAGAAAATCTGACGCAGAGACTTCACTTTTCAAAGTGGAAGAAATGATAGAAGTAAAAGGATGGAAAGCTTTAGGAAATAAGCTAGTATATGACAAAATTATTGATATCAAAATCTTAGAACCTGAGATAGAAGAAGAGGAAGATGAGGATGTTGAAGAATCAGTTTTGGAAATGAACAATGAAGACATTGAAGAAAACGAGGAAGAGTTGAATGTAGAAGGCGAAGAAGAAATAAAAGATGCTGATACAGAGAAAAAATTTACGAATATTGAATTACCTTCTGAAGATAAACCCAAAGGTGGCGAAGCTGCACATGACGGGGAGCAATTGGGCTTGTTTTGATTTCAAAGCATGCTTTTGGTTTTTATTTGTGTTTCTGGCATTTGTGCAATTGGGATATACTCAAGGAGGTTATTTTGTGGCTAAAGGCAAGATTTTGGAAAAAGGGACCGATTCTCCATTAAATGAAGCCTACATCTGCATTCCGAGCACAGGTTATGGCACTGCTCCTAATCTTGATGGAGATTTTATATTTCAGTTCCCAAATTTAAGTTTAGATTCTACTGTCATAGTTTCACTTATTGGCTACAAAAGCGAGACATTTTTGGCTTCAGATTTAAAGAAAGAAAACAATACTATTTACCTCGAAAAACAAGAATTGTTTAATGGAAACTATGGTTTGTCTGACGTAAATATTATGCTTCGAGCAGCTCTAGACAGCATTCATGTAAACTATTCTACATCGCCATATTACCAAAACGGTTTTTATCAGGAAATAATCTCATTGCCAACCATAGGCCCTATAAAAGTAAATGAAGGTGTTTTAAGAGTAGAAAGATTTCCAAACCTAAAAGATAAACCAGAAAAGGTAAAACTATTAAGAGGCAGAAGAATTGAATGGCGAGGGCAAACTCAAAAAATAGAAGGTTGGGGATTTCAGAATGGTTCTGATTTGGTTTGTAGGTCTTTGGAAAACAGCCTACCAGATTTCTTAGAAAGAAAAAAACTTAATGATTACGATTTTAGACTTGACTCTGTAATGATAAAATATGAGGATTTGTCATTATTCATCATACATTTCACGCCTAGAAAAAGTAAATTGAAAGGAGCAAAAGAAGGAACTATCTATCTCGAACCTGAAACCAAGGCAATTGTAAGAATAGAGTATAGATTAACACCAAATGGCTTAAAGGATTTGATAGACTCAAACGCAGGACCTGTTAAAATTAGAGGTAAAGAAACAAGCGTAGTATTTCAATATAGAAAGTTTAATAAAAAATGGTGTTTGCAGGAATCTCGGGTAAATTTCGATATAAATTTTGAGGACAAATTAGATGGAAAGTATAAAATAGATTCACACATTTTGATGCGGTATGTGGCATTTGAAAACCTGAACCTTATAAAATCAAATATATTCCCAAATGAAATTTTGCTGTCTACCAATAATTTCGCTGTCTCAAATTCTGTTAATTATGAATATTGGGCACCTTACAATTATCTTTTGAGTTCTGATGAAGCAAAAAATCTTTCGAGTTTTTTAACAAAATAGCCGAAATGAAAAATATAACATGTAAAAAACTATATACGCCAAATGAAGTTTTAATAAACCAAAAGATTTGGATTGAAAATGGTCTAATTTCAAAAATAGAACATCTTAACAGTGATGAAATTGCTGAATTTGAGAACCTCGCTCCTACTCTTATCGATTTACATATTAATGGTGGCGAGCAGTTTCATTTCACCCAAAAACCTGAAAGGGAAACATTAATAGATATAGAGTTTTCGGCAAAGAAAAATGGCGTTGGTTATGTTTTACCTACATTGATAACTTCTTCGATTGACAACATTTTCAGAGGTTTAGAAACTATAAAAAATTATTGTAAAGAAAATCCAAATTCAGGTGTTTTGGGAATGCACCTTGAAGGTCCTTTTCTATCCATTAAAAAACGAGGTGCACATCTTGAAAAATACATTAAAAAACCAGACAATCAAACACTTAGAGAAATCATAGACTTTGGTGGTGAAAGTCTTAAAATGATAACTATTGCTCCTGAGAATTTTACGAATGAACAAATACTGATGTTACTTGAGTCAGGCATAAAAGTATCACTAGGGCATTCAAATTGCACTTTTGAAAGAGCAAAAGAAGCGTTTGGATTGGGTGTGAATTTGGTCACCCACTTGTTCAATGCTATGTCGCCCTTCACGCACCGAGAACCTGGCCTTGCGGGAGCTTCTTTGTCTAACAATCAGGTTTTTACACCTCTAATCCTTGACGACGTACATGTAGCAACGGATGCAGCGAGGCTGGCTTTTAAGCTAAAAAAAGAAAAAATGTTTTTAATATCAGACGCACTTTTCCAAAACCACAAAAAGGAAAGGTTCCAATGGGAAGAGTTTGATGCATTTATAACAGATGGAAACTATATGAATTCGGATGGAAATCTTGCAGGTGCAACAATATCACTCGCAGATGCTGTCAGAAACGCTAAAAATTGGTTAAGTGTAGATACAAAATATGCATTAAAAATGGCAACTGAAATTCCAGCAGAAGTTATGAACTTTAATATAGGAAAAATTGAAGTTGGTGCAAAAGTTAAGTTTAGCTGTTTTAATGATGATTTAGAGGAATTTCAATATATTGAAATATAATTTTCAATAAATTCTGAAAATACAATTTATACAGTACAAAAAGAAAATTCTTTACCTACCTTTAAATTTTGGAATAATTTTTGATGTTAATGTTTTAGAAATAAGAAACTTAATTGATTCTATTTAAAAAACCATTTAATAAAAAAGGTTGCATATGGAATGTAGCTTTTGATTCTTAAACTATTTTAGAGCTTTCCAAAAAAAATAAAACTCAAAAGAAATTTTGTTTGGAAGCTTATATGCTAAAACGTTTACTATTCATATGCTTATTTTTTAGTTACAATTTGACTACTGCTCAGATAGTAATAAATGAAATAATGGCCTCTAATTCAAAGACAATCCAAGATAATGTTGGTGAATTTTCAGATTGGATTGAATTATTTAATACAAGTAACGCTCCTGTGAACTTAAACGGCTATTATTTAAGCGATAATCCCGAAAAAATAACAAAGTTCCAACTTAGCTCTACAAATGGAAATTTGACCATTCCTGCCAAGGGTTTTATTTTAATTTGGTGTAGCGGAAATACAAAAAACGGAGATAATCATACCTCATTTTCACTCTCATCTGAAGCGGAATTTATTATTTTGACTAAACCAGATGGAAAAAATATACTTGACAATATTGAATTTAAAAACCAAAGAACAGATATTTCATTTGGTAGAACTCAAGATGGTGGAAATCAATTAAAATATATCCAGAAAGCTAGTCCAAATCAATCAAACAATAATATCCCATTTTTTATAGATGCACTTTCAGAACCTGTTTTTTCTAAAAAAGGAGGTTTTTATGAAACCAATTTTTCTTTAACACTTTCGCATCCAGACCCAACAGTAAAAATCCTTTACACTTTGGATGGTTCTATTCCCAAAAAAGAAAGCTTGGGTGGCAAAACCTATTTTTACAAAAATCAATATCCTGAAAAACCAGGACAAGCAGATGGCGAACTTTTGGAAGGGCATTTTGAAACTAAAACGTATGAAAACAGCACAATAGAAGTCAAAAAAAGAAATCAGGAAGTAAATAAAATTAGTCAAATCTCATCTACTTGGCACTTTGACCCATATTATATTCCTAAGTCACCCATCGCAAAAGCGACTGTTGTAAGAGCTGTAGCTATAAAAGAAGGGTATCTAGAAAGTAAAATAATTGCCCAAACTTATTTTCTTGACAATAATGGCCCAAAAAATCCAGCTTTTGATTTAGTATCTTTAAATATCCAAGAAGATTTCCTTTTTGATTTTAACAAAGGACTCTACAATGCCGGAAAAGCATTTGAAGAGTATAGGATTCAAAATCCAAATGTTACGGCGGAATTTTGTACCCCAGGAAATTTCTCCAATGAGGGAATTGACTACGAAAAACCACTAAACTTCGAACTTTTCAGGAATCAAAACCAAGAAATAAACCAAAACATAACGTTCAAAATCCATGGAGCTTGCTCAAGAAGTAATCCTTACAAAAGTCTGAGAATATATGGATCCAATCAATTTGACAAATTTCCGTTAATCAAAAGAAATAACGATTTAAAACTTGAAAATATTCTTCTCCGAAACACCGGAGATGATTTCAATAACGGCATGATACGTGATGTTTTCATACATGATTGGCTGCACCACTTTAAATTTGGCTCTCAGGCTTCACAACCCACTTTGGTTTATTTAAACGGAGAGTATTGGGGTGTACAAAACATAAGAGAAAGAATAGATAAATACTATTTGAATGAACACTATGGCGTTAATATTTACAATATTGACTTAAAAAAAATAGTTTGGAATGGCCCTGATGAAATAGAATATGGCGATGATATCCACTATAAGCAAATGATGAATTTCTTAGAAACTACAGACTTGACCGTAAAAGAAAACTATGAAAAAGCCATTACTTTTTTGGATCCAGAAAGCTTGATAGATTACCAAATTGCAGAGATTTTTGTTGGTAATATTGATTGGCCACAAAACAATGTAAGGCTCTGGAGAAACAAGACACCTGAATATGCACCATTTGCACCCAAAGGCATGGATGGCAGATGGCGATATTTGTTTTTCGATGCTGACAAAAGCCTTGGCATGATAATAAATGCGGAAGATGATGCCTTTGAAGTAGCATTAAATAAAGAGGAAAATTTTATTTTTAGAACCTTCATAAAAAATGAAACATTTAGAAAACAATTCATCCTTCGTTTTCAAGATCATTTAAACTCTACTTTTCTCAAAGAATATTCTACTTCGGTTTTCAAAGAATTTAGAGACAAATATCGACTTGATATTGAAGACCATATCTCACGTTGGAAAACAGTTGAAAACCTTAGCACTTGGGAAAACAACTGTAATGTTATAGAAAACTATATCAGCCAAAGGGCTGAAAGTATGCGAAGATTCTTAAAAAACAGGTTTTCTCAAACTCAAGAAAATATACTTAGTGTTGCTTCTATTGATAATTCTATGGGATTTGTAAAAGTTAATTCCTTAGATATTAATGTTGATCAACCTGGCGTTTTAATAAAAAATGATGGAAATTGGGAAGGAAAATATTTTCAATCAATACCTTTAACCCTAACTGCAAAACCAAAACCTGGGCATCGGTTTTTGTATTGGGAACATGAAAATCAAAAAATTACGGATAGTGTTTTGGTAGTAATTTTAAACAAAAACGAAAAATATGTAGCGTATTTTGAGCAATCTGAATTTATAACTCAATTAAATACTCCAGCAAGTTCTCTAATAGATTGTGGATATTATTTTGAAGAATGGAGTTCGTTTTCTTCAGCTGGATCAACCCCACCAAATGCTAGGTTCGTATTTTTAAATCAAAAAGAGCCAGAAGAAAGTGCAACAATAGCTGGCTTCACAAAAGGAACTTTTGACCAAGACAGTAAAACCAGAGTTCGGGGTTTGGAAAGCGAAGGTATTTCGTTTGTAAATACAAGCGGACCGTCAGAAAACACTGGATATCCTTATAATCAACTCGGTGGAATGATAATCGCCGTAAATACAAAAGGAATAGACTCAGCCTGGGTGAGTTGGACAGCAAAAACTATAGAAGTAGGTGAACGTAAATACGGTATAAAACTATATTACAGAATAGGTGATTCGGCAGAATTTGTTGAAATTGATAAAAATCAAACCTATTTAGGAAATAATATAAAAGGTCATTTAGAAAATTTTCTAAAAATTCCAATTCCTAAAGGTGCAATTGGGAAAGAATATGTACAGTTTTTTTGGAAATATTATTACACAGGAGTTGGCAAAAGTGGACCCAGAGATGAAATTGGCCTTGACGATATAATTTTCACCACCAATTTTGATAAGACAACTTCAGGCAGTTTTGTCAATTCTGAGAATAATTTAAGACCGAAATGGTCATTCATTGAAAATAATTTAAAACTTCAAAACAATGAATTCAAACTAAATTCTGGAAATTTTGGAAGTGTAAGACCAAAAAATCCATTCATTGAATCAAAGAAACTCGAAATCTGTGGTTCTGAAAAATTAAAGATTACAGCTTCAGGTTGTATAAATGGAACTATTTTTTGGTCAAATGGCGAAATCGGGAGAGAAATTGAGGTTTCGGAAGGCGAATATTATGCTTACTGCAGTGCAAGTTGTGGAATTTCAGAAAATTCTAATTCTTTAAAAATAAAACGCATAGAGAAACTAAAAGGCCCTGAATTAGAGAGTAACAAAGAAATAATTTGTTTAGGTGAGGCCGTTACTTTAATTGCAAATTCGTGTGATGGAATCGTAAATTGGTCGAATGGTTTATCTCAAAGTAAAATAACCGTAAAACCATTAGAAAATACTTCATATTCAGCCACTTGCGAAGCCAATCAATGCCAAAGTGAACTTTCTAATCCAATAAATATTTCAATTGGCAAACCTAATATATTAAAAATCCAATCTTCCTCAAATAAACTATGTTTGGGTGAAAGTACCTTTTTAACGGCTCCACAATGCGATGGAACAGTGGAATGGGATAACGGAAATTTTGGAGAAACAATAAAGTTTACGGCGAGCAAAGTTGGTGAAACTATCTTTAGAGCAAGATGTAATTCATTCTCAAAAACTTGCACCGGCGAATGGTCTGAGCCTATTTATTTTTCAATTCCGGAAAAATTAACAACTCCAGATGTTTTATCTGAATTATATGTAGATTGCTCTTTTGAATCAACCGATTTAAATCTTGCACTAATTGACAGCACTAAAAACTTAAGCTTCGACTACATATTTTACAAAAAGGATGATCAAAAATCAGCTCCTCTTTCAAATACAAAGAATGTTGAATCTGGGAGTTATTATGTATACAAGAAAAACGCAATTGGCTGTTTTTCAAAACCAGCAAAAATCAATATTATCACAAAAAACTGCGAATCAAAAATTGGCAAAGGCGATATTGGAATATATTTAAAATCTGATAAATCAAAACTTATCCCATCAGATTCTATTGAAATCAAACTCATTATCAAAAATAATGGAGACCTAAAGTCAAAAAATATTCTTTCAAAGGTCCCGATTCCAGAAAATTTAATAGTTTTAAATAATTCTCAAAATTCAAATAATGAATTAATAATAAACTCTTTAGAGTTAAACCCCAAAGATAGTCTTATTTACGATTTTAAAATTCTAGTCTTGAATTCAAGAGAAACAGAGTTGAATGCATACATCGAAAAGACTGATTTTAATGATTATAATTTAGAAAATAACATTTCCACATTAAAATTAGAAACAAACAATCCGTTGGGCATAAGTATAAATGAAGGTGAACTTAGACTTGTGAAAAATAATGTTTTTGAAAAGACAATTGAAATATTTTTAGAAAATACCAGCTCGAAGAATATTACCCCAATTCAATTGAACCTAAACCTCAATAAATATTTTCCAACATCTGCAAAATTTATAGAAGACAGTATAAAAATTGAAACAGAAAACAATTTGGTGGTAAACAAAAACTTTAAAGGCAATCTTGAAAACCAAAATGTTTTAGTTGATTCGCTAAGCCATTTAAAAGCTAAAAGTATTCACAAAATACGATTAAGCTTCCAAGTTGATTTATCAGAACCTGAGGATAAAACCTTTTTTATACAAGCGTCAGCTAACTCTTCAAATGTATATTCAGACCTGTCAACCAATGGCATAAATCCGGATCCAGACTATGATGGAAATGCAGACAACAACATGGAATTCACCCCTTTAAATTTTGAAAGTCAGGTACCAAAACCAGCGATTGCCATAGCTCAAGCAATTATAGACAGCAATCCGATTAGCATTTATGAACATGCGTTTACCTTTGCAGTTTTAGTAAAAAACATCGGCAAATCGAATCTGAAGAATGTAATAATCAAGAATAATTTAAGGGCAGTATTTGGTGAAAACAGTTTCTATTTTCTTAAAGAAAAAATTTCGAGTTCGAAAAATTCCGTTTTAATTCCTAACCAAACATTTGATGGAAACCAAAATATTGATTTTACTTTAGGTTCGGTTAACCTTGAGCTATTACCCAATCAAACGGATACACTTGTCTACACAATTCATGTGGGTAACCAAAATCTCGAAGGACCATTTTTTAGTTCGATAACTGTTTCAGCTTTAGATCTAAATGGAGAAGTGGTTTCAGATACTTCTAACAATGGTTTAGAAATAATACCTTTTTATTCTGACCCAACAGTTATTATATTCGAAAATATTTATCGCGACAAACCAATAGTGAGTGGTGGTATTTCACCTAACGATGATAATCAAAATGACGAGCTTAATATATTTATCCCAAATGGAATAAAAATTGAATACATGGATATTTACAATAGATGGGGTATTAAAATTGCCACTTTAAGTGAAGAAAACAGAGTCGGAAATAATATAAAATGGAAAGTGCAGAAAGAAATGACAAAAAGTGACACTGTTGAAACCTTGTATTATATTTTAAAAGAAGAACGTAATCCGATTCCAATTATCAACTATATTAGCGTTCAGCCATAATTTCGAAAAAAGTTATTGTAATTTTCAATAAAAATTGAAAATACAAAAAATATAGAAAATACAATAAATACAATATTTATAATAAATATGAATGATATTGAAAAAATAATTTCAGCTTTAAAATTTATAAAATCCAACAATTGGGAAGCTGCACACAATATTGCCCAATCAAAGGAAGGGCATCCGGATTATGATAGAATTCACGCTTTACTACACAGAATAGAAGGAGATGAATGGAATGCAAAGTATTGGTATAATCGATGTAAAATCCCTTTTCCTAAAATCAGTATTGAAGAGGAAATTGAGGAATTGGGTTTAATTTATAACAAATAAAAAATAATCAACTCGAGAATCTCTCCTAATCCTAAAAACTTTTTTTAGGTACCTTACCCCTTTTAATATCCTGCTTTAACTTAGCTTCTTCAAATACTTATTTTCTAGCAAATTCAAACCTAAAATCCATGACAAATGTCATTCAAAATACTGTATAGAGTATTTTTTATTATACTCTAATTTTTTGAATTTAATGACAAAATAAAGACTCTCTTTCCAAAATTTCCGTTTGCACGATTTGCTAAGGAGACCCAAAAATGCAAAGACAAGAAATTGTAGTAGAGGTCAAAAATAATCACTTAAAATAATTCTATTATGAAAAATTTGATGGTGCTTTTGATACTGCTTCTTCCTAAACTTGCCTACAATCAAATCTATATCAATGAGGTAATGGCACTAAACACTTCTACAATAGTAGATAACACTGGAAATTACAATGATTGGATTGAAATTTATAACGCAGGTCCTTCGGATGTGGACTTGGCCAACTATTTCATTTCAGACTTGGGAACAAACCTTACCAAATTCCATTTAACTTCTGTTCCTAACCAATTGGTGGTTCCTTCGCAAGACTTTTTATTAATTTGGGCAAGCGGAAATACTTCTTCTGGCTATAACCATACTGACTTTTCTTTATCTTCTACAAATGGGGAAGCGGTATATTTAACAATGCCTGACGGCGTCACTTTGGTAAGCTCACTGGTATTTCCTCCCCAAAGAGAAAACGTTTCCTACGGTAGATTAACAGATGGGGCAAATACCATAAAATTTTTCTATCCAAGTTCGCCAAATAACAGTAACAATACTGCGACTTCTTATGATGGTTTTCTTTCTCCACCAAGCTTTTCAAGACAAGGTGGCTTTTTTAGTACAGATTTTTCGTTGACTCTCTCGCACCCAGAAAACGACGTAAATATTATTTATACCACAGATGGTTCAATTCCAGTTTCTACAAATTTATCTGGAACATCCTATAATTATAAAAATTCCTACCCAGAAAACCCAGGAGATCCTTTTGGTGGTTTTTTATCTAGAAGTTTTTCATCCTTAAACTATAGCTTGCCTATTTTAATTCAAGATAAAACATCTCAATCAAACCAAATTAGCACTATTTCGAGTACTTGGCACAAAACACCGACTTATATTCCTAATTATCAAATAAAAAAAGGAACTGTTATTAGAGCAATAGCAAGCAAAACGGGGTACTTACCAAGTAATGTAGTTACGAATACTTATATTTTTAGCAGCTCAGGTACTAATCCATTCAGTTTTCCCGTAGTTTCAGTTGCTGTTCAAGAAAACCACCTTTTTGAATACAATCAAGGCATTTATACCGCAGGAGTTACTTTTGATAATTACAGATTGGCTAATCCTAACGTACCTATAGACGTTTGCTCTCCAGGTAATTTTACCAATGATGGTTCTGCGTGGGAACGCCCAGCTAATGTGGAATTGGTAGAAAACCAACAGAATGTTTTAAATCAAGCATTGAGTGTAAGAATACATGGTTCATGTTCACCTTCTTTCCCTTATAAATCTCTAAGACTTTATGGAGCAAACCAATTTGACAGTTATCCTTTTTTCCCAGAATATCCACAACTATTTCATGATAGAATAATATTAAGAAACTCAGGAAATGACTACAACCAAACGATGTTTAAAGATGTGTTCGTGCAAGCATGGATGAAACATTTAAACTTTGCGAGTCAAAAAAGTCGACAGTCCATAGTTTTTCTAAATGGTGAATATTGGGGTATTCATAATATAAGAGAGCGAATAGATAATTATTTTTTAAATGCTTTATATGGTGTCGACAAAGACAATTTAGACATGAGGAGTGTGTCTTGGACGGGTCCTGACGAAATAGAAGAAGGAGATGCAGTGCATTATGACATCATGTATAGTTTTATTACTGGTAATGATATGAGCAATTTTACAAATTATAATACAGTCAAAGAGATGCTCGATCCTGAAAGTCTAATAGATTATGAAATTGTAGAAATTTTTATTGGAAATATAGATTGGCCACAAAATAATGTTAGACTTTGGAGAACTCGAACCTCGTACACCCCAAATGCTCCTTTTGGTAAGGATGGTCGCTGGAGATGGATTTTATACGATACTGACAGATCTTTAGGGGAAGTTGTAAATTATCAAAATTTAGATTTACAAAACCAAACCAATCATCCAGACAATATTCTTTTCAAAAAATTACTAGATAATTTAGAATTCAGAAATCTTTTTATAAATAGATATGCTGATTTATTAAATAGTTCCCTAAAATCAAGCTATTCATTACCAATTTTTAATAATCTAAAGAATATATATGCACCAGAAATTTTGGAACATATAACTCGTTGGAAAAACTTGGCAGACTTGAATGCTTGGGAAGCTCAGTGTTCGATTGTTTCGAACTATATAACTGGCAGACCAAACGAAATGTATTCACAAATTAAAGATTTTTTTGACATTGATGGTGAGTATAACCTAACTGTAAGTACTCCTGATACTGCTAAAGGCTTTGTAAAAGTGAATATGATGAACATTAAATCTTCCACAAAAGGCTTACCTGAAAATATTCAATCATGGACAGGTATCTATTTTGACGATATCCCACTAGAAATAAAAGCAATGCCCAAGATAGGATACAAATTCGCCTATTGGATCCATAATGGTGTTCAAAATTCCAATGAGACTATTTTAATAAATACAAACACTGATGTTAGTTATGAAGCTTTTTTTGAACCTTTGATATTATCTGACCACCCAATTCCCGAAATAGCTGCGGAGATAGCAAACTGTGGATATAAACTTTATTCTTGGTCAGCTAATAATTTGGCAGGCAGTTCTCCTTCAAATTCAAAATTCGTTTATCTAGACCAAGAAAACCCAACTATAACTGCAAATATTGAAGGTTTTACTTCCGGTGTGTTTAATTTAACGTCAGCCACTAGGATAAACGGCCTTGAAGATTTAGGGTTTAGTTTTATTAATACTGGAAGTGGAAATGAAGGCTATCCTGGTTCTAAACTCGGAGGATTTCTTTTAGCCATAAATACAGAAAATCTGGATACAGTGAAGGTTTCGTGGATGGGTAGAACAATTACTCCGAATCCGCGAAAGTATAAAATCAGGTTATATTTTAGAGAAGGAGATATTCAAGCATTTCAGGAATTCAATCCGATAATTGAATATACAGGAAGTACTTTTGCAAACGATTCTGTTCTTTTCAAAAACATACTAATTCCTTCTGAAATAATGAATAAACCTTACGTGCAATTATTTTGGAAATATTATTATACTGGTACAGCTACCTCAGGTGCAAGAGATCAGCTAGCGATTGATAATATAAATGTTCAAGGGACAAAGGTTTATTCAGGTACAATAAATGCTTCAAATACCTTAAATATTACACCCAATTATATTCAAAACTCAGGAAAAATATTTAGCGGAAATCAAGTATCTAATAATTCAAAAGATGGAATTATGTTAAATCCTGGTTTTGAGGCAAAAGCGGGTTCGGTATTTAAAGCCGAAATCAAAACGTGCAATTAATTTAGCGGAATATTTTCACATCCTCCAATTTGTGCTTTGAAAATTGTTCCTACTTTAGTTTCAAATCCTGGTAAAAGTTCAACTGACTTTTTAGCATCAAAATTAATATTAGTATTTGGAGAAATAATAGAACTTCCAATTATTTGATTGGAAGTTTTTAATATAATAACAGAAGAAGGTTCTATAAAAGAATCAACCGTTTGGGATGTAATACAAGGCCCAACAGCATTTAAAATTAAGGTATCCTTAAAACAACCTTTGGTATCTTCGACATGAAAAACCATCCCATCAACTGGATTAGAAACAGAAATTGATGGAACGACTCCTGCGGAAGACACCCAATTTGAAGGTTCTAGATAAGGACTTTTCAATTCAAAACTAGATACATTGGCTACAAAATCAATAGCATTCTTTTGGTTCATATCTTTTACCATCGTAAACTTATCTCTTATGTCTCCGTTTTGGCCAATCATTTTAAAGTCTAATCTATTATTTTCTATTTCCATATAAACACTCCCACCAAAATCTGGCTCAACAAATGGCAAAGCTTCGTGAGGAAAACTTGTTTGATGGTAAAGTATTTCAGCAGATGAACCAGAAACAGCATATACAGTTCCTTTTATTGTACCATTTGATTTTTTTTGATATGGACAAGAGTCAAAACTTCCATCGTAATACCCAGAAGAAGTGCTAACTAGATGAGCGGAAGGAGAAAATGTGTTCTCCAAGCCAAAATGACCCTTAATCATTTTGCTACGTTCATAATTATGAGAATGAGCCGTTAAAACCAAATCTACATTAAATCTTTCCAAAATGGGCACCAATCTTTCTCTGATAGCAACCAAATCCAACTCAGTGTCTGAATTGTGCGTTCCCATGGTATATGGAGGGTGATGAAAATAGACAATGGTCCATTTTTTTGAATTTGCAGCTAAATCTTGTTTTAACCAGACCACCTGCGGGCTTAAAGTATCCGCTAAGGCCCAATTGTTTGCAGTTTCTAAACCATAAGAATCTAAGGCAATAAAATGCACATTCCCTATATCGTATGCATAATACTCTTTATGATTTGATGGTACTCCTCCCAAAATCCCATTTCCAGCGGAACTAAAAATATCATAATATGGAATAATGTGGTCGTATTTGGCATTAGCAGTGGCATAATAATCATGATTGCCAGGCACAGGATAAATGTTGGTCTGTTTCATTATCCTATCACTTTGATATGGCAAAAAATAATTGTTCTGATATTCGTAATCCAAACCAGTATTGTAGGCATTGTCACCCAATAAAATCCATGAATCTATGTAGTTTTCACCAACATAATTCAAAAAACTATTCTTAACCGCCATTTTTACAGGCAAAGGTGTAACACAATCGCCCGTAGCCCAAAATCTAATCTTTTGAGGTGAGTTAGGTTCCTGAGTCGTAATAAAAAAATTCACATTTGAACCTTCTAATTTTTGTGTATTATTGTAGATAGCATAAAAATATTTGGAATTAGAAGCTAAACCAGAAATATTAGCCAAATGATCGTAGGTGTTTGATGAAATTACAACTTCATTATTTAAGTTTTTTGAGGACAAACCATACTTAACCCGCGTTTCTATATTTTGATCTGTTCGATACCTAATCTGGATGCTATGCTGAGTACGAAGTTGAAGATATGGGCCTCTGACAATTAATTGAGGAAAAACCAAAAATGGGACAAAAATAAGTCCAAAGGATACAAGAAAAGTTTTCATTATTAGAAGCAATGTTGAAATATTACTTCAACTATGCTATTATTTTCTAACTCCTAAAATAATAAAAAATACCCTTAAAAAAAAATAAATCCCCAAAAATATCGAGGATTTATCACACAAAAAAATATAACGTTTGGGAAATTCCTTTAATCAAAAAAATCTTCTAATTCACTAAGCTCCAGATTCCAAGCATCAGCTACACCTTTATAAACTACCGAGCCATTTACTACGTTTAGCCCTTTCTTAAGCTCAAGATTTTCGGCACAAGCTTTTTTCCAACCTTTATTGGCCAATTGCAACACATAAGGCAATGTGGCATTGGTTAAAGCCAAAGTTGAAGTGTAAGGCACCGCTCCTGGCATATTCGCTACACAGTAATGCACTACTTCGTCAATTACATAAACAGGGTCTTCGTGGGTAGTTGGTTTACAAGTCTCAATACAGCCTCCTTGATCAACAGCTACATCAACAACCACCGTACCTGGTTTCATCAATTTTAGCATGTCTTTTGTAATCAAATGCGGAGCTTTGGCTCCAGGTATCAAAACAGCTCCAACTATCAAATCTGCATCTTTAATAGCATCCTTGATATTATATTCGTTTGACAATATAGTTGTTACATTGGCAGGCATAATATCAGCCAATTGCCTCAATCTATTTAAACTAATATCCATAATCACTACTCTTGCACCTAAACCTGCGGCCATTTTTGCGGCTTGAGTACCTACTATTCCTCCACCCAAAATCAAAACTTTACCAGACGGAACTCCAGGAACACCACCCAACAAGACACCTTTACCTTTCTGCGGTTTTTCAAGATATTTTGCTCCCTCTTGAATCGCCATTCTTCCAGCCACTTCTGACATCGGAATCAATAAAGGCAAAGAACGGTCTGTCTTCTCAACGGTTTCATAGGCTAAACATACTGCCTGACTTTTCAGCATAGCTTCTGTCAATGGCTCTGACGAGGCAAAATGAAAATACGTAAAAACCAGCTGATCTTTCTTTATCAAACCGTATTCAGAAGCTATTGGCTCTTTTACTTTTACAATCATTTCGGCAATAGCATATACCTCTTCGATTGTTTCTAAAATTTGAGCACCTGCTTCTATAAATTCCTCATCTTTAAATCCGCTGTTAACACCAGCATCTTTCTGAATAAAAACTGAGTGACCAAACTTGGCCAACTCCATAACACCAGCTGGGGTCATGGCCACTCTATTTTCATTGTTTTTTATTTCCTTTGGTACTCCTAAAACCATTAGTTTGTTGAGATTGTATTGCGACGCAATATTATTTGTTTTTTGAAATGTGCAACAAAATTATATTATAAAGAATATTTTCGCACATACTTAAAAAAATAAGAATTTTATTATAGTTTTAATATAGATTTGCAGTAAATATTTCGATTATTTAAAAATATTATTAAAAAAAAAGTAATTTTTTCGGATGAAAATAAAGATAGACGATATAGACAAAAAAATTCTAAAACTATTGCAGCATAATTCTACTTTGACTTTCAAAGAAATTGCTCAAAAAATCAACCTTTCCTTGAGTCCTGTCCATGATAGAATCAAAAGATTGGAACAAGAGGGAGTGATAGAAAAATACGTTGGAATCCTGAACAAACAAATGTTAGGGGTTGGTTTGACCGTTTATTCGCAAGTAACTTTGATAAGACAAACGAGAGAAGTATCAGAGATTTTTGACCGTGCAATATTGCTACTTCCTGAAATTGTAGAATGTAATTTTGTGTCTGGAAGTTTTGATTATCTTTTAAAAATAGTTGTAAAAGACATGGAAGAATATCATAATTTTCACCAAATGAAATTATCAGCGATAGAAGGTGTATCACTGATAAATTCATTCTTTGTGATGTCTGAGGTAAAAAGCACTACCGAAATATCGCTTTAAAAACTCAATTCCTGCATTCTAACCAATCATAATCTTGGTCTATCGGCTGACCATCAGGAGCTATAAAATAACCTTTTGAGGCCAATTTGATATACTCAGATTTTAAAATATTATCCAAATAAATTCCAAATCCACCTAAAACTACTTGATTTTTAGCCACATATGCCGAGATGTTTTTCAATTCAGCTAATGTATTGCTTTTTGCTTCAATATTTGCGGTTTCGTTTTCAGAAAGCATTTTCAACTCTCTTATATACATTTCAGCTACGACTCTTTTCAGTTGTCCCGTATAGTCGTTTTTCGATAAATCGGGACTTTGAACTAAGTTTTTTGTCATTTTACCTAAGACTTCTAAAAAAGACGGAAGGGTTTTGTCAAAAACTTGTTGTGTTGCTAATCGTGAAGCTCTAGTTGGCTCCAACATCAAACTTAAAGACAATTCAGCAGAACTTTCGGCTGGAGAAAGAATATCGAAACTCATCCCTGTGTGTCTCTTAAAAGTCTCCTTTGGATTAGCTGGATACCTAAACGGCCTTGGCGGTATAAGTCCGAACAACTGTTTTGGAACAGCCAAAAACGAAGGTTTTAAAGTTTCAAGCAAAGCATCTAAGCTTTTTCTTTGATCTGCTCCGTTTACTGGTTTGAATATTTCTTGTTTGTCGCCTTTAAGTGCATTGGTATAAAAAGCTCCCCCTAAAGACTTGGCAGAAGCCTGTACTTGGAACCTATGAAACATATACATGGGCACAAAAACCTCTTCCAATGTAGCCATTGGCTGGTTTTGTTGTAATTTCTTTTCGTCAAAATTTTCCAAAACGTGTTTTCTGAGAGCAATCAATCTATTAAGTTCATCTGTAGAATTTGCTCCATTGTCCCACAAGTGCGTTTCGGGGTGAACAGAACCATTTGGTCTGGCATCCTGATCTGTCAAAAATTGCATTTTACTAGCAAACAAATCTTGCACTATTTTTTCCAGCTCAACTTTTTCGTTTTTGTTTTTTGGAAAATCCTGATATCCCCAAATAATTGAAGCCTTGTCATATTCTCCAATGCCTTTTGCATAAGCATCTGACAAGTCAACTTTTCCATTGCTCAGCGTCACATAAGGATGTGGGTAATCCATTACTGAAGCTCTATTATGCACACTCGAAATGTAATTATGAGGTAAACCCAGCGTATGACCAATTTCGTGTGCCGACAATTGTTTAAGTCTATCTATAGATAAATTATGTAATAATTCGTCACTTTGACCCGGGCTGAAATCTCCCGTAAGTCCTTGAGCCAACATGTAATCTTGGCGTACTCTCAATGAACCCAAAGAAACTTTTCCTTTCAAAATCTCCCCAGTTCTCGGATCAATTATACTCATTCCGTATGACCATCCGCGTGTACTTCTGTGTACCCATTGTACCAAATTGTAACGAACATCCATAGGGTCAGCATCTACTGGAAGCATTTTCACTTGAAAAGCGTCTTTATAACCGGCCGCTTCAAAGGCCTGATTCCACCAGGTGGCACCCTCAAACAATGCCGAACGAATTGGCTCAGGAATACCTGGGTCGATGTAATAAACAATTGGCTCAATTGCCTCACTTACAGCAGCATTAGGGTCTTTTTTCTGCAAACGATGCCTTGATGTAAACTTCTTCATTATAGGCTCATTGATAGGCGAAGAATAATCAAAAAACTCAATTCCGCCATAGCCAATTCTTGGATCATATTCTCTAGGAACATACCCTGGTTCAGGTAATTTCACAAAAGAATGGTGCTGATGCATAGTAATAAAATCAGTATTCGGAGCTACTTCAGCTACCATTCGGCCTGCTCCGCTTCCACTAAGTGTTATTACAGACTGAAACTCGGTGTTTTTTGGAAATGATTTACACATAGGCATATAAACACCTGACCTAGACAAATCAAATGAATAATTCCCTTGCTTTAGATTGGAAATATCCTTGGCAGAATTTAAGGCATCACGTAGTAAAAAAGGTGTAAAATCCACTAGGAAAACCCCATCTTGATTTTTCAAAATTTCAAATCCAAACAATATAGATTGGGCGAAAGATTCTTCCACTGCTTTCTTCTCAACGGGGTCATTACTTATGGCTCGGTATCTGTAATTGGGTTCTACCATCATGATTTTATTACCCAATCGCTCAAACTTCAGAATATGCTCGTCGCTCAATCTTCCTCGGTCAAGTCCAATGTCGTTTGACCCAAGTCCTTGTGCTAAACTTGGATAATAAAGAAATTCTTCATTTAAGGTTTTGATTTCTAGGAAAACTTTTCCTTTGGATTCGTTCCAATAAAAATTAAAAAATCCTTCAATCTTTTTGGCGTCTTTTAGCTGAGCATCAATGTCTTGAGCGTTTACTTTCCCAAAAAGAAAGGAAATGAATAAAATAAGAGATAAGATTTTTTTCATGTTTAATTTGGTTTATTTGATGAAATTTTTCTCTCCTGCATTCACAGCAACAGGAAGGGCGTTTTCCTTTGGAGGAACTGGGCATATATAATCATAACTGTAAGCACAATAATAATTTCTTGCAGAATTAAAGTCTATCACAATTTTGCCATCCATAAGATTTACTTTCGGAATATTGATATACCTGCCTCCACCGTAAGACTCTTGCCCATTTGTCAAATCTCGAAAAGGCAAAAGGTAGGATTGTCCTTCATCAAAAACATAAAAAGTAATCTCTTTTCCGTCTTTTGTGAACTTTCCTTTACCAGCTATTACAGCATTTATTTTTGAAGAATCCGTCATATCCATCTGAAAATCAACATTATCAATAGTAGGACTAAATTCCGCTTCTACAATCCAATCTTTATCTGGCTCAAAAAAATCGAAGGTTCCCTTTTCCCTTATCGGACTGTCTTGCATAGTACTAATATGCTCCTTATATTCCTCAAAAGTTTTTAAAGTTTGCTCATTGTAGCCGGGAGTTCCTGATAATGTATAATAAAGAATTCCTAAAATCCCTAGGACTACAATACCCACAATTAATTTATTCTTAAACATAAAAAATCCGTATTTTTGTGAATCATAAAATTAATAAAATTGCTCTAATGGAAAGAGCAATTTTCAAAAAACTCAATAAATGTTTACAGGTATAATAGAAAACAAAGCCCATTTGATTGAAATTATTAAGAATCAAACAAATGTAAGTTTTGTATTTGAAAGTTCGCTCACTCCAGAACTAAAAGTCGACCAAAGTGTGGCTCATAACGGCGTATGCTTGACAATTGAAAATATAGAAGGTTCACGATATCAAGTAACAGCTATTGAAGAAACTTTACAAAAAACTAGCTTGTCGGAATGGAAAATTGGCGATTTTGCTAACTTGGAACGAAGCATGCAGGCGAATTCTAGGTTTGATGGCCACATGGTACAAGGCCATGTTGACCAAATTGGTTTTTGCAAAAACATTATTGATCAAAATGGAAGTTATAGAATTGATATTGAATATAACCCAAAGTCTGGAAATATTACAGTTGAGAAAGGTTCTATTTGCTTAAACGGAATTAGTCTAACAGTATTCAATTCAACTGAAAATGGCTTTTCTGTGGCAATAATCCCTTACACTTGGGAACATACGAATCTAAATGCTTTGAAAATTGGAGATAAGGTAAATTTAGAATTTGATATTATTGGAAAATATCTTGCTAAAATGTTTAAGCCATTCGCTGAAAAACTTTCCTAGTAAAATATTCTTTTTAAAATTAAAAGGTTATTTAAAACTTCTAAAAGACAAAATAGGTGATTGCTAATTCTCAGGCATCTCTCTTTTTTTTTAAACACCTAATTTTTTATTTCATTCTGAAAGATTCAGAATGAAATAAAATTTTTAAAAATCACTTCACTAGCTCTTTAGGCACTTTACTGCCACTTCCTGAACTTACATTGGAGGTTTGACAAGGATTCATAATTTTAGCTATAAAAACAGCCCCAGTTTCCACTTCAAAGCCTGGGTTAAGGGAAATGGAATTACCTGCTCTAAATTCCGCTTTACCATTTGGCTGTAAAATAGAATTTATAGCTAAAATATATCCCACAGCTTGAGTTATTGGAACTGCTGTGCTAATATCAGAATTCCAAAAAACAGTTTGAGCTTCAGGAGATATACCTACACTAATAGTAGCTATTGCCGATGTATCTGCTACAAAATCGCAACTACTAGTTCCAGATACAAAACAACGATATTGAAAGCCATTTACTGATGAAGGAGGTAAACTTAGATTTAAAACAGGAGAAGTAACTCCCTGATAAATACCCCCGTCCAATAAATTAATAAATCCAGAACCACTATTTACTTGCCAACGATAACTTAGATTTTCTCCCTGAGCATTCACAGTAAAACTTGCATTATTACCTACACATATTTCTTGATTAACAGGATTTTTAGTTACGTTAGCAACAGGAGTTACATTTAGCGTTTTAGGTATTGTTTGACAGTAATCATTTATTAAACAACGAAATACTGCTCCATTCCACCCTGAGGGTACATTGTTGATAGTTAATTTATTTCCAATCGCTACATATCTACCACCAGTAATAACATTCTCCCATGTGGTAGCACTTGTTTTACGTTGCCATTGATAATTCAATACTCCCGGACTTAGTTTCACAGCTAAGGCTAAAAAATTAACAGAACTAAACTCGCATACTGTCTGAGAGCTAGGTTGAGACAAAATGGTAACGTCAGAATTTATAGTAATTATAGCGGATTGGGAAGGTACTTGAAAACAAGCAGTATAAATCAAGCATCGAAATGGTTTTCCACTTTTGGAATAACTAAAATTAGAAATTATAAGTTTTTTGCTATTTATTCCATAATATTCAGGGCCATTGACATTTTCAAAACCTCCACCATTATCAATTTGCCATTGATATGAAACCCCCAAACCGTTAACTTCTACCTCTAAAACAGCAACGTTGTCAAGGCAAACACTTTGAGTTATTGGTTGTTGCAAAATAATAGGTAATGCTCCTACTTTTAATTTAAAAGTATCAGAAACAATAACTTCACAACCATTAGAAATGATCGCACGGTATTGGAATCCATCTAAAGCCAAGCCACTTGGATTAATCATCAAAGTGTCAGTACTAACTCCAGCGTAAGGCGTGGTTTCTGCAAGGTCAGTAAATATGCCATTTATATTTATCTGCCATTTATAGGCAATCAAGCTAGGATTTGCCACATTTATTCCTATCTTAGTTAAACCATTTTCACAGGCAAAGACATCATTAAATTCGGATAAACTTCTAGATAATATTTCGATTCTTGGAAATACTTCTATTCCATCCATTTCAGAGCTTGTACAATTATTTGCGTTTGTAAAAGTATATGTAAAAGTATGTAACCCTACTCCAGCTATGCTTGGGTTAAAGGTGTAAGTTGTACCATTCCCATCATCTATTACGCCAGGTCCTGAGTATACTCCTCCAATAGGTAATCCTCCTCCTAATCCAGATTGCAAGCCAGCATCAATACATAAATCAAAAGGGGCAGCAAAAGTAATTACTGGTAGGGCAAACACTTCTATTCCATCTGATGTTGTGGTGGTACAGTTATTTGCATTTGTAAATGAATAAGATAGCGAATGCACTCCTACTTTGGCAGTGGTTGGGTCAAAAGTATAGGTTGTACCATTTCCATCATCCGTTACACCTGGTCCTTCATAAACCCCTCCAATTGGTAAACCTCCGCCTAAACCAGATTGAACACCAGCATTTACACAAATATCAGAAGGTGCGGAAAAAGTTACTGAAGGAATTGCAAATACCTCAACATTATCTGTGGAAGAAGTGACGCAACCATTAATATCCGTAAAAGTGTAAGTCAAAATATGAGTGCCTATTCCAGCTACCAAAGGGTCAAAACTATACGTCAAGCCATTTGCATCATCAGTTACTCCTAAGCCACTGTAGATTCCACCCGTTGGCGTGCCTCCGCCAAGTCCTAGTTGCAAACCTTCATTTAAACATAAATCTCCAGAGGCAATAAATGAAGCTTGAGAAGCAGAATTTACAATTAAATCCGCTGATGCAGTTCCAGCATTCAAAATTTCTACAGAACTAAGATTACCTGCATTGCTAGAATAGGTATTGGCAACTGTCTCACATGGTATTTTTACTGATACGGCAAAAGCACAAGTTTGACCAGGAGACAATTCTCCTCTTGCAAAATTAACAGTTGAAGTTCCACTTACTCTTGAAAAAGCACCACAAGTACCATTCAAAGGTAAATTAGTAGCAACAGCACCGCTTATAAATGCATCTAAATCATCACTAAAAGTAATTTCGGTAAAGGTTCTGCTAGGATCAGTATTGGTAATACTATAAGTTAATGTTGTAGTTCCGCCAGATACTACTGGACCAGAGAAAGATTTATTAAACTGAAGAGATTGAAAGATTAAATCATCTGAAGCTGGATCACCCACGACTGGAAGCCCAGAAATTGTTCCAGTTAGACCACTTGAAGTAAAAGTTATCACTGACCCATATGATGCACTGGCAGGGGTTTGCAAAATCAAACTAAAAGTACAAGAACTACCTACACCTAGACTACCTCCAGTATAATCAAGAAGGCCTGTTCCTACCCCAGAAATTATTCCATCACAATTACTAATACCTACACTTAAAATTGTCATACCTGACAAAACTGATTCAAAGTCTTCAGAAAATGCAATTGCTGTAACAGGAGCAGTACCAAGATTGCTTAATGTATATTCAACAGTCACATTTTGCCCGGGTATCACAGGGTCATTAATAAAAGCTTTTGATAAAGAAATTAAATTCTTATTGACAACTAAACTTCCCGAGGCTGCAGGCAAAACCTTTGCTATACCATTTAATGTTAAAGATAAAGCCGAGGTAATATTGTTATATGTATCAGATGTAGCATTTAAAGGAATCCTAACAGGTACATCAAATGTACAACTAGAACCTGCATTTACTGTTGCACCAGATAATAACAATAAAATATTACCACCTGCTACAAAAGACCCTCCACATGGACTGACTGGAAGAGGTGCCTCGGCCAAAGTTCCTGAGACTATCGATGTTAAATTATTTGTAAAAATGATATCACTTGCATCATATATAGACGTATTATCTATCGTAAATCGAAGTGTAGTTAAATCTCCCGGAATCACTGGATTTGTTAAAAACTCTTGTGAGAATGATATTCCCCCAACCTCTAATTCATCAGTAGCTATATTACTATTTGCAACTTGCTCACCAACTGTGGCTGTTAGTGTACCAGTCGAACTCGAATAATTCCCAGGAATAGCTCCAGCAGGAACCAAAACTGGCACTATGAAAGTACAACTACCTCCAGGAGAAAGTGCCCCTCCAGTAAATGTCAAACTTGTAGTTCCACTAATTTGGGCTCCAGTCCCACACATATCTGTCATTGGCAATCCAACAGCCGCCAAGCCAGGTAAAATTGCGTCTAAATTATCCAAAAAAGAGATATCCGTCGCATCTCCAGAAGCAAATTCATCATAGGTTATAGTATATTCCAAATTCACAATACTTCCTGGATTTACAGGGTTACTTAGAAAAGACTTCGAAATCCTTGGAACAGCCAATACTTCTAATTGATCAATCGCAGGATTTGCTAAAACAATTTTTCCATCCAAGATTCCAGATAAATAACTTGTATTATTGGTATACTGTCCTCCATTAATATTTTCTGAGACTTTTACATCAGCAGAAAATGTACAAGAACTATTTGGGTCAATATTTCCACCCGACATCTGAAACTGTAAGCCGTCAATAGTAGTCGACATAAAGAAAATTGATCCCGCTCCGCAAGAACCACTCGCAGGCAGGTTACTTAAGGTCGAGCCAGCTATAAACTTTTCTATAATATCAATAAAAGTAATATTCGTCAAGGCAGAGGTACTGCTGGTGTTGGTTATAACAAACTCTAAAGTCGAAATTCCTCCACCTGGAATTGGGTCATTCAGAAAATTCATAGAAAAAGTGGGAACATCCGCAATAAATAAATTTTCTGAGGCAAAATTCCCCATCACTGATCTACCATTTATGTCGGCCGTAATTGCTGAAGAAATACTAGGATAGCTTCCCAAAACCGCACCCACTGGTATTTGTAATGGTACACTAAAAGTTACAGAACCTTCTGCAGGAATATTCCCTCCGGAAAGTGTTAATAATGTAGAACCAGAAAGTGATGAACCGGACCCACAAATATTAGTTAAAGGAGTACCTGTTGCTGTAAGCCCAGTTAAAACATTGGTTAAGTTTTCAGTAAAAGTAATATTTGTCGCTTCTGATTCCCTGCTCAAATTCGAGATGGTATATATTAATTCAGTTGTACCTCCAGGCGAAACAGGGTTTGTAGCAAAAGTTTTTTTTATGAAAATTTGAGGTGGCGTGAGTACATTTAATGAGGCCGCTGCTTTCCCATTTAATGTTGATGGATTAAAGTTATTATTACTGGACAAATTCCCTGTTTCATTGATAAGTTGACCAAAGGTATTTCCAATTACATCCACACTTATAGTACAACTAGCTCCAGCAGAAAGTGTTGGCGTAACAGAAAGTGGATAATTGTAAACTATAGAATTAGAACCCGGCATAGCTGTCAAAGTACCTCCAAAACAATTTAAAGAAGCATTGGCCGGATTTGCCACAACCATTCCTGCAGGTAAAATATCTGTAAAATTTAGACCATTTAAATTGTTTGCATTCAAGGTATTGTCAATGGTAAAAGTAAGTGTACTTCGTTCCCCCAAATTTATACTAGAAGGACTAAAACTTTTTGAAAAGCCTGGCATATTACCAGATACTGTCAAACTTGCAAAAGCAGGGCCACTATTACCTGAGCTTGAAGTCAAATCTCCTGTAATATTATCATGTACTCCAACGGTATTACTTGTAACATTAACCGTAATTGTACACGAACTATTTGCACCCATAGAACCGCCAGAATAACTAATAGTTGAACCTCCATCTGGCGTAGACAATTCCCCTAAACTACAGGTATTTGTTGCATTACTTGGATTAGCAATTGTCATTCCAGCTGGCAAATTATCCGTAAAACTTATATCTCTTAGCCCAGCAGCTGATGCTGAGTTATTAATTACAAATATCAACTTGGAAGTAGACCCATGTCCAATTGTAGTCAAGTCATAAGACATACTAAAAGTTGGAGGATTCAACAATAACAGGCTTTGATTACTATTGTCCAAATTTTGGCTCAATAATCTTGAATTGTCAATACTATTTGCTTTATTAGTACTTGCATCTTTTTTACTAATTTCACGAGTATCTAAATTTTTAATTGCTTTAAAATTAACCTGATTTATTTTCTTGACTTTTAATTCCTTAGGGTTATTTTTTGCTTTTGTTTGCTTATTTTTATTTGAAATCTTTTCTTCTTCTTCTTCTTCTAATTCCTTAAAGGCTTTTGAATTTACATTCTCATTTTTACTATGAAATATTTCCAAATCAAAATCCGTTGGAAATACTAACGAAATTGTTGATTCTCTTTCTTTTGCAGTAAAAGATTCAGTAAAGGAAATAGTTTCTCGTTTCGAAGATTCTGATTCATTTAAGTGAAGATAATTTTGTTTTGAATCAATAAGAAAGCCATCAGAATGATTTATATTTTTTCCATCATATAAATTATTCTGGGCTAGTAATTTCGCTGCAAAAAAATTGCAGGAAAACACTAATAGTATTAGGTAAATTTTTTTCATAGTTTTCATTTTTTTAGCTAAAAAGTTATAATAACGATCAGTAGACGTTCGAAAAAAAATAAATAAAATACGGTATTTTAAATGTACACCCTCAGTTCATAAATACAATACTTTTTTCATCAATGCATTCTTGATTTTTTCAATTTGACAAAACTTGATATTCAGCAAATTAACCGATATATTTTAGATTTTATTAGAAAAGGAAAATGACCAGTTTAACACTTTATGAATATTTTATAAATACTTCTACTTATAGACTTTCAAAAAAATAAATTATGGTGTATTGAAACTTAAAAAAGGTCTGTGTTTTATATCGCAATCAGAGATTTTTATTTTTTTCATAAGGAAAATGGCTATAGATATTAAGAAAGTATCTTAAAAAACCATAAGGTAAAAAATAATTTCTATAAACAAAACCGAATCATCAAAACAATAATTTCTTGAGTCGTGTATCAGAACATATTTTAGAAGTTTCATAATGAGAATTACTAAGTTGTGATAATTCCATTTTTTATTTAAAATCAAAATTTCCAAGCTAGTTTGTCTATATTTCAATGCTTTTCAGTAAAAATTTCTACTCAAAACCTCAATTCTCAAAATAAACTAAGTAATGCATCAAATACTTGATTTGGTTTTTCGTATAAAAACAAATTACTTTGTCTTTTGATAAAATTTTATAAAATGCCCAAATACAGCACCAATACTAAAACTGACATTTTAATTCATCTGGCTATCATTGTTTCAGTAATAATGATTTTGTTTTTTGGGTTTTTCTTTGTGTATTTGCCATGGAGCACAAACCATGGAGATGCCATCAAAGTACCGAATTTAAGAGGGCTCAGTATGAATGATGCGGAGAAGATATTGGACGACTACAACCTGGATTATGAAATCAGTGATAGCTTATTTGTACCTGGTGCCCAGGCGTTGAGTATTTTATCTAATTATCCTAAATCAGGTGCCAATGTAAAAACAGGTAGGAAAATTTATTTGACTGTAGCTTCTATTTCGGCTCCTTTGGTTAAAATGCCAAACATAGTAGGAAGATCAACTTCAAGTGCTCAAAACCAACTACTTAGCTCTGGTTTACTATTTGCAGGAGAAGAAAAAATAGCTGCTCTTGAAGAAAATACTGTTTTGAAAGTCAAACTAAATGGAAGTGAGATTCAACCTGGCGATGATATTCCGAAAGGCTCCAAAATAACATTTGTTGTAGGAGATGGATATGGAAACTTAAAAATAGACGTTCCGAGTTTGGTGGGAATGGCACAAGACGAAGCTGACATATTGCTATCTGGAAAAGGCTTGAGTATGGGTAATATAATATATGAGCCTTCGGATAAGCCTTCAGGAACTGTCATCAAACAAAGCCCATCCGCTGGGGACGGCGAAAAAATAAAAATTGGCTCACCTATTAATGTTTGGGTAGCAGGCGATGGTTCATCAGATACAGATTTAAACTAAACTAATAAAAACATGAACGAGAATTTTGATATTACAGTAGCTCAACTAAAAGAAATGATTGAGAGCGGTGAAAAATTTAACCTTATCGATGTTCGTAATCCTGACGAATATGAGGAAGACAATATTGGTGGGATTTTGATTCCTTTGGGTGATCTACCTGACAGTTTAGACCAACTAGAAACTATGAAAGGACAAGACATATATGTGCATTGTAGAAGCGGCGCAAGAAGTGAAAGAGCTAAGCAATATTTGCTTGCTGAAGGGTTTGAAAAAGTACACAATGTGTTGGGTGGAATTATGGCTTATAGATCGTAACTGCTTAATCCCCAGCAAAAAGAGGCTAAATGTATATTTTTAGCCTCTTTTTTTTATCCGATACTAACAATTCTAATCAAAAAAAATATAGAATAAGGAGTGTAATTTCCTAGTCTATATATTTCTTCTTTTAATTAAACCCACTCCTAATATTAAAATTAATATGGCTAAGCAAAACTTCGGAAACCATTCAGGGTACTTAGTAAAAAAGCTTTTCTTGGTGACCATCAACACTTCCTCAGTACCTAAAGTTGAAGTGTACCACGGAAGTTTACTATAAACTTCCCCAAAGGGATCTATAAAACAAGAAATACCACCATTGGAGCTCCTCACTATGCTTCTTCGGTTTTCTATGGCTCTGAGGCGAGTAATGCTTTGTAATTGGTAAGCACCCTGAGTTTTGCCAAACCAGGCGTCGTTGTTCATCAAAGCAACAAACTGAGCTCCATTATCCACCAAGCTTGCCATTTTTTCAGGAAAAAGTTGTTCCCAGCAGATGGTAAGAGCAACATTAAACATTTGATCATCGAAGTTTTGATATCGAAAAACATAGGGTTCATGTCCGCGAATCATGGCTCTACCTGCCGGGGTAATGCTTTTTTCAAAATAGGGCATTAGTTCTGAAAAAGGTACGCCATGTTCTTTTTGATATACCTTCACGTCTTCAGGTTTTATTTGCAGAGAATCCCAATATCCGGCCAATTGTGGCGTAAAAACAATGACATTGTTTTTAAAAAACTGGCGATTTGAAGTATCTGGATACTCTACAAAACCCACTGCCACAGAGGTTTGCCAGGCATTTATAGCTTGTCTCGTGTAAGAAAGCATATTTTGGTTATGCATTAAGTCAAAAGGAATAGTACCCTCAGGCAAAACCAGTAAGTCAGGTTGGTCTTTACTTACGGCCGAATCAGAAAGGCTAAAGATTTCATCGAAAAGCTTTTGGCTGTGCTTAGAATCATGAATGGCATAGCTATCTTGATTGGTTTGTATAATGGAGACTTTACTCTTTAAATTCCCTAATCCAGTTATTCCTTTTGGGTGGATTTTCATACACCAAAAACTATAGACCAACGGTAATAGAAGCCATAAAGCAGGTTTAATGTATGCCAATTTTGACTTTTTGTCAATGGCCAATGCAATAAGTATATTCATCATGATAAGCCAAAAACTAATGCCATACATGCCAGTTAGGTCTGTAAACTGCACCACCCAAATGTTATTGGCTTGGGTATATGGCAAAAGGTATACCTGCATGCTGTGGGGTAGCAAATGAATGAACCAATCATTGGCGGCCCAAAGAAATGGAAGCGTCAGAAGGGCTTTGTGCCAGCCCAATTTATTTTTAAAAAAGAAATAAAGAAATAACGGTAAAAGATAAAAAGGGGCTATGTCCAATACCCCAATTAGCATATAGTGAAATTTATAATAGCCTACCCACCAGACATCTACAAAAAGAAAAGATAAAACAAAAACGGCGGATTCAAGAAAAAAGCTCTTAAAAGTCTTTTGCTGCCTTTGGTCTAAAAGAAAAGGCACGAAGGCAAACCATGCTAAGATGCCGTTTGGAATTCCTTCTACTAGAGGGTAAGAGAACCCTAAAAGAACTCCCGAAATAAATGCATATTTTAATTTATAGATAGCTCCCATTTACTTTTTGCTACCTGACCAAGTACCACCAATCCCATAAATTGCGTTTGACCAAGTGCCGCTCATGTTGTTTCCATCAATTTTTCCGGTCATAGATGAGGTAGTACTTGTCACTTGAATGTCAGCTAAGATATCACCATCAACGCTTACAGTACCCTTCCCCGGAAAAGTTATGCCCGGCACATTGGTCGACAACAAACCTCCAGTGAGTGATCCATCTGATTTGATGTTCATGGTCCAAGTGCCCATATCGTCACCTTTAAAAGTCCCCTCCCATTCGCCAGCTGCTAAAGCTCGGTAGTCGGTGGTTTCATCTTTTTCACATGAAAAAAGGAAAAAACTTAAAAGAAATAGAAATAATAATTTGGTTTTCATGAGAGTATATTTGGTTTAAATTAAAAAAAAGCCTTGCTTGTATTAGTCTAAAGCTTGAAAACCTTTGGTTTTTGCTTACATTTTCACATTGCGTTTTTTCAAAAATTTGCAGTTTTCTGATAGGTTTAGCAAATCTTCTTTCATCCTTCGGCTTTTGGGTATTTATAGGTTTCGCACCTTTAAAAAATAGGTTTCGAATAATTTTAGTAAATTCAAATTCACATAGTATTTGCGAAAGAGCCTTATAAAAGATATACACTGACTTAAAAACTGCTTATGCCAAGGTATGTGACAAGAAGATATTTCCTAAAGCCATCACTTTTGGGGAGTACGGTATAATTGGAATTGACCTTTAATAGTACGATTGCATTTTCAGTATTTGGTACTTTTGTTTTCATATGGCTAAGTGATAAAACATAGCTATTTCTATTTCTGAATCGAACTTTTCAATGCATCAATTTCTTTTTGCTGCTGAATCGTGTAAAGTGTCAATTCTTCTATTTTCTCTAATAGTTTTGAGACCATATCATTCATTGATACCCCTTCTTTTACCACCTCTTTGGCTGAAGGAACATTGGGCAAATGTTGGTTCATATCAATGAAATCAGATACTTCTGTTAAAGGCATCAATGTGTAATTCTTTTCAAAAACCTTGTCAGACCAAAGGCCTTCATTTGCGTATTTAATTTTGAATTCATTGAGTACAAATTGGCCTTGATTGTCTAATTCCAAGAAGTTTCGGTCATTGATTTTCATGCTCGGAGCATTGTAAGCCACACGCATGTTAAATACCCCTTTGACATCCAAGCGGTATTGGGGATTTGAAAGGCCAATGCCCACTTTCACCAGGGTGGTATCTCCTAGCACTAATGCATCATCAACAGATACTTTTGCGTTAACCCCAAGAGCCCCAGCTCTTTGAAGATTGTCTTTGTTTGGACCTATAGGGCCTGCATAAGTTCCAAAATAGGAGGTATTTTGAGCAAACGAACTAATTTCTACAAATGCAAAAAATAAGATAAAATATATTCTTTTCATTTTAATATGTTTTAAGTAATTAAATTTTTATAACTCAATTATCGTCCAGCTGAATTTTATATTTGAATTGCTCCTGCCTTGCTCTTTCACCTCAAAACCGGACTCCGTTTTTTTGCTGATATACAAGCCATTATTTTCACCTTCGGCCTGAAGGTTTACGATGTATTGCTCAGGGTCTAAGGTTTTTCCATCTGGAAAAGAAATGAAAGATTTTCCCTTTGTAAGTTTTGAGATACCTGCGTTCTTCTTAATGTTTATATTTTGAGAAGGTTTTACAGCCACTCGGGCAGAAGCTCCGCCGCCTGTATTATCCAATCTTTGCCAAGCGGCACCGTCGTAATAATAAAAGCCTGGTGAATTGTCGGTTTGATAAATCAAAAGGCCTTCTGTAGCATTTGCTGGTCGGTTGGCTTCTAAAATTCTCGGAATCAAAATGCCTAAACTATCACTTTCTACATCTAGGACTGCCGATGAATGTGCTCCGGCACCGTAATTATTTATGCTCACTCCAGTTCCGTCATTATTGATTTGGATAATATCATTTCCTTCATCAAAGAGGGCTGTGGGAACGGTATATCTAATTTGAATATTGCTCATGGTAGCAGTACCGCTGGCAGCTGATTTATTGGCTGTAAACATAAAGCCTTCTTCGGTTACAAAACCCACTAAATTGGTAGTTGCACTAAACGTAAATGGAGAAACTTCATCGACTCTGGAGTATTTATCTGTAGAAATTGTAAACCTTAAACATTCATATTGACCAGTTGGCGTATTAATCACCCCAAAAGCATCTACCGTTTTGGTATGAACCAAGCTGTCTAAGTATTTATTAGTAACCGGGTTTTTATACATTTCAGTAAACGAATAGCTATCTCCCAAACTCATAGGGACATCCGTAAACTTATAATTATCTGCATCAAAACTATTTTCATCTCCTTCTAAATAATAATAATAACTAACACCAATGTTTATAATCTCTGTGTCGTCGAGGTAGAAGTGGTTATAAACTTCAATTAAATTTTGCTCGGCATCACGATAATAAGATTTAGCGATGATGTTTGCCTCAGGAAACTGGAGTTCTTCTGGAACCTCCGCCATGGGAACAAAATCTTCATGTGCATAGGTTGAATAATTTAAGAGATTTCCGGGCAGATTCCATATCTGTGGGTTAGCATAGTCCACTGTTCCTATATCCATTGAAAAAGTACGGAGAGGGTCATAAAACAAGAGCCAGCTTTTTCTTACAGCTGCTATCTGTTCAAATTCCGCTTTCTCAATTGATATGGGAGTCGTGGCAGTTTTTAGAAACTGGTCTTCATCACCGGGTAGATAAAGTTGTTTTGACTTTGGAGTAAGATTCAATACATCCGGATTATATTTTTGCTTATTATTTTTGCTGAAAGCGACCCGTGCGTTAGGGTTAAAGGCACCTTCGTCACAACCTTCAACACAGTTTGGAATTTCACAAGTACTACCCAATGCAAAGCATGAGAAGTCTAAAAACAATAGGAAGACAAGGGAGAGTAAAAATGTTTTCATGAGTTGACCTGATTTTAATTTCAGAACAAAATTCATAAACAAACAAACGGTGGAGTATCAGTTTTCAGACAAATCGCATCAAAATACAGACATAGTTGCTATCTGATAGTTTTAAAGCTGTTTTTTGAACTCACCCGGAGGCATGCCATACTGTTTTTTGAAGTTCGCCACAAAATAGGCGGTGCTGCTAAATCCGGTTTTAAAGGCGATGTCTGACACATTTCCCGCATCTTGTTTCAGGAGCTCAGCGGCTCTTTGGAGGCGAATGGTTTTTATAAAATCATTGGGCGTTTGGTTTATCAAGGCCTTCAACTTCCTATTCAGTTGGCGAGTGCTTAAACCTATTTCTTTGCCCAAATGCTCTATCGTAAAGTCTTCATTTGGGATATTTTCTTCAATGATTTGCATCAGCTTTTCTATAAACTGTTGGTCCACGGAGTTTCCGGTAACTTCAGAGGCTTTGATTTGAATGGCAGCTGCAAATCGCGAACGTAGTTCTCGTCTGAGTTTTAGAGCTTTTAAATATATAATAGCTAGAATTTATTTATTCCATACAGCCTTGTATATAGGCATGAAATACAGTTCCGGCTTTAGCCTCAAAAGTAGTTCCACCTCCTGTCTGGCTAGGAGCCAATTCAATTGAATTTCCTGCTTTCATTACCACTGAGGCATCTCCACTAATTATGTTACTAGCTTTTATTGTTTCGTTAGCTTGAAAAGTTGTAGCTCCTGTTGACAAATCATTGGTAGTACTAATAAGTACCAAAGTAGTAGGACAAGGTGAACCTGACTGATTAATTTTTGTAGTAAAAACTCCACGACCATGGGTAGCCACCGCCAAGGTATTGTCGCTAGCTCTAAATTTAAGCATGTCGCACCGAACATTCGCAAGGTTGGCGTTGGTAGGTGCCCATTGAGGGTTCGAAACAGTAATATCTGATGAAGACCAAACACCCAATTCTGTTGCGAGCAGTACTTGTTTCGGGTCTACTGGGTTTATTAGAGCATATCGTATAGGAACATTGGGTAAACCATAGCCTGTTTCGTCTTTCGAGATCCAATTCGCTCCCGCATTAGTGGTATGAAAAACTGAGGCAATATTGTAATTTGATTTTGTTACCACAATCATATTTTCATTCAGGCCAAAATCAATACACGACACATTTCCTTCTGAGGTATTGGTTTTGTCCATTATTTTAGTAATAGTTGTAAGAGTCTGGTTACCAGCGGTATTTACACCAGTCACTTTAAAAACATCACCTGTGGTAGTTCCTATATATAAATTGCCAGCCGTTTTACCCAGTTTTAAAAATGAAATATCTAAAGCTCCCTGACCTTGTATTGTGAGCGTTGAGGTTGTGTAAGTATAATTTGGCGAAGTACCAGCAATATGATATCTGAATATTTTTGTGTCAGTTTCAGAAGTAACTGAAGAATTATGGTATAAAGTATGATTTGGCGAATCATAATCAGCAGGGTTGATAAATTGTCCTCTATCGCTAAATTGTGGCTGCATTTCTACTGCATTGTCAATGCCAATACCTTGGAAATTAAGCTTCGGCGACACATTGGTATAATTGCTAATAACAATGTTGGAGTCCAATTTATCTATAAAACAGAGTCCGCCATCTCCAGAGTTTATTTCGTATCCCGAACCTACTGTGCCATAAGCTGATGAAAGAGTTTGTGTACCATTGTCTTGGGAACCGGCTATAACCGAACTATTGTTGGCATAGCTGTTTATGTCTACACTAAAAAACTGAGTCACGTTGTAGTTTTTATTTCTTTTCTGAAAAGTGGGATAAGTATTTGAAGGTGAACTTCCCCAATTTGCGGAATAATAAACTCCTCCATCATTTCCAAAAACGGCTTCATTTGAAAACCCGGGTCTGGCGGCAAATGAATGGTTATCAACATGCATCATGTTTCCAATATCAGAGTAGCCCAATTTAGGCAGCCAGCTTGCTCCAGCATTTTTACTTATGCTAAATGTTATGCCTGCAGTGTATAGAATATCAGGATCGTTGAGGTGTGTGCCCAATATTAAATCATAATCTCCTTGGTTGCCCACAAAAGGCTTTTCTCCACCACCATTTAAATCATCATATAGTGGGATTGCCATATTTTGCCAATTGCCACCTGCGTCAGAACTTTGAGTAAAAAACCTAATACCATCAGACCAAGCCCCCAAAGCATATACACGTTGACTGCCTGCTGAGGTGCTTGGGGCCAAAGCCAATTCTACCCGTCCATTTGCAAAACTTCCTGCAGGTGTAATATCCACAAAATCATTTGCAGCACTTGAGGTGCTTTTAATAACCTGAGGAGGTACATCGCTATAAATTCCTCCAACGCCCACATAAAGAATATCTCCAAAACCTATTTCCAGGTCACTGATAGGTTCTGTTGGAGCATTATTCCCCGTAACCAAAGTCCAGCCAGTTCCATTGTTGATTGACTTAAACAGTCCTCCCCATGTGCCTGCGAATACATCTCCTGAACTATTAACTACAATTTTCTGAATTTCTCTGAAGGCCAATCCTTGTCCTGAAGCATTTGCTGCATAATTTGGAATTGTATTTGTAAGCCGAGCCCAAGTTGTACCACCATCTGAAGTTTTCCAAATCCCCCCACCCCCAGTGGCCGAATTTCCAGTATTTCCCACTGAGGAAGAGCCTCGTTCTCCAGTACCTACGTACATTATTTGCGTATTGTTGGGATCGTAAGCAATACAACTAATAGCAATATTGTCCCAAAAATCATCTACTTTAATCCAGCTACTATTGGCATTTGTAATATCATTATTATACCAAAGTCCTCCTGAAGCTCCCCCTGCCCAAACCTTTTTCGCAGTTGCATCATTTGGATCCCACATCAATGCCCTTGTTCTTCCGCCAATATTATTAGGCCCCCTTTCAGACCAAGTTACGTTTGGAACTGCCCCCATCAATTTTATCATTTTAGACATGATTCCCCTTGCCTTTTCTAATTCATCTCGGGGAACTATACCCGTTTTAGGGTCTTTTGTAATCTTATATTCATACATCGCCCTTTCATTCGGATTGTCTTTTCTCTGGGCCTGGCTAGTCAAAAATGCTGAGGAGAGAATTAGGAATAATACAAATTTTAAAAATAGTTTCATTAGGCTATTATTTTTGGGTTTTAAATTATTAGATAATTTTCATTCTTTAGGTTGTTCCAGTTTTCGGCTTATGATTATCTTTGGAATAAAAATAGTCCGTAAATTTTAAAATAAAAACAAATTTCTCTTATCAATTTTCGGACAATTCGTATCAAAATACGGACATTACTGTCTTAAAGTTCTCCTAAAGCTGTTTTTTATACTCTCCCGGCGGCATGCCGTACTGTTTTTTGAAGTTCGCCACAAAATAGGCGGTGCTGCTAAATCCGGTTTTAAAGGCGATGTCTGACACATTTCCCGCATCTTTTTTCAATAGTTCAGCGGCTCTTTGCAGGCGTATGGATTTTATGAAATCATTGGGGGTTTGATTGATCAAGGCTTTCAGCTTCCTACTCAGTTGGCGAGTGCTTAAACCTATTTCTTTGCCTAAATGCTCTATCGTAAAGTCTTCATTGGGGATATTTTCTTCAATGATTTGCATCAACTTTTCCATAAACTGTTGGTCAACGGAGTTTCCGGTAACTTCAGAGGCTTTGATTTGAATGGCAGCTGCAAACCGCGAACGTAGTTCTCGTCTAAGTTTGATTAAATTTTCTATTCTAATTTCGAGTTCATGCAGCTCAAATGGTTTGGTCAAGTAGGCATCCGCTCCCATTTCTAGGCCATCAGTTTTTTCTTTTTGGCTGGCTTTGGCAGTTAATAAAATGATTGGAATGTGACTTGTTTTGATATCACTTTTTAAGGTAGCTGTAACTTCATAGCCACTTTTGCCAGGCATCATTACATCGGAGATAATAAGGTCAGGTTGAAGGTCCTTGGCTCTTTTGATGCCTTTTATGCCATTTTCAGCTTCACTAACCTGGTATTTCCCCTCCAATTGCATTTTTATAAAAGCCCTTACCTCAGCGTTGTCTTCTATAAGTAAGATATGGTTTTCGGCTTTTTTTGCTTCATTTCCCACCAGAATTTCTTTTGGGACCAAAACGGAAGAGGGTTTACTTAATTCTATTTTCTCAAATCCTGCGGTGCGGATAGGTAACTTCACTTCAAAGTCAGACCCTTCCCCTTTTTTAGACTTTACGCTAATTTTACCTTTATGTAAACTTACAAGTTCTTTTACCAAGGCCAATCCAATTCCGAAACTAGAGTCATGTTCCTGTTCATCACTTGCTCTATAAAAACGCTCAAAAATTTTATCTAAATCTTGTTTTGATAAACCAATCCCAGTATCGATGACATTAAAAACAGCATTGTTATTTTTCCTTTTTATTATAAAATTAACTACTCCTCCCTGATGTGTATATTTAATTGCATTGGTTATTAAATTCACAAAAATACTTTCTAATTTATCTTTATCTACCGCCATATCTAGTTTCCTCAAGTCTGAATCGAATTGTAACTTTATTTTTTTATCAGCAGCTAGAGACTCAAATGAATAAAATAAACCTTTAAGAAATGGAATGACATCTAAAATCTTTAAATCTAAATCCATTTTTTGAGCTTCTAATTTCGACAAATCCAAAATCTCATTGATCATTTTAAGCAATTTATTGGCATTATTTTCTACCAAATCAGCTAAGTTTTGCTCTTGGCCATCATTCAAAGATTTACGTAACTGAGTAATGGGGCCTTTGATAAGCATCAATGGCGTACGAAATTCATGTGAAATATTGGTAAAGAATTTAGTTTTGAGTGTATCCAATTCTTCATAATGCTGTTTATCTATTTTAAGTTGTCTGGTTCTATATCCCAAACCCAAAGCGAATAGGAGCATTTCTAGC
This sequence comes from Lacihabitans sp. LS3-19, assembly GCF_024343575.1. Taxonomy (GTDB): domain Bacteria; phylum Bacteroidota; class Bacteroidia; order Cytophagales; family Spirosomataceae; genus Leadbetterella. Next base: position 158,652 of record NZ_RJUA01000002.1, on the reverse strand, counting down.
GTGGTACCTAACTGAAACATGCTCAGGGACCCCATGAATTTTGGATTGGCATCTAATAAAGTTTTATCAAAGAGTTGTCGAACATAATTGGGCAATATACACAAGAGAAATAGCCCGATACCCGCCATCAAAAACATATCCGATGTATCTTTTTTACTAATAATAATTCCCATTTGCACAAAATAGAGCAAACCTAGCAAAGCCATAAAAACTGAAAATGGAAAAAGTGTAGCGTATTGACTTCCATTGGTGTAAAAACTAATTCCAGCATTTATAGCCATTACGATCCCTAGCACAATTAAAAAAATCAGCATTTTATCAAGTAATGGAAATCGAGTTCTGGTATGTAAATAAGACCTCGAAAATTGCATATAAAAAGAAGAACTCAAAGAACCTGTAAACATATAAACATATGGCTGGAGGCTAGTATTTTTTTCATAAAACAATTTAAAAAGAAAAAGGCAATAATCATCCATTACAGTTCCAGCCAACATAGCCGAAAACCCATAAATGGAATAATAGAAATAGGCAGCGTCTTTGAGAATAAAAAAATAGAGCAAATTGAACAATGAAAGCCCCGCAATGATGGCCATAAAAGCGGCAGTCATCCAATTATATTTCGTCTCATTTTTCTGAAAATTAGCGGCTACTGGTAAAGAATAGATTGTTAAATTTAGATTTAAATATGGGCGGTAAGCTTTATGATATTTCAAAAAGTAAGTTTTGGTTTCATTGGCCTCCAGACGTATTGTAATCTGATCAGGTCTTTCTAAAATTCTGGTTTCAATCTGATTGCCCAATGAATCTAGTGGAACCATCATACCAGCTTTTTCTGTTTTCCAACTATTTTCTATATCACTTTTGCAATAAACATCAACCTGCTCACACCAACCATCGAATAATTTCAATTTTGCAATTTGCGGAATATTAGATGTGTTTTTTAGTGCAAATTTTAACCAAACTACTGGAATAGCATTTCGTAGTTTATTGGATTCAATATCATAGAAAACCAAATTTGTCGCTTTATCGAAATTCAAATTTCCTGAAGAATCAAAAGCCATTTGAGTGGATTTCAATATATTCTTTTCCTCAAAAACACCAATAAAAACAGGTTCTTGGGCTTTACTTTGAGATAGAACCACAAGAAAAATCAGTAAAATTCTAAGCATATATTCATGACTATTTTCAAATATAATGAAAATGTTCAATATCAATATATGCTTTGTTGAACTAAAACAGGAAAGTATGTTGTTCAGAATTATTTCAAAAACAGAAAAAAGTTTTTAGGCGATTGCCAGTAAAGTAGGCTTTGGACTTAAGATATAACCGCTAAAATTGTGATCTTCAAATTATTGTTTACACTATTATTGATCTAAATAAGCATCAAAAAAACTTAGAGGATGTTAATTATTGACCAAAACAATAATTGCATTTTTCTGAAATTAAAAAAGACAAACACCTATCTTTTATTTTGGGTATCAATAACGATAGTTACAGGTCCATCGTTTTCTATTGACACTTTCATATCCGCTCCGAATTCCCCTGTTTGTATTTTCTTACCTAAACCTTCGCTTAAACTTACAATCATGTTTTCGTATAGTGGAATAGCTATTTCAGGTCTGGCCGCCTCAATGAATGAAGGTCTATTTCCTTTTTTTGTAGAAGCCTGAAGTGTAAACTGTGAAACCAAAAGGATATTTCCGTCAATTTCAGATATATCTTTATTCATTTTACCTTCTTCGTCAGAAAACACTCTAAGTCCAATTATTTTTCTTGAAAGCCATTCTAAATCTTCTTGGGTATCAGAATGAGCAATACCCAATAAAATCATAAACCCATCCTGTATTTGACCTTTAACACCTCCTTCAATTACTACCGAAGCCTTTGTAACTCTCTGAATAACAGCTATCATAACACTTTCAATTCAAAAGATTATATGCAATCAGAAAATAAGTTCCAATACCAATAAGGTCATTAGCTGTGGTAATAAAAGGTCCTGAAGCCATTGCGGGGTTTATACCAATTTTATCCAATATCAATGGGGTAATTGTACCCATAAAAGAAGCCAAAATAACTACTGCAAATAAAGACAAACAAACCACCCAAAAAAGTTTGGGTTCGCCAATTGCATAAACATAAATACCAGTAACTACACCTACCACTAGACCATTAATCAGAGCTACACGAATTACTTTCGATAACCTTTCCCAAAGGCCCAAACTTATACCTGACTTTTCGGCCAAAGATTGCACTATTAATGAAGATGTTTGAATACCTACATTGCCACCTGTAGAGCCCATAATAGGTATAAACATAGCCAAAGCTGATATTTTGGTCAGGGTATCTTCAAATTGCCTGATAACAGATGCGGCTAGCAAACTCCCAAAAACGCCAATAACTAACCATGGAATACGGGCTTTTGCAAGCTTCCAAACCGTATCATCTTCCTCTGCTTCACCGGTGATACCAGCCATAACTTGGATATCCTCTTCGGCTTTTTCGGTGATAAAGTCAATCACATCATCAATCGTGATAACACCCAAAAGTCGACCCAAAGAATTAACTACTGGAATGGCTTCCAAGTCATACTTTTGCATTATTTGTGCTACTTCATCGCCACTCTGGGTAGTGTCTACAAACACTATATCATCTTCAAAAATATTCTCTATTTTGGTGTTTTTTCTTGCAAGAACTATCTGTTTTAGAGAGACAATCCCTTTCAGAATTTGCTCACTATCAACCACATAAACAGCATAAACCTTATCTACTTTTTCTGCTTGCTGTCTTATTTCTTCTACACACTCGCTTACGGTTTGATTGATAGAAACCTTTATCAACTCCTTCTGCATAAGACCGCCTGCCACATCCTCGGGATAGTGCAATAAGTCAAGAATAAACCTTGCTTGTTCGCGGTTTTCTAAAAGAGCAATTATTTTTTCTCTAATTTCAATAGGCTCTTCATTGAGTAAATCCACCGCGTCATCTGAATCAAAAAGATTGACATATTTGGCAATTTCCTCTACAGTAAATTGTTCTTTTATGAATTTCTTACGGTCGTCGGAATCTATATTAGATAATACTTCTGCACCTTTTTCCGTGTCAAGAAGTTTGAAAAACTGATGGGCTTTTTCGCCATCTAATTCGTAAAGAACTGATGCAATATCTGCTGGGAAGTTTTCTTCAAGTTCCGAAATCAGATATTCGGTATTGTTAGAAGTGATGGCTTCTTCAATTGTATTTACGTACTCTTTGGTTAAATCGAAAGTCGCCATTGCTCAATTCTTTAAGATTGCTTGCAAATTTCGTCAATTAAAGCCTTAAACCAAAAGATTAACCTTTTTTTTGAACATTAAATCACTTTACTTCGAAATCAAAGTTTTTCTCAAAAATTGTGATAAACCTAGGATATTCTTTCCCTAGCTTGTTATATTCGGCCGCTTCGTCAGAAATTCTATGTTTTGTAACTACAACTTCCAATTTATATTTACCTTTTACATCTAAAACTTTGCTTATTTTATAATCTCGAGACTCGCCTGGATTCAAATTATTATCAGAAAGTTTCTTGGCTACAGGGTGCCATTCCCAAGTCTCCCCTATTCTTCCATTGGACTTGGCAATCGTTTTTCCTTGAGCATCTTTCAAAAACATATCTATCAAAATAAATCTTTCAGGATCTCCTGATGGCACTCTATGGCCTGCATGTGCATTTTTTAGGGTTAAAATAAAATTCAAACTATCCGAAACTTTGTAAGTACTTTTCATTTTACTTTCTATAAAATCCAAGCTTTTTAACATTGTAGCTCCTTGATTTTCAAATTTCGGAATTCCAGAGGCAGGGAAATTATGAAAATGGCTCTTTTTGGCAGGAAATCCCGGCATTAAGGGTCGATGAGTCTCGGGCATGTGGCAACTAATACAGTTCTTTTTGCCAAAAAACGGCCCAGCCTTCCATTCATCACCCGTTTGAAAAGTACAAGCCAAAGTAGGTGTAACCACCGCATTGGCATTATGGCAGCTAATACACAATGTTTCAGAAAGATGATCGGGGTCTTTAATTACTTTATGAGGAGCCAAAGTACTTCCATTGGGCCCTATTATAGCATTATTTCTTAAATGGCAGCTTACACAGTTTATGCCTTCTTGCTGCAATTCTTTGTCAAATTCAGGATTTTTTTCTTTTACAGGTTTATAAATATCTCCATTTATTAAGCCTTTGATGATATATTCTTGTTGGTTTTGAAGCGGCACATGGCAATTAATACACATAAAAGGACTAGAATCTTTCTTAAGTTCTGCCTGAAACTGCGGATCTTTCCATGCCTGAGCATGTGTAGATGTTTTCCATTCATTGTAATACTCCACATGACAAGTTCCACAGTCCTCTGACCTCAAAGAAATCAAACCTTCTGGTACTTTTTGATTAGGCACCACTTTTTCCCAAGATTTTGTCAAAGGCATAATAACCTCAGGCTCAGAGAAAACCTTAGCTTTGTCTAAAACAAAATAGACTGCTAACCCAAAAACCAATGCAGAAATTATTAAAAATATCTTTTTCCTCATTTTCAATCCAATCAATTTTTTAAGAATTCGCAAGAAAGCACTTTAAAATCCCCAACTCTGTGACTAATGCACCACAAGCTTAGTTTCAACCACTATAGATTGATGATTTTTAATATCGGCACCTTCTTTCATTAATGACAACAAAAGGTTTGCTGTTTCTATTCCAATTTTATCAGGAAATTGTTCCACTGAGGTTAAAGGTGGGTTATCCATTAAAGTTGTTATTGGTAAATTTGCGTAGCTTGAAAAAAGAATATCTTTATTCGGAGCAATGTTATTTTTTTTACATTCCTGCATTGCGTACAAAGCCACATAGTCATTAAAAGTAAAAACCGCATCTGGAACTATTTCTTGCAACAATAGACTTTTCATTGCTTCAGCTGCACTCGTTTTAGTTAAATCGCATGATTTTATTAAGGTTGGCGAACTAAACATATTTAGTTCTTTTAGTCCTTTCAAATATCCATTGAGTCTATCATCGGAAGCGGCCAAGTTTGATGGTCCATTAATTAATGCAATTTTTTTTCTGTTTTTAGCTTTTAAAAAAGCCATGGTTTCTTTCGCACCTTGCTCAATTCCGCATTTTATTTGATGCGATGAAAAACTTCTTGGCACTCGATCAAAAAACACAACCGGAATTCCAAAATCTTCAACCTTTTTGAATTTTTCATAATTATTAGTTTCAGCTGCTAAAGAAACTACAATTCCATCGACCCTATATTTTAAAAACAAATCAATAGCATTATTTTGCCTTAGTTTTTCATCCCTACTTTGAACTACAAAAATCGAATAGCCCTCAGATTCAACTTCGTCCTCCAAATGCTTAATTACACTAAAAAAAAACTCTTCGCTCAATGAAGGGACAATCACTCCAACTACATTGGTATTTTTACCATGTAAAAACATCGTTGCAGGATTTGCTACATATTTTAACTCTGCTGCTTTAGCTAATACCCGCTCTTTTGTCTTTACCCCAATCCTTGGATTATTTCGCAAAGCCCTTGATACAGTGGAAATTGAAACATTCAATGCTTCTGCAATAGCCTTTATATTTACCTCTGTTTTCATTATTTTTTTTCAAAATGTTGGCTAAAATAAAAATTAATTTGTGCAAATGTTTGCACAAAGCAAAAATACTGTAAAAAACACACTTTAGCACCTTTTGGTAATAGTTTTACTATTTCATGATTAAATACGATAAAATAAAGATTTTTATTCGACATTAATCTTCTTAACTTTGATGTACGACCTTAATCATACTAAAAATAAAACTAGTTTGTTTCTGCAAATCCTGAAATTGCGGTATCGGCTTGTCTACATATTTTACTTGTTTTTGGTCTAATAATCATTTTTAAACCTTTAATTAATTGTCTATGATGATGACACATTTACTCAACCAAAAAGGTGTGAGGTCTATACCCTGGAAACTCGGCAACTCATCCTTCAAAATCATTCTTAGTCTGCTATTGGTTATTTCTCTTGGTAGCATGTCTTTTGCAAGAGATGTAAAAGGAAAAGTAACCGATGAAACTGGTACTGGATTGCCGGGTGTTACAGTTACAGAAAAAGGAACCTTCAATGGGGCTATTACAGACATGAACGGTGCTTTTTCAATGAATGTGACGGGAAACAATCCAATTTTGGTATTTTCATTTGTAGGTTATGCTTCAAAAGAAGTAGAGGTAGGTAGCCAATCAATGATAAATATTTCAATGGCTCCAGACGCTGCAAATCTTGAGGAAGTCGTTGTTGTAGCCTATGGAACTCAGAAAAAAGTTACAGTAACAGGTGCTGTTGTTTCCGTTCAAGGTGACAAATTGATTAAGTCGCCCTCTGTTGACATGTCCAACTCCCTTGCTGGTCGTTTACCTGGTTTAGTGGTAATTCAGTCTTCGGGAGAACCTGGAAATGATGGAGCTAAAGTTTCAATTCGTGGTACAAACACATTAGGAAACAGCAGTCCTCTAATCGTAATTGATGGAATTCCTGACAGAGATGGAGGATTAGGAAGGCTAAATCCTAGAGATATCGAATCTATCTCAGTCCTAAAAGATGCTTCTGCCGCCATTTATGGTGCAAGAGCTGCAAACGGAGCGATACTAGTTACAACTAAAAGAGGCAAGTCAGGTAAGCCGACAGTTACTTATGACTTTAACCAAGGTTTTTCTCAACCCACAGTTATTCCAAAAATGTCCAGCTCAGTTGAATATGCCAATATCATGAATGAGTTGCCAATTTACAAAACTATTCCTGTAGGAGAGTGGGGAAATGCTTGGAATGCAATAAAAACTAGTGGCGTTTATAATTCACCAACTGCTGGTGTTAATCCTGTGAATGCCAATTACAGCCCAGATGCTGTTCAAAAATACCAAAATGGTTCAGATCCTTGGGGATATCCTAATACTGATTGGTTTGCTGATGCATTTAAAAACTGGTCACCACAATCGAGACATAATCTTCAATTGTCAGGAGGATCAGACAATATTAAATACATGGCCTCTTTAGGATATGTTCATCAAGATGCTTATTACAAAAACTCTGCTACAAATTATAATCAATATAACTTTAGAACAAACATGGATGCTAAAGTTAATAAGTACATTAATACGAGTTTAGGTATAATGGTTAGACGAGAGCAAAGAAGGTATCCAACAGAAAGTGCAGGATCTATTTTTAGAATGTTGATGAGAGGACGTCCGACTGAGCCGGAGGTTTGGCCAAATGGCCTGCCAGGTCCTGATATAGAAAACGGGCAAAATCCTTATGTGATTACAACCAATGCCACAGGTTACCAAGACTCACCTACTGATTATACTCAAACAAATGGTGCTATTAATATTACAAACCCATGGATTAGCGGATTGAAATTGACACTATCGGGCTCGATTGACAAAAACAATAATACAACAAAAACTTGGCAAACGCCGTGGAGTTTATATTATTGGGATAAAGCAAGTTATGAGGCAGATGGAAAAACTCCACTCTTAGTAGGTGCTGTAAGATCTAACTTTAAAGACCCAAGATTATACCAAGGTTTCAGTTCAGTTTTGAATACCAATATGTCAGCAATGCTTAATTATGACAAAAAATTTGGTACTGATCATAACTTTAGTGCCTTATTAGGTGTAACTAAAGAAACGTTCAAAGGTGAAAATTTCAATGCATACAGAAGAAATTATATTTCTGCAGCAGTTGACCAATTGTTTGCTGGAGGTTCTCTTCAACAAAATACTGGAGGTAGTGCTTATGAAAGGGCTCGATTAGGTTATTATGGTAGAGCTCAATATAACTATAAAGAAAAATATTTAGTGGAATATATTGGTCGTTATGATGGCTCTTATATATTTCCTGAAAGTTCAAGATTTGGTTTCTTTCCAGGTTTATTGTTAGGTTGGAATATTTCAAACGAAAAATTCTTCAAATCTAAAACAATTGATTATTTAAAACTAAGAGCTTCCTATGGCCAAATGGGTAATGACCAAGTTACCTTTGATAAAAATGGAAATGGTGTAGTTGACGATGGTGAATTACAAGAATATGCATATTTATCTACTTACGGTTTTGGTGCCTATCCTATTAACAACCAAGTAGTGACAACTTTGAAAGAAACAATTTTAGCAAACCCTAATTTCACATGGGAAAGAGCTAATAATTACAACATTGGTCTTGATGGAACGTTGAAAAATGGTATGATAGATTTCACTTTTGAGTATTTCTACAATCACCGAGATCAAATCTTGATTCAGAAAACAGGCTCTACGCCAGCTTCATCTGGTATTAACTCATTGCTACCTCCTGTGAATGCTGGAAAAGTTGACAACAAAGGATTTGAATTTAATGTTGGATACAATAATAAAGCATCAAACACTTTACAATTTAGAGCTGCTATTAATGGCGGATATGCAAAAAATCGTGTAGTTTATATGGATGAAATTCCTGGTGCTCCAGATTATCAATTAAAAGAAGGAAAACCAATTGGTGCATATTTAGTATATAAATACGATGGAGTATTTAAAGACCAAGCAGCAATTGATGCAAACAAAGTAGATTATAGTGCTGTTACTTCTCAATTAATCCCTGGTGATATGAAATTCCAAGATGTTGATGCTAATGGTAAAATAGACGCTAATGATAGAGTGAGATTAGATCAAAACATTACACCTACATTCAACTTTGGTTCAACCTTTGATTTCAGATACAAAGGTTTTGACCTAAATATCTTGTTTCAAGGTGCAGCAGGTGCGTCAATCAGATTCCAGACAGAATCAGGAGATATTGGAAATTTTACCAAATATAGTTATGATCACCGTTGGTCAATAGATAATCCTAGTGAAGTTGACCCTAGACTTGCAAGTCGTGGAGATACATACTTTACAGGTGGTAATTTTGGAGATAATACCTATTATTTGTTCAGTAAAGATTACATAAGATTGAAAAACATGGAGTTTGGATATACCCTTCCAGCTAATATCGTTCAGAGAGCAAAAATTGGAAGTTTAAGAGTTTATGTAAATGGGCTTAATCTTTTTACAATTGCAAAATCAAAAGTGTTTGACCCTGAATCAACTACGGGAAGTGGAGTTTATTATCCACAATCTCGTGTAATTAACACAGGCTTAAGTTTAACTTTTTAAAAAACTGGGAATATGAAAAAAATAAAAATAAAAATTGGCCTAGTTACAGCGATAATGGTTTTAATGTTTTCTTGTGATAAAGGATTCTTAAATACCCAACCGCTAGACAAAATATCAAGTGAGGCTACTTGGGGCGATGGGCCATTGTCAGAAGCTTTCATTTTCAACGTATATTCTTTTTTAGGATATGGAGGATTTGAAGAGCAAGCCCTAGCAGCATATACTGACGAAGCAATGTTTACGCACGCTGGTAGGAATATTAACCCATTCAATGAGGGCACTGAAAGCCCTTCAAGTCTTGCATGGTTTAGTGGAACTTACGAATGGGGAAATATGTACCTTGCAATACGTCAAGCAAATATAGCTTTGGACAGATTGCCAACTTCTACTTTTGCAGATAAAACGCTTAAGGATAGATTAATGGGTGAAGCACATTTTCTAAGAGCATATTATTATCAGCAATTAGTAAGATTCTATGGCGGTGTTCCAATTATAGATAAACCTTACGGATTGGATGATGATTATTCAGCAGCGAGAAACTCTTACGATGAGTGTGTGAAATTTATCACTGCGGATCTTGATAAAGCGATCACTTTATTAGATGGGAAGGCTGAAACTCCGGGTAGAGCAACAAAATTGAGTGCTTTAGCTTTGAAATCAAGAGTATTGTTGTATGCAGCTAGTGATATGCACGATGGGGCTCAATTAAAAGCAAAAGCTCCAGGTTTAGCTTCTTTTTCAAACATTGATCTTGTGGCATATACTGCAGGTGACAGAACAGCCAGATGGCAAGCGGCAAAAGCTGCTGCAAAGGCTGTTTTAGATGCGGGAAGTGGTTATAAACTTAATCTAACAGCTCCAGTAAGCCCAGCAGAAGGTAAAGATAACTATAAAGCCATTGCAATGGGAGGCCAAAGTGCTGCAAGTGATGCAGCTGCAGCTTCTGAGCTTATTTTCCAAAGAACTCATACGCCATTGTATACTCAGGAAGACAACTGGCCTTTGGGAGGAATTCACTATGGCATCAACAATGGACCAAATGGATATCATAACTGGGCAGGAAATACGCCAATCCAACAATTGGTGGATGATTACGAAATGATGGACGGTTCGAAGTTTAGTTGGGATAAAGCGGAGCATAAAGCAGCACCTTATACAGGTCGCGACCCACGTTTTTATGCTACTATACTTTATGATGGTGCTGACTGGAAGCCAAGGCCTTCTGACGTTGCGGCTCTTGATCCAGCAAACCAAATTCAAACAGGTTACTATGATGACGGTGCTGGTGGTTTAATTAACGGAATTGATACAAGAGAGTCTGCAGTTGAAAATTGGAACGGTAGCCGTACGCATTATTATGCAGGCAAATTTATCGACCATAATCCTGCGTTAGCTGATAATCAATCGAGTGCTCAAACTGTTCCATGGCCATTTATTAGATATACAGAAGCTGTACTTAATTATGCAGAAGCCTGTATCGAATTGGGAGAAGACGGAGAGGCCAAAAATTGGCTAAACAAAATCAGATTTAGAGCAGGTATGCCAGCTATAACTGATTCTGGAGCTGCTTTAAAAGACAGATACCGAAACGAAAGACGTGTGGAATTGGTGTATGAAGAACACCGCTACCATGATGCCCGTAGATGGTTAATAGCCCCTTCTACCTTAGGAAGAGGAATAAAAACAATAAATATTGTAGCTAAATTGAAACCAGGTGCTACACCGAACAAACCGTATAAGTATGATACTTCAAAATATACTTATACCTATACTCCGGTGGATAATACCGAAAACGAAACTCGAAAATGGAATGACAAAATGTATTTCAGACCATTCAGTAGAGACGAGGTTAATAGAAATACTAAGTTGGTTCAAAATCCAGCCTATTAATATTTATTCAATCACTTGATGGAAACAGAAATCTATCCCTATTTTTGGGATAGATTTTTTCTTTTAAATAAAAAAATGATTTTCAAATACCCATTTATCTTAGCCATTCTTTTACTATTAGGAATATTAGCTTGTAAAGAAAATACTGAAGAGAATTCAGATTCTGACGAACAGGCATTATTTACTTTGCTTAACAATGAACAAACCAATCTTGGGTTTCAAAACAATTTAGAGGAAGGGCTGAATACCAATATCTTGATGTATGAGTATTTTTATAATGGTGCTGGAGTAAGTACGGCAGATTTTAATTCAGATGGACTTTTGGATGTTTATTTCACTTCAAACATGGGTGAAAACAAACTTTACCTAAATAAAGGTCAGATGCATTTTGAAGATTGGACCAAAGAATCTGGCACTGAAGGTAGACCTGGACCATGGAAAACTGGAGTAAGTGCTGTGGATATCAACGCCGATGGCAAAATGGACATTTATGTATGTTATTCAGGTTCTTTACCTGCTGAAAAACGAACCAACCAACTCTTTATTAATATTGGAAACAACGCCTCTGGCGTACCTATATTTGAAGAAAAAGCCGCAGAATATGGCCTTGACCATAGCGGATTTAGCAATCAAGCCTACTTTTTTGACTATGACAAAGACGGCGATTTGGATATGCTAATGCTCAACCACAATCCCAAAAACTTACCTCTTTTAAATGAAACTGGCACTGCCGAACTTTTAAAAAAAGACAGTCCAGAAATGGGTCTTCGACTTTTTAAAAACAATGGAGGAAAGTTTACTGACCAAACTATAGCTGCTAAAATAAATGGATCGGAACTCAGCTATGGTCTTGGAATAGGCATATCCGACTTAGACAATGACGGATGGCCAGACTTTTATGTTTCCAACGATTATTCAGTGCCTGATTATCTATATATCAACAACAAAAACGGCACATTTACCAATAAGCTATCTACTTCCATGGGTCACACAAGTCAGTTTTCTATGGGAAATGATGTGGCAGACATCAATAACGATGGTTTTACAGATGTTTTTACGCTTGACATGCTTCCCGAAGATAATATGCGTCAAAAACTACTTTTGGCTCCTGATAATTTTGCTAAGTTTGAGCAAAATGTTCGAAGTGGTTTCTATTACCAATACATGCGTAATATGTTCCAGCTCAACAATGGCAACGGTACTTTTTCAGAAATCGGGCAATTGGCGGGAGTTTCAAACACAGATTGGAGTTGGTCGGCATTATTAGCCGATTATGACAATGATGGCCTAAAAGATCTCATGATAACCAATGGGTATTTGAGAGATTATACCAATCTGGATTTTATCAAATACATGGAAAACTACGTGGCACTTAAAGGCAGATTACAGCGTGAAGACGTTTTGGAAATCATCAAACAAATGCCTGCATCAAACGTGTCTAACTTTATTTTCAAAAACAATGGCGACCTGAGTTTTAAAAACAAAACAAAAAACTGGGGAATGGAGCGAGCTTCAAACTCTAATGGGGCTATTTATGCTGATTTTGACAATGACGGCGATTTAGATGTTTTGATTAGCAATATCAATCAACCTGTTTTTTTATATCAAAACGAAGCAAATCAATCTGCTAATTATTTAAAAATAAACCTAAAAGGCAGCAATGGCAACACGCAAGGAATCGGTGCGAAAGTTCAGATTTTCCAGAATGGCAAAATGCAACAAACTGAACAATATTTAGCTAGAGGTTATTTATCATCGGTTTCTCCAATCATTAATTTTGGATTGGGGACAGCCACAGAAATAGATTCTATAATTGTAACTTGGAACAGTGGTAAATCTCAAAAATTGGGTAAAACCAAAACGAATCAAGTTCTTACTTTAGAAGAATCTCTGGCAAATTTGAATTTAAATATGCCTAAGCTACCAACAAAATTATTTACAGAAATCTCATCCAATATTGATTTTGAAAACCAGAATGAAACCGTAAACGATTTTGAAAGGCAATTGCTTTTACCTCAGCAATTGTCTTTTACAGGGCCTTGTATGAGCAAAGGTGACCTTAATGGAGATAAACTAGAGGATATTTTTTTAGGAGGTGGAAAAAATCAAGCAGCCAAAATTTATTTACAGCAAAGCAATCAGACTTTCAAAGCATTGGCTATTCCTGATTTAGAAAAAGACAAGGCTTTCTTAGATGCAGATATTCAAATATTTGACGCAAACAATGACCAGAAAAACGACATTTTGGTATTAAGCGGCGGTTATGGTTCTTTAACTGAAAATGATAGTTTACTCCAAGACAGATTATATATTAACCAAGGCAACAATACCTTCAAAAAAGTCCCTTTTCCAAAATTGGCCGGAAGTAAATCTTGCGTAAGAATGCAGGATATCAACAAAGACGGCTACCAAGATATGTTTATTGGGACTAGAGTTATTCCAGGTCAATATCCAAAAACTCCGAAGAATTATATTTTAATCAATAACAAAAAAGGTGGATTCACTGACCAAACCCAAACCTTCTGTTCTGAATTAAATAATCTTGGAATGGTAACAGATGCCGCATGGATGGACTTGGATAGCGACAAAATTGATGAATTGGTAATAGTCGGAGAATTTATGCCAGTTACAGTTTTTGAAATAAAAAACAATAAATTAGAAAATCAAACGGATAAATATTTTAATAAAAAATATTCAGGTTGGTGGAATAAAATAGCCATTGGTGATTTTAACAATGACAAAAAACCTGATTTGTTAATCGGGAACGCCGGACTAAATATCCAAATGAAAGTTTCTGAAAAGGAACCTATGGAAATGTACGCCAAAGATTTTGACAATAATGGTTCGATAGACCCCATCCTATGTTATTATATCCAAGGCAAGTCTTATCCTTTTGTAACGCGTGATGAGCTACTCAACCAACTCTCTTACAAAAGGCCAAATTATACCAATTACGAGAGTTTTTCTAAGGTAATAATGACTGAAATATTCAGTTCGGACGAACTCAAAGACGCCCAACATTTGGAAGCTAACCTATTGGCTACTACCCTATTTTTGAGCACTAAAGAAGGAAAATTTGAAATAGCACAATTGCCCATTCAAGCACAATATTCTTCTGTCAACGCAATTTCAATACAAGATTTTAATAATGACGGAAACCAAGATTTGATATTGGCGGGTAACAATAGCTATGCTAAACTTCGTTTGGGGAAATTTGATGCAAACTATGGCACCGCATTAAAAGGAAATGGCAAAGGACAGTTTACTTATTTACCTCAATATGTTTCTGGCCTTAATCTCTGGGGAGATGTAAAAAGTGTTGTAAATATTAACAATACCTTGTATTTTGGAATAAATCAGGGAAAATTAAAAGCATATAAATATCAATGAAAAGAGGGTTAATAGGTTTATTGTTAATTTTCAGCATAGTTTCATGCAAAAAAAAGGCAATTATTTCTGAGCAAGAATTGACTATCAAATGGGGCGAAATGACCATTTATATATTAAAAAACACGCCAGCAAACTCCCCTACCTTTGCTTCTAGAACATTGGGTTATATTGGACTCACAATGTATGAATCTATTGTAAATGGCTACCCAGAATACCAATCAATGGCAGGACAAGTGAATGGTTTAATTGACTTAGAAAAACCAAACCCAAATCTTAAGTACGATTGGAAAATTGCTCTCAATGCGGGGCAAGCAGAAATTTTAAGAAATATTTATATCCAAACCTCTGACCAAAATAAGCTAAAAATTGATTCATTAGAAATCCTTCTTGAAGATAACTTTAAAGAAGACAAAGAAGTATTAGATCGCTCTAAAGCTTTCGGAAAAAAAATTGCATTACAAATTTTTGAATGGTCAAAAACCGATGGTGGACATAGAGGATATTTGCATAATTTTGATAAAGAACTGAAGTTTGCCGAAAAGACAGGAGGTTGGAAGCCACCGCTTTATGCACAATCCTTCAGTCACCATCCTTTGCACCCACATTGGGGCGAAAATAGAACTTTTGTCTTAACCAATTCAGAAGTTTCAAAACCTGATTTCATACCTTACAATACCGACCCAAAATCTGCTTATTATCAGCAATTTAAAGAAGTGTATAATAAAGAAAAAAGTCTTACACAAGCTGAGAAAGAAGCGGCACTTTATTGGGGAGATGACCCTGACGAAACCCCTACTCCACCTGGCCATAGCTGGTATTTGGCTACTCAAGTTATTAAACTTAAACAACCGAGTCTTATAGTTTGTGCTGAAACTTATGCCCGATTGGGTATGAGCTTAGCAGATGCATTTCGTAATTGTTGGAAATGGAAATATGCATTTTTTACTGAAAGACCCAATACCTTCATTCCTGCTAATATAGATTCTGCATGGAATTCGTTTTGGCCAGACCCTCCTTTTCCCGCTTTTCCGTCTGGACATGCCATACAAGCCGCAGCAGCAGCCACTGTATTTATAGAAATGTTTGGTGAAAAGATAGAAATAACAGACAGTCTACATCTAGGCCGAAGGAGGGATGAATTACGAGATGTAGATTTTAAACCTAGAAAATTCAGTTCTTTCTGGCAAATAGCCCAAGAAACCGCCGATTCAAGATTTTATGGTGGCATTCATACCCAACAAGATAACCTAGCAGGTCAAATTAAAGGCAAAGAAATAGCCGAAAACGTAAATAAATTAAAGTGGAAAAAATGAAACTTTAGCCAATTTTGAGTTAATTATTCTCCAAATTTCCAACCAAATAAAACTCGGATTTTATATATTTTAAACAAGCTTTTGTAAAACAACAATGAAAACAAAAAACCTACTAATTGTACTATTTCTTTCAATAAACGGGTTTTGCGTATTTTCACAAAAGACGTTTATTGATGTTACCAAAGAATCAAAAATAAATCATGTGTTTGAAGTATATGAAGGCATGTTTGGTGGTGGTGCATGCGTGATAGATATAAACAATGACGGTTATGAAGACCTCTACATTACGAGTGGAATGCTTGATGATCAATTACTTCTTAATAATAAAAATGGCACTTTTACCAATGTTTTTGAGAAATCAGGCCTTACAAAAACAAAAAATTACGTGACCCAAGGCGTGGTTGCGGCTGATGTAAACAAAGACGGCTTTAGAGATTTATTTATTACAACCATTACCCTAAAAAATAAAAAACAACAAATACCAAGAGCTGAAAACTTACTTTTCCTTAATAATGGTAATGGCACTTTTAAAGATGCCACAAAGGATTTTGGACTTGAAAACCTTAATTCTTTTTGTACTGCGGCAAGTTTTGGTGACGTAAATGCTGATGGTTTTCCTGACCTCTATATTGGCAACTATTTTAACCAATATGAAGGTAAACTTAGCCTTATAAACGATGCCACGGTAGTAGGAGCCAACCAAATAGCCAAAGGATATTTACTCATAAATAAAGGCGGAAAAAAGTTTGTGGACGAATACGAAGATTATGGCCTTAGTCACAAAGGATTCGGTTTTGGAGGAGTTTTTACTGATTTTGACAACGACGGCGACCAAGACCTTATAATCAACCATGATTTTGGTTACAAACGAACGCCAGACCTATTACTAGAAAACCTTTATCCAAAGGCAAAATTTAGAGATGTAGCAGAAATCAAAAAAATGGATCTAAAAATAAATTCTATGGGTACGGCTGTTGGCGATATTAATAATGACGGTTTAATGGATTATTATTTCACAAACATCAGGTTTAACAATATGATGGTAAACCAAGGTCCTGAAAAGCCATTTGCCAACAAAACCAAAGATGCCAACATGACCTTTATAGCCATATCTTGGGGTGCAAATTTTGCCGATTTTGACCATGATGGCGATTTGGACCTTTATGTGTCTAACGGTGACCTCAACCCCAACTGCGTGCCAATGGCTGATTTTTATTTTGAAAACCAAGGTAAAGGAAATTTTATAGAAAAAGCCCGCGACCTAGGCCTCAACGACTATGGAATAGGCCGTGGTTCAGTTTTGTTTGATTTTGACAATGATGGAGACATGGATATATTAACAGTAAACCAAAAACCAGTTTTGGATTATCCAACAGAATCTTTTACCCGATTAATAAGAAACGATGCCGCTCATGGTAACTGGCTTAAAATCAAACTTAAAGGTGTACATAATGAGGCCTTTGGCGTAGGCTCAAAAATAGAACTAAAAGTAGGCGATACAATTTATTTAAAAGAAATAGATGGAGGTGCCTCAAGCCATTTATCACAAAACTCGCTAATAACACATTTTGGACTAGGTTCTGCCTCCAAAATCGACCAAATAACCGTAACTTGGGCAGATGGACACCAACAAACTTTAACAAATCAAAATGTCAATCAAGTTTTGGAAATAGTAGAGATACCAAAAAAAGAATCTTATTGGATGTATTGGTTGATTGGTGCTTTGATTTTGGTTTTAGGAGGGTATTTTTTAAAAAATAAATATTTGTAGATTGAGAATTTGTGATCCTTGGAACTTTTTAATTCCTATTTTTAGCCTAGTTTTTCAATTTAAAATTTGTTTTTTTGGGAATTTCATTAAACTCAATTTCAAAAAATAAAAGTACCTTAAAACTAAACTCCTAAAACTCACCGTTTAGGTTTGAATACAATTAAAAATCATAAATGACCAGAAAAGAATTCCTGAAAATATGCGGAATATTGGGTATTGGAGCTCCAGTGCACTCCGCATTTATATCTTGTAAAGCAGATGAAGTAATCGTTCCAAATTTTAAAGGAAAAGTTATTATAATAGGTGCCGGTGCGGGTGGTTTGTCAGCAGGATATTTATTGCAACAATTCGGGATTCCTTTTGAAATTTTAGAGGCCTCCGCTATTTACGGCGGCAGAATGCGTATCAACACTGATTTTGCAGACTTCCCAATTCCACTCGGTGCCGAATGGCTTGAGACTAGCTCCGGTATCTTCAAAGAGATAGTAAATGACCCTTCAGTAAAAATAAACATAGAAACAGTGGCAGACGACCCTGACAGAAAATTTGTAAATTCTTCTTGGTACAATTTTTTCGAGCAATATATTGTTCCATCTATTTCCCAAAATATTAAGTTCAACACTATTGTAAAATCAATAGACTACTCTGGTAATCAAATATTTATAAAAACTCAAAATGGCGAATATAAGGCAGACAAAGTGATAGTTTCTGTACCTCTTAAAATACTGCAAGTCAAAGACATAAATTTTACGCCCAACCTGCCACAGTCAAAAATTGATGCTATTGCTGGCCCCACAGTTTGGGAAGGATTCAAAGCTTTTTTTGAGTTTTCTAAGAATTTTTATGGTGATGGACATGAGTATTCTATTAGTCCCAAAATTGACGGCCAAAAGATTTATTATAATGCTAGTCATGGTCAAAAAACTTCCAAAAACATTTTAGGCCTTTTCTCTGTTGGCAAACCTGCCAAAGAGCTACAAACGCTTTCTAGTGCTGCATTAAAAGATTTTGTCTTAAACGAACTTGATGGACTATTTGACAAGCAAGCCAGCCCGAATTACATCAAACACATCAGCCAAAACTGGAACAATGAACCATTTATCAAAGGTGGATATATGTCAGACTATGCCGATTGGAAAACCGTAAAAGAACTCAGCAAATCAGTGGCAGACAAAATCTACTTTGCAGGTGGAGCCTATACAAATGGTGAAGATTGGGTCTCTGTAAACACTGCCGCACTATCTGCTAAAGCTGCTGTGACGGAATTGGTGAAATAAAATGAAATGAAAATACAAAGGAATGAAAGTCAATTTTAAAAACATTAAATCCTTTTAAACCCAGATTCTTGTTCTTTAGAAAATCATCCAATTTATATTAAAGCAGAACAATAAATCCCTATTTTTGGCCTTTTAAAAATTCTAACCTATTATATTTTCAGATGAAAAATAAAAACCTAATTAGCCTTTCTGTTGCGTTTGCCTTCTTGGCACTTTCTATTACGGGTATTTTACTTTATATCAAACAAAAAGCCCACGCTGTAGAGATGACCCATACCATTTTTGGTTTACTTTTTGTAGGATTCGCTATTTTTCATATTATCAACAACTGGGCATCTATAGTTGGCTATTCAAAATCCAGAAAATCAGGTTCTTACCAAAAAGAGTTTATTATTGCTGGAATTTCTTTTATAGTCATATTAGTAGCTGCAGCTACAGAATTGCTTGAACCGGTTGCCGAAGCTGGTCGATTCCTGGCCCCTAAAAGACCGCCTAGAGCCGAAATGTTGAGTTTCACTGAGGTAAAAACAAATGAAAACCTAGAAGGTCAAAGTTTGAGGATTTTAATAGAGAAAAGTAAAGAGGCTGAATTACCCGTTATGGCCATTTGGGTTGAAGATTCTGCACATAATTTTGTTAAAAACCTATATGTACCGGGTCAAGAAGCTCACATGCCTGAAAGTGAGGAAGAAGCTCGCGAAGGTCATTTTGACATGACGCCATTTTCAGCAACAACATTACCAACTTGGGCTGCAAAAGCAACAGATAAAACTCCTTTAACTGAAACAGAAACGCCAAAAGATAATTTTGTACTAAAAACTAAAGTTACTTTAGGCAAAGATTTCTATGTAATGGCTGAAGTAAAATCAAAAGATAAAAACGAGGTATATTCTGCACACATGAATAGTAAAACTGGTCAACTTGGTTCTGAAAGTGGAAATTTGATTAAATCGGGGATTGTAGTGGTAGAATAAACCATTCTTTTACCTATTTTTTTGATTAAAAAAAAATAAAAACTTTACCTTCAAATATTGATATTAAGAAAACTTTCTTAGACTCTTAAAAGTAAAAGATCTTTTGTTTTTTTTAAACCAAATCATTAATAAACAGGAACTAGACCAATAATTTTAAAATTATCTAAAGAATCGATACCAAGAAATCTATATAGGCTATAGATTGCAAAAAAAAGAAAAATATGGCCATAAAATTCGAAGAATTTTTCCAAAATCTAGCATTCACAAAACTCTGGATATTTCTTCTTGGGGTCATCACAATCTGGCTGTTAGTAAGGCTTTTAAAAAATAAAGTCTTTGTCAAAATCCAAGATAATGAAAGTAGATACAGAGCACAAAAACTAAGCGGAGGCTTAGCCGCTGTTTTGAGTATTCTTTTTGCTATAATACTTTGGAGTGATAAACTCGGCGGATTTACAATGGCCTTGGGTGTAGCAGGAGCCGGAATTGCATTCTCTTTGCAAGAAGTAATTGCCTCATTTGCGGGTTGGCTAGCCATTATGTTCGGAGGTTTTTACAAGTCTGGAGACAGAGTCCAATTAGGTGGAATAAGAGGTGATGTGATGGATATTGGTATGTTACGAACCACCATTATGGAAACAGGACAATGGGTAGACGGCGATCTTTACAATGGCAGAATAGTCTTAATTGCAAATAGTTTTATTTTTAAAGAACCCGTATTTAATTACTCTGGAGACTTCCCTTTTCTGTGGGACGAAATAAAAATCCCGATTCAATACGGTAGCAACTATGATTTAGTAAATACAATTTTACTTAAAGTAGGCAAAAATGTAATAGGTGACTTAAGCATGCTATCACATACAAATTGGAAAAATCTTCAGAAAAAATATCTTTTAGAAGATGCTCAGACAGAACCCATGGTTTCACTTATTTGTAACGACAATTGGGTAGAGTTCACACTCAGGTTTGTAGTAGACTATAAAAAAAGACGAATTACCAAATCGCAACTTTTCATGCAAATATTGAAAGAAGTAGAAGCTACAAAAGGTGAGGTAAAATTTGCTTCTGCTACCTTCCAAATGGTTGATTCGGCAGAAATAAAAGTAAAAATGAGCTAGGCATTTTTAAATAAAAAAACTAACAGAAGATTCTATAAATAAATTCTAACATAAAGCTTTATGTGAATTATTAATTTCCAAGATAAATTGAAATTCAGAGTTCATAAAGTAAGGAAGAATTACGAAACCTACTTCATAAAATTGTGACAAAACTTATTTCAAACCAAACAAATTCTATTCTAATCTGTTTATATCAAAAACCTTAAATAAATGATAAAAAAACTTTTAACCTTTTGTGTCCTACTTTTATTCACTTTAGCATGTGGAGATTCCGAACAACCTTGCGTTCAAACCAAATGGTATTTAGACCTTGACAATGATGGTTTGGGCGATAAAAACAAAGAATTCTTATCCTGTGAACAACCAATTGGATATGTTAGTAATGCTAATGATGACAATGATCAACCCGCCCCAACAAGCATTATACCAGAAAAAGGATATTCTACACCCAAAACTTATCCTAACCTAAGTCTAATTTGGGCAGATGAGTTTGAAGGTACGAGTTTGAATGAAAAAGATTGGAATTACGAATTGGGAGATGGCTGTCCGGGCAATTGTGGCTGGGGAAACAATGAACTAGAATATTATAAAAAGGAAAATACCTCTGTCAAAGACGGATATTTGATAATTGAAGCAAAAAAAGAATCTGCTGGAGGAAAACTATATACGTCTTCAAGACTAACAACACAAGGTAAAATAAACCAGAAATACGGAAGAGTCGATATAAGGGCGGCATTGCCAAAAGGAAAGGGAATATGGCCAGCACTATGGATGTTGGGCAAAAATATAAATGAGGTAAGTTGGCCAAGATGTGGGGAAATAGACATTATGGAGATGATTGGTGGACCGCAAGACGACGATACAATATATGGAACTGTGCACTGGGACAACGCTGGCTCACACGCCGAATATGGCGGAAAATCGGAATTGCTTTCAGGTACCTTTAATGACCAATTTCATGTGTTTTCTATCGTTTGGGACGAGAAATTTATCACTTGGTACTTAGATGATAAAGAATTTCATAAAATAGATATTACTCCAGCCGGCTTAAGCGAATTACGAGAAGATTTTTTCTTTATTTTCAATGTAGCAGTTGGCGGCAATTGGCCCGGAAATCCTGATGCTACACTTGTTTTTCCTCAAAGAATGATCGTGGATTATATTCGAGTTTTCAAATAACCATCTTAAAAACCTATCATAAAGAGGTTTAAGTATATCTTTCAAAAATTTGAAAACATTCCGTTTCAATTAATTTTTAAATTCTTAAAAACAAGGAACTAATGGCTCAATTACAATGTATGTATAAACATATATTAACAAACAAAAAGTATGAGTTTATTAGATGATTTGAAATGGAGGTATGCCACTAAAAAAATGAATGGCGAAAAAGTACCTCAGGAAAAACTTGATTATATTTTAGAAGCGGCAAGATTGGCACCTAGTTCTTCAGGTTTACAAGCTTTCGAGGTTTTTGTTATTTCTAATAAGGAAATTTTAGAGAAAATCCAACCATTAGCTTTTGGTCAAAGCCAAATCGTAGATTGTTCTCATTTATTAGTTTTTGCTGCATGGGAAAACTATACAGAGGAAAGAGTATCTGAGGCTTTTGATAGGTCCAACACCGAAAGAGGATTGCCTTTAAATACTACCGATGCATACAAAGCTCAAATATTGGGTATGTATTTACCTCGTGACCCACAGGTGAATTTTGAGCATTTAGCAAGACAGACCTATATTAGCTTAGCGGCGGCATTGTTTGCGGCGGCAGAACAAAAAGTAGACGCTACGCCTATGGAAGGATTTAATCCAGCGGCGTTAGACGAATTGCTAAATCTAAAAGAAAAGGGTTTGAAAAGCACGGTTATTGCTACGCTAGGTTACAGAGATCCTTCAAATGACTGGTTGGTAAACATGAAAAAAGTAAGGAGATCGAAAGAAGACTTTTTTACTTTTATTGATTAATTGATAGTTTTTTTTTCAAAAAAGCCTTCAAGATTTGTTTTCTTGAGGGCTTTTTTCATTTTTACAATTAAAAAACAAATACTCTTCTTATTTCTCCACCTTACTCAATCTCTTTTCCAAATCAATAATATACAAACTCAACTCCTCTATTTTCTCTAAAAGTTTGGAGGTCATTTCTGTATTGTCCACGCCATTTTTTACTACTTCTGCAGCGGAAGGAATATTGGGCAAATGCTTGTTTTTTGAAACGAAGGCATCCAATTCCTGAATAGTTAAGAGCTTATAATTTTTATCAAAAACTTTATCTGACCATTGGGCCTCATCGCTGTATTTCATTTTGAAATTTGAAACCCAAAACTCGCCTTCCTCTCCTATTCCCATGAAATCGCGGTCGTTGATTTTCATACTTGGGCTATTGTAAGCTACTCGCATATTTACTACGCCTTTTACATCGAGCGGGTACTGAGGATCGTGCATCCCTATACCTACTTTCACCGCATTGGCACCTACGCCGCCGAGGGTTAAAGCATTTGAAACTGTCACTTGAGCCTGATAGCCTATAGCGGTAGCATTAATTAAATTATTCACAACGGAGGATGGTGCTGCATGATTTGTGCCAGTCCAAGTACCTGATTGTGAGCCTATGAATACAGAATTGGTATTATTTGTTGCAGCAGAATGACCATTTGCATACCCTCCTATTGCAACCGTCGCTCCACCCGTAGTATTGTATGATGAAGCCGCATGGCCAATAGCAATGTTAAAATTAGCGATAGTTTGGGCTCCAGTATAATTACCAATAAATACGCCATAAGATGAGTTTTTGGCCGTAGTTCCTACCCCATCATAACCAGCATTGGATCCAATCATCACATTATGATCCCCAGTGCGGTTATTGGCACCTGCACCTGAGCCAAAATATTGATTAAATGACCCTGTAGTATTATAAACACCCGAACTAATTCCCAAAAAACTGTTATTTCCGCCGTTTGTGGTCAAACCACCCGAAGCAGCACCTATCATCGTATTTCCGTAGGTAGCAACAGTTGGGTTTGTTCCTATCGCACCACCGGCACTCGATCCCAACAATGTGTGTCCTACAGCGTTTGAGGCGGCGGTAGAATTTGCCACAAGAATAGCTCCTGCACTTATTCCTCCAAAAGTAAGATTTGCATTTACTGTGGTAAAGTTGGGATTTCCTCCTCCTGAACCTTGAACATCAGGAACCAAAATAATGTCGCCATTGGCATTTACACTGAGTGCTTTGCCATTGGTGGCTGTAGTAGCTGAGGCAGAGGTTAAATTGGCCAAGCGAACGCCATTGTTTCCTATAGTAAGTGGTACACCAACTCCGGTCGTTATTGGATTCGGAAAAGTACCTACATTATCTGGCACTAAAATTATATTTCCTGCCGCATCAACACTTAGTGCTTTATTGTTAGAAGTAGAAGTGGCTGATGCCGAGGTAAGGTTGGCTAATTTTACGCCATTATTTCCGATGGTGAGTGGTACGCCAACTCCTGTGGTGATCGGATTTGGAAAAGTTCCTATATTGTCAGGAACCAAAATCAAGTTACCGTTAGCATCTACGCTCAAAGCTTTGTTATTTGAGGTGGTAGTTGCTGAAGCTGAGGTCAGATTAGCCAGTTTAACCCCGTTATTTCCAATAGTAAGCGGTATTCCTGTGGGCGTAGTTATTGAATTTTGAGCCCATGATGTGCCCAATATTGAGCTTAAGAATACGATTTTTAGTAAATTTTTCATTGTATTGTTTTTTTATTGATTCTTGATTTCTAATGTTCCTCCAGTTAAGTTCAGTTCTCCACCATTCATCTGAATGGTTTTTATTGTATTACCAGTGTTTGGTATACTTACGGTATGTGAAGCATTGATTTTGGCTATCTTTTTAGCTGTTGGAACTACCGGATTTGTAGGTGCTATCCAAGTGCCACCGTTATTCCAATTTCCAGTTATTATAGTTTCAAAAATGGGTAAAAAGCTATTGCTACTAGTTGCCGAAGCCAAAGTGAAAAGCCCTGATGCATTTAAAGGTGCGGCCGTAACTATATCGCCCGACAAATTGGTACCTGTGGTTCCACCATTGCCATTATCAACCCATGACCCGTTTACATAGCTCGATATTCGTAAATCCGAAAGGTTGTCTATTATTCCGCTTCGAGCGGTTTCCCAGCTAAGGCTTACTAAAACGCTACTGCTGCCGGTTGTTTGAGCCAATAACCAAACTTCATTGAGCGATAAATGGTCCAAAGTAACTTCTTTGAGCGTTGAATTTCCAGGAGCATTATTAAAATAGCTCGCTGTAAATTCATCGGTAACGCTCGAAGGTGCCGAGATACTGATTTTGGCCAATTTGCCTTCACCACCTAAAGGAAAAACAAAAGCATCATTGCCTATTTTTATGGCCGAACCTTCAATATAACTTGCATCGGAAGCTCCAGTATAACCTATGTTGTCAGGAAAAATCAATTCCTTACCAACTGTTGCAATTAAATAGCCACTCGTAAAGGCTATTGAATTGCCAATTGTAAGTTGATTATTGAGCGTTATTTTTCCAGCCCCTGTTTTTTCTAATTTAATGTTGGGAATAATAAAAGCCTGAGTACCCAGTTGTTCAAAAACACCGTCAGAGCTACCGATAAATTTAACATTGACAAGATTAATTCCAGAAGCCGAATTGAGTGTTATTCCTTTCCCATATTCGTTTTCTGCACCCGAAGAGATATCCAGAATACCTCCTATTTTAGTATAAATTACATCACCCAAATATTTATTTGCTGTGTTTGCTGTGTTAGCATCATAAAATGTATTAGTACCTTTATTTGTAAAACTGGCTGTACCACCAATTTCATTTTTATAAATAGTAGTATAATAACCACCGCCATAACTTGCATGGTCAGCTATAGTAACATCTCCTGAAATTTTATTGTAATTGAGCTTGGCATATTGGCTTCCAGTGTAGTCTGTTACTGAGAGTGAATTAACAAGGAGTGTATCGTTCAATACTTCAAAACCTAAACTGTTCTGAATGGCAATTATCCCTCCAGCTGTTTGATTAACAAAGCGATATAAATAAAAAGAAGAGGTAAGGATATTGGTAACCGTTATATCAACTTTACCACCTATATCCGTTTTATTTGATAAATTACCCAGAACAGTAGAGCCTGATGTTGGATTGGTAAATAAAAAATTACCCGTAATGGTAGCCCCAGCTCCAAAAATAGTGCTTGTACCCGCCGCTGTTCTTGTGATATTAACATTGCCACCGTAAGTAGATTTTGAGCCATTGCCAATATCTAATGCACCAGAGCCATTGGCAGTATAACTCACATTTCCTGAATATTTATTGGCTGTATTGGCTGTGTTAGCATCATAAAATGCATTAGTACCGTTATTGGTAAAAATGGCAGTTCCACCAATTTCATTATTATAAATGGTTGTGTAATAGCCTCCGCCATAGGTGGCATCGTCAGCTAAAATTAAGTTTCCTGAAATTTTATTATTTCGAAAATTACTATACTGAGATCCTTTATAGTCAGTAATAGAAATTGAATTGACCATAAGGGTGTCATATTGAACTCCAAAACCAATGGTATTTTGTATAGAAATTACCCCGCCAGCAGTTTGATTCACAAAATGATTTATAAAGAAATTTGAAGTGGTTGAATTATTAATGGTTATATCCACTTTACCAGCGATCGAAGTTTTATTGGTGAGTTCACCAAAATAGGAAGAACCTGCTGTTAAATTTGTAAAAGAAAAATCACCATTAATAACAGCACCGTGTCCAAAAATAAAGGAAGCTCCGCTGGCTGTTCTATTTATGGTTACATTGCCACCATATATAGATTTTGCTGAGTTTCCGATCTCTATTGTGCCCGATCCATTTGCTGTATAGCTTACATTTCCTGAAAAAAGATTTTGGGTATTCGGACTATTTGCTTCATAAAAAATATTACTTCCGTTATTGGTAAACGAAGCAGTTCCACCAATTTCATTTTTTTGAATGGTGGTATAATAGCCCCCACCATAACTGGGATCATCAGCTATCGTTACATTTCCTGTAATCAAATTGGTTTTAAGATTGCTGTAATTTGAACCCTTAAAATCAGTGATAACAATTGAATTTATTTGCAGCGTATCGTTAATTATGTCAAAACCCAAGCTATTTTGAACGGCAATTGCTCCCCCTGAGGTTTGATTAACAAAGTGATATAATGCAAATGGAGAGGTAGAAGAATTTAAAACCGTAATATCCACTTTACCTCCGATTGCAGTCTTTATATTTTGATTACCCAATGAAGTGGAGCCCGATGTTGAATTGTTGAATGAAAAATTACCTGAAATAGTAGCACCAGCTCCAAAAATAGTGCTTGAACCTGCCGACATTCGAACAATACTCACATTCCCTGAATAGGTTGATTTTGATCCGTTTCCTATGTCTAATATACTTGAACCGTTTACCAAATAGTTTACATCTCCAAGGAAGGTATTCTGGGTGCTAACCGTATTTGCCTCATAAAAGGTATTGGTGCCAGAAAGATTGAAAGTTATGTTGTCATTGATAGTGTTGTTATGTACAACGGTATAATATCCTCCAACCCCCAAATCGAGGTCTATCACGATGTCAGTAGCTGCCAGGGTGTTGTTGAGCGTAGCTCCAGTGAAATAGTTGTAAGCATTTACAGAATTGATTGTGAGTTTTTTACCATTGAAATCAATCACACTACCCGAAGCCATATTTATGCTGTTTATGGTCACATCAGCTTGCAAAACAGGGTAATTTGAAAGTGAGCCTGGGATAGTCACATTGCTGGTAGCAACAGGCAATATACTGGTATTCCAATTTCCTGGCTCATTCCAAAGCGTATTGATTGCCCCTGTCCAGGTTTGGCTATAAACGGACAAGTAATTCCCAAGAATAAATATCAAAAGTAGATTTTTTTTCATTTTTAGTAAGTTTAAAATTCTCATACTTATATCACAAAATTCTATATATCAGTACTACCTATCAATCCACGGATACCTGTAAAATTTCGACATTGACTAAAGGTTTACCTGTATGCTCATTGATTTTTAATTTCTAAAGTGCCGCCATTTAAATTGATTACGCCGCCATTCATTTGTATGGTTTTCACTTCGTTGCCTGTGTTGGGTATTGTTACGATATGGGTATTATTTATTTTCGTTGTATTGGTGGATGTTGGTGGAGTGTTGGAGTTCCATGTAGCGTTAGCATTCCAATTTCCTGTTGCAATAGTTTCGAAAATCTGAAGTGCCTGATTGAATCTCAATAACTCATTGCCTATTGTACCATTGTCAGCATCAAAATAAGAATAGCCATTCAATTCGGTAAAACTATCCGCAAAACTTCCCTTTGGGCCAGGATTTATATCATAAAAAAACTGGGTGTTTGCAATAGTGCCATCAGTTTTCCATATTTCTTGACCATGAATCAAATCATAAAAAACAAAACCAATTTCATTTTCACTTATGTTAAAAATGTAATTTTTGTTTCCATTAAAAAATGAGTTGTAATTTTCATAATCAACTGTAAAAGAAGAGAGTTCTGAAGTGCCTAAAACTGTACCATCGCTAATCCATAATTTATTCGTAAAATACTCTTCGCTATTGCTTACATAGAGATATGAATGCGTATAAAAATAAAACTTATTGCCCTTAACGAAAATTGAAAAAGGGTACAAATTATAGGTTAAATCATTTATTTCAAGCGATGAATTGACGGAAGTAACAGTAACATCTGGCGAAACTACTTTTACGAATGTAGTCCCTATATTAGTTCCATCAGTTTTCCATAGTTCGATATGTGCTTGATAATTATTGCAATTTATAATTGTAAAATATACCTGATTATTAAAAACAAACAGCTTACTATTTCTATCGATGAAATATCCAAAAGTCGAACCTGTAAGTTTATTAAAATCGTAAATAGCATTGGTATTTGCAGTTGTTCCGTCAGACTTAATCAATGAAAGTGTCTTTCCGTCATTACTTGTTGTTAAAAAAGTATAAAAACTACCATTATGTGAAATCGTTTTGACATCATCAATATATGACCAATCCGTACCTGGATTCATGTCTTTTAACAAGACAGTGCCCGTTATTGTACCATCAGTTTTCCAAAGTTCTTTGCCGTACAAATTGCTATTAGCAAAAAAAAACAATTCATTATTATGGTTAAAGAAATTAATAGGAAATGAACCTCCCACCCCTGAATATATGTCTTTTAGAAAGGTCCCAACCCCATTTTCGTTTTTCCATAACTCATTACCATTTGCCCCATCAGTCTTTCCATAAAATGCATTATTGTTTAAGACCCCAAAACCTCCAAATCCAAGAGCCGTTGGCTCTACGGTAGTTGTTCCAGAAGAGGTACCATCTGACTTACAAAGAAATTTTCCTCCGTTAGTAAAATAAAAGTTGGTATTATCAATATTTCTGAATTCAAAATCATTATTAAATGAGTAATTTACTGCAAAATCTTTTAAAATTTGAGTGCCTGGAATCGAACCATCAGTAAAATACGGATTTTTATTATAAGGATAAAATGCTCCATAATTGGATGAAGCACTGAAGTAAATTCTATTTCCAATTTTTGTAAGATCAAATGGATTTGAACTATAATTTATAGTTAATATATCTTTTAGTAAACCTGTTCCAGCTGCTGTTCCGTCACTTATAAAAGGTTTAAATGAACTAGTAGGTCCATAATAACCCGTAAAAACCAATTTATTATTTATATCCCAGTTGCCAGCTCCTTTAAATGAAATTCCGTCGCTGCTACCAGGTAGCAAATCAGCAATTATATTGGTATTTACAGTTGATCCATCTGTAGTATACATTTCTCTTCCATTGGCTGCTGTAATTGCCATAAAAAAGGTTTTCCCATTGATATATTGAAAATCCATAGGATTACTATTTCCTGTTCCAACGTTTATATCTTTAATAAAGGAAGTGCCAGCGATAGTACCATCAGTTTTAGATAGTTCTATACCTGTAGAAAAAGTAGAAGATCTAAAATATAAAGTAGTGTTTGCACAAAAACATAAATTATCGAAGGTACTAAATTGGCTATTTACTGCATCAGAAAGTGCAACAGTTCCTGCTTCGGTCCCATCAGTTTTGTAAAGTTTATATGCAGTACCATTATTGGCAACAAAAAATAATAAACCATTACAAGTTGTAAAAGTATTGCCGATAGGTGAAGAATTACCACTACCAAGATTCAAGTCGACGAATAAATGAGTTCCAGAGGCTGTACCATCTGTCACCCAAAGTTCATAACCGTTAGTAATATCATAGTTTACGTAATAAGCCTTTGTCCCTAAAACCCCAAATTTATTAGGATAAATATTGGAATTTGTATTTATATCAATAATTTTGGTAGTACCATTGAAAGTGCCATTTGACAGCCAAAGACTTGAGCCTCCACTTTCTCGTACTGAAAAAAGTGCCGATCCATTTAAATTTGTAATTTCACCTATTCCAAAAAATGAAGGCATTCCAAAATTACTTATTAATGTGGTACCTGCAATTGTTCCATCTGTTTTCCAAAGCTCTGAAGTAGTACCTCCTACTGGAACAAAAGTAAAATACAATTCATTGCCTATCAACACTTTAGGATTGTAAAGCAAAGATGGGACATTTAATATATTGGTTGTTCCAGTTGCAGTACCATCAGTTATCCATAGTTGATTTACTCCGTCATTATTTACCTCAATGAAAAACTTAGTAGGTGTTGAAATTAAGATATTTAAAAATTTAACATTAGAAAACTCAGTTAAGACCTGAATTGTTCCTGAATTAGTGCCATCGGTCTTCCAAAGTGAAAACTTATCGCTTGTATTTGAAGCAAAATACAAGAACCCATTTATTTTTGCAGATGAGTTTAATAAATTGGGGTATTGAAAATTATTAATATTCTTTACTATTTCAAGTGTTTGTCCAAAAACAACTTGATTAATTAGAATTAATACAACTATTATCTTTCTCATTGATTTTTAATTTCTAAAGTGCCACCATTTAAATTGATTACGCCGCCATTCATTTGAATGGTTTTTACTTGATTGACTGAGTTCGGTATGCTTACTGTGTGAGTTGAATTTATTTTAGCAGTTTTGGTTGCATTAGGTAATAATGTATTAGTAGGCGAAATCCAGGTGCTGCCAACATTCCAATTGCCGGTGGTGATGGATTCGAAGATGGCGGCAAGAATTCCTTTTTGAATATAAAAATTTGACAATCCTGATGCTGTTACATTTATCATAGTGATACCATTTTGTTGACTGGCTGAATTTTGATTTACTAAAAGACCTCCTGAGCTATAATTAGGCACGCAAACAGTTGAATATAAATTTCTAACACTTAATTCAGGAACAGTTGCTGCTAAGTTGGAAATCTCAGCATTTAACATGAAAAACTGAATATCAGCTGAATTCACACCATTTCCATTTATAAAAAAATTTCTATTGCCATAAGGAATACTTGACCCATCGTTTCTAGCAGAAGCTGAAACATTTAAGGAAGGCATATAGCCTATAGCTGAACCAGAGGTTTGTTTAAGGTTTAATATGAGCTTACCAGTAATGTCTGTCATGGATATCCAGCCTCTGTAGTTAGGGTTTGTTGGAAAAATGGTTTTTCCAATGGTGCAACTTCCTGTCGATGCCAACATGGATGTAGTCAGCTCTTGCATGGTTATGCAAAAAGAACCCTCATCAAATAGGCTACCTTGCTCTACATTTACGTAGTATGTATTACCTGCCACTAAACCTGAAGCGTATAGGTTTGACATCCCGATATTTACCCCATTGCTATCAGCACATGCAATATTTGTAAATGTGCCAAAATCATTAACATCTGTGGCTGAAAAAAGACCCAAACGAGTGTACTCCAAAGTACCTCCAAGGTAATCGGTTGAAATTTTTACTGAACCAGAAGGAGGTGCCACAAACTTATACCACATAGCTTTTAAACTACTAGCTTTAACACCTCCACCTGCAAAACTTACAATATAATCGCAGCCTGGAAGCACCTCTCTGTTATTATGGCTTGCATTTGAGATATTATAAGGAACACCTGAACAAGAGCTATTCAGAGTGATGGCATTTTGTGGTAAATCATTGGCTACTTTAGTATAAAAGCCATCAGGTAAGGCCCGCCATATCTCTTTTACTCCATCGGTTACGCATCGTACCCAAACATAATAATGGGTATTTGGAATGAGATTTTTTAAAGAAACCGAACCGTTGGCATAAAAGGTAGGTGTTGTACTTGGAATAGGTGTGGTTTGTGAAGTTGAATGGTAAAACTCACTACCACAACCATACCAAGAAATGGTTGCAGTAGTACTGGTAGTGGGCCCATAGCTTATTGAAGTTAAACTTGTTGGACCTTCCCCGGCTGGCTCACATAATGATATTGCAGCATCCCAACCTGGTCCTGTTGAAAATTGATCAATATTGGTAAATACAAATGTGAGTTGACCTGTAGGTCCCGTGGCGGTATAAGTTGTAGGTAAATTATACTTGGTATAGGTTCCAATGAGTTCACTACTCGCATTGGGTCCATTATACATTTTCAGATTGCTAAATTTATCAATATTAAAGGAGTTGAAAGTTACTTTAACCTTTAAATTTGGAGCGGTAGGCGTAAAAACCGTTGTAACAGGTGCAGAAGCTGAATAATTGCCCGATGGTCCACCAGGGTCATAAAAGTTAGTAGTACAAACTGGATTTGTATTTGTGAAAGTTACCATGGGACAACTAGCACAGCAACCACCTGCATCGCCACTGTAATTAGTAGGAATAACCTTTAAATAATAAGTTGTGCCTGCCAATAAAGAATTGGGTGTGAAAGTAGTAGTTGAAGCATTCAAATAAGCCATTTGTGATATTGGCGGATTCGAAGTACTTAACAAAACTTTATAGTTTAAGGGCGTAGTTCCACCAACAGGTGCCGACCAAGTAATTGGTGAATTGATGGCCACATTGGTCGCCCCATTAGCTGGACTGGTAATAGTTGCACAATTTGGAGCTGCACCTGGGTCATATACACATATTTCAAAAAAAGAATTTGGCTCAATATCTTCGTCCCACACTCTTATATATATTTGATCGCCAGGACTTAAACCATTCAAACTTAAAACGACATCACTTTTGGTATCACATAAATATTTAAAATAAGTATTGCTATAAATTGCCATACCAAGTTTAGAAGAATAATGCAGAACACCGCGATATGGACTTAGTTTAAATACCATGGCACCACTCGCTGGCACAGTTATTTTAAACCAAAGGTCTTTAACGGAAGCCTTACCACAAGATGGATTTGTGACCGAACTGGTATTGGTAGCACCTTGAAATGAATAACTTGGTGAATAATCAAAGTTACATATAGTTGAGACTACTGGTAAGGTAATAGCACCTGTTGGCTCATCCTGGGTTGGAGATATGGGCATGGTCCATACCTTTATATATTTCCATTCGCTTTTATTTGTATTGTCACAATTGCTCCTCACATAAACATAATAGGATGTATTTGCCGAAAGGCCTGTTAATAATCTATTTAAACTCGTAGTACTATAAGTGGGGGTAGTAGTAGCTGTGGGCACTATATTAGTTGTAACAAAAATATCATATCCAATACCTGGAGGGACTCCTGAGGCGGTCCAACTTAATAGAAATGACGTGGGTGTGATATTAGAGGCAGACAAGACGAGAGGCATATAACAGGTTGGTGGTGCTGTGCATGTAACTGGTGCTGCCCACCCATTCCACGAATTTGCACCTCCAGCTAAAAATTTGAATGTTAATGCTCCAGAACTATGGGATGAGATAAATTGTTCTGGGATATTATTGGTGTGAAACTTGCCTAATGATGGTGAATTGACATCAGGCCCGTCAAATACATATAAGGTATCTTTCCCATATGCCGATTCCAGCTGGAAAGTTGTGAAAGTTACTTTTACTTTATCTGTTGCTACAGTTGGATGAATTGTAGTAACAGTGGAGTCATTATAAGAATATTCACCTGTTGGTCCTCCTGTGTCATAATAAGTTTGGCCACAGGTAAGTGGTGGGTTTTTGAAATAGTAAATTCCGGCCTCACAACCAGCATGCCCAGTTCCTTGATTTTCAATATTTTCTGGTCGTATTTTCCAATAAATTGGTTGGTCGTAATAATATCTGGAATTACTAAAAGTATATGTTGTGGCAGGTGCAGATATTTGAATTGGATTTGTTAAATTATTAATATGTTCATCTAGATATAATTTGTAGCCTGTCGGTGCGGGGCCTGTGGTAGGGGCATTCCAAGTTAAAGTAGGTGCCAATGAAACATTTGTAGCACTATTTGCAGGCGAAACAAGTTGGCTGCAATTTGGTGAGCCTGGCAATGTTGAAAAGGAAAATGAATTACTTGCTTTACAATTATTTGAATTATAAGCCCCATAGTTTGCTTTTACAAACCATTTATAATTTGTACCCTTTTCAAAAGGGATATTAGAATAAGATGAATAAGGATTATGATTAAAAGACACACTATTTCCCGAAGCAGAAACAGAATCGGTTGTTGCCCAATTATCGCTACTATAATAAAACCAATAGCTTGAAATGCCATTAATGGTATTCCAATTAAAGCCTGCTCCAGATGCAAAGTTAGGAGGTGCTCCAGCATAGCTCATGCCAGAATATCCATTTATAGGTAAAACCAAACTTACACATGGCACATATACTGCAGATTTCCATGCGGAAAAGCTTCCCCCACACTTGCTACGCACATGTGCATAAAGAACAGTATTACTTACTGCTGTTGTGACAGATGCTGAAAGTGAAGTTGTATTTGTACCGCTGGCTGGGGGCATTTGGCTTGTTGAAAAAGCGTATTCATAAGAACTTGCCCCAGCTACAGAAGCCCAGTTAAAGCTCGCATTTGGTGTGGTCACTGAAGTAATATTAACGTTTGCAGGAGGTTTACAAACAATGGTTTGCGGAGTCCATATAAATGTTAAACCAGAATTAGGAACATTCAAATTATTAAATGCTACCATTGCAGTATTAGAAATACCTGCCGTTGTGGCATTCCAAGCACCAGTCCCTACTCTATTATTAAAATCAGTTGGAGTTTCGCCTCCAAGTCCCACTTCTGCTCCAGCATTGGCTGCTATTCCGGTACAACTTCCAAATACTACTTTTACTTGGTTACTGGTTTCTAAAAGCTGAATTTGAAAGTTAACATTATCACCAATAAGGCCATATTCATGTACATTGGACCATTGTATAACACAGATTCTATTTGGAGCTGTCCCGATAGTTTCGACCCGAACCTCAGAATTAGGGTTGGCAACATTATCTTTCAGCAAACCAGCAATTCTATTCCTTAGATGAGCTCCTGATGAGGGAATTCCATCGGATAAATTATATACATTGGCATCTACTGCAGGGCTAAAACTACTTGAACCCAAACTTATAACGCCATTGTAACTTACACCAATCCTATCAAAGACACGATTATTGAAAATAAAATCAAAGCCTATGGGTAATCCCGCTGCATTAATATCACAATAATAGCTGATCCCACGACATATCCCAGACGGGTTATTTTCATCAAAAAACGTTTCGTATTTTGAATTGAAAGTGCCATAAACCTTGCCTCCAGTAATGGGTATGTAGGTGCCGTTTGTTTGGCTAAATGTATAACCACTAACTTGTGCTAATCCAATTTGATTAAAACAAAATAATATTATGGCTAACATGTAAACTATCTTTCTCATTGATTTTTGATTTCTAAAGTGCCACCATTTAAATTGATTACGCCGCCATTCATTTGTATGTTTTTTACTTGATTGCCTGTATTGGGTACGGTTACTATGTTTGAACTATTTATTTTAGCAGTTTTGGTTGCGGTTGGTAAAAGCGTATTTGTAGGCGAAATCCAGGTGCTGCCAACATTCCAGTTGCCGGTGGTGATGGATTCGAAGATGGCGGTAGAAATTACAAACTTTAAAGTCCAGTAATCATAATTACCAATTCCTATTTCTGTTTTATCACCTGAAATTGGCCCCTCCGAAATTCCAGTAATAACTAAGCCGCCATCCACTGATTTTGAAAGAGCATTTGCATAGTCTGTAAATGTACTTCCGATGGTTTTATCCCAAAGTTTTTGACCCAAATTATTCACTCCAACTAACCAAATATCTTCACCTCCTATTGGTGATTCAGTTTTACTGCCCGAAATAGGGGATTCTGAACTTCCGGCTAAAATAAAGGAACCATCTTGCAAGGCAACAACTACTCTTGGCCGCTCATAACCAGTTCCCCCAAAGGCTTTGTCCCATTCTTTTATACCCGAGCTATTTATTTTTACAAGCCAGTAATCATCTGAACCGAAATTGGCCTCAGATTTTTCAAAAGAAATATCTGAGCTGGAATGCCCTAAAATAGCAAAACCACCATCATTTGTAGGTACTAAAGAATATGGCACATCACTATGGTTTCCTCCAATAGTCTTATCCCAGAGTATTTGCCCAGAGTTATTTAGTTTAATTATCCAAAAGTCCCAAACTCCTCGATTACTTTCTGTTTTATCGTAGCCAATGACCGAATCCGAATTCCCAAGAATTAGAAAACCACCATCGGTTGTGGATACAATAGACCTGGAATTATCGAAACCTGGTCCACTTATTTGTTTGTCCCAAATTTTTGTTCCCGCACCATTTATTTTTACAACCCACATATCACCATAAACATGACTAGAAGGATTATCCTCTGTTTTATCTCCTGAAATATCAGAGTTTGAGTCACCTGCAATAACAAATCCCCCATCCGAAACAGAGGTTATTGCCCTTGCCTCGTCCCTTCCACTTCCCCCAATAGATTTATCCCATATTGGTTGACCAGTACTGCTTATTTTAATTATCCAAAAGTCATTTCCACCCTTACTCGCCTGAGTTTTTTCTCCTGAAATACCTGAGTTGGAGTAACCAGCTAATATAAATCCACCATCTGAAGTAGCTACTGCGGCAGTTGCAAAATCTTCCCCGTTTCCACCATAAGTTTTCTCCCATTCTTTTTGCCCAAGACTGTTTAATTTTACAGCCCAATAGTCATTATTCGGAAAACCAAATTCATTTACACCTCCTCTATTGGCTTCGGTTTTGTCACCACTTATCCCACTACTCGAACTTCCTAAGATCAAAAAACCTCCATCATTGGCAGCCACAATAGCTGTTGCATAATCATAAGCATTACCACCAACTGTTTTATCCCAATCTTTGGTTGGTACTTGACTCATGGCAAGTTTCGAAATTAAGTATAATAGAAAATGAATCTTTTTCATTTCGCTGCCAAATAATCAATAATTATATATGCCTCCGTAAAGCCAATGCCAAAACCCTTCGATCGGAGGTCGTCAGACAAGGTTTTCCATTTGCTATCTGGCGTAAGCCCTTTTTTATAATAATAATGAAGCCTAAGATTACTTTTATCCAGCACTTCTACTATTGCTGGTTGTTTTTCGGTAAGACCGGGTCTTTGAAAATTAATTTCGGATTCATTTTTTATCCATTCCCAACTTAAATTTTCACTTAGTTCATTATATACTTCAAGAGCATTATAAGTACCATCACTTTTAAAAGTTATATAGGCAAACGAAAAATCAGTATAGTAAGGCCCGGTAGTTTCTGTGGCCAGCTGTGAAATACTCCGTGTAGGTGTATTTGGTGTTCCAATGGTATATTTAAAGATATTCCACTTTTGGGCGGTTATCAATTTTGTTTTGGCACTTGTGGTGTCCACTGGAGTTACTGTTTCAGCTTCCTGACATTGCCAAAAAATAAATGGTAAGGCGATATAAAGGAGTGTTTTTCTCATTATCAATTCCCGCTCATCAATTGGTTAAAATTTTGCCCCAAATGCTCTTTTCTACGTCTTGACACCAAAACAGAATGGTTATTAATCAAGCGTAAAGAGCTTGATTCAATGCAACTTATGTAGTTGAGATTGACGATGCACGATTTGTGTGACCTGAAAAAATCGTTACTCACATTAAACTGTTCTGATAGTTTTTTGAGCGTTTTGGCGATGGTGATTTTTCCGCCATTTTTCAGGTAAAAAGTAGTGTAATTGATTTCGCCTAAAAGGTAGATTACTTCATCTGGCATTACCTTTTTCTTTTTTAGTATACTGATTTCTTGACTTTTCATGGGACATTTAAATTATGCTACAAATTTGCTAAGCCCTTTTTCTCCAATCAATCCATGATTTCTTGTATATTATTTCAATAGCATACAGGTAAACCTGTATTTTGTCAAAAAACTTTGGAATAGCTTGTTTTTTACCTTACTTCAAAAGATTTTTCGCTAAAACATGAAGAAACTTTTTTTCATTTTAATATTTTTCTTACCATTTAATGCCATTGCTGGTCGCCCACTAATAGATAGTCTGGCAAAAGAAGTGATGTTATTAAACAAAAAGCCTCAAAGTTTAAAAAGAGACACCTTGCTGGTTACGGCTTACTGGAGGTACTCTTATTATTCTATCTATTTTCATGAAAAAAATGCAAAACTTAGGCTTGATTCTCTTGAAAACCTAACAAGGAGAATTAAATGGAAGGTTGGTGATGGCATGTTGCTAATAAATAAATCCTATTATTCTTCCTATTTTGACAATGACTTTTCAAATGGATTAGCACTATGTCTAAAAGCAAAAGATCTGCTCGAAAACACAAAAAACTACGAGGCATTGGCAACAGCAAAATTGAGAATTGCCTCAATAATGCTTTGGAATATTCAAAACATTCCAGAAAATAAAAATGAATTTTTAAAGAAAGGAATGAAAATTTCTGAGGAAATTTATGAATTGGGAAGAAAAACCAAAAATGCTGACATTATGTGTTCTGGTTTAATTTACGAAGCCAATTATCTTAATACTTCAGGGAGTATACCAAAGACAATAGAAACTTTAAAAAGAGCTGAAAATTTGATGACGAATCAGAAAGTAAGTTATTTGACAGAAAATTTAATTTATGGAATGTTGTCAACCACTTATAGTGCTTTAAAAGATTCAAAAAACGCCATATATTATACAGAAAAGACTCAAAATCTAGCCGAAAAGCAACAAGATTATTATAGTTTACTGTCAATTTATAGATTTAAGGCCGAATTAGAAATAGCTAATGCTAAGCTTGATAAAGCTCAAGAATATCTAGAAAAATCCTATTTTTATGCAAAGAAATTTGAAACTCTGAAATTCATTTCTTTAACGGAAGGTTGGTTATATGGTGTGCATAAATATCAAAACAATAAAGAAAAAGCCCTTGAATATTTAGAACTTTACATAAAGCATGAAGACTCTTTAACAAATGAAAAAACACAAAAAATTTACGCAGATTATGATTTAGCTACCAAAGAATCAAAAATTCAAAAACTTGAAAATCAGAGTCTTATAAGTAGTAAAATTGCTATTGAAAAAGAAATAAATTATTTGAAGATTTTTAAATTAAAAGAAGATTCTTTAACTCTCCAAAAAAACAATAAAATCCAGACAGATTATAAATTAGCCAAAAAAGAAGCTCAAATAAAGACCCTTGAAAACGAAAAACTACAAACAGAAGCCAATAGAAATCAGCTAATTCGCAACATTTTGATTTTAAGTTTATTTGCAGGATCTGGATTTGCATTATATTTATACAAAAACAATAAAAACCTCATTGCTAAAAACAGAGAAATCAAGGAGGCACTTATCAAAGGACAAACTATTGAGCGTAAAAGAGTTGCTCAAGAACTCCATGATAATCTATCAGCAAAAATATCAGGTATTCGCTGGCGTTTGGAGTCCATTCAACCTAAGTTTGAAACTGAAAAACAAGGGAATATCTATAATTCAACAATCAACGCTCTTGCTGAAGTTTACACGGATGTAAGGTTAATTTCGCACAATCTATTGCCAGAAGATCTCGAAACTAAAGGTTTAAAGGTTTCTATTGAAAAACTAATCGAGGAACTAAATTCTTTGGGAAAAACTCAATTTACAATCCAAATATCTGATAGCCTTGGTAGGTATGAAAGTAGAATAGAATATGAGATTTTCAGTTTACTACTTGAGATTTCAAACAATATTTTGAAA
This sequence comes from Lacihabitans sp. LS3-19, assembly GCF_024343575.1. Taxonomy (GTDB): domain Bacteria; phylum Bacteroidota; class Bacteroidia; order Cytophagales; family Spirosomataceae; genus Leadbetterella. The sequence goes on along the minus strand of NZ_RJUA01000002.1, from coordinate 118,601 downwards.
CACTCCCATGCTCAAGAGGCAATTGTAAGCTTAGAAAAATTTGGAAATACGCTGCAATTGAATATTTCTGACAATGGTGTTGGTTTACCAGAAAATGCCGAGAAAAAAGGTATGGGAATGCCAAATTTGCGGTCTAGAGTGGCATCATTGAAAGGGAAAATAGATTTTATTAATGAAAATGGACTAAAAGTAAATATACAAATCCCAGTTTAAAGCCATTTTTAAATAATACTATTTTTCAAAGCGAACTTCACCAAACCAATTGAATTTTTAATACCAAGTTTTTTCAAAATGTTATGACGGTGGGTTTCGACAGTTGCAGGACTTAGAAATAATTTCTCAGCGATTTCATTGGTAGAATTTTCCTCTGCTATAAGTTTTATTATTTCAATTTCTCTAATCGATAATTTAGCCAAATCATCTTTCAAATTATCTCCCACCAAATCTGATATTTTTTTGTCTCTATTTAAAAGCTCAAAAACAACCGATTCACTATAATATTTCTTTCCAGAAGATACAACTTTTATGGCTTTTTCAAATTCTTCCTTTCCCGCTTTTTTCATTACATACCCCGAAACGCCTGCTTGAAAAGCTTCCTGAATAGTTTGAACTTCCTCTGAAACTGTAAGCAATAGTATTTTAATTTGAGGGTATTTTTGACGAATTTGGTAAGTAAGCTCAATACCATTCATTTGAGGCATATTATAATCTGTCATTACCAGATCAATATTTTCATGAAAATTTAGAGAATCAAAAAGCTCTTTTCCATTATTAAAAGTGGCCACCACTTCATATTCGGGTATGGTTGAGAGCAAAATCTCTATACTTTCCAAAATGAATTGATGGTCATCGGCTATCAAAATACGCATGGGACATTATTTGATTTACACCGCAATATAGTAAATTTTAATAAAGTCTTCCTAAACCATAAAAACCTTAAGCTTTACAAACCCATTAAATCTTCAAAAACTTTATATTCAAGTTTTTCTCTATTACTCTAATTATTTGTAATTCTTCCGAACTTACAAAAGCAATCGAAATACCTCTTTTGCCTGCTCGAGCGGTACGTCCACTTCTGTGTGTGTAGTATTCTATTTGGTCAGGAAGCTGATAATGAACCACATAGCTAAGTCCTTCAATATCAATACCTCTGGCCGAAATATCCGTCGCCACCAAAACTTGTATTTTCTTATTTTTAAAGGCTCGCATCACTTTGTCGCGGTCTCTTTGCTCTAAATCACCATGTATGGCATCAGTAGATATACCTTTGGCTTTTAGTCTTTTAGCCACCATTTGAGCATCATCTCGAGTTCTCACAAATACTATTCCTCTGGCAGCTCCTTGGGATTCTAAAAACTTCAGAACGTAGTCAAACTTAACCTTGTTTTCACAGATAAAAAACTGGTGCTCAATCTTATTATTTACAACTTCTTGCTTGCTTACGCTCACTTTGTGAACATCAGGAGCCATGTATTTTTCCATGAGTCTCTTTAAGGAATCTGGAACAGTTGCCGTAAATAACCATTTGATATTTTCAGGATGTATTTGTGCTATTATCTCATCTATGGCATCTTTAAAACCCATGCTTAGCATTTCGTCCGCTTCATCTAATACTAAAGTTTTCACTTTACTGATATCCAAAGCTTTTCTTTCTAACAAATCCTTCAATCTACCGGGAGTGGCCACCACAACCTGCGTTGGACGCTGCAACCTAGCCATCTGAATTTCAATCTTTTCACCTCCATATACTGCTTCTGCAAATACTTTTTCAGAGTATTTTGTCATTTTAAAAATCTGCTTGGCTATTTGTTGGCATAATTCTCTGGTTGGCGACAAAACCAAAACTTGAATTTCTTTGATTTTGGGATTGAGTCTTTGCAAAAGGGGAATTCCAAACGCTACTGTTTTACCAGTTCCTGTTTGAGCCTGACCAACAAAATCCGTATTGTTTTTTAAAAGATAAGGAATTACAAGTTGCTGTATTTCAGAAGGTTTAATTATTTTATTTTCCTCGAGAGCCTTTATCAAATTTTCGGTTACTCCGAGTTGCTTGAATGTTTCCAATGTCAAAAAGTGTTAATTGAAATACAAAGGTAGGGATTTAATGGGGGAATTGGATATGAAGCCAATTTCCTGAATGAAAGAAAAAATGAAAGATTCAAAACTCTACTTTTGAAAAAAAATATTATATTCGAATACTTTTAAATATAAAGAAAATGGCATCTGGAGTAATTATTAATAAAAAGAAATTTTTCATAGCTTCCAATAAGGAATATAAAGTTCTTCAAAAAAATGCTATTCTAGGTGTTGAACAAGATGATTTGTTTACCATTGAAGAAGCCCGGAAATATAGTAGGAAACTCATAAATCTATGGGCAAAAGAAAAATCAGAATAAAAAAATCTGCATCTGAAAGTATCTCTTCTATCTCATTTTATATAGAATCCAAACGCTTAGAAAAAACAGCGGAAAATATTCTGACTCTGTATATGATTTTATTGAAAAATTAGACTCTGAATTCAAAATCTATAGACTTTGCTGAGAAAAAAGTAGAGCGGCATTAGGTTTGAAATGTGTCAATTTTCATAAGAAGTACACCATTGTATTTTTTGAAAATGAGAAAGAAATAATTATTTCTGAATTCAGACCATCAAAGTTGATATTTTGGTAACATAAAAAAGAGCCTTCCGGCTCTTTTTTACTATTCAAATTGAAGGAAAGAAAATCAAATACCTAAAACTTTCTTATTTACTGCCTCGTCAGCACCAGTAGCAGCAAAATCGTCAAAAGCTCTGGTTGCTACTTCTATTATATGGCTTTCGATAAATGGTGCACCTTCGGCTGCTCCTTGCTCTGAGGATTTGATGCAACATTCCCATTCCAAAACCGCCCAACCGTCGTAATCGTATTGTGAAAGTTTAGAGAAAATTGTTCCAAAATCCACTTGACCATCGCCTAATGAACGGAAACGACCAGCTCTGTCTGCCCAGCCAGAATATCCAGAGTAAACGCCTTGTTTTCCAGTTGCATTAAACTCCGCATCTTTTACATGGAATGCTTTGATTCTATCATGATAAAGATCAATAAACTGTACGTAATCCAAACATTGTAACACAAAATGACTTGGATCGTAGTTAATATTGGCTCTTGTATGCCCGTCTAAATAATCTACAAACATCTCAAAAGTAGAACCATCAAAAAGGTCTTCACCTGGGTGCAATTCATAGCAATAATCTACACCGTTTTCGTCATAAACATCCAAAATCGGCTTCCATCTGTTGGCCAATTCTTTAAATGCTGTTTCTATCAATCCCGATGGTCTTTGCGGCCAAGGGTATAAAAATGGCCAAGCCAAAGCACCCGAAAATCCTACGTGAGAAGTTAAACCTAAGTTTTTCGAAGCTACCGCTGCATATTTCAGCTGTTGCTCTGCCCAAGCTCTACGGGCGGGTTCGTCTCCATGAACAGCCGCAGGAGCAAAAGCATCATACATCGTATTGTATGCAGGATGCGATGCAATCAACTGCCCTTGAAGGTGGGTCGAAAGTTCTGTTATTTCTAAACCTTTATCCGCCAATTTTCCTTTCAATTCATCACAATACGTTTTTGATTCAGCAGCTTTTTGCAAATCAATCACTCTTGGATCCCATGTTGGCAACTGAATACCTTTGTACTCCAAATCAGCCATGTAATCGGCTATGGTATCCAATGAATTAAATGGTGCTTCATCACCCATAAACTGGGCTAAAAATATCCCTGGTCCTTTTATTGTTTTCATTATTTTTTTGCTTTTGGCTCCTAGCTGATAGCCTTTTAAGTATTATAAATATCTAAAATCGAATTAATCGTAAATCAAATTAATCATTAATCGAATCAATCGTAAATCGAATCAATCGTAAATCAAACGGTAACCCACTTATCACTTCGGCTACTTTCTAGAATTCTCTCACAAATCAATAATTCTCTGTAACCATCCGCAAACGTTGGGAACTTCGGACTTTCAGGTTGTTTACCCTCAGCCACAGCTTGATAAACTTCCTTAAACAATTGCTTAGAAGTATCTCCAAAGCCTTCATTATGTCCTCCTGGATAGGTTATCAATGATCGAACTTCCTCATGAACCAATGACGGATCTCTCATCAAAACTGAATTGGCTCCATCGCGGCTACCAATCCAAACTTCATTTGGCGACTCTGAATTCCAAGCCAAAGTTTTTAATGAACCCGAAATTTCAACTTTCAATTGGTTTTTTCTACCAGCCGAAACTTGTGAAACTGTAACTGAACCCGTATTTCCATTGTCAAACCTCAAAAGTACATTGGCAGTATCTTCAGTATTAATTAGCACATCAGCATAATCTTCGGCTTGAAGCATCTTGCCTGAATAGGTCTCTATAGGCTTCAATGGCTTTTTACGATTTTTGTGAACAGTATTAAAATCTGCCATAACTTGAACAGTTTTCAAGCCAGTTACATATTCTATTAAATCTAAAAGGTGCGAACCTATATCAGCAATAGCTCTTGAATCTCCAGATTTGTCAGGCTCTAAACGCCAGTTATAATCCGTTGCATAAAAAAGCCAGTCTTGCAAATATGAACCTATGATTGAATAAATTTCGCCTAATTCACCTTTCTCTTTCATCATTTTCATTTGACGAACCAAAGGATAATATCTTAAATTGAAATGAACAGCATTTACCAAACCAGATTTTGCTGCTAATTCAACTAATTCCGCTGCTTCTTCAAGATTAGTAGCCAAAGGTTTTTCACAAACACAATGTTTTCCTGCTTCTAGAACAGCTTTTGACTGGTAATAATGCAAGAAATTTGGTGTACAAATGTGCACACATTCAATGTCTTCCATAGCCAAAAGTTGATCAAATGTACATGGTCTTTCTATGCCCAGTTGAGCAGCTTTTGCCGTTGCCAACTCTATATTCACCTCACACAATGCCACTACTTCTATGTTAGGAAGTCGTCTTAAAGCCTCAATATGAGCAGGTCCGATAAAACCAGTACCCACAACTCCAACTTTGATTTTACTCATTTTTAGTATTTATTATTTCAACAATTAAATTAGATTTCAAACTTGGTCCATTTCTCTTCTGAGGCATTTGACTTAACCACGGTATTTATGAAAGCCATACCTCTCAATCCATCATCAATTCCTGGAAAATCATGAATTTCAGGAATATATGCAGCGGCATCGTCTTGTGTGCCACCTAAATTCCCAGCTGCCACTGCCCTACTTTCAGAGCCCAGTCTTGCTCTCAATGCAAATGCAAAGTTTCTATAAATATTTGCAAATGTTTCCACATATCCTTCTGGATGACCTGCAGGCTGACGAGTATGTGCCTGAGCATGTTTTGAAAGGTTGCCCACGCCTGTTCTGATTATTCGAGAACCATTTTCTTGGTTGGTTAATTCCAAAGTGTTTGGTTCCATTTGACGCCATTTTAGCCCGCCAAATTCTCCATAAACTCTGATATTTAAATCATTCTCTTCACCATTACAAATCTGACTATTGTGCAGAACGCCCTTAGCTCCATTGTCAAAACGTAGTAAAATATTGGCATCATCGTCTAGCTGACGACCTTCTACAAAAATAGTCAAGTCAGCACACAATTCAGTAATTTTCAATCCTGTTATATACTCAGCAAGGTTTTCGGCATGCGTACCAATGTCCCCAACTCCACCCGCAGCACCACATCTTGCAGGATCAGTACGCCAAGCGGCTTGTTTTTGGCCAGTTGCCTCCACCAATTGTGATAACCAACCCTGAGGATATTCTACAATTACTTTTCGAACCTTTCCGATTGCTCCAGATTTTACAATTGCCCGAGCTTCTTTTACCATTGGATATGCGGTATAATTGTGCGTGAGAGCAAACAACAATCCAGAATTTTCAACAATTGGCTTTAAAGCTTTCGCTTCTCCCATATTTAATGTCAGAGGCTTATCTAAAACCACATGAAATCCATTTTCAATGGCAAATTTAGCTGCTTCAAAATGCACATGATTAGGTGTAACTATAGAAACAAAGTCCATCCTAACATCTTCTGGAAGATTTTTTTCAGTTAAAATCATTTCCTCAAAAGAACCATAAACTCTTTTCGGGTCTAAATAAAGAGCTTCACCTGTAGCTTTTGATTTTTCTGGATTTGAGCTGAACGCCCCACAAACCAATTCTATTTCTCCATCCAATGCGGCTCCTCTTCTATGCACTGCCCCAATGAATGCCTCAAGGCTACCGCCTATCATCCCCATCCTTATTTTTCTAGACATTTTTATTATTTAGGTTGAAAAAAAACATCTGCAATTTTATGAAAAATATGGCATTGGAAAAAATTAAATAAGAGAAAAAATGAATAAATATCATTAAGAGCAAATCAAATTCCACTCGAAAGAAAATATAATTTTAGACTTGCTCAAAATTGAGTTGAAACCACTTTGATATTAAAAAACCATTAAGAAGTATCCTTTTAATAAAGTTAAAATTCAAATTTCTAATTAATTGGAAAATTTACCCAAAAAATCCATAAGAAATTATGACAAAAAACAACGATAAAATATTGGCTACTAATATTATAAAATGATTTTTGGTATATTTTTTGAGATAGTATTCAAAAAAAACAAAAAAACATGACAGCAATAGATGCAATAAGTAAATTCTACGAAAAAGAAGAACTCGGTAATGATGGTGGTGCTGAAAAAAAAATTATTTGGTTCAAATTTGGCTTTATTTATATTCCTATGCCAAACCTGGCCTCAAGAAGTGAAAACTTATATCTCCATGACATATCCCATGTTGTAACTGGAAATGACATTTCCTGGAAAGGCGAAAGCTCCACAGGCAGTTGGGAAATTGGTGCAGGCGGCTGGATGAACCTTTGGTTTCCCATGATTTTGACGATTTGGTCCATGGGTGTAGGCGTAATGTTTTACACCAAAGAATCATATAAATGGTTTCAAAAAGGAAAAACCATGTACAATGCAGGAACGGTAGGAAAGCCACTAAATGAGTTATTGCCACTTTCTATTGAAGAATTGACAAAAACCCTCACAAGACCTGAAGGGCAAGAAAATAAAACAAGTTTCCTTTTTTGGGCGACAATAAGTGTGTTGTTTTGGATAGTTCCTTTGTATTTTATTGGCTATGGTATTTATTCTATTTTCGCTTAAAATCCATTAAGATCTTTAATTACACCGAACAGAAAAATATGTTCGGTGTTTTTTTTTGCCTTATTTTGAACATTTTAGGAAATCCACAAAAATATTGAAGTGTTTTTTCTACAATTATTTGTTTAGGAAAATCAAAAAAAAATGTAGATTTACGAAATTATAAATATCAACCCTTAAATTTTAAAGACATGGTAAACGACAAAAGGCTGTTTCTAGGCAGTTGCTTCGCATTAATTACGACCGCTTTTTCATTTAGTATTCGAGCAGGTATTCTTCCACAATTAGGAACAGAATTTAATCTCACAGCCGAACAATTAGGCTTTATTAACTCTATGTGGTTTGTTGGCTTTCCAGTTGCCATGATTATTGGCGGATTGGTTTACCATACTTTTGGACCAAAAAAAATTATGTTGATTGCTTTCGCATGTCATGCTGCTGGTATTTTATTAACTATTTACCCTCAAGTTTTAGGCGGATATACTGGATTATTGGTTTCTACTTTTCTAATAGGAATAGGTAATGGCTGTACAGAAGCGGCTTGTAATCCAATGATTGCTGATACTTATCAAGGAGCTACAATGAGCAAAATGCTTAACAGGTTCCACATGTGGTTTCCAGGAGGTATAGTAATTGGAAGCTTGGTTTCTAAATTCATGACAGATAGTGGCATGAGCTGGCAATCACAAATCTGGGTAATTTTGATACCTACATTGATTTATGCATATTTATTCTGGGGACAAGAATTCCCTAAGCCAAAAGTAGCGGGTGTAACCTCTATTGGAGAAAACTTAAAAGCAATGTTTACTCCTTTATTTATATTTATGTTCTGTTGTATGGCGATAACTGCAATTACCGAGTTTGGCCCACAACAATGGACTGGACTTATCATGAGTAAAAGTGGTGCTAGCCCTATGTTAATTTTAGCATTGGTTACTGGACTAATGGCGGTGATTAGGTTCTTTGCTGGGCCAATTGTTGCGAAGTTCGACCAAACTGGGGTTTTATTGGGTTCTGCTGTATTTGCTACAATAGGAATTTACTTATTTAGTACACAAACCGGAAGCATGGCTTACGTTGCAGCTATCTTTTTTGCTCTTGGTGTAGCTTTATTCTGGCCAAACATGGTTGGGTTTATAGCAGAAAAAGTGCCTTTAAGTGGTGCATTTGGCATGTCTGTAATTGGTGGAATTGGAATGTTTTCAACAGCAATATTTCAGCCAATTATAGGAAAATGGATTGATAACAATAATGCAACTAAAGCTGCTGAAGGTTTAACAGGCGACGCTTTAGAATTGGCCGCTGGTCAAGCCACCTTAGGTACAATGGTAACATTTCCGTTAGTTTTAATCGTAGCCTTTACTGTATTGTTCTTCTGGCAGAAAAAAGCAAAAGCTGCTTAAAAATAAATATTTTAATTAAATTGCAAAGCCGTTCTACTAAATAGAACGGCTTTATTTTTTTATGAATGCAAGTATAGATTTTGGAAATACAAGAATTAAAATTGGGCTTTTTGAAAATGACCAATTAGTAGAACTCATTCGTGTAATTTCTACCCAAGAAGTATTGGAAATTTTAAAAGCAAATAATGTTCAAAATATAATAATATCTTCAGTCACATTACCGAAAGAAGAAATACTCATGGCATTTTCTTCTTTTAAAAACACTGTTTTTCTTGACAAAAACACGCCTTTCCCAATTATAAACGGCTACGGCACCCCCGAAACCTTGGGATACGATAGAATGGCAGCCGCTGCTGGGGCAAAATTCTATTTTCCTGAAGACAATTGCCTAATAATAGATATCGGAACAGCCATAAAATACGATTTAGTTTTGGCAGATAATACCTTCAAAGGAGGAATCATTTCTCCAGGACGAGCTATGAGATTCAAAGCACTGCATACTTTTACTAAAAATTTACCGTTATTGGATTCGACTATTATTCCTGACCTTGTAGGAAACTCCACAAATAGCTGCATGGAAAGCGGTGTGATGAACGGAATAGTGGCCGAAATAAACGGAATCATTGAAGAATATATAAAAAAGCTTAAAATTACCATCTTAATTTGTGGAGGAGATGCCCCTTACTTTGAAAGTAAGATAAAATATCCGACCTTTGCAGCTCCAAATTTGGTCTTAGAAGGCTTAAACAGAATTTTACAATATAATGTCAATAAAATTTAGATACTTTTTACTAATAGTTTGCACAAGCTTTACTCATTTGGCATGGTCACAAGGCCAAGGAAACAGTCCCTATAATGGATTTGGAATAGGTGAAATAACCGAAGAATCAGCAGCAGCACAAGATATGATGGGCGGAACTGGAGTTTCGTTTGCCAATAGCTTCTATGTTAACCACATCAACCCCGCTATGTTGGTTAAAAACCGTACCATTGGTTTGAATAAATATGTAGCCTTCAATATTGGTTTGAAAGGCGGGTACAAAACGCTCAATCAAGGCAATAAAATTCAAGATGATTTCGGTTTAAACCTTAGCAATCTAACAATGGTTTTTCCCGTAAAACCAAAATGGGCGATGGGTGTAAGTATGAGACCTTACTCTGTAGCAGACCAATTAACGACTATAGAGAAGGATTTTGTTGGGTCAAATGAATCAAATATTGTTGAAAATAGAAGTATAGGAGGAATATCCCGAGTTGCTTTTACAAACTCGTTTATTTTAGCTAAGGGACTGTTTTGGGGTGTAGAAGGCCAAGCAAATTTTGGAAATATACAAAGGGATACTACCTCTTCAATAGCAGGCTCTTCAGAATATTTTAGAAACTCTGGAAGATTCAGCATGCATGGTTTAACTGCAAAAACTGGTTTAACTTATCAGATAAAGTTAAATAAAAAATGGAATTTGAATGTTGGTGGTGTTTATCAATTAGGCGGAACCTTAAAAGGTGATGCACTTCGCGTTTTCAGTGTTTTGGGTGAAGCAGGAAATGGTCCAGTTTATATTCAAAACCCTGACACATTGGCCAATTATAGCATTAGCACGCAACTACCTAGCAGTTATAAAGTTGGTGTAAGTTTAGAAAGTAATTATCATTGGGTTTTTGCGGCTGAATATGGCAGTACAAAGTGGTCAGGCACCACAAACTTTGACCCCTTAGCTAAAAGTGTTTTGGTAGACTCTAAAGTGATGAATTTTGGAATGGAATGGTTACCAAATGCCTCATCTAGTAAATACTTCAACCAAGTGTTTTATAGAATGGGATACAAACAAATAGACACACCATACTATATTAATAATACTAAAATCAAGGACAGAAGTTTTAGTTTAGGTTTATCAGTACCTATGGGTTTTGGAAATCCAAGTTATGTTGACGTTGCATTATCTTTTGGCCGTAGAGGATTAAACACCAACAATCTTATCCAAGAAAACTACACTAAAATATCTGTAAACTTCTCATTATTAAGCAGCTGGTTTAACAAACCACGTATTGACTAATTATGAAAAAGCTAGGCATTTTTTGTTTTTTGTTGATAATAGCATCTCCAGCATTATGGAGTTGTGAAGAAGAAAAAGACAAAAAAGAATTTATAGAATACATGGGGCCGATTCTTTCAACAGACAACCTTTCTATAACTTACAGTGACTCTGGTAGAGTAAAAGTAAAAATGTCTACTGCCAAGCAAATGAAGTTCAAAAACGAAAACGAGCTTTACCCCAAGGCTGTTTATGTGAATTTTCTTGATAAAAATGGGGTAGAATATTCGATGTTAAGAGGAGATTCGGGACAATACTCAAAAGAAAAGAATCTTTATATCATTCAAGGAAACGTGTTTTTCAACAACCGACTTTTACAGCAAAGCTTATCTACAGAGGAGTTATTTTGGAATCCTGTGACTAAAAAGATATTTACTGACAAAAAGGTAACTATAAAAACACCTAGAGAATCCATCACTGCATCTGGCGGCATGGAAGCCTCTGAAGATTTCTCAAAATACTCGCTCAGAAAGCCCAAAGGAACATTTATGGTAGATTCGCTAAGAACTATTGTGGATACTACTGGGCAAGATTGAGAATCACTCACAAACCACTTTCGCCACTTCTTCGGTATCTACAAGCTTTTTTGTTTGCCCCCATTTATCATTCATAAAGGTGATGATTTGAGCAATGTCTAGATTATAAAGATTTTTATTGGCAGGCATTTTTTGATTGTACATTTTACCATTTATCTCCATTGGGCCTGATAATCCGTTCTTGATAGAACATGTAACCAAGGAAACATTTTTCAAAAAATCTATTTGACGAATAGGCGGGTAAAGATTCCTTAGGCCTTCTCCTTCTTTACTGTGGCAATTGGAGCAGTGTGTTTGGTAAAGCTCGCCTCCACTTATTACATACTGCTCATATTTGACTTGTTCAGGACTTGCACAGGAAGCCAAACAAACACCTAAAAACAATAGGCTATTTCTTAAGTAATAATTCAATGTCTTTGATAAGTTTATTTACTTCTTTCTCTTTTGTACCATCATACACTCCTCTAATATTTCGGTTTTTATCAACCAAAACAAACGCCCCACTATGCACAAAACCACCATCATCTATAGCCTCTTTGTCTTCCATAGCAGATACCATATAAGACTTTTGGGCTATTTCATAAATCTTTTCTTGCTCACCAGTTACAAACTGCCACTGCTCTGAGTCTATTCCCAATCTTTTTTTATAAGATTTCAAAACCGAAACGGAATCATGACGAGGATCAATGGTATGAGATAAAATTGCCAAACCAGGGTTGTCCTTGAATTTTTCATAAACCCTAAGCATTTGGGTTTTCATTACTGGACAAATGGTGGGACAGGAAGTAAAAAAGAAATCAGTAATATAGATTTTATTTTTGAAAAATTCCTGAGTAATAGTATCCCCATCTTGGTTAATAAACTTAAAATCTGGAATAGAATGGTAGACGGTATCTCCTTTGGCATCAACTTCTCGCTCTCCTATATATGGTAATTTACGATCAGAATCTCCACAGGAGAAGATCACGAGAGCCATGAAACCAATAATACTAAACCCTAATAGCTTTCTCATATTATTTGTGTTCTTCAATGAACTTCTTGGCTGAAGCAATGGAATTTTCGGTATCTAATGTTAATTTTTTAACTTCTGTTTCTAGTTCACTATATAACTTCAACTTTTCATTTTTGTCTTTTACATCATTCATCGCAACACCAAAGTTTTTCATCCATTCATACATATCATCTTCCGCTTTTTGCAAATTTGTAGATATCTGTAAAGCAGATTCTTTATCAGTTTCAGTTCCTTTTGCTGCTGCTTCCATCAAATCTTTTTTAATATCAGCAATCGCCATCGTTTTAGGCATAACTTCATCATGGCCTTTCATCAAAACAGCATTCAATTCTTCAATTTGACCATCAGTTTTATTATCACAAGCCATCAAAAGGCTAAAAATAAACGCAAATAACAAACTCGAGTATTTCATATTTATAATTAATTATTGTTTTCTAACATTTCTATTGCACTTCTTATTGCACTTTCTGAAGGGTTCTGTCCGCCTATCATTTTAGCCACTTCTACTATCCTTTCATCTGCATTTAGTTTCTTCATCAAACTTACGGTTTTTACGTCGGAGTTGTCTTTATAAACATAAAAATGCGTTTGGCCTTTACCAGCTATTTGGTGCAAATGCGTTATAGCTATCACTTGCAATTTAGAAGACATTTCAGTCAACATTTTACCCACTTTAATGGCTACTTCACCAGAAATCCCAGTATCTATTTCGTCAAAAATTATAGTTGGCAAAGCCTTTTTCTCAGCCAAAACATATTTCAAACTCAACATTACTCTAGAAAACTCTCCACCAGAAGCTACCTCTTTTAATGGCTTAGGCGTAGATCCTTTGTTTGCCGAAAACTCAAACACTAAATCATCCATTCCGTCTATGGCCAAGGTTTTTTCTTTTATTTTTACTGAAAGTATAGCATCTGGCATGCCTAAATCTGCCAAAAGCCCTTGAATTTTATCTGCTAAAGGTTTCAAAACAGCTTGTCTACTGCTTGAAAGTAGTTTAGCTTGCTTTTGTGTTTCAGATAAAAGTTTATCTTTAGTTGAGCTCAAAACCAACAATTCTTCATCAAGATTTACAACCTTATCTACTTTTTCTTGTAAGTCATTCCTTATCCCAATTAACTCTTCAATGGATTTTACACTATGTTTTTGCTGAAGCCTATAAATTGCATTCAATTTATCTTTCAGGAAAATCACTTTTTCGTCATCAGTTTCTACTTTCGAGTTTTCAGACTCTATTTCATGAGAAACATCTTGAAGTTCAATTAAACTACTATTTATTCTTTCTTTAATCGCTGAATATTTTTCAGAAATATTGACAATACTTCCCAAAGCCACATTGGCGTCTTTTAACAATCCCAAAACAGAAAACTCAGAATTATTCAAATATTCAAAGGCAAACCCTAATTTTCTTTTGACCTCCTCGGCATTCTCTAAAATATTCAATTCTTCTTCTAACTCTGCCTGCTCCTCTCCTACTAAAGATGCAGCAATAAGTTCGTCCAAAAGGAATTTATTATAATCAAACTCTTTCTTTAGACTTTCGGCATTTAAAAGCAAAGCCTGATATGCTTTTTCTGATTTTTTAAATTTTTGAAAACTTTCAGTATAAGTATCGATTAAACTTTGATTGGATGCAAAAGCGTCTAAAAGTGCTAATTGATAAGCATTGGTATTTAAAAGCAAAGTATCGTGCTGCGAATGAATATCCATCAAAAACACGCCTAAGTTTTTCAGGACTTCCAATGTAACTGGCGTATCATTTACAAATGCTCGAGATTTTCCAGAAGTTGCTATTTCTCTACGAATCACGCAGTTTTGTTCAAAATCTAATTCGTTTTCTTCAAAAAAGCTTTGAAGATTTAAAGCTGAAATATTAAAAACTCCTTCAACAATACACTTTTCTGTTTCGTCAAACAATGCCTTTGTGTCCGCACGATTACCCATCAGCAAGCCCATAGCCCCTAGCATAATAGACTTTCCCGCTCCAGTTTCACCCGTAATAATGTTTAAACCAGGCTCTGGCTTGATTTCCAGATGTTTGATTAGAGCGTAGTTTTTGATTAAAAGGCTTGTTAGCATTTATTGAGAAATGATTTTAACAAAATTAAAGATAGAAAAGGTAGGAAGCAAAAAGCATCACAAAAAGAAATGGAATGATTATGAAATCATTCCATTTTTAAATATCTGTGTAAATTAAAGAATCAAAGAATCTCAATCAAAACCAATCATCAATTATTTGAGCCTCCAGGTTTTTGTGCCCCGCCTTCTGGACGTGGTCTTGCTCGCTGTGGTCTAGGTCCGTCGTGCGTTGGTTCTTTCATTTCGTTGTGGCAGGAAATGCACCCCATGGTTATTGGCTGTCTAAAACCTTTCATGTTTGCCAGAAGATCTTTATTTAGTGCATCATTCATTATTACCATTTCTCTGGTACGTAAATGATTACGGCTTTTTTCGGAAGCCCAATTGTTGACTTCATGACAAAACTTACATGATACACCTAATGCATGCCCCCAATTGTTCATAATGCTAAGCACCTGTTCCGTTGATTTTCCTTTTAAAGTTTGGATATTTTTAAAAACCGAATCGGCGGGCAAAGTTTCTTTCCCTTTGAGAGAATCTTTTAAAAATGTTAAATATTTTTCTCGGTCATTCATCAATGTATCTTTGATTATTGCCTCAGATTTTTCATAAGGCGAATTATTGTAGGAAATAAAAGAAGTGATTCCGATAAAAAGGAATAAGATGGGTACAAAGATTTTCATAGATTGAATAGTTTTAGGTAAGTTAGAAAGATGCAATTTAAAAAAAAATTGGGATTTTGATTATTTCAATTTCACCTAAAATGTACTTTATTTTTTTAATGAAAATTTCAATCTTTTATTAATCGTAAGATTCGACTAAAAAAGAATTCTTAGATTCAATAAATCAAAAAAAAAGCATCGCTCAATTTGTCGATGCTTTTCTATAATAAACCTTAACCTTAAACTATGAAAAATTAAACCTTGCGGTATTTCTTTTATTTTGAGTACTTCATTTTGAGTACTTATTTTTTATCTTTTTTGAAATTCATTTTTTAAAGTTTGGAAAAAAAAGCATCGCTCAAATCGTCGATGCTTTTCTATAATAAACCTTAACCTTAAACTATGAAAAAAAACTACCTTGCGGTATATCTTTAAAATCAGTACCGAGCTTAAAAACGCTAGTACTTTTATATTTCTTTTTAAGTTTTTTTTCGGAGATTAAAAAAAAGCATCACTCAATTCGGCAATGCTTTTCGCAATAAACCTTAACCCTAAACTATGAAAAAAAACTAAATCTTAATTCTATTCTCTAGCTCCCAAGTATTCCTTTACGGCCAATACTTTGAACTCTGTCCTTCTGTTTTGTTGGTGGTCGCTTTCTGAGCATTTTGTCTGATCATCACAATCATTTACAAGCTCTGTTTCACCGTATCCTTTGGCTACCAACCTATTTGGACTAATTCCTTTTTTCAACAAATAATCAACTACTGATTTTGCTCTTGCTTGTGATAATCGCATGTTGTATTCATCACTTGCTCTGCTATCTGTATGAGATCTAAGCTCGATAGAGATGTCAGGATATTTTTTCAAAATTGGCAAAACCTTGTTATCTATTTCCTTTTTAGCATCTGCTCTAATCTCTGATTTATCCAAATCATAATAGATATTTTCGATTCTAAATATATCACCTTCACCAATCATGCCAAAGTCTTGTTCGATGGCAAAATTTTTCTTAGAATTCTTAATTTTCCCTAAACTTTCGGTGTTTGTAGCATAATTATCTTTCACAGCCGTTACTGAATATCTACCGTCTCTGTCAGGTTGAAACGCATATCTACCATCTACTCCCGTTATAACCACTTCTGTACTTCCATCTCTCTCATTTTCAAGCGTTACTGTAGCTCCAGCAATCGGGCGTTGGTCTACTTCAGACACAATCCTACCACGAACAAGTGGTCTTTTAGAAGGCTCTAAATAGAGTTTCAATTGCTGCTGTTTTGATAGCGATTGAGACATTGTACCATAAGTAATTGTTGCTGCCTCATAACCTTCTTTTAAAGCCTTAAATTCGAAGTCTGACCCAGCTTCAATACATGCTGAGGTGTAGCCTGAGGAGTTAGTAATGTACCTTTGTTTGTTCACACCATTCTTAACCATTCTTAATTCCGTATCTGCTAAAGGTAGTCGCGTAACGGCATCATAAACCACTAAGTTGAGTTGATTACAACCTTTGGTAAACGAATAAATATCGTCATCAGAATATCCTTTTCTTCTGTTCGAACTAAAATATCCATGCGAACGCTCTCCGTCTGAAATATATCCAAAATCGTCTTTGGTAGAGTTGATAGGTGCACCTAAATTTTGAACTTCTCCATAAGGCGTTCCGTTTCTAAATTCCACATAGAACATATCTAAGCCGCCTAAACCTGCGTGACCGTCTGATGCGAAATAAAAATTTCCAACTTCGTCAACAAAAGGGAACATCTCATTGCCTTCCGTATTAACTTCTCTTCCCAAATTTACCGGAGCACCCCAATTGCCATCACGGTAGTCTACCATATAAATATCCGTACCACCAAATCCACCAGGCATATCAGACACAAAATACATTTTTCGGTTTTCAGGATCCAAAGCTGGATGACCTGTCGAGTAATCGTCCGAGTTAAAGGGCAATTCTTTTATATCGCCCCATTTGTTTCCCTTTTTGGTTGCAGAATAAAGTTTTAACATGTTTACTCCTTTGTCGCTTTTGCGAGCACGACCTTTGTAATAATTGTTTCTAGTAAATATTATCTTTTTATAATCTTTAAAAAACGTAACTGGACCTTCATGATATTTAGAATTAATAGTCTTGCTAAATTCGTCTATCTCAGGTTCTTCTATATTCTCAAAATTATTATTTGACTGATTTTTATTTGGCTTTAAAGATTTTCCACTTGAGCCTAAGCTCGCTTGAGCCAATTCTTTAACCTTTTTTGTCTCTTGTTTTAGCGAAGCCGTATCCGAAAACATAAACAGATCTAGAAAAGGCGTTTCATTTTGATTAAAAACTCTCTTTATGCCGTTTCCTTCGTTACGAGCCGAAACAAAAACAAGTCCGTTTTCATAATACATCGGGCTAAAATCCGAATATCTTGAGTTGATCGGATATAAAAAGTCAACGTTATATAAAGCAGAATCTTTGTAGAAAGCAGAGTTGTCCATGTAAGCCACAGTAAACTTTCTTCCTCTTAGATCCTCTTTTTGCTGCTCGCCATATCGGCTGTACATTTTTTGTGATTCACGGTACTTTCCGTTGGTGGCTAATGCCTGAGCGTAATATAAATATTGATCGCTGTCAAGAGTAGTTTCGTAGTTTTCGAAAAGTTCTTTGTAAGTCCTTTCGGCGTTTTTGGTGTCCTGCAGTTTTCTATAACAAAAAGCTAACTTCTCCATAGCTTCTTTTTTGTCTTCCGCTTTTCCGCTATTTCCTCTTAGAAAAGTTTCGTAATTTCGAACTGCTTGGGGATAAGACATTCTCTCAAATTCTGCATTGGCAGCTTTTAGTCTGCTCAACTGAGCTTTAGCAAAAAAGCTTGAAAAGGCAAATGCTAGGAATAAGACCTTTTGTATTTTTTTAATGGAACACATCTGACACGTTATTTAATTTTACTAGGAAACGCTTAAAAAACTTTACGTTTGTATAAGTAAATCAAATGCCGTGCCAAAATCCTGTCTTAAATAACTAAATAAAGAATAAAACACTGTATATAAATACATTAAATATCACAAAAACTTACCTTAAGGATGTTCTTAGTATCAGATTGGAGCTTTACTCTATCATCTATCCTTAATCCAACTAGCCAAAGCACACCTTCTTTATCGCTCAATACCTTTTGCGTTTTTTTAAGAGGAGCATCCATTTTTATGTCAATTAAAAAATCAGAAACCAGCTTTTTCCCTTTCATGCCATATGGCTGAAATCTGTCGCCTTGCTCCCAGTTCCTAAAACTTAATGGCCATCGAATTTTATCGAAATCTAAAAAAGCGTGCTCTGAATTCCGGATCTCCATGATGTTTGGAAAATCTTTCGTTTCTTCTATTTTTATTAATTTATCTCCAATCTCATAATTTCCTGGCTTATCGAAAGTCAAAATTTCATTTTTTGAGAAATTCGTTTTCTCTAAAAACCATTCATTTCTTCCAAATGAAAGCGTGTGGCTTGCCGAAATTACCTTTTTCCCGATATCCTCAATTTTTAAAAAATCATTAACATCCTGAAAATTAAATCCATAAGGTTTCAAAAACTCTTCTAAAATCAAAGAAAAACCAGCTGTACCTTTCCAATTCGCTGGATAAATTTTTATTATTTCACCAAATTCTATTTCTGCCTTAAACGCTTCCAACTTTTCTTCAAAAATTTCATTCAATGCATCAAACCTTCTGAAATTGACTTTGGCTGTTTCGCTTAGTCCTGGATTTATTTCTGATAAAACAGGAATAACTTGATGTCTAATTTTATTCCTTTGATAATCAACTGTTTGGTTTGAAGAATCCTCTCGCCATTTTATCTGTTTTGTTTCAATATATTCAAATATTTGACTAACATTGGCAAACATTAAAGGACGTATGATTTGATCATTTTTCAAAGGAATAGACTTCAATCCTTTAGGACCAGTACCTTTGGCTATATTCAATAGTAGTGTCTCAATTTTATCATTTAGGTTATGAGCAGTGGCTAAATAATTAAAGTTTTCACGATCAATCAACTCTCGAAACCATGTATAACGCAATTCCCTGGCGGCCATTTGTGTGGAAACGCCTAACTCTTTTGTTTTCTTTTTAGTATCTGTTTTTGTTGAAAAAAATGGAACTTTAAGTGTAGCACAAAAATCTCTCACAAATTCTTCGTCACCATCAGAAGCCGCTCCACGTAATCCGAAATTAAAGTGAGCAACCGAAATATTAAATTTTGCCTCGATAAATAAATGCAACAATGCCATGGAATCTTTGCCTCCACTCACGGCCACTAAAACCTTATCAGTAGCTTTGCAAAGCTGGTGGTTGTTAATAAACTTTAAAAAATCTTCAAGCATTAATATTCCGAATAATCATTAACAAAAATACGTTAATTTTGCCGAATGAATTGTAAAACCGCCTTTTCTTTGAAAAATAAGAGCCTAATTCTGTGTATAATCAGTTGGGGATTATTTTTTAATTTCACTGAAATACAAGCACAAAAACCACTCAATCCTATACAAGACAATGGATTAAAAAGCAGAATTGAATTGATTAGAGCTGATAGTTTGGTTGGTGAAAATAGCATTTCTCGAACCCAAACCTTCCTCGGAAACGTAATATTTTTACACAGAGGCGTAAAACTTGGCTGTGATAAAGCAATTCATAATCAGTCTTCCAATTTCATAGAAGCTTACGGTAAAATCATTATAAATCAAGGAGATACACTCACGATTGTCGGCGATACTTTACTTTATGACGGAAACACAAGGTTTGCCAGAGTATACGGAAAACAGGTAATTTTAAGAGATAAAAAAGTAACCTTACGAACTACTAAAATCTTCTATGATTTGAATCGTGACCAAGCCTACTATCCTGTGCCTGGGGCAATCCAACAGGATTCGAGTAAACTGAGCAGTAAAGAAGGTTATTACAATACCAAAACCAAGTATTTTAGATATATAGGAGATGTAGAAATCATCAATCCGAATTATGTTTTATGTACAGACTCTTTAGATTATGACACCTATTCTAAACAGGCAATATTTAAAACCTACACCACAATAAAAAGTAAAAACGGCGATTTGTCCGCTTACAAAGGAAAATACAATATCAAAACCAAAGTTTCGGCATTTGAAGGAAGGGCAAAAGTCAGCAATGTAGATTATTCGCTCGAAGGTGACACCCTAAATTTTGATAATATAAAAAGCTCAGGAACAGCAAAAGGAAATGTGGTTTTTGTTTCGTTTAAAGATAGCCTTATAGTAGTAGGAAATAAAGGAATAAGAACTGGAGAAATAGGACTAACAAAAATTATTGGAAATACAATAAGTCAAAGAGTAGCTAAAAACGATACGCTATTGATCGCATCTGACACACTTTGGGTTTTCGAAAAAAACAAAAACCAGAAACCAGATTCTATTGCCATTGATTCAACGATTAATATCTCAGTTGACAGTTTAAGTATTTCAAACCCAATAGATAGTTTGCAAAGTGAGGTAGATTTAAAGCAAAAAATTAATCCCAAACCTAATTCAAAAATTCCTGTCGGATTAAAAAACACAGTTGAAAAAGAAGGAAATGTTCAAAATATACCATCAAAAATTAAGAAAAGGCTGAAGGTACCAATTCCTGCAGATACACTAATTACTCCTCCAAAAACTGAAATACTAATTGCAAAATCGGATTCTTCACAGGCAAAGACAGACTCCTTAACTTCAGCCCCAAAACGGGCAGACATAGAAAAAATTATCGCCGACGGAAATGTTGAAGTTTTCCGAACAGATTTTCAAAGTTTGAGTGATTCTTTGGTTTATGATTTAAAAGATTCATTGATACATTTTTTTAGTAAGCCCATCATCTGGAACCAAGAAAACCAATTGGAAGCTGATACTATAATAATTACACTTAAAAACAATCGATTAAAACTAATGGAGCTCCTTCAGAATAGTTTTGTGATTGAAGTAGATACGGTAAAGAATTTCAACCAAATTAAAGGCAGAGTTATTTACGCTTTTTTTGATGAAAAATCAGAACTAAAAACCATTAAAGTAGAAGGTAACGGCGAATCAAAGTATTTTGCATTGGATGACCAAAACAAAATAATAGGCTTAAACACGGTGCAGTGCTCAAGCATGCAATTCTACTTTAATAAGAAAAAAATAAAATCTATAGTATTCAGGGGGAAACCAGAATCTACCCTTATCCCTCCAAAAGAGATCATTTTGGAGGACATGAAACTTGAAAGATTTGAATGGAAAGTTAATAAAAAACCTAGCAAAGAGAGCATCCTTTCAAAAACCTTGGGTGAACAATTAAAAAACGCCAAGTATTTTTAAGCCTGGCGTTGGTAATGTTTTCTGAAAAAATCAAGGACTTAATCGCTCAATTCTCCAATTTTCGTTTTCTAAACTATACAAAATCCGGTCGTGAAGTCGATTTGGTCTACCTTGCCAAAACTCTATGCTTTCTGGTTTTAAAACATATCCACCCCAATGCGGTGGCTTTGGAACGATATCTTCTGACTCAAATTTATGATTATAAAATTCCAATTTTTCGTCCAAAGTTTCTCTTCCCACAATAGTCTCGCTCTGATGACTCACCCACGCTCCTATTTGCGATGCTCTTGGCCTTGACCAAAAATATTCACATGAATCCTCCTCACTTAATTTACTTATTTCTCCTTCAACCCGAACTTGACGTTCTAACACATCCCAAAAGAATGTTAAAGCCGCAAAATTATTCCCCTCAAGTTCTGCCCCTTTATGGCTATTGTAATTGGTAAAAAAAACAAAACCATTTTCATCAAACCCTTTTAATAAAACCACTCTTGCTTTAGGTTTCCCATCACTTACAGTACTCAAAACCATCGCGTTGGCTTCTTTCATTTCAGCATTTATAGCATCATTAAACCATTCTGTAAACTGATTAATCGGATTTTGGGAAACATTATTTTCCAAAAGTTCGTTTAACATGTAGTTATTGCGGAGATTAGCTATTTTAGATTTATCCATGATTTATTAACCTTTTTTAATTTTTATCCGTATTATTATTAAATTTGCGTCTAATACAAGTATACAAAAGAATTTTGATGATTGAACCTAGTATCGAACCGACCAACAACATTGATGATATCAATGCCGAAAATTTAGTTTCGGAAACAACTGATTTACAACCAGAAAATACCGCCATGGAATCTCCCGAAGTAATAGAACCAACTGAGACCACTCAAAGTTCTGAAAATTTAACGGAAGAAAAAATGACCGAAATCAAAAAGGAAGAAATTAATCCTGAAAGTTCTGACATCGAAGAAATAGAGGAGATGGAAGATGAGGTAGCTATACCTCAATTTGATGAAGACTTCACTAATTATTCAAAGAAAGATTATGTTGATTTAGCTGACAAAATGCTAGATTCAATGGAGTCAAGAAGCTTGACGGTGTCTGATGTAAAAAACATTGATAATGTCCTAAAAGTAATTAGAACAGCTTTTGATGAAATATCGATTGAGGAAAAGTCAGTTGCAAAAAAAGAATACATAGAACAAAATGGTTCTGATGAAGGTTTTGAATTCAAAAACGATAGCAATTCTATTCGTTTTGAGGGAATTTTGATTAGAGTTCGGGAAAAAAGACATGAGTTTTTTCAGAAACTTGAAAGAGAAAAAGAAGACTATTTTGAAATAAAAACAAGATTACTTCAAACCCTTAGAGAAATAGTAGAAACAGAAGAAAAAGGAGAATCCAAAAATAATTGGGAGGCGTTTAAAAAACTGCAAACTGAATGGAAAAATGCAGGAAATGTAAATTCTCCTCACAACGGAACTCTTTGGTCTGCATACAATGCATTGATAGACAGATACTTTGACATTAGAAGTATCCAAAACGAACTTAAAGATTTAGACAGAAAGAAAAACCTTATACATAAAGAAGGCGTAGTAATAAAAATAGAAGCCATAGCAGAATCGCTTAAAGAAGATCAACTTACAAATATTGTTCTCAAAAAAGCTAACGAATTACTACTAGAATATAAACAAATTGGGCCTGGTCCTCGCGAAGAGCAAGAAGCACTTTGGTCACGTCTGAAATCAGCCTTTGATGTCATTTACGAAAAGAAAAGAGAATTAGCCAAAGAAAACTCGTCATTAAATGAGGAAATTTTCAATGCTAAAAATCAAATATTGTTAAATCTAAAGCCTTATTTGGAATTCCAAAGTGATAGTATCAACGAATGGAATGCAAAAACCAAAGAGGTGATGGAAATCCAAGACCAGTGGAATGCTATAAAAGGTGCAATGCCTCGTGATAAGGGTAAAGAATTAAGCAAAGACTTTTGGCATTCACTAAAACAGTTTTTCAAAAACAAAAGTGAGTTTTTTGCGAAACTAGAAGCCAAGAGAGAGTCCAACTATAAAGGGAAAGAAGAACTTTGTATAGCTGCTGATGAAATATTGGCTTCGGGAGACCATTCGGCTCCAAATACCAATAAAATAATTGAACTTCAGAAAAAGTGGAAGACTATTGGCCATGTACCTGAAAAATACAAAGACAGTCTTTACAACAGATTCAAAGCAGCTTGTGATCAATATTTTGACTTAAAACGTAGCGAAACGAAAACCCAAGATGCAGAATTTGAAGCAAATTTGGCCAAAAAGGTTGCCATTTGTGATGAACTTGAAAAACTAGCCAAAAGTGGTTCGTCAGAACTTAGTAAACTGTCTGATTATAAGAAAGACTTTGCGGCAATTGGATTTGTGCCTCGTAAAGATATGCAAAACATTCAGACAAGGTTTATAAAGGCTATAAATGACTTCGTAAAAACTTCTTCAGGACTTGACAAAACTGAGAAAGATAAACTAATGCTACAAAATGAAGCAGAAGTGGTCTTCAAATCTGGCGGTAACTCAAGAAATCTTGATAAACAAGAGAATGAAATCAGAAGAAAAATGAAGTCTCTAGAAGAGGAAATTACACTTACTAGAAACAACATGGAGTTTTTTGGGCATTCAAAGAATGCTGAAAAACTAAAAGAAGAGTACATGAAGAAAGTAGTAAAAGCAGAAAAAGAATTAAAAGACTTGCAAGATAAATTGCGTTTGATCAACGCTGCACATTGATATTTTAAAATCTAATCGTTGGGTTCAAAAACAAACATTTTGATAATCAAACGATTAGATTTTTTTTCAAAAAAAAGTAAAAAAATATTTGCGTAGTGTAATATTTCGCTTTAGTTTTGCACCACAATTAAGAAAGAGCAATCATTTAGAAAGCAAAACTTAATTAAAATATAGGCCTCTTTAGCTCAGCTGGTAGAGCAACTGATTTGTAATCAGTAGGTCATTGGTTCGATCCCGATAAGAGGCTCCAAGCCGGTTCAGAAATGAATCGGCTTTTTTGTTGGCAAATTTTTAATCAATAGGCCATTGAACTAGATCGATTCCGATAAGAGGCTCGAAGCCGGTTCAGAAATGAATCGGCTTTATTATTTTTCAATCAGTTTTCCTAATCTACATATACTGTTTTAGAAAATCTTGAATATTTAAAATCCCTATTCTATTTCACAATTTCCAGTAATTGGATTTCCCAATCAAAATAAAACTATCCCTTCCAATAGAATTGCTATCATAAAATTAAAATTACCTTAAAATTTCATTAAAGGCCAATTTAACCTTTCTAATGTGTGTTATCAATTAAAATAAAAAAACTACCCCAAATGCATCAGAAAGCATGTTTTTGAAAATAATACTATTCAACGGTGTAATTGCAAAGCCTAGAATTTCCTATTAAGTTTTTATTTAACGGTTCAGTTTGGCATGAAATGTGAATCTTTACAATCAACTCAATAAATATCTTTTCTTATCATAAAATTATAAAAAATAAAGTTTGGAGGTTTCAATTAACCAAAAGATAATAGGACTTGATTGATTGGATAAAATATTTAGCATAATTAACTCAGAATTTTCGTGTGATCCATACAATGGATTACTTTATTATCTCTGCAAGATTTGGCAAAATAAACAATTAGGGTAAAATTTAAAATTAGGCTGAGTGGACGTAAACGTTCGAGGAAAAGGAGAGCTTAAAAATCAATATCTCCAAATACTAAATGATGCCTTGTCAAAAAATGACACCTTTAAATAAAGATTCTGAATTTAAAATAAGGTTTTAGTTTTTAGAAAAGTACTTAAAAGAAAATTACAGATAGTGATTTGAAAAATTCCGAATCAGTTTGTGGATGTGTGAGATTGCTTCATAGAAAGCAAAACAAAGCTTTTTATTCTAATGAATAAATGAAAAAAAATAAGCTAAAATATTTTTAGCTCATTTTTAAAGAACTGGATAAATCCAGAAAACGTGAATGTTTCTAATACTTATTCTTAAAAGAATGTTTTTTACAAAAAATAACTATTTAAAAATAGCCATTTTATTTTTCTTAACCTATACCAAGGTATTCTCACAAAACCAATGGGAATTTTTAAGAGGATATTTAAATTACAGTCAAGCTACTAACAACTATTATACATCTCCTCATACTATAAATCCCTTAAACAAGCCAAGTTCAAGAGAACATTGTGGCTCTGGAATTTATAATAACAAAATCTGGATTTACGGTGGAGAAGGTAATGATTCCGGATTTGATATGTGGTATTATGACATCAAAGCTAAAGACTGGGTTTTTGTCGCAAACAAAGGCTACAATGCAGTATATGCAGACTTGGGTATAGAAAGCCAAACCTCTCATCCTGGACATCGCTCCAGAATGGCCTCCTCAATTGACAAAAATGGCAATTTTTATATTTTTGGAGGAGACACAAAAGACCTAGGTTTTCATACAGGAAGAAATGATCTTTGGAAATACAATACTAATACAGATAAATGGACTTGGTTAGGAGGAAGCAACACGCATTCATCAGCTGGTAGTTACAACAGTGGAACAGAGCCAGACTGGCCAAGAGCTAGATATAGAACAAGAGGATGGTTTGACGCGGATGGAAATTATTGGATATTTGGAGGTTTATATTATGATGGTGTAAATTCCCCATATCCTTTAAATGACATGTGGAAATTCGATGTTTCCTCCAATATTTGGACATGCGAAACTGGCGATTGCAATACTTTACATCAACCAAATACTCCAAGTGGTGTCTACCCAAATAACGTTGGTGAGACATCAACTGCTTACAGCCCAAGAGCCAGAGGCGATTTTGGATATTGGTTAGACAATGACGCAAACTTCTGGCTATATGCAGGTTTTAATGGAGAGGTACATGCAGGCGGACAATTATTGTGGGATACATGGATGTATAATACCAAAACACATGAATGGACGCTTAAAACCCTTGAAGGAGCTCCCTCTAACACTTCTCCTGGTTGGCAAGGAGAACCTATGTGCTGGCTAGGAAACGACGGATTGCCTTGGATGAAGTTGGTAAACCGCTCTATATGGAAATTCAACAATAATCATTGGGAAAACCAGAGGTTTGAAGCTGCTGATACATGGGCTCCTCCAATTTTAGTAAATAACGAACCTTTTGTAGCAAATTCAGAAAACCAGCCTGGCTCTCACTATACCACCTTTAACCATATCAAAACGGACAGTGCTGTATACTTATTCAACGGATATGGGCTTGGGTTTGACAACAATCCAAATTTCACGGGGGCGTTGTGGCAATATAATTTGGAAGTACTTCCTCCTCCAAACTTACAGTTTACTATTGCTAAAGATGACTTTGTACCAAGTGGAGCCTCTCCCTATACCTCGTCAACAAGAGAAATTTCTATCGAAAACCTAGGAACAGTAACAGCTAGAAATGTGGAAGTTACAATTGGCCTAAGTCCTCAAAATAACTATTCTGCAATGAATTTGAACAATATCGTTATTTCAGATAACAATAACCTTCCAATTCCCAATATTAGTACTACTTCTAGCCCATATACAAACCCTGATGCTTTAAATTCAGCGGCTTGTAATTATGACCCAACAATTTACAAATCAACCATAAAGGTCCTGATTCCAAAAATAGAGGCTGGAAAAACTATAAAAATTTCATCTTTAGTGGAACATTGTATGGCAAACTTTGATTTACCAACCAACTATCACTATTCTTGGAATTATTGGGGGTTCAGTGCCAATTATAAAGACGATGCCGGTAGGTCTTATACTAAAACACCTCAATATAACAATGCCGCTAAAACTTTGGATTCCTACAAATGGTCAGAATACAAAGCACCTATGCCTACATTAAGTAATAGTACCAGTTCTCAAGCCTTCACAATAGAACTTGGATCAGGTGTAGTAGGAAACCCAAGTAATAACCAAGACATCGGAATAAATTTCACCAATGCACAAGCCAGGTTAGATTTAACGCTTCCTCAAAATGTATTTTTAGAAAATGGAAACTTAATGGACATAGTAGGCGAATATGCTGTCAGTAGTGGCACCTCATTACAACTTTTCAATGTAAATGCCAGCTCTATAGATTTTGGTTTAACAAAATCAAATAATACTCAATCTTACATAATAAGATTTCCCGCAAGTCATTATTTACCGATTAGAAGAATTCGAGTAAAACTTAGGGCAAAATCCACACCTGTAGATTTTGCAAATATTAAAGCAGAAATCAGAACGACGTTTAATAACAATTATGCGGACTTTGACTACGGCTGGAAACCAGGATCGAAGTAAATAAGAAATTTAAGAAAATGTATTAAAAAAAAATCGATGAAAAAAATAGCAATAATTTTTATATTAACCGGCTTAAGCCTTAGCGGATTCTCGACAGACAAATTCACTCCAATTAAAAAAACCGAGATGCAATCGTTATATTCTAAAAATCTCAAAACTACAAATGGAGATTGCAAATTAATGGAAGAACAAGAAAATGGCGTAACTGAAATTATTTATCGCTACGATGCAATGAATAGACTTATTGAAAAAAAGTATGTAAAATTTGATTACAAAGAAACATATAAATATGACGATAACGGGTATTTGATTGAAATTGCTAATAACTCACCAAATCCTTTCATTATTGAATACAAATATGAAAATGGGCTTTTGATTTCAAAAAGTCAAAAATATAGACGTTTATCTACACCAAAAACCGTCACATATGAATACAATAATGTAAATGAATTAATAAGGATGTCAGAAGAATATATGTCAAATATAACTATCACAGAATTTATAAAAGGGATAGCCGTAAAAATATCAAATCCGCATATCCAATATGATTTAAACAAACATGGTTTGGTAATAAAGTCTATGTGTACTTCAGGGCCCGCAACAATAAATACTTATTCCTACGACAGTAATGATATGTTGCTATTGAATGAAATATATTCTGCACCAAATAAAAAAATAATGTACAAAGAATATGAAAGTTCTAAAATCAAAAAAACAAATTTAGGAGATGAATTTGTCGAGAATTATAAAGGATTTCCTGTTTATAAAGACCCATTTGGAGACAAAGGGTATTATTTAAGCAGGGTTTCTAATTATAATACCAATTCTAAAACTGGGCAAATAGAAAAATCTTACGAGAAAAAACTAAATCTATCAACTGACGGAACTGGTAAAATAATGGCACTTACACCCCAGACACCATCTGAACCATCAAGGGTATTTATTTACTCCGGTTGCTCTAAATAATAAGAAGAAAATATAATTTGATTTTAAGTCTTTAGGTTTCAAAAATATATAAAAGAAAGAGTTCTCAATGCAAATTGTGAACTCTTATTGTTTTTAAAAAGAATACTTCATCAGCCCATGCCTAAGAAATTATTATTCAAAGGTAAATTTCCATAAGAATTAAAATCTACTACTTTTTCTAATCTAGACAAAATATGCTCCAAAAGCTTATTTAAATGTTTTTCACAAGCCTTTTGACCATCTTCAATCGTAAAAAACTCTTCTTCTATAGATTCATTAAAGACTACTGATGTGTTAAAACTAACTTGAAATCTATGTCTAGTCGTATCCAGTTCAAGACCATTTCGCCAATGTGGTTGTACGGAATAACATACTACAGGTAAGCTAAGGATGGCATAATTACTCCCAACATGCCAAATCGTATTTAGGTCTTTTAATTTCATACGTCAAATCTAAGCTAAAATAGATAGCATTGATTGCTGAAAAAATGAGCAAAACAATAAAAATTTAAAGTTTTTAGACTAACGAAAGAAAATACCGAATAATAAATATGGCAAAAAAATAAGAAGCTTTATTTCTACTTTTTATAACTTTGAAAGTACAAAAAATCTATTTAATGAAAATTACTTTAAAAATCAGATTATCCTTTATAATTTTTTTTTGTTTTTTTAATCAATT
This sequence comes from Lacihabitans sp. LS3-19, assembly GCF_024343575.1. Lineage (GTDB taxonomy): Bacteria > Bacteroidota > Bacteroidia > Cytophagales > Spirosomataceae > Leadbetterella. The sequence continues at coordinate 89,314 of NZ_RJUA01000002.1, read as the reverse complement.
AACCCTTGCCGCACAAAACAAAATTCTTGAAAGTGGAAGTATATGGAAGTTCTATGATTTAGGTAGTTTAGACAATTCAAACTGGAAAGAAAACACCTATAATACAAGCATCTGGCAAGAAGGCCCAAGCGAATTAGGTTATGGTGATGGTGACGAATCGACAACTTTAGGATATGGAGGAAATCCAAATAATAAATATATCACTACATATTTTAAAAATTCATTTTATTTAAGTTCTTCAAGACAACTCAATTGTCAAATAAAAATGGATGATGGAGCTGTGGTGTATTTAAATGGTGTAGAAGTATACAGGAATGGTCTTCCATCAGGCGAAATTTTGTCATCAACTTTGGCTGTTGGTTTTATTGACGAAAATAATTGGTATTCATTTTCTATTCCGGCAAATCTAGTTGAAGCCGGCACAAATGTTTTTGCTGTCGAAATACATCAAAATTCAATCTCTAGCTCAGACATTTCCTTTGACTTAACAGTTACTGCACAAGCCCCACCACCCGTTTCAGGTATTTATATAAATGAGATAATGGCTGACAATTCTGGTACAATCTCTGACAATTCTGGCTCTTTTTCTGATTGGTTTGAAATTTTCAATAATACTAACGCTCCTTTTGACCTTTCAAATTATTATATCACTGATAGCAAATCAAATCTGACAAAATACCAGTTCCCAAATAACCCATCTGCTTTAACAATTCCTCCTTTGGGCTATAAAATAATTTGGGCAAGTGGCGAAACTTTAAATGGTCCTGATCATGTCTCGTGGTCTTTGTCAAAAAATGGAGAATTTGTTGGTTTAATTAACCCAGACGGTATAACGGTTTTAGATAGTCTAAGTTTTCCTTCCATTAAGACTGACCTTTCTTTCGGTAGGCTAAAAGAAAACATTGATTCATTAGTATATTTTTCACCGGCTAGTCCTAATTTCGAAAACCAAAATTCTAATGCATATTCAGGGTTTATTCAAAATGCCAATTTTGATATGGAGTCTGGTTTCTATCAAACGCCTTTCTCAGTCAATATTCCTTATTCTGTTCCTCATTCCACCATTTATTACACTCTAGATTGTTCAGATCCAAATCCCAATAATATTACTCCAGTAACTTATTCTGTAAAAAACCGTTACCCTCAAGACTTTGGAGAGCCTTTGTATGAATTTGAAACCAAAAGTTATAAATCATTTCTATACACATCTGCTTTAGCTGTAAATAGCAAAATCAACACTCCAAATTACTTCTCAAACTTTTCTACTCGTAACTCAAGATATCCTTTTCAGCCTGAGCAAAACATACCTAAAGCAACAGTAATTAGATCCATTACCGTAAAACCTGGATTTCTTTCGAGCGATATCCAAACCAAAACTTATTTTATCAAAGATGAAAATGCTCCCAACAACAATGTATTTACTCTTCCTGTAATTTCTCTAAATACACAAGAAAACAACCTTTTTGGGTACAATAATGGAATAATGACTCCAGGAGCTCAATTCGACAATTATTATTTACAGTTTGGTTGGAATTTTAATGTAGGTAATTATATGTCATCAGGTAATGCATGGGAAAGGTCGGGTAATTTCGAATTTTTCAAAAATAACAACATAATATATAATGAAAAAATAGACATTCGGATCCATGGAAATAGCTCAAGAGCTTTTTCGAAAAAAGGTTTCAGAGTATATTTTAATAGTAATAAAAAACTATTCCCAAATGATCCTAACAAAGAATCGAAAACGATACTAATAAAAAACCCAAGTACTTTAGATGTACCTTGTCATGACTTGTCTATGAGAGTTTTTTCAAACTTAAACATCCAAATTCAGAAAACTTATCCAGCTATCTCTTTCGTGAATGGTGAATATTGGGGAATTTATAATGTGATGGATCATATAAATGACAACTATTTGGAAAACAAATATGACCTACCAAAAGAAAACTTCGATGTATACAAGGATGGTTATTTCGAATCTGGATCAGAAAATGCTAAAAATCAACTTATTACTTTTCTAAACAATTACAATTTCTCAAACCAATCTAATTATGATTCTTTGACCGCACTTGTAGACATGGAAAATTTCACAGAAATGATGATTTCGGAAATCTATTCTAATAATACTGATTGGCCAGTTAATAATACCTTTTTGTGGAGATATCAAAAAAATGTTAATCGACTAAGCACTAAAAGTGATTTAGATGGAAGATGGAGATGGATATTAATTGATTTTGACGCCACTTTATATAGTCAAAATGATAATGCTTTATTTAGAAACATGTACAATTCTTCTGCGTTAGAGTCTTTAATTTTAAGGAAAGCACTTGAGAATAATGATTATAAAAATTCATTTATCAATAGGTTTTCAGACCTTTTAAATACTCATTTTAAATACTCTAGAACTTCGGTTATTTTAAATACTTTTAAAAATGAATATTTACCAGAATTACAAAAAGATTATGATAGATGGGAAGGCCTAACACCTTCGGTATGGTTAAATAGGGTAAATAATTTAAGTGCCTTCTTCTTAAACAGAAACGACATACAAATAAACCAATTAAAGGATCACTTTAATTTAAGCAATACGTATGAATTAAATATTATCGTTCAAGATAGCACGCAAGGATTTGTAAAAGTAAATACTATTGATATAAATTCAACAACACCAGGGATAAATGAAAACTGGCCTAATTGGACAGGTACCTATTTCAGCGAAACGCCCGTAACGATAATTGCAAAACCTAAAATTGGCTACAAATTCCTCTATTGGATATTAAATGGTCAGAATATATCTGATTCTCTATTAACTATAAATTTAAATTCAAATATAAGTTATACAGCTATTTTCGAACAAATGATAATTTCGGAAAATCCATTTCCTGTTAGTTACACATTGGCTCAATGTCCATACAAATTTAGCGAATGGCTATCAACTTCCACCTTAGGAAGCTTTCCAAATAGTATGGCTTTTTGTTATTTTAACCAACAAGATCCAACTTTAGAATCAAAAATCGAAGGTTTTACAAATGGTCTATACAATCATGGGTCAAAATCTAGAATATCAGGTTTAAATGAACTTGGAGTATCATTTATAAATACTAATAGCAGCACAGAAAACGCTGGCTATCCCAATGGAAAATTGGGAGGAGCAATTTTGGCTTTAAATACCATTGGTCTTGACACAGTAAAACTAACCTGGAAAGCTCGGACAATAACTGTCGGCTCCCGAAAATATGCTTTAAGGTTGCAATACAGAGAAGGTGATTTATTACAATTCAAAGATTTTAATCCAGTTATAGAATATTTAAGTTCAAACTTTTCTGGAGATTCGTCTACTTTTAAGGATATATTATTACCAACTGAAATTCTAAACAAACCTTATATACAATTAATTTGGAAATATTATTATACAGGAATTGGAACTACAGGCTCAAGAGACCAACTTGCTATAGACGATATAGAAGTAAAAACTATAAAAACAATTTTCTCCGATACATCTAATTATTTTCCGATAATGGAAAATTACAGTAACTATTATACTAATTCAGAAATTGGAGGAATTTCAGAATTGAAATTTGTAAACTCTGCATTGTTATTACCTGGAACCGTAATAAATAATGGTGATGTAATTTTAATAGAACAAAGAGTATGTGAAGAATAAATATTTATTTGTGAGGCTTTATTTCTAATTATTAAGTAAAATTTCAGAGATTTACTTTTAAATGATATAATAAAATTAAACTCGAATTGATAATCTTAGAAGACTCAGACCTATTAATTGTCAATAAACCTAGCGGAATAGCCTCTCAATCCGACAATGATTTTGAGAATACACTCATTGGGAAATTAAGTACCGTAAATGAGCTTTTTATAATCAACAGGTTAGACCAAAGAGTCAGCGGTTTGGTGATTATTGCTAAAAACCCAAAAGCGGCCGAAATACTGAGCACAGTAATCTCTAGCCGAAAAATAACTAAAACTTACAGAGCAATTGTTGCTCAAAAACCTAAAAATGAAATAGGTACCCTTAAAAATTTCATTTTAAAAAAAGGGACAAAAGCATTTATCTCAGAAAAAAAAACAGAGATGAGCAAAGAAGCCGTTCTGCATTATAAAGTATTAAAATCTTCCGAAAAATATCATCTTCTAGAAATAAAATTAGAAACTGGGCGATTTCATCAGATAAGAGCTCAACTTTCGTCTATTGAATCACCAATATTAGGAGATTTAAAATATGGCTACAAGAGATCTAGCCCAGATGGAAGTATATTTTTGCAATGTTGTGGTTTGCGATTTTTACATCCTATTACAAAAGAGGAATTGAATTTCGAGATTGAAATGCCCGAAGTTTGGAAAAAATATGGCTTTTAGCGATTTGATATCTCCAAAAAATTAACATAAGCGAATATTCGCAAACATTTTTTGTTTCGCAAAATTCTTGATATATTTTTACAATTCAATTGCACTTCAGCAATACTAAAATACAAAAAAAATGAGTCGTTGAATTTAAAACTCCAACGACTCATTTTGATTTCAGAACTTATGCAATTGACATCCAACTTCCTGCATCATAAACTTCTTCTATGCCATTTTTTACCAATACTCTTTTAGCATTTGAGCTTCTCATGCCTGAAGCACAGCAAACCACAACTGGTTTTTTATAGTTTTTGATTTTATTGATATTGCTTTGAATTTTATCTAAAGGAATATTCACAGCACCTTTTACGTGTCCACCAGCAAACTCACCTGGAGTTCTCACATCTACTATCACAGCACCTTTTTCAATAATTTCAGCAACATTTACTTTATTTCCACCACCAAATAAACTACTAAAGAATCCCATATTTTTATTGTTTTTTTTTACAAAATTGACTCAATATTAATAGCTTTTTTGTGAGAAATATCACTTTTGTGAATTCAAAGTACAAAAAAGCAAAATTTTAAGAAAATACACTATTACGACTCCCTTAGATAAGTATGTAAAAAATCGAATACAAAGGCATGATATTTGAACAATTCATTATTTATGAAGCATTTAAGTCTTATATTCCTAATAATAACCTTTTTTGCCTGTAAAAAAGAAACAGCAAAACCAGAGGAGCTTGTAACCAACAATGATCCAAATATAGGTTGTACTGACAAATTTGCTCTAAACTTCAAAGAATCAGCTCAAACAGAAGATTGCAGCTGTCAGTATGACTTCCAAAGTACACTTTCGAATGTTGTACCTGAATCTTTCACCCAAAAAGTTTTAATTGAAGAACATTCAGGCACATGGTGTGGTTGGTGTCCACTCTCAAAAGAGACAATAGAAAAGCTTAGTCAAAACCCAAATATTGTGGGTGTAGAGATTCATTACAATGACAAACTAACCGTTTTAGATGAAATTTTCATTCCTTTAAAAAACGTATACGGTTACCCAGCTTGGCCGTCAGGCATGATAAATCGCAAAAAATCAGTTGTAGGAACTACTACAATAATTGGTGAGCCAGACTGGAAAACCAACGCAGATGCTCTTTTATCAAAAGCTAAAACAAGTATAGGAATAGCTGTGGATGCCAAATTGGTTGGAAATGAAGTGCAAGTTTTTACCAAAACAAAATTTTTAAATGCTGAAAATGAAGGGAAATTTGGGATAGGAATATACTTGGTTGAAGACCAAGTTGAGAATTTCCCTCAGCTCAATTATTTAAGTGGAATGTCTCAATTTAAATCTTATGCAGCATACTATTTACCTGGACAAATCAATGACATAAAGCATTATAATGTAGCAAGAGGGGCCATTTCGCCCATCATAGGTGGATTCGAAATTCCAGAAAAAGCTAAAAAAGACAAAGTCATTTTTCCGAAACTATTTAAATACAACCTACCGGCCTCAGTGATTAAACCCGAAAACTGCAAAATAGTAGCTTTTGTGATGAATGAAAAAAACGAAATCCTAAATGTAAATTATTGCAACATTGGAAAGCACTCAGAATGGAATTAAAAGCACCAAAATATTGGAAAATACGCTTTTTTTTTCTTTGTTTTGTAAAAAATTAAATCTTAAAAGTGAAAAAAGTAATTCTCATCATCGTACTATTAATTCTGGCCTTAATAGGCTGGTATATAAGCACTGGCTATTTTTCGTCAGGAAAAAGAGCTGGTACAATTTCAAAACTTAGTGAAAGAGGTTATGTATTTAAAACGACCGAAGGTGTGTTAAACGAAGGAGGGTACTCTGGCGAAACAGGTACACTTACACCTAGATATTGGGATTTTTCTGCAAAAGATGACTCTGTAGTCACAAAGTTAAACCAGGCACTTTCAACGGGTGAACGTATAACTTTAGTTTATCACGAAAAATTCGTAAAATTCCCATGGAATGGTGACACCAAATATTTCATAGTTGATGTTTTATTTCTCGGTAAAAAATTAGAACCTGCTCCTCAGCAAGTTTTACCTCCACCGACTCCAACACCAATAGACACAAATGAAGTAGTAGTAAGCACTACAGAAACGATATAATAAACTTAAAGAGGAGCCAAAAGCTCCTCTTTTTATTTATGAACTCCAGTTACACATTCAGTGCTAACTTCTTGGCCAGGAGCTGTGTAAAGTGTATTTATTTTATAATCTATACCTCTAAAAATCAGCCAGACGCCGAGCAAGACATAACTAAAAGATATGATTGTTTTGAACCTCGCTCCTACCCATTGGCGTAAATGATGTGCTCCCATACTCATTGGTAACATAAGCGGAATTGTTCCCAATCCAAAAAACATCATAGTTAGTGCTGCATCAGTCCAATTTGTAGCTAAAAACGCTCCCGCTAAAGCCGCATAAACCATTCCGCACGGCAATAATCCATTTACTACACCAAAAGCAAACTGAGCAAAGAAACGCCTGGTTTTAAATAATCTAGCAAAAGCATTTTTAAGAAGATTCGAAAATTTATAAAGAAAACTTGGCGAGTAGGTTTTCCCTTTAAAAACTAAAGGAAAAAAAACATAAGATATTACCAATACCCCAAAACCAATCGAAAGTGATTTTTGACTGATAAAAAAACTAGCTTTCTCACCAAAAAAACCAGCGGTAGCTCCTAATAATGAATAGGTTACGATTCTGCCGATATTATAACTAATCCTTCCTAAAGTATATTTTAAAGTTCCATTTGCATTATTGGGCAATAGCAAAGTGAGAGGCCCACACATGCCGATGCAATGTAAACTTCCCACTAAACCCAATAAAAATGCTGTCCAGAACATAGTATTACAATTGAATCTTCTCTTCTTTGTAAAACTCCTTCTCGCTATTTTTCCATTCGACTTTCACAGTCCACAAACCGCTGGCTAAGTTTCCAGTATATATCTTTTGTTGACCGTTATAGTCAAGATTTACGGGTATTTTATAGTCCATTTTTTGGCTAGAAGGACGATAAAAAACAACAGTTCCTGTTGACCCAATAGATGCTTTGGTAAGATCAAGCGAAACGCTATCAGATTTCTCTGACACATTTATTGCTACTTTATCAGTAAGTCCATTCGAATTTTTGATTTTTTGAATGCGTGTTTCATAAGCCAATTCGTCATTGTAGTAATCATCGCTGACCAAAAAAATGTCTTTTTGCTTGATACATAGCACCACTAAAGTAACCATAAATACCACAAAGGCAGCGTATGCTATTCCAATTTTATGTCCCCAGTTCATAATTTTAATATTTATATTTTACAATCAATTAGGTCCTTGAAAATTTGTCTTCACCTCGTCTATTTGCACTTTATTTTCATAAATCTGCACTTTTATCGGTGTTTTCCTTTTTGTTATTTTATCTTTTGGAAACTCTACAAAAAACACAACTTCGGTTTTTAAACCCGGTTTAATCTGAATATTTGTATTTGGCCCAACAATTTTAATTTCCGCATCTGGCTCATTTATCCCTAGTGTCAAAGTTTTTATTTCATTAGACTTGTTCACCATCTGTGCATTATACAAATTGGTGATTTTATCTCCTTTTTCTTGATACAATTGCCCAGGCACTCGCATCAAGGTAGTTTCAACAGAAGTTCTATTTAATAAAAGTACGCCAATTACAGAAATTAAAGCAACCAAAACCATAGAATAAGCAAATGTCCTAACAGTAAACTTAAATGGAATACCTTTTTTGATTGTCTCAACTGATGCGTATCGAATCAAACCTTTCGGTTTACCCACTTTTTCCATTACTTCATCACAAACATCAATACATGCCGTACAGTTTACACACTCGAGCTGTATTCCATTTCTGATATCAATACCAGTAGGACAAACTTGTACACAAAGTCCGCAATCTACACAATCACCTTTGGGAGTTTCGGTTGGCTCTGCCTTTTTAGAAATCCTTCCTCTTGGCTCGCCTCTTACATCGTCATAAATGATGGTCATTGTGTCTTTGGTAACTAAAACACCCTGCAAACGGCCATAAGGGCAAATAGCTATACAAACTTGCTCCCTGAGTTTTGCAAAAACAAAATAGAACAAACCAGTAAAAACGACCAAACCAATAAAACCAGAAAGGTTTTCAGATGGCGGTCTTGTTATTATTTCTTTTACTTTCTCCAATCCTACCAAATAGGCCATTGTAAAATGGGCAATTACAATAGAAAAGGTAATATAAATAATGTGTTTAACTGTTTTTCGCCATGCTTTATTGAAATTCATTGGCGATTCATCGAATTTCTTTTGTGTGCGACCTTCTCCTTCTAACCAAACTTCTATTGGCCTGAATATCATTTCCATAAATACAGTCTGAGGACAAAGCCAACCACACCATATTCTGCCATAAGTAACGGTAAACAAAATAATAAAAACCACGAAAGATATCATTCCTAAACCAAAAATGATAAAGTCTTGTGGTAAAAACAATTGACCAAAAATGACGAATTTTCGTTCAAAAACATTCATCATCAACAAGGGAAGACCGTTGATCTTGATAAATGGTCCAGAAAGAAATATGATTAAAAAAGCTATAGTTGCTAATACACGTTTGTTGAAGAACGGCCCTTTTGGCATTTTTGGATATAACCAAATCCTTTTCCCTTCTTTGTCAACAGTGGCTAAAGTATTTCTGTACTCATCTTCCTCACTATCAACATATTTGTAGATATCATCTAAATTTTCCATGTCTTATATTATAATTCCAATCTTTTTGAAATCGGCTTATTTCCTGAAAAATCAAGAAATAAGCCTTTTTCGTTTTGTTAAATCAAATCATTGAGCAGCAGTCGAATCTGCTGCTACTGCCATATCACTTACCTTTTGGCCTTGTGGAGCTTTTTGGTTTTCAGGATTTGTTCCTTTAAGCGTAACTATATAATTAGAAACCTCTTGAATTTGAGCAGGTTTCAATGTTGCTTTCCACGAAATCATTCCTTTTTCAGGTACACCGTTTTTGATTACGCCAAAAATATCATTTATTGTACCTCCATGAATCCAATACTCATCAGTTAAGTTAGGTCCAACCCCACCCTCGCCATTTGCACCATGACAAGCCACACATTTTTCAACGAAAATCGTTTTACCATTTTCTAATGTTTTCGCATCAGATACCAATTGTACAGATTTTTCGTCAATACTTTCGCCCAATTTAGCTTGATAAGCTTCTACTTCTTTTTTGCCTTCGTCCATAGCAATTGTATATTCTTCTTGTTGTGAAGGACTCCAATGCCAAACGTGATAATTTAAAAGATAAACTACTGCAAAAACAATAGAACCATACAATAAACCTAACCACCAAGGCGGCAAGTGGTTATCTAATTCCCTGATCCCGTCATAGTTATGATCGAGCATCACAGTATCTTCTTTTGCAATTGGCACTGCGTTGGTTAAGCTTTTCCAAAAGCTACCTTCGTTTAATGCTTCAGCCTCGGCAGTTGTTCCGTTAGCTCCTAATTTGAGTTTTTTCAGTAGCATGAAAATATTCATTACTACGATAAACAAAATCACCGTGAAACCCAAAAGAACAATCAGCAGTATAAACTGAAAGAGTTCTTCGCCTGTTTTAAATGATAAGTCCATAATTTTTTTTATTTACAATATTGTTAAACCATTTGTTTATTAGTCCTCTTGAAGAGGAAGTTCTTCCATGTGTTTGATGTATTTCTTGTCTGCTTTGAATACTAAATAGCCTAGCAAAACAAAAAAAGAAACAAAAATCACCAAGGAAATGATGGGATAAATAGCCACATCTGAAATCGAAGCACGGGAATTCCTAATCATAATATTTTTTATTTAACACCTACAAAACCAAGGCTTTGTAAGTGTATTAACTTCTTATTTTAATGCTGTTTGATCATTTTTAATATCAGTACCAACTCGCTGTAAATAAGATATCAAAGCAATTATCTCTTTGTCTTTTCCTACCTTGATTTTTGCTTCAGCCAAATTATTCGCAATTGACTCAGCTTGCTTTTCCATATCAGCTACTGCCTCATTTTCATACCCTTCTTCATAAGGTACACCAATTGTACGCATAGCATTTATTTTGGCAGGTATATCTGTTGTATTATAGCTATCATCAAATAACCAAGGGTACGAAGGCATGATAGAACCCGGTGACATAGAAGTTGGATCTAACATGTGATTGTAGTGCCAAGAGTCAGGATATTTACCACCTTCACGGTGCAAGTCTGGACCAGTACGTTTAGAACCCCACAAGAATGGGTGATCATATACAAACTCACCTGACTTTGAATATTCACCATAACGCTCTGTCTCTGACCTGAATGGCCTAATCATCTGAGAGTGACAGTTATTACAACCTTCTCTTATATAGATATCTCTACCTTCAAGCTCAAGTGGTGTGTAAGGTTTTACACTTGCAATAGTCGGAATGTTAGACTCTATTAACCAAGTCGGCAAGAACTCAACTGCACCACCTACAAACACTGCAATAAACGCTAAAACGGTAAATACAACAGGCTTACGCTCTAATAAAGAGTGGAAAGTTCCTGCTATTTTAAGTTTTTTGTTCAAAGCCGGAGCTTCGTCGTACTCATGTGCTAAGAATTCGCCAGAACCTGCGGTTTTTAAAAGGTTATACACCATAATCAAAGTACCTGTTAGATAAAGCGAGCCTCCAAAAGCTCTCGCCATATACATTGGCAAAATCTGAGTAACTGTTTCTAAGAAGTTTGGATAAGCCAAGAAACCATCTTTTGTGAATTCTTTCCACATCAAACTTTGTGTAAATCCTGCCCAGTATAAAGGAAGAGCATAAAATATAATACCCAAAGTACCCAACCAGAAATGCATATTTGCCAATTTAACAGAGTACAAATTAGTCCTCCACATTTTAGGCACCAAATAATAAAACATACCAAATGTCATGAATCCGTTCCAACCCAATCCGCCAATGTGTACGTGAGCGATAGTCCAGTCAGTATAGTGAGAAATAGCGTTTACGTTTTTCAATGAAAGCATTGGGCCTTCAAAAGTAGACATTCCGTATGCCGTAACAGCAACTACAAAGAATTTCAAAACTGGATTTTCTCTAACTCTATCCCACGCACCTCTCAATGTCAAAAGGCCGTTAAGCATACCTCCCCACGATGGAGCTATCAACATAATAGAGAAAACTGTACCTAAGCTTTGAGCCCAATCAGGCAAAGAAGTATAAAGCAAATGGTGAGGGCCAGCCCAGATATATAAGAATATCAATGACCAAAAGTGAATAATTGACAGTTTATAAGAATAAACAGGTCTGTTGGCCGCCTTAGGTAAGAAATAATACATTAAACCTAAAATTGGTGTCGTTAAGAAAAATGCTACTGCATTGTGACCATACCACCACTGAACCAAGGCATCCTGAACACCTGCATAAATTGAATAACTTTTAAAGAATGTTACAGGAATCTCTAAAGAGTTAACGATATGCAACATAGCTATGGTAACAATCGTAGCTATATAAAACCAAATAGCCACATACATGTGACGCTCCCTTCTTTTGATAAGCGTACCAATAAAGTTTATGGCAAAAACCACCCAAACCAAAGTAATCAGAATGTCAATTGGCCACTCTAACTCGGCATACTCTTTAGAAGTTGTAAATCCTAAAGGTAATGTAATAGCTGCCGAAAGAATAACAGTTTGCCAACCCCAAAAGTGAATCCAACTTAAAATTGGACTAAACATTGGTGCTTTTAGTAACCTCTGAGTAGAATAATAAACACCAGCAAACATGCCATTTCCAACAAAGGCAAAAATGATGGCATTGGTGTGTAAAGGCCTGATCCTTCCGAAAGTAGTATATGGAAGATCCATGTTTGCAGCAGGCCAAAATAACTGCAAAGCGGCCGTAAGGCCGGCAAGCATACCTACAACACCAAAAATTACGGTAACAATAATAAAGGCTTTTACTATTTTGTTGTCGTAGTAAAAACCTTCAAGTGCACCCGCTGAATCTGAGCTGTCAGAGCTTAATAAGGGTTTAGTAAATAATCGCATAGCTGATAGTTTGATTTGTAAACTTTTTAACGGTTCAAAACTAAAAGCATAAAATCCACTAAAACATGATGTATTTATACCTAAAACATGATTTAAGTCAGGATTTTTTTGATCCCCAATTTTCTATCCACCAAAATTTTAACTTTTTGTATTATTTCAAGAAAAACCTTGCCTTTTAAAACTTTCTCTGAGAATAAAACTTATTTCTATTAAAGCTAAAAAAAAGTAAATTCATAAAGAAAAAAATTCAAGTCTGATATTTATATTAAAAAGGCGGTTCTTTTTAATCAATTTTTCAATTTAATTATGCTTTTATTAAGTTAAATCTCATATTTTTATTTTAAAAAACTCTGGGCTTTCATAAACCTTAATTGTTTTTTTGCAAAATTTGTATTTCTATTTCTATCATATTTATCTAAAGGCAATTGAACATCTTACAGAAAGTCGAAGAGAAGTATATCTCTATTTTTAATAAATCTTCTGAAATACGGGTTAAGGCTCCTGGAAGAATCAATATTTTAGGCGAGCACACAGATTATAACAATGGCTATGTGATGCCTTCTGCAATAGACAAAGGCATTTATTATTCTATCGGAAAAAGAAATGACCAGAAGCTAGAAATTTATGCTATTGACCTAAACCAACATTTTGAGGCTGAGGATATTAATAATTTAGAAATAAAAGATAAAACTTGGTCAAATCACCTGACAGGTGTGCTTTTAGAAATTGCCAAACTTGGTTTAGTTTTCCCAAATGGTTTAAATATTTGTTTTGGAGGCGATATCCCAAATGGTGCTGGTTTGTCTTCTTCCGCAGCAGTGGAAGCTGGAATAGGTTTTGGAATAAATCAGATTTTTAATTTCCAAATCTCGCTTTTAACCTTGGCCAAAATTGCCCAAGCTACTGAACATAATTATGTAGGTGTAAAATGCGGTATAATGGACATGTACGCCTCACTATTTTCAAAAAAAGGACATGTTATCAAACTAGATTGTCAAAGTCTTGAACACGAATACATCCCTGCGGACTTTGAAGATTATACTTTTGTTTTAGTAAATAGTGATGTTAAACACAACCTCGCAGACTCCGAATACAATATTCGCCGTGCCCAATGTCAAGAAGGGGTAAATGTTTTGAATCAAAAATTTGGAGGAATTAACACCTTAAGGGATGTGACTTTTGAACAATTGAAAAGCGTAAAAACTACACTTGACCCTATTGTTTTCAATAGATGTCAGTATATTTTAGAAGAAAAAGAAAGAGTAGAACAAGCATCAGATGCTCTTATTCAACAGGATTTTAAAAAACTTGGGGAAATAATGAACAAAACCCATGAAGGATTAAGTCATATGTATGAAGTGAGTTGTGAAGAGCTTGATTTTTTACAAAAAGAAGCTTGCAAAATTGAAGGCGTATTGGGTAGTAGAATGATGGGTGGAGGTTTTGGTGGATGTACACTCAATCTCCTAAAAAATTCTGAAGCTGATAATTTTAAAGAAAAAATCAGTGCGTCTTATTTTGATAAATTTAATATTACACCCGAAGTTTATACCGTACATTTGAGTCAGGGAGTACAAATAATAGCGTAAATGAATAGACAAGAAAACCTTGAACGCCTTAAATCGGAAGCTTTTGATGTATGTATAATAGGTGCTGGAGCAAGTGGCTCTGGCTTAGCTCTTGATGCCACACTACGAGGGCTAAAAGTTGCATTGATAGATAGAGGTGATTATAGTGGAGAAACTTCTTCAAAATCTACCAAACTTATACACGGTGGTGTTAGATATCTTGAACAAGCCTTCAAAAATCTAGATTTTGGCCAACTAAAACAAGTACGTCATGGTCTGGCTGAACGAAAATTTTTACTTTCAAATGGTGCTCATCTATCCAAGCCTTTGGGTATTCTTACGCCAGTTTTCAGCTATTGGGAAGGCTTATATTATACTATTGGATTGAAAATGTACGGCTGGTTTGCAAAAAACGATAAACTTCCAGCTGCTCGCTGGCTTTCAAGAAAAGAGATGTTTTTGGTTTCGCCAGACATTCATCCAAGTGCACACAGTGCGGTTATGTATTTTGATGGGCAATTGGACGATGCTCGTTACGCACTAACTTTAGCACAAACAGCACACCAGCAAGGTGTAGCAACCGCCAATTATGTTGAATTAACGGATTTCAAAAAAGACGCAGACGGTAAAATTTCAGGTGCTTTTTTGAAAAACACAATAGAAGGTGAAACATTTGAAATAAAAAGTAAGCTATTTATAAACTGTACCGGTCCATTTTCTGACCATCTTCGAATATTAGCTAATCCAGAAGATGAGAATCGAATAAAACCTTCAAAAGGAGTACATATAGTTATTCCAAAAAAATATTTTGGTGGGGAAAAAGCACTTTTGATTCCTAAAACCAAAGATGGAAGGCTAATTTTTGTAATTCCTTTCAAGTCACATATATTGATAGGCACAACTGATACGCCGTATGACAACTTGAAAGAAGAGCCAATGCTTACCAAATTCGAGATAGAATATCTATTGGAGACTGCAAATCGATACTTAAAAGCAATCCCAAAGCCTGAAGAGATTACAGCTGGATATGGCGGCATAAGACCTTTAATATCAGCCAAAAGAAAAAGTCCGAAAGACACAAAAACACTACTCCGTGACCATGAAGTTGAGATAGATGAAAAGTCGGGATTGATTAGTCTTTTAGGTGGAAAATGGACAACCTACAGATTGATGGCACAAGATACTTGTGACGCTATTTGCAGAATATTGAACAATGACAATCCTTGCAAAACGACTGATTTTAAACTGATTGGATGTCAAACAGAGTTTTCAATAAAAAAACCGGAAGACTTAAAACTAGAATCATTCAAGCATTTAAAAGGAAATTATGGTGACCAAACTGCCGTTATTTTGAAAATAATTGAAAAAGAGCCTGAATTGAAAGAGAAAATTCATATTGATTTTCCTTTTATAAAAGCTGAGGTAAAATATGTTTGTGAATACGAAATGGCCGAAAGTCTTAGAGATTTCTTTGCGAGACGCACACGTTGGGAAATCCTCAATTGGGATGCATGCTTGGCTTCACTTGATACTGTTGCGAATATAATGTCAGATACACTTGATTGGTCAGATGAGCGAAAAAACAAAGAAATAAGCGATTATAGAGCCATTTTAGAGAAATTCAAAAAATCTACTACCCAAAATTAAAATTTACAAATTCGAAAAAACATCATGCTTTTCTTTACTGAAAATATAAATACACGTGCAAAAATTCTCCTTACCGACAGCAGATTTCTATCAGATCCTGCTTCGAGTTTATTTTTTGCCATAAAGGGAGAAAGGCATAATGGGCATCAATTTATAAAGCAACTATTTGACAAAGGCATAAAAGAATTTGTTGTCGAAAAGGCTGTGTTAGACGTGGATATCGATCTCAAAAACTTCCTTTCTGACAGTGACTTAAGTGCGTATGTTGTACAAAACAGCATAAAAACCCTTCAAAATTTAGCTGCCGAAAAAAGAAGTCATTTTGATTATCCAATCATCGGAATTACGGGAAGCAACGGCAAAACTATAGTGAAGGAATGGTTGAGCTTTTTGTTGGAAAACGAATACAATATAGTAAAAAGCCCTCGAAGTTATAATTCTCAAATTGGTGTGGCACTTTCTGTTTGGGAAATGACCGAAAAGAGCGATTTAGGAATATTTGAAGCGGGTATTTCCTTGCAAAACGAAATGCAAAACCTGGAAAATATCATTCGACCTGATATCGGCATTTTTACAAATATTGGTCCTGCTCATAACGAAGGATTTAGAAGTTTAAAACAAAAAATAACAGAAAAGCTACGTCTATTTAAAAAATCAAAGGTTTTAATTTATTGCCAAGATTATAAGGAAGTTAATGAAGAATTAGTGATTTTATTAAAAGCTGTAAACCCAGAAATAAAACTAATAGGATGGTCGAGAAATAATATTGGGGAAAATTGGGTAGAAACATCGGCTGAAGAAAACGCTACTAATATTGAAATCAATTACGAAGGTGATAGTTACGATTTCGAAATTCCGTTTACAGACCATGCTTCTATTGAAAACGCCATTCATTGTGCGTATACTGGGTTGTATTTAAGATCAGAGAAAAATCTTGATTTGAAATTGTTTTTTGAGAAATTCAAATCCTTGAGACCTGTGGCTATGAGACTCGAACTCAAGCAAGGAACCAACGACAATTATATCATTGACGACACCTATAACAATGACTTTGGAGGTTTAAAAATGGCTCTTAATTTTATGAGTCAACACCACACAAAAAGAAAAAAAGTACTGATAGTCAGCGACATACTCCAATCTGGACTACAAGAAAATGATTTATTACAAAATCTTGAATTATTAATAAAATCGCAAAATATCGACTTTTTGATTGGAATTGGTCCAAAGTTTTTTGCCAACCAAAAACTTTTCTCAGAATGTTCAAAAGAGACACCATTTTTTTTCGAAAGCACCCAAGACTTTCTTACCATTTTCAATTTTGAGCATCTTCAAAACTCTCTAATTTTGGTAAAAGGTGCAAGGCCATTTGCTTTCGAAAAAATAGTAAACAAACTCGTGATGAAGGTTCACGGCACTGTTTTCGAGATAAATCTTGATGCTATTACGCACAACCTCAATTTCTATAGAGGAAAAATTGGCTCTAACACAAAAATAATGGTCATGGTAAAAGCTTTTGCCTATGGTAGTGGAAGTATGGAAGTGGCCAGTTGGTTACAATACCACAGGGTTGATTATCTCTCAGTTGCCTATACCGACGAAGGTGTAGTACTTAGGCAAAACGGTATAAAATTACCAATCATGGTTTTAAACTCTGACCCAGATGCCTATCATAAGCTTTTTGAATTCGACCTCGAGCCCGAAATTTTTAGTTTAAAAACACTTAATGAATTTTTGAATTTCAAAAACAATAATTACCCAGAAACCGAGGTAAAAATTCACTTGAAAATAGATACAGGAATGAACCGTTTAGGTTTTATTGAAAGTGATTTAGAAGAATTATTAAATATCTTAAAAACAGAAAAGAAGATAAAAATCGCATCTATTTTCAGTCATTTGGTAGGTGCCGACGAAGCAGAACACATAAGTTTTTCGAAAACACAAATTGCAAAATTTGAAAACCTTTCAAATCAAATTCTGTCTAAAATAGATGATAAGCCACTTAGACATATCTGTAATTCAGCCGGAATAGTGCGATTTCCAGAGGCCAAATATGATATGGTGAGACTTGGCATAGGCCTTTATGGCATTGAATCAGCCGGTCTAGAGCAAAATGCTTTGGAAACAGTTGGAACGCTGAAAACCACAATATCACAGATTAAAACTTTAAAAGTCGGAGATACTGTTGGATACGGAAGAAAAGGTGTAATAGAAAAAGAGTCTAAAATTGCGACTTTGGCCATTGGATATGCAGACGGCTACGACCGTGGGTTTAGTAGAGGAATTGGAAAAGTATCCGTAAACGGGATTTTGTGCCCGACTGTCGGAAATGTTTGCATGGATATGACAATGATAGATGTGACAGAAGCAAACTGTAAAGAAGGTGATCAAGTGATAGTTTTTGGTAAAAATCCTAACATCAACGAATTAGCCAAAGAAATTGGAACAATTCCTTATGAAATTTTGACCGGTGTTAGCGAAAGAGTAAAACGGGTTTTTTATCATGAATAGGGCTCTATTTATTTTTTAATCGTTTATAAAGTTTGAAAAGTTTCACTAAATTTGAATAAAAAACAACAAAATGGATTTACAAACTTCTAAAATTGAGCTAGTAAAGATAATTCTGGAAATTGAAAACCAAGACTTGATTAAAAGCCTAACATCGATTTTAATTAACAAAGAAAAAGATTTCTGGTCTGAATTAACTGAAGATGAAAAAACAGAAATCAAGCATGGAATCAATCAACTTGATTCAGGATTAAGAATTCCTTTTGAAGATTTTATTAGAAAAGTCTCCTAATGAAAGTTTTTATTTCTGAAATAGCAGAACATAAAATTCTTGATTTACTAGCTTATTTAGAAGAAATTTGAAGTCGCAAAGTAAAAGAAGATTTCTTAAAAAAACTATTTGGCAAAATAAATCAAATTTCAGAATTACCATATAGTTGTCCACAATCAAAAGAATTCAAAGGACTATTTAAATGTATAGTTACTAAACAAACCTCGTTATATTATTGAGTAAACTTCGAAATAGATGAATTGGAAATCATCACTCTTTTTGATAACCGTCAAATAAAGGGGAAATTCAAAAAGTAGGTCACTTCAACTTAAAACTACTCAAATAGGGATCAATAATAGGAAGATAATATTCGTACTTATCAGTTTCACAAGCAAAAGTCACAATGTACACTTTGGCGTTTTTTGTATAATAAAACTGTCTCCAAGTTTGTGCAAAGCCACTCTTCTCACCTTTATAGGTCAATAAATAAGCATTCGAACGCAGTTTCTTTTTTTCAATAACTTTAAAATTTTTCACAACTGATGGTAAATAAGTTATTGAATATTGAGCGTATTTATCGACAGTATAGCTCGGGCTAGGCAGTTTATTTACAGTAAAATTTATATTTTCGGTAAATCTATCATAAGAACCAAGCGTATCTCTGGGAGAAAGCAGGCTACATAAATCATTGGTACAATTGTCCTGAATCTTCCAACCATCAGGAATAGTTATTGAATAGGCTTTTTGATTAAGAATAATAGGTTCTTTAACTACTACACTGTCCTTTATGTTTTCTACCTCTTGAGCAAACAAAGTTTTCGAAAAAACAAACAACAGAACTATCAAGGCCTTTTTCATATTCATTATCAATTAATTCATTTCCTCCAAAACCACTATTTTCGCTAAATCTTCCCAATAACTCGGATAAGATTTTGCAACTACACCCGGTTCTTCAATTATTACATCTTTCAGCATTGCCAAAGGAGCAAATGCCATAGCCATTCGGTGATCGTCGTAAGTGTCAATAGTTGGCGTTGAAGTCCATTCTCCTGTTACATTTACTTCATAACGGGTATTGGCCTCCACTTCAACCAAACTCCCTCCTATTTTAGCCAATTCGTTTTGAAG
Source organism: Lacihabitans sp. LS3-19 (assembly GCF_024343575.1). Lineage (GTDB taxonomy): Bacteria > Bacteroidota > Bacteroidia > Cytophagales > Spirosomataceae > Leadbetterella. Next base: position 69,730 of record NZ_RJUA01000002.1, on the reverse strand, counting down.
AGCTTTAATCCTATCCGTTTCTTTGATTTTTAAGCTTTCTACACCCGTAAATACACCTGGAATATTTTTTGCGACTAAAACTACAGCTACAGTTTGAGCTAAATCAGGGCAATTTGTAAAATCCCATTCTAAATTTTCTTTTGCTGGTATCTTTTTTAGTAACACTCCCTCTTTCGTAAAAGTACTTTCCACGCCCAACTGATCCATGATATCCACAATTACACTATCACCTTGCAAAGAATTTTCTTTCAATCCTAAAAGTTCGATTTCCACTTTTGGATTTTCCGCCATTGCAACAATCGAATACCAATAAGATGCTCCCGACCAGTCAGATTCTATTTGATAGTTTACAGCCTTATACTTCTGATTTTTGACACTGAGACGTTTATTTTCCCAATCTTCGTCCACATTTACACCAAATGCCTCCATTTGTCTGATGGTCATTTTAATGTAAGGTATTGAGCCTATTTCGCCTGTCAAATTTATCACTAAACCATTTTCAAGCATAGGAGCTATCATCAAAAGAGCCGAAATATATTGACTACTAACATCTCCCTTTATAAAAATCTCGTTGACCAATTGATTTTTAAATCCTTTGATATTTAAGGGCGGATAGCCATCTTTGTCCTGATATTCAATCTCTGCACCTAATGTTTTTAATGCATCTACCAAAATCCCAATCGGCCTTTCACACATTCTTGCTGTGCCGGTCATGGTTTTATTTTGATTGGTTACAGCAAAATATGCCGTCAGAAATCGCATGGTTGTTCCTGCATCTAAAACATCGGCAATTTTGTCTTCTGACTTTAAAAGCCTTATCATCGTTTGGGTATCTCTGGCCGAAGAAAGATTTTCTAAAGAACCCGAAAACCCAGCTAAGGCATTAATTATCAAGGCTCTGTTACTTTCACTTTTTGAGGAGGCTAGGCTGATTCTTTCTTTAAATAAACCCGATTGTTTTTTTACTAAAATACGATGCATTAAAATACCTTTTGTTTTCTGAACCGCAAAGATAAATTAACATTTTAAAGATATTGCTTAATATTTGGTTAAAACTATGCAATTTTATGGGAACAAACTAAAAATCTAAAATCTTCGAAATGGAAATAATATCAATTTTTGATATGTTAAAGATTGGCATTGGCCCTTCAAGTTCACATACACTAGGCCCTTGGAAAGCTGCCAACAGATTTATTGAAGAATCGGAAGGTATTATAACAAGTATTATAATAGAGTTATATGGCTCTTTATCCTTAACAGGAATTGGACATGCCACAGATGTAGCTTTGGCTTTAGGATTAAGTGGTGAAATACCTGAAGAGATAAATCCTGATAGGATACCTGAGATATTAGAAGAAATCAAAAATTCGAAAACTATTTATATAGGCAAAAAGCATCATGTTCCTTTTAGCCTTGAAAAAAACATTCTTTTCTTGAAGAAAACGCTCCCTTTTCATTCAAACGGAATGAAATTTATTGCAAAAATTAATGGAGTTGAAGTTAATGAAGTATTTTATTCCATCGGAGGTGGATTTGTAATCAAAGAAAACGAAGAAGCCCAAAATATACTGGTTAAAAGCATTCCATTTCCTATTCAAAATGGTGCTGAATTATTAAACTATTGCAAAGAAAAGCAGCTCGCCATTTCGGAAATAGTATTACAAAACGAACTTTCACTTCATTCTTCTGAATTTATAGAAATTCAATTAGAAAAAATTTGGGACACAATGGCTCAATGCTTATTCAATGGATGCATGACGAGCGGTGTATTGCCAGGTGGTTTGAATGTTAAAAGAAGAGCAAATGATTTTTATTTAAGTTTAAATGGTCCGCAGAATTGCAAAAATACACTTGAATGGCTTAAGAAATTAAGAAAAACCAAAGTCCAATTCAGGCAGATTCTCAAGTGGGTAAGTTGTTTTGCTATTGGTGTAAATGAGGTAAATGCCTCACTAGGAAAAGTGGTAACCGCTCCCACCAATGGCAGTTCTGGAGTTATTCCTGCAGTTCTAATGTATTATTTAATGATCGAAAATCACAATGCAGGATTTCCCGAGATTAAAAAATTTTTGATGGTTGCGGGTGAAATTGGGAGTATATTTAAAAAAGGTTCAACAATTTCGGCTGCCATGGGCGGTTGTCAGGCTGAAATAGGTGTATCTTCAGCAATGGCGGCAGCGGCACTTTGTGAATTATTAGGAGGAAGCCCTGAGCAGGTTTTGGTAGCTGCCGAAATAGCGATGGAGCATCATTTAGGCTTAACTTGTGACCCAATAAATGGCCTAGTTCAAATTCCTTGTATCGAGAGAAATTCAATGGGAGCCATAAAGGCCATAACAGCCGCTGAGATTGCTTTAGGCACTGATCCAAAAGACACTAAAGTTCCTTTGGACAAAGTAATAGCTACTATGTGGCAAACAGCCAAAGACATGAATACAAAATACAAGGAAACATCAAAAGGGGGATTGGCTATTGCAGTAAATTCTATTGATTGTTAAAATTTATAAACTCTTAAAAATCTTTAATTGCTTATTATCATTCAATTTAATGCCATTAAAAAACTTGGAACGGTTATTTAACAAAATTACGCCTGCTTGGATAGCAGGAATCATTATGAGTGCTTGTGTATTCTGCCAAGGTAATTTATTAAAATATATCCAATCATACCCAAGAGGTAGCAATGCGGCTAAACTCCCTACCCCCAATCCCCAGCGAATGCCCTTATAAACTTCCCTTCGGTAAACTTTCGAAATGTTTTTAATAGGAATAATATGCGTTTCAAGCTTTCTTTCAATGGTATTGTAAAATAAAACCGTTATGGTACTATCTCCAATTTCGTTTATTTCTTCTTGAAAAAACTGCCCTTCTTTGGTCTTGAAAGCCAACAATTGCCCTTCATAATATCTTCTCCTTTTGCCACTCCGATAATTATTCAAAACCAAATAATTAGATTTCCTGCGGATACTTCTAAATTGCTCAGGGTTATTTTTTTCTAACAATTCTTCAATTTCTAAAGCTTGTTTTTGATGTGGTTCCTGGGCAAAAACAGAAAATGTTAATGCTAAAAAGAAAAATGTAATAATTGTTTTCATTGCTGTGTATCTGATATAGAAACGCCTCCAGAAACGATGATTTTCATCACTTCTGCACTCGAAATATTTAAAATTTGAACTTGTTCTTTAGGCACAATAAACATTTCACCAGAAAAAGCATAACTGTGTGGGCAATATACTGAAACCATGTCTGGCAAATTAAAAACATTTAACTCTTCCTGCGTCAAAAAGCCTAACTTTTTAATATTTGATTCCTTATTTATAGTCACTAAAACCCCAGTTGTAAATTTCTTTTTATCTCCAACAAAAGCCGAAATCAAGTCTTTAAAAGCAGTATAAAAAATCTTAACTATTGGCAAATGTTTTATGCCATTTTCAAGCCAATTTTGAATGGTTTGTGGTAAAAGTCTCGTAAAAACAAAACCTATAAGTGCCGTACCAAAAAGAACTATCAAAAAGCCTAAACCAGGGATAAATATTTTTTGGTTGGGCTGATCCCAAGTGAAATTAATTCTCACCAATCCATCTACAAAATCAAATGCACTATACAGAATCAAAATAGTAAATCCCAACGGAGCCACAAATAACAAACCTCGGATAAAATAACCGAAGAATTTGTTAATAAGTCTACCTAATCTATCTTCCATTTTACAAATTATTTATCCTTTTATCTTTTGGATATTTAACAGTATATTTCATTAATACTTCTTTGTTTTGAGCAGGTGCCAAATCAAACTCCCATGTAACTTTTCCAGTATTTTGTTCAATCAAACCTCCTTGAATATCATCTATAGAAACCTCAATATCAGAATCTTGAGAAACAGGAATTTGGTCTTCTAAAACTATTTTTACACTTTCTGATTTGGTATTTCTCACAGAAAGTTGATATCCAAAACTTTCTTTAATATTAGAACCAAAGGTTTTTCTTGCTTTAAAGTCCGCCAATTCCTCTCTTTTGCCTATTATTCTAAGATCTTTTCCTATACTCAATTTAAGTTTATTATCTACACTCTGCTCATTGATATAGGTTTTCCCAATGAATTTATTTTCAAAATACACATTGGCTTCTCCAGATAGTAAGTGCAATTTTTCCCAATCTTTAAGTTCAGCTACCAAAAAAGCATTTAAATCAAGTTTGGGAGCAATTACACTTTTATAATCAGCCTCCACTTGTAGGTTTTGTATCTCCACTATCTCAGGTTGTCTGCCCGTAGGGATTGTATAGGTAGCACTTATGTCGAAATTTACAGAAAGCGAAGTTTGAACAACTGAAACCATATTTGCAGAGCTAGTCATTTCGGCCATTGGAGCAGCCATTGACATAACATCATCCATTTTTGCCATTTTCACATTACGTTCGTAAGGTACGGGAGGCACATAAAAACTTAGATATTGCGGATATAATTCTGATTTTTGACCAGAAACAGAAGGATTTGAAGTAGATAAAGACAGTTTTACATTGTTCCAATCTACTCCAGTATTTTGAAAAACATTAGCTTTATAGGCAATGCTTACTGGACTTTTTAAATCTTTAACTCTTAAATCATAATTTGGAGACCAACCTGCATTATAAGCGACGTAAGTTATTTTCAAATTTGCGGCAGTTGGTTTTAATGCGGAAATAGTAAGTTCTATCTCCCCCAATGGTAAACTTATATTTCTAATTTCTGCCAACTGTTTCTCTAGCCTTGTTTTTTTGTCTTTCAGAGGTTGAATTTGCCTCAATATCTGTAATCGCCTCGCTCCTACTTCAGTAAGTTTTAACCTAAAAAAATCAATCATTTCTTTCAAATCCTCAGGTAAAAGTCCATCTTTTTCACTTTTAACATTGGCATTGGCCATAATCATTTTTTCTTCATTCTCTGCCACTTTGAGGAGCATTTCTAAGTTTTCAATATCAGCCTGTAGTCGCTGTATTGAATCCTGGTAAGCGTACAATTTATTATTTAGGTGATTTGGGCTGTATTTCACACCCAAAAGTGTAAAATCTCCTTTCCCCTCAACTTGAATACTATTTATGTCAATAGAATTTGCAATTTCTTCTACAATTATTTTAGAAGATCCTGCAGGAATGGTGGTATTTACTGAGTTTTCTATTTGGGCTTGCTGAAGAAAAACGGTAACTTTTTCAATTTTCGCATCAACTTTTTTAATATTTTGAGCAAAAACCGTTGAAAACAAACCTATTAATAAAAGTGTAGTTTTTAATTTTTTCATACTTGTGATTATTTACTTCAAATAACGATATTTTGACCGAAAAACTTCATTTTTTGTGATTTCTTTTTTTCCAAATTCAAATTCCTATTTTAAATTTAATAATTTCGCATCTCGAAAATCAATAGCGATGTATTCTTCAGAAAGAGTAAGAAAATTTACAGAAAAAATATTTAAAAGCATAGGTTGCTCTCCAAAAGATGCCAAATTAGCCGCAGACGTGCTCATAAATGCCGATTTAAATGGTGTAGACTCACATGGCGTGGCTCGTTTAGCAGGTTATGTTAGACTTTTTGATCATGGCAGATTAAACCCAAATCCAAACATAAAAATAGTGCATGAAACACCCAGCACCGCAACAGTTGACGGAGACCGTGGATTGGGTTTGGTTGTTGCACCTTTTGCAATGAAACTCGCCATAAAAAAAGCCAAAAAAGCTGGAAGTGGCTGGATATCAGTACAAAACTCAAATCATTTTGGTATTGCAGGTTACCATGCCTCACATGCCATAGAGCATGACATGATAGGTTGGGCAATGACAAATTCTGCACCTTTAGTTGTCCCGACATTCTCGAAAGAAAAGCTTTTAGGTACAAATCCTATCGCCGTGGCTATCCCAGCAAGAAACCAGCCAGCTTTTCTTGCAGATTTTGCCACAACTGCGGTTGCTTATGGCAAAATGGAGATTCTACAAAGAAAAGGCTTAAACGCCCCTTTGGGTTGGGTCCAAGACGAAAACGGAGACGTAACAGACAATGCGAATGCAGTAAAAGAAGGTGGCGGACTTTTGCCATTGGGAGGCGATAGAGAGCACGGAAGCCATAAAGGGTATGGATTGGCGGCTGTTGTAGATATTTTTTCAGGCGTACTTTCTGGTGCAAATTTCGGCCCATGGGTTCCTCCTTTTGCTACGGCTGGTTTTCATGGAGTAGCTGCCGAACAAGTTGGAAAAGGCACGGGACATTTTTTAGGAGCAATGCGGATAGACGGTTTTAGACCCAAGGAAGAATTTAAAAAAGATATGGACAAATGGATAGAAAGATTTCGCTCTGCTAAACATATTGAGGGCAATCCTGTGCAAATACCAGGCGACCAAGAGCGAAATTTCAGAACTGAAAGGTTAGTTTCTGGACTTCCTTTGATAGATAAAGTGGTAGAAAGTCTAGAAGAATTGGGGGAAAGATTTGGCGTGAAATTTTAATCTAAAAATATTAATTTTGTCTATAATTCATTAGATTTGTTCTATTAAAATTTGATTTATGACAACTACAATAAATGGTATTTATGAAAATGGTCAAATCATTTTAAATGAATTGCCTAAAAATATTAAAAAAGCTCAAGTTAAAGTTATTTTTGAAGAAGAAGAGGTTAACGAAAATTCTGGAAAAAGAAAAATGGGTATTTTTAGAGGTCAATTTGAAGTTTCGGACGATTTTGACGAGCCTTTGACTGAACTTGAGGAGTTTTGGACATGACATATTTAATAGACACACATGCTTTGATTTGGTTTTTCAATGACCCTCTTCGTTTATCAGAAGTTGCTTATAATTTAATCGAAAATCGAAACACTCCTTGTTCAATTTCCAAAACCTCTTTATTCGAAATTGCTATTAAATCAAATATTGGGAAATTGAATTTCAATTTATCCATCGAAAAAATTGAAAATACTCTTATTATCTTAGGAATAAATGTACTTCAATTAGAAAGCAAGTATTTAGATTATCTAATTAAGCTTCCGCAATTTTCCGACCATAAAGACCCATTTGACAGATTAATAATTTCAACTGCAGCGGTTGATAACCTCAAAATAATTACAAAAGACGAAAAATTCAATTTATACCAAAATATAGTAGAAACAGTTTGGTAATTTATTAAAAAATGAAAAACGTAAACATAGGACTTATTCAAATGTCATGCACTGATAATGTGCAAGATAATATATCTAAAACCATCATAAAAATCAGAGAAGCGGCAGCTAAAGGTGCTCAAATCATCTGTTTACAGGAGTTGTTTTCTTCGCTTTATTTTTGTGATGTAGAAGACCACGAAAACTTCAAATTAGGAGAAGCTATCCCTGGACCAACCACAGAAACTATGCAAACTGTAGCCAAAGAATTAGGTGTGGTTTTAGTAGTTTCGCTTTTCGAAAAACGTGCTCAAGGACTTTATCATAACACTGCGGCTATAATCGACGCAGACGGAACTTACCTCGGGAAATACCGTAAAATGCACATTCCTGATGATCCAGGCTATTACGAAAAATTTTATTTTACGCCAGGAGATCTAGGTTATAAAGTTTGGGAAACTAAATTTGGTAAGATCGGTGTACTAATATGCTGGGACCAGTGGTATCCTGAAGCTGCCAGAATTACATCTTTGATGGGTGCTGACATTTTATTCTACCCTACCGCTATTGGCTGGGACATGGACGAAAAAGACCCTGTCATCAACCAAGAGCAATATGATGCTTGGCAAACTATACAACGCTCCCATGCAGTAGCAAACGGACTTTATGTTGTTTCTGTAAATAGAATAGGAATAGAAGCCAACCAAAAATTCTGGGGAGGGTCTTTCGTTGCTAACCCTCATGGCAGACTATTGTATTTAGCCTCTCACGACCAAGAAGAAACCCATGTAGAAACACTTGATTTAGAAAAAACAGAATACTACAGAACGACTTGGCCTTACCTAAGAGACAGAAGAATAGATAGTTATGATGGAATTTTGAAAAGGTTTATTGATTAAGTACCTAAGATTCGATTAAATGCTACAGTCTTTAAGAATTTAAATCATTTAAAGTTCAAAATCTTTAAGGCATCCACTTCAGTTTCACTCAGATCAGGAAAAAAATCAATGTTTGTATATTTCTCTAATTCTTGGAGACTGATTCTACTTTTTTCTAAATCGAAATTATAAATAGGAATATTCGGTAAACTAAATGCAATATAACTCTGCGGTTTATAGGTATTTTTATTAAATAAAACCAACAACTTAAAAAAATCTGTTGGTACTGCCACATCATTTTGCCCCCCAATAGACCTTAGATTATTTCTAAAAATTGGTCCAGTGAATACGTAAACTTTGCCAAACCTTCTCGCTGTTGATCTTACTTTTATCTCTAAATCTGCCCAAGCATGCCTATTTAATACAGAGTCAAAAGGTGCTATATTGCTCATACTGAAGGTTTCCGCAAGAGAATCCTGACAACAAATAAAATCTCCTGCTGGCACCAAGTGTCCTCTATCATAACCTGACCCTGAAAAATCTGAATAGCCTGCTGTTCCGCTACCAATAAGCTCAGGTTCTGAAAACCTTATACCATATCTGTTGGCATTTCCTCTTGTAAATTTCCCATCCAGTTGATGTATAGTTAATCTGGCTTGCATAATAGAATTATCATAAAAAAGCACATAATTCTCTTTTTCAACCCATTGCCCTCTAAAACCAACATGGGGGATAAGTTTTGGGGGATACCCATTAAAAGATATATTGTTTACTTTAGGAACAATCTTTTCTCCTAAAACCGCTGACTTTATTCTTGGAAAATTTACAATAAAACCATAAACCAATACCAAAACCGCAAGAAATACGAACGATAGTAATACCTTTCTTGACTGATAATTCAAGAGTGTCTTTTTTTGCATATTCTTTAAAATAAAAAATGGTCATTATGACTTTTTTAATCATAATAACCATTCTGAAAAATAAATATTTTTACACAGCCTCCACAATCAATTTAATTCCGTCTATCTTCTTTATCAACACTTTAGAATGCAAGGCTATGGATTTACCTTCTTTTTGATAAGCTATCCAATCAGAGCCTCTGTAGAATACTTTCCCCTCGCCTTCGGCCGGAATTTCAACTGAGACCTTTGCAAATTCATCTACTATTTCCTTAAATTCTTTACTGTTTTTTGTAAATAATTCTAGTATGCGTTTTCTGAAAAACAGAAGACTTACCATTGAGCTTAAAGCAAAGATTACAATTTGAGATGTTAAATCCTCAGCCACGCCTAAATAAACCAAAAAGGCAGTAACTAACGCTCCAATTCCAAAAAATATTGAATAAAAAGATGTCGTAAAAATCTCTAAAATTAGCAGTCCTACGCCTAAGACTACCCACATAGTCATTGGTTCCATATTATTTAGCATTTTCTTGTTTGATTACACTCATAGCTGTGGCAATAATACCCGAAACATCCGCAAGGTTTGAAGGCAAAATCATGGTATTTGAAGCCTTGGCCATTTTGCCAAATTGCTCAATATAGTTCTCAGCCACTTTAAGTTGAACCGCTTGCATTCCACCTTTTGACTGGATAGAATCTGCAACTAGTCTAATAGAATCAGCAGTTGCCTCGGCTACCGCTCTTATGGCGTTAGCTTCACCTTCAGCTTTATTTATTTGTTGCAATTTCTGAGCCTCTGACTCCAAAACTACACGCTCTCTTTCACCTTGGGCCACGTTGATGGCAAATTGTTTTTTACCTTCAGATTCCAAAATCACCGAACGTTTCTCTCTCTCCGCCTGCATTTGTTTCTCCATTGCTTGCAATACTGTTGTTGGAGGTGTAATGTTCTTAATTTCGTATCTCAAAACCTTTACACCCCAGCCAATGGCAGCTTCGTCAATAGCTGCCACCACAGCCAAATTGATAACCATTCTTTCTACAAATGTCTTATCAAGATCTATTTTACCAATTTCGCTACGCATAGTAGTTTGGGCCAATTGAGTCACAGCAAATACGTAATCATTGATACCGTAAGATGCCTTTTGAGGATCAACTACCTGAAGAAATATTACACCATCTACACGCACCTGCACATTGTCACGCGTAATACATATTTGCTCGTGTATGTCATACGCTTGTTCTTTCAGTCCATGTTTGTAGGCTATTCTATCTACAAAAGGAGCCACAAAGTTTATTCCAGGCTGAAGCACGCCGTTAAACTTTCCTAATCGCTCCACTATGTAGGCTTTTTGTTGTGGTACAACTTTCACAACCATAGTTATCGTAATAACTATCAATAAAGTAATGGCAATAACTGAATACATTTTTTTAAGTGTTTATTTGATTTAATTTCTAAAAATAACTTAACAAATCTACAAAGCAACAGATATCTGCAAATAAAATTCGGACAAAGCAAGGCGTTTGATTTAAGACTGGGTGTCTGGATTGACAAACGGCAAAATGTCCAAATTCAAGATATAATATAATTAAACCTTTCTAAACAATACTATATCAGAGGTTTAGATTACATTTGTGCAAATTTACAGTAGTGATATTGCATAAAATGAGAAAAAGAACAACAGAAACTCGCGGTAGCGAGAACAATTCGAGCAGAAACTCGACAAACAAGCCTGATTTCAAAAGAAAAGAAGGCGGATTTAACCCTGATAAAAGGACATTCAGCAAGCCTTTTGCTAGTAAAGACGGTTATAAAAAGCAAGAAGGCGGGGCATCTTCAAGCAAATTCCCTTCTAGAGTTTCAAAGCCAGGCAATTATTCAAGATCTGAAAGTCAAGGAAATAATAGATTTCCTAAAAAAGATTTTAACCCAAGTACAAATTCTAGAGCTGATGGTAGCTCCGATAACCGATTTGTAAAAAAAGACTTCAAAGCCTTAGGTTTGGAAAGGAGTTCGGAGAGATTTCCAAAAAGAGAGTATAATTCTGGTGGAAATAGTAGACCTGAAGCCAATGCGGGAAGGTTTGCAAAAAAAGATTCTGACTTTAGAAACGATAGATTTCCGAGAAAAGACGAAAGAGCCGACAACAGAAATGAGAGTTTTCCTAAAAAAGATTTTGGTAGATCCTCAGAAGGATACAAAGGATCAAATCCTTTCAAATCAAAGGAAGGTGGATATGACAAAAAAGGACCTTTCGAAAAAAGAAGTTTTGACAAACCACGCTCAGATGAGAGACGTGAATTTAGCAAACCTGTAAAACCAGAAATCACTAAATCTAATTACGGTAGAACAAAAAATTCAAAAGCTGCCATCAGACCTAATTATGACGAGGATGCTTTAAAAAGCAAACTACCTCCTAAAGTAAAACAAAAAGTAGAAAGTGTTTCTACACATGCTTATACCATTAGACTTAACAGGTATCTGGCAAATGCCGGACTTTGCTCAAGAAGAGAGGCTGACGAGTTTATAGCCAGTGGCCAAATTACCGTAAATGGCAAAGAGATAACCGAAATGGGTTATCAAGTAAAGCCAACGGATGTGGTAAAATACGGAAGAAAGATATTGAACCGCGAAAAATTAGTATATCTACTTCTAAATAAACCAAAAGATTTTTTAACAACTACAGATGATCCGGAAGGCAGAAAAACTGTGATGGATTTATTGAAAAATGCTTGCACTGAGCGTATTTATCCCGTTGGAAGATTAGATAGAGCTACGACAGGACTATTATTAGTTACCAATGATGGAGAACTTGCAGACAAACTTTCTCATCCATCTAATAATATGAGAAAAGTATATCAGGTAGAAATCGACAAGCCGATCGTACAGGAAGATTTTGACAAAATCCTAGAAGGAATAGAACTTGAAGATGGTATTATAAAAGCTGATGATTTATCAATTATAACTCCTGATAAACAAGTAGTTGGTATTGAAATCCATAGCGGTAAAAACCGAATAGTAAGAAGGATTTTTGAATCTCTTGGATATGAAGTTACTAAACTTGACAGAACGACCTATGCAGGTTTAACTAAAAAAGACCTACCAAGAGGTAACTGGCGTTTTTTATCTGAAAAAGAGGTCATTAGATTGAAATATTTAATTTGATTTTATTTAATTTTGCAATAAACAAACAATAAACTTTTATAATTATGGAAGAGAATAAGAAAGATATGATGGATCAAGCAGCTGATATGGCTTCAAAAGCTAAAGATGCAGCTACTGAGAAACTAGCAGATGTGAAAGAAGATGCAGCTGAAATGATATCAAATCTTACTGAAGGTACAGCTGAGACATTGGCTGATGCCAAAGCCAAAGCAACTGAACTTGCTGGAGAAGCAGCTGAGGCATTTAATGCTGCTAAAGATAAAGTTTCAGATATGATTGATGCAGACAAGTTGAAAGCTGAAGCAGCAGAGAAAATTGCAGACGTGAAAGCAATGGCAGGAAACTTGGCAGGTGAGGCAACTGAAGCTTTTAATTCAGCTAAATCTAAAGTAACTGAAATGGTAAACTCTGAAAGTATTGCTGATTTCAAAAACGAAGCCTCTGAGAAATTGGACGATTTGAAAGAAGACGCTGAAGAAGCTTTGAACAAGGCAAAAGAAAAAGCAAGCGAATTGGCTGGTGAAGCTGAAGAAGCTGTGCAACAAGTAGCTCAAAAAGCAAAAGGATTTTTCTCGAGATTGTTCGGAAAATAACATTTTAAAACCCAATCAAACGATTGGGTTTTAAAATTTACAAAAATTTCAAATATTATTGAAAATATTATAATTATAAAACTAATTATAATTACAAATCATACAGTAAGTATTATCAAAATAATAATTATTAAATTTCCAGTAAATTCAAAATAATTAATAATTATTATATAGATAAAATATTCAATAAATAAAATCTATTCCAAAAAAAAAACCTCAAATGCTTACACAAATGAGGTTTCTAGTATATAACAATAAATCAGTCAATCTTCACTTTACGTGTTACTCCATCTTCTCCTTGTGAAACAATCACAAAAAATGTTCCTTTAAGGTTTTTATTTAATTTTACTTGACCTACATATTCTCCTTCAAAGTTTTTTGCTTCTTCTTTGGCTTTTACATTTCCTTGTAAATCTAAAACTGTAATATTTACATCACCAGCTTTAGGTGCAAAAAATCTAATATTCAGCACATTGGTTTCAGGCTTATTTGTGAATACATCAAGTCCTCGGACAGTAGAAGGTTCAAATGCATTTTTAACTTTGTCATCAAAAAAATACGGCTTCACCGTTCTCATTCGATAGGGAATCTCTGCCAAATGGTCAGATAACCTATCCATTTCAAAATTAAACTCTTGCACCCTATTGTTTGGAAATGACTTTCTTATTCTCACATGCCTATCTCCACTATCCATATCATTGCCTTCTTCGTACCATTCAAAATCCTCATCATCACCACTTTTAATAATCACTTTAGCTCTTTTCCCACCCTTTTGATCCACAATTACAGTGTCTAATTGTTCATCCAAAATCATCACATTGGTATCACCATCTTTCACATCAATCTCTTTTTCGGTCACTTCGACTTTCCCGTTGATGTTTTTTTCGATTCTCACCATCTTTTTTCCGGGTTTATCAGAATCAATAACCTCAGTTATTATCTCTTTTCTAACTTCTTTCTGAGCTATAGCTCCAAAAAACATAAATGAGGCAAAGCTCAAGAATACTATTTTTTTCATCTTATTATTTTAATTATTAATGTTCTATAGACAAATATTTTTCACGAAGGTTGCATCTTTTTTGCACATCACTTATTTTTAGGTCTTAAAAAAAGTTAAAAATGTGTTTTCATAACTCTATAAATACTGACAAACAAAGTCTAGAGAAGAAATACAATAAAAAACTAAAAGAATCTGCAACTTTTAATCCAATTTTTCATGCGAATGCATTTGAGTTTTTGGTTTGGCCTATTGTTAGCTCATTTTATCAGGAAATAGAAACTATGAATTGGGGATTAATACCAAACTGGGTAAAATCACCTCAAGACGCCAATGAAATTAAAACCAAAACATTAAACGCTAGAATAGAAACTATTAATGAGAAAGCATCTTTTAAAAATACAAAACGTTGCATAGTTCCTTCCACAGGTTTTTATGAATGGCAAACTATAGGCAGCAAGAAAATCCCTTACTTTATATATTTGCCTGAAAGCCCGATATTTTCTTTGGCAGGAATTTATGACACTTGGGTTGATGAAAAAGGGTTACTTCGAAACACCTTTTCCATATTAACAACTGAGGCAAATCCACTAATGGAAAAAATTCATAATACTAAAAAACGAATGCCAGTAATCCTTTCGCCAGAGCATGAAAATGCTTGGATGAACAATGAAATTCAAAACGAAATTTTACAAAAACCTTTTGATGAAAAACTAATGAAAGCTTATACCATAGGGAACATAATATCAGGCAAAAACCATAATTCTGAAGGGGTAAACAAACCACAAATTATTGAAATCCAAGAACAACTAAGCCTTTTTTGATATGATTGTAAGAATAGTAAAAATGACTTTTAAAGAAGAAGAGCTTAAAACTTTTTTTGATTTCTTGGAACCAAACAAGCAGAAAATCAGAAATTTTCCAGGCTGTAAAATGGTTGAGTTTTTACAAGAAAAAGAAAATCCATCTGTGATAATGACACATTCTCATTGGAATTCCGAAGAAGATCTTGAAAATTATAGAAATTCTGATTTATTTAATTATGTTTGGGAAAATACTAAAATTCACTTTAAAGGCAAACCTTCAGCATATACTTTAGTATCTTTGGATAAACTATAAACTAGGATTCTACGTTGAAATAGAAAAGCAATTAGACTTATGTATTTAAAAATAATTTTGTTCCTTATTTTATTAGTTCCTTTTGAAAACTTTGCAAACGAGAATTTAGTAAAGCAAAATATGCAAAAAGTGGATAAGCCACGAAAAAACAAGCAAGGTAGATATAAGGTAAAAAAACATAGATTAAAAAAATTAATCCAAGGAAAAAGGTATTGTGATTGCCCTAAGCATTAAGTTACATTAAATATAAATTCCATTTGGTTCTTGTTAGTGTTACAAAAAACATAATTAAAGATTTTAATAAAGATTAACCTTATATCATTTAAAAAAATATTCCTAAAATATAACAATACTTCGTTTGAATGAAATTTAAATTTTTACTCTTTTTCCTTATTATAACCAACTCTTTTGCCAATAACATAAAAAGGAACAGGATTGCTAATTATGACATAAAAGTCAGTCTTGACCCGAAAACAAAAACACTGTTAGGCTCTCAAACAATAACATGGACCAATAGCACATCTACTTCTGTCAGTGAATTACAGTTTCACATGTATCTCAATGCCTTTAAGGATGAAAATTCTACATTCTTCAAAGAATCTGGCGGTCAGCTAAGAGCTGATAGAATGGATACTAGTAAAATTACCAATTTTGGAAATATATATTTGAGTACTTTCAAAATCAGAAACGGAGAAAATCTATACTCTAAAATTGAGTTTTTTCAACCAGACGATTGGAACCGATACGACAAAACTGTATTTAAAGTTAAATTAAATAAGGCTGTAAAACCTGGAGAAACCATAGTTTTAGACATGAGTTTCAAGTCCAAATTGCCTAAAATATTTGCAAGGACTGGTTGGGCAGCAGATGATTATTTTTTTGTTGGTCAGTGGTTTCCCAAAATTGGAGTTTTAGAAGAAAATGGAAAATGGAATTGTCACCAGTTTCATGCCCACACAGAGTTTTTCTCTGATTTTGGTGTTTACAATGTCAACATTACCGTGCCGAAAGACTTTATTGTGGCTGGCTCCGGTGAGAAAAAATCCGAAATAAACAATAAAAACCAAACCAAAACATATCAATTTTCTGCCACTGACGTTCATGACTTTGCTTGGACAGCCTCACCACATTATAAATATCTAGAAGAAGAATATAAGGGCATAAAAATAATGGCTTATATGCAGCCTGAGCATTTTGACAAAGCCGATCGGTATTTTGAGTCAGCTAAATTTGCTATAGATTACATGGAGAAAAATGTTGGCAAGTACCCGCATAGCACGCTTTCATTGATTGATCCAACTTTATCGGGTTCAGGCTCAGGTGGCATGGAATACCCAACGCTTATCACTTGTGGAAGTTATTGGGGAGTAGGCCGATGGGGGAAATTTCAGGAAGTTGTAACTATTCATGAGTTTGTTCATCAGTATTTTCAGGGCATGGTAGCCAGCAACGAGTTTGAAAACTCTTGGATGGACGAAGGCTTTACGCAATATTTCGAAGGTAAAATCATGCAGAAATATTATGATGGAATTCAAGCGAATATTTTTGGTTTCAAACTGCATGACATGGCTTCTTCAAGACAAGGTTATGTAAGTATGGACAATCCGAAAGTGTCAGAAATCAGACGAAATGCATGGAGCTATCCTGGCGGAACTTATGGAGTTTTAACATATCAAAAAACCGCCACATGGCTAAAGACCTTGGAAGGGTTAGTTGGTCAAAACAACATGGATAAAATCATGCAAACTTATTTTGCAAGGTGGAAATTCAAACATCCTCAACCTCAGGACTTTGTTAATGTAGCAAACGAGATAGCTTCAAAATATACGAAATACAAAGACATAAATTGGTTTTTTAAACAAGTATTGTTTGAATCTCCAGATTGCGATTACGCTGTTGAAGAATTGGCAAACGCTCCTCGTAAGCAAGCCCCCGTTGGTAGTTTTGTGGTAAATCGCTTAGGCGAAATGACCTTTCCTACACAAATAAAAGTCGTATTTGATGATAATAAATTCACGACGCTCGATTGGTCAGGAACGGAAAGAACTAAAAAATTTAAGTTTAAGAAACGAATAAAATACGTTCAATTAGATCCTGAAAACATCAATTGGATGGATTTAAACATCATTAATAACAGTATAGCAGCCAAAGACCCAAGCAAAGCAGCATCAAAATACGCTACAAAAGTTTTATTTTGGGTACAGAGGATTCTATTTTTCTTTGGAGGATTATAATCACCCACCCAAATACCCCAAAATCTTTTTCATGTTGAATTCGTCTTCACCAGAGGCTACCAGATAATCAGTTTTGATTATTAACTTATACAAAATTGAAAAATCAAACCAAATGCCTTTCAAGAGTATTACCTTTTTCTAACACAAAAATTCTATCTGCAAATACCTCAATCGAATCTCTATGGCTAACCAAAAGTATCATTTTCTCAGCTTTTATTTTCATTAATAAATTCATTACAAAGCTTTCAGTTTTTTTGTCCATTGCAGCGGTAGGTTCGTCTAAAAGCAGAATTTCTGGATTTTTATATAGTGCCCGAGCCAATGCTATCAGTTGCTTTTGTCCACCTGAAAGATTAATGCCTTCCTCCCCGACTATGGTCATGTAACCCTGCGGCATTTTAGAGAAATAAGTATCAAAACCATATTCTTTACAAAAAGTAATGGCTTTATTGGCTTCCTCAGCCAAGTTGCCGAGGACAATGTTTTCAAGTAGAAAACCATTGAATATTTTGATGTCTTGCTCTACCACGCCCAATCTACCACGCCAGCCAGATAAAGGAATGTCATAAATACTACATCCATCAAGTAAAACCTCACCTTTTTCAATACTATAAAAACGCTGTAGAATACTCAGTAATATACTTTTTCCGCTACCTATCTCACCCAAAAGTGCGGTTACTTTACCCTTTTCCATCATAAGGTTGACATTCCTTAGCAATTCGCTCCTACCAGCAAATCTGAAATTTAAATCACTGATAATCAAACATTTACCCCCCCCCAATTTCAAACTCACTCATCTTCTTATAATCAGCAGGCTCTATCAATTTTTCAGGCTGTAAATCGGTAAACTCAAACATTCTATTAAATGCGACCTTGGCTTCTTGTATCTGGATATTTATATTTGCCAATCTGGCCACTGAAGCAATTATTCCGATTGCAATGGTTATTACGGCCATCATTTCACCAAGTTTCAACTTTTTTTCAATAACCATCCATGACGCCAAACCCATTAAGCTAACCAATAATAAAGTGTTAAGCACGTCTCCAAAAGTGTTGTATTTGTTACCTAATTTACCCAAGTTCAATATACTATCTTGAAACAGCCCATACGTGAATTGCGTAATATGAGAGAAAAAACCTTCTTTGTTGTAAGCTTTTATGACGCCAATGCCATTGATTGTATCTATGTAATTGCTTTCGTTTCGAGCATAATTAGCCATTACTTCTTTTTGTTTTTCGGCAATAGGTTTGTTGTATAAATAGACCAACAAGCCAAACAAAGGCAAACTCATAAGACAAATCATGCCCAGTACCCAAGAATACATAAATACGAAAACTAGTGAAATAACAACCACAAAAATATCTATAAAAACGACACCTGTTAGTTGTATTATCGTAGTTTGAATCCGCCGTGTGTCGTTCATTCTGGCAATCAAATCACCCGTTTTTCTATTATCAAAAAAAGCTTTTGGCAGATACATGAGATTTTTATAAAACGAATTGGCCACCCTGCTATTAAAATCTTTGCTTTGGCGAAGTAATAGCAAAGTACGAATATAACCGAGGCCACTTTTGGACAACAATATAAAAAACAAAAGTCCCAAACCCAGGAGAAGCTTACTGGTCTTGTTGTTAGGTAGAAAATCGTCTATCAATTTTTGACTAAAATAAGCAGTACTCAAACTCAAAACTGCTATAACCATACCCATAAGACCCGATATGCCAAGAATGGGCATATCTTCACGAATCAGATCTTTAAACCAGTTCCATTTTCTATTTGTTGTTTTGACTATTTTTTCAAAACCTTCCTTAGGCTTTAAATTCAGCATGGCTCTGGTTTTCCATCTTTGCAATAGCTCAGTTTCTGTCCATTCCTCTATACCTTTAGCAGGATCACCTATCAAATATCCCTGGTCTGAAGTGGGGATTTTATAGCAAACCACATAATGTTCCAGCTTTTCGTCTATCAAAACATGCAGAATACAAGGAAAAGTAGCCTCTGTTTTGAATTCGTCCAAAACTTCAACTTCAAACGCCTCAGCCTCTAGATTATAGCCCTCAGCGGCCTGTTGTAAACCTAACAAACTAGTGCCTTGCACGGAAGTTCCACTTAGGTCTCTGAGTTTTTCGAGGGTAGCATCTCCCCCGTAATACCGCAGAATAGACTTCAAACAAGCTACTCCGCAGTCTGTTTGGTCGTGCTGTAAGGTATGGATTTTCTTGAGGTTATTGTTTGACATATTTTGTGAGGGCTTCTAGTTTTACTTCGCCTTTAAAAGTCTTAAGTAGTTGGTTGTCTTTTGAGTAGATAAAAACAAAAGGATAGGTATTTACGCCAAAAACTTTGGCCGATACGCCGACATCTACCTTAGCTACCGTAAAAGACGGTACGTTTTTAAAATACTTGTCTGAAAAGTTTTGAATAACAGAAAAGTCTTCATTGGACAGAAAGTAAACCTCTGCAAGCTCAAGACTTTTAGAATTCTCCGCTAGCAGCTGAGCCTCGGCTTGGCAGTGTTCGCATTCAGTATTAAAGAAGAATATTAGTTTCGTTTTTGGGCTATCAGGATTATTTCGTGATTTTATGCCAGCCACAGTGGTATATTCAAACAGCGGGAGGCTTGCAGTGGTGGTCGCAATTTCTTTTTTCTGTTTGAGCTGTGACCGTATCTTGAAAACAAGTACCAATAAACACGCAATGATGACTAATGGAATGAGTATTTTTAAAATATCTTTCATGAAAAATTGAGGGTAAGAAATACTACAAAAACAACCCAAATCAAAAATCCAGAACCATAGGACACCATAACAGTAGAAAAGGATTTTGTATAGTCCTCCTGAAAATATTCTTTGAGTTCATAAGCGAGAGCAAACCAAAAGGCCACCTCCCAAATATTGATGGACTGGAGTGGATAAACCAACCAAGGCTCTATTTCTTTTGGATTAAATAAATTAAGCAGAGAGCCTGGCATAAAGTATTGCAAATCTTCGAGCGTGTAATCAGGCTGAAAAGAAAACCAGAAGATTTTTATGACGCCCGGTATAAGAAATAGGATATCAGCTAAGACAACTGCTGAGAATATCTTTGAGAAACTTAGGGTTTTGACGTTAGATAGTAAAATACCTGTATAAAGGCAGAGTGAAATAAGCGAAATTTTGAGTAAGTAAATGATGGGAATGAATAGATAACCCACCCATTCGTACTTCTGCTGTTTACTGATAATTGTTTCTATTTGAGCATAAGGCAATTGCGAGGAGTAAAAATTTACTAGAATTTCATTGGTAATAAACTCTTTTGAGAAAATGAAAGTAGTTATCGTTAAAATACTTAAATTTACAACAATAAGATATTTCTTCATATAGTTATTTGTTTGGAAAACCAAATATTCGAAGAATTATTTTCCCCTAAAAAAAGAGTCTTCATAATTTTTGTTAAACTCAATTCTTAATGTTCTTTCAGTCAACTTTGATTGAACAGTGGTACTACGAATTTCAGTTGGATAAACCATATTTCCAAATTTTTTATAATCGAGATATTCATGAAAATTAATAAGTTTTCCTTCATACCAATCTTCCTCTTTTAAAAGAAATTTTGTTTCTTTGTCAAAATAAAAAAGAAAATCAACACCATCGCTTTCGCTCTTAAGTACATTACACGAAATTCCATCTACTTCTTGATCCTTAAGCGAAGTAAAATTTGAGAAATAAAAAATACGATTTAGAAGTCCGAACCTTTTCTCCTTAATAATT
Organism: Lacihabitans sp. LS3-19; assembly: GCF_024343575.1. Classification (GTDB taxonomy): domain Bacteria; phylum Bacteroidota; class Bacteroidia; order Cytophagales; family Spirosomataceae; genus Leadbetterella. The sequence continues at coordinate 48,978 of NZ_RJUA01000002.1, read as the reverse complement.
TTTAAATAAGGGCTGGAGCTTAATTTTAAAAAATCTTGTCGATTGGACTTTAAACTTTGGCCATCGAAAGAATAGTAAGCGAGAGTATCACGCTCATGATTTAGGATGATATCTTTAAATTTAAAAGGTCTTTCAAAATATTTCTCAATTAAAAATTCTTGCCCATTGGATGATAAAACCAAACTTTGATGATATGATTTTATAGAATCAATATTTTCCTTTCCTCCAATTACCCTTAGATAGTCCTCAATAATATCATACGTACCCTGACAAATAGCTGAGTACGTATGAAAAAAGAAAAGACTTAAAATCAAAAGTTTAATTAAACGTCTCATAGAAAAATTCTTACCTTACAATACACAGTTATAAGCGTACATTTCAGTTGCCCAAAACCATTGACCCGTGGTGAGGGTATGAGATAAAGGCCCCACAAGCACCCCTAACACTGAACACATCATAACATCATAACCTCCAACAATTTCTTGTTTTTGAGGAGTATCAATTCTTTTCATCGTAAAAATAAATTTTAGTAACGCCTCACAATATCGTAAGGTGAAGCAAAGCTAAAGTGACTCACTGAACTAAAAGTGCAGTGGGCAAAAAAGTTTGAAAAAATATTTCCGCCAGAAATATTAGACTTTTGGGTATCGGATAATTTTCTGAAACCCATTTCAAAAGTCCCTTCTTCTTTATAAAAATAAGTACGATTAATGGGGCAGTATTCAATAGGCAGTCCTAAATCATTGACCAGCGAATCTCGCCATTTGTACCATGCTCTTTCGGTTATACCGAGTTTTTTTGCAAACTCTTTCGGGCATCCAGTAGCCTTTTGTTTTATTAGGAAGTTTATTTGACTTAAACGTTCTGTGTATTTCCAAAGCATTGTATTTTTTGTTGGTTTAAGGTTGAGAATTTTAAAAATGGATACTCAAACCTAAACAAAGAAATTTAATTCTGCAACCTAAACTAAGAAATTAGTTACTTGGTTTTGTTACATAAAAAATTTGATAATTGATATATATCAAGCCATTTTAAATATCAATTCTTAAATTAAGAAAATTTCTACTTTAATGCGAAAGAAAAAAAATGACAAAATAATACTCCCGTTCACCCACCCAAATACCCCAAAATCTTTTTCATGTCAAATTCGTCTTCACCAGAGGCTACTAGATAATCGCTTTTGATTGCAGAGGGTTTACCGAGTTTTAGATAGGATTTCCAAATGTGATCTATGTACCATGTGGGTATGTAGCCCCAGCGAGAGTCCATGGCTTTTCGTATAATAAAAGTGCGTTTGGATATTTTAATAAAAATTCTTTTATCAAAAACCTGATTGATGCGTGGATCGTAGAAAGCAAAAAAGCCTTCTACAATCACCACATCAAATCTTCCTCTGAAATCGCTAATCACTTCTAACAACAAATCGTGATCTATCGAAAGCGGCGATTCCCAGTCTGTTTTATCTTTAATTTTCGGAATTTGGGTTTCAGGAAACACAAAATCGTCTTGGTGAAATATTATAGCTTTTTTCCCATTTCGTCTGAAATAGGTCACCAATAGATTGGCTAAAGTACTTTTCCCCGACCTGCTCGGCCCACCAATTCCGATTACCATTTTATATTTTTATTAAAACCAGCTAGTTTTCTTTTTTCTAGTAGTACTACTTACACCCAAAGCTCCCAAAAGGGATCTAGTTATAATATTAGCAGCTGTTCTACCAATTTGCCTTGTCACAGAACTTGAAAGAATTGTTTCTAAAGTAGATTTCTCCTTTTTGGTAGAAGCTTTCACTTCAGGCTCAGTTTGATCAGCTACTTCCAGCTTTTTATTCAATAATTCGTAAGCACTTTCTCTGTCTACAACCTCATTGTATTTTTTTGCTATTTTAGACTTTGCCACCAAATCGTCTATTTCCGAATCTGTTAGCACATCCATTCTACTTCTAGGAGGGCACATATAGGTAACGGCAAGTGGTGTCGGAATACCCTTTTCGTTTAAACAAGTCACCAAAGCCTCCCCTATTCCCATAGATGTCAACACATCTTCTGTTTTGTAGAAATCTGTTTCAGGGTAGTTCCCGGCGGCTTCCTTTATGGTTTTTCTATCGTTTGCTGTAAAGGCTCTAAGTGCATGCTGAACCTTTAAACCTAACTGTGACAGTACACCAGAAGGTACATCTTGAGGATTCTGAGTACAAAAATAAATCCCTACACCTTTCGAACGTATAAGTTTAATAATGGTCTCTATTTGATTTAAAAGAGCTTTTGATGCTTCTTGAAATACCAAATGAGCTTCATCTATAAATATTACAAGTTTAGGTCTATCTTCATCACCCGCCTCAGGAAGAGAGGCATAAAGTTCAGCTAATAAGCTCAACATAAAGGTTGAAAAAAGTTTTGGTCTGTCCATTAAGTCCATCACCCTCAAAATAGATATCATGCCACGTCCTTGATTGTCAATTCGCATCAAATCATCCACATCGAATGAGGTTTCGCCAAAAAACTCATCTGCACCTTGTTGTTGCAATTCTATTACTTTACGCATGATAGTGCCTAATGAAGTACTCGACATTTTACCGTAACTAGTTTCAAACTCAGCTTTACCTTCTTCACTTAAAAACTGAATAACTTTAATAAAATCTTTAAGATCCAATAAAGGCAAAGCATTGTCATCGCAATATTTAAATATCACTGAAACAATTCCTTCTTGTGTATCATTTAATCCTAAAATTTTCGATAAAAGTATGGGTCCGAATTCTGAAGTTGTAGCTCTCAACCTTGTGCCTTTTTCATCACTAAGCGTTAGCATTTCTACTGGAAATCCATTTGGCGTATAATCAATTCCTGCAGCATCAGTCCGCTCTATAATAAAAGGCTTTGCCTCACCTGGCATGGCTATTCCACTTAAATCACCTTTGATGTCCATCAAAAGTACCGGAACGCTCGCATCACTTAGAGATTCTGCTAATACTTGCAAACTTTTGGTTTTACCAGTACCTGTCGCTCCAGCAATTAGGCCATGCCTATTCATTGTTTTAAGTGGAATTTTAACCTGAGTCCCAGGCACGACCTCACCGTCTAATTTGGCGGCACCTAATACAATGGAGTCACCCTTAAATGTATATCCTGTTGATAATTGTTCTTTGAAAGATTCTATTCTAGACATATTTACTCTTTTATTTAAAGAAAATGCAATTTCCAAAATCTTCTTTTAATTAAGAAATTTATTATGCTATTAAAGCAATTTTCAAAAAAAATCCTAAAGAATGTCTAATTTTGAAAAATGAAAGATATAGTAAACAAGCTCGCCTTAGGACTTTTTGTATCCGCAGGAATTATGGTAATGATAATGGTGGTGATTTTTATTCAAAACTTATTCTCAGATGGAGCAAAAATAAAAGTTTCCGCATTTTATATCATAATCGCAGTTATATTTATCGCAACTGGAATATATTTTAAAAAACTAAAGGAAAAACTTTAAACAGCTTGCTTAAATCGAACAAATTGCATCAGCAAAGCCACGGTTGCAACCAAAAGTACTCAGACTTCTTCGAATCCCGTTTGTTGTGGGTGAATAATGATACGAATTTTATATTTTTTTTGAAAAAACAAAAATTTTTGCTTTTATTTTATTTCTTTTTGACAAAAAAACTTAGAACATAATTACATCATTTTGCGTTATTATTATGAAAATAAAGAAAACCTAAAACGCTTTTAAGGTTTTTAAGGTGTATACTTTTTATTTTTTACCGAAATTCAAAAAATTAAAAAAAACCATATTTTTAGCGTATTGAATTAAAAATATTAATCTATATTTACTTATTGTATAATTTGAAAGGAATGTGGAATAAAAAATTAATTTTAATAATATGTGCATTTATACTGCCATTTATTGTTTTTGCACAAAACGGTGACGATGATTCAGGCATAGATACCAAAACGCTATCTTATGGCCTAACAACAAACAATTATTCAAGTCTTTTAGGAGGGGTAATATTAAGGAATTCATTTCCAGTTTCTAAAAGAAAAAATAATCCTGTCAATAGGTATATTTCTGTAGAAGCTATTAATCTTAAAAATCCAAGAGAGCAAAATATTTTAAGTGCCTATGGTAGCAAATTTGTCTATGGAAAAACAAATTATTTCTTTTCTATCCGTCCTCAATATGGTAGAGAGTATTATTTTTTCCAAAAAGACGATGAAAACAGTATAGGTTTTAGCGTAATAGTAGCTGGTGGACCAAGTATTGGCCTTTCAAAACCTTACTACATAAAATATACCAACTCAAAAGGTGATTCACCACAAACTGTACAGTATAATCCTGATATCCAAACCAATGCAAGTTATATAATTGGTGCTGGAAATATTCTTCAGAATTTATTTACAGGCCTAAAATTCAATCCAGGATTACATGCTAAAATAGCTGCAAATATTGATATTTCAACCTTTAACAACAACGTTACAGGAGTTGAAATAGGCACTTTGTTTGAAGCCTTTGCTAAAAAACCTGAAATTCTTGCCCCCAAATTTTCAGATAATCCTCAGACCTTTGCCACGCTTTATCTAACTTTGTACTTTGGAAATAAGAAATTGGTAAAAAACAAAAAGAATGGAAGTAAAGGAACCAAGTGAAAGAAAGAAAAGGCCAGATTGGCTGAGAGTAAAACTTCCGATTGGAGAAAGCTATAGAAAAGTTAGAGAAATAGTTGACAATAATAAGCTTCATACGATTTGCCAAAGTGGAAACTGCCCAAATATGGGAGAATGTTGGGGAGAAGGCACTGCTACTTTTATGATTCTTGGAAATGTTTGCACGCGAAGCTGTAATTTTTGTGCAGTAGCAACCGGTAGACCTCCTGAATATGACACGAACGAACCCCAAAGAGTGGCTGAAGCTATTCAAACTATGGGTGTAAAACATGCAGTAATTACTTCTGTAAACAGAGACGAGCTCAAAGACAAAGGTGCTGAAATATGGTACCAAACCGTAGTTTTAACCAAAGAATTGTCTCCAAAAACCACCATTGAAACTTTGATACCAGATACCAAGTCTGACTGGGAGGCTTTGTATAGAATGATTTCGGCTGGACAAGAAGTGGTTTCGCACAACATGGAAACTGTAAAAAGTTTATATAGAAGAGTTCGACCACAAGCAAGATACGAGAGAAGTCTGGAGCAAATAAGAAGAACCAAAGAATACGGCAAAAGAACCAAAACGGGAATTATGCTGGGCCTTGGTGAACAAAAAGACGAGGTTTTGGAGGCTATGGATCATTTAGCCGAGAATGGATGCGATATACTTACACTCGGACAATATCTTCAACCCACTAAGATGCACCATGAAGTTATTGAATTTATACATCCTGACATGTTTGCTTTGTATAGAGAAGAAGGATTGAGTAGAGGAATAAAATATGTAGAATCAGGCCCGCTGGTTCGTTCTTCTTACCATTCAGAAAGACACGTAAACGTCTAAAAAACAAATATATGTATGCCAAATCCCCCTAAAGAAGATAATATTTTCGATTATATTATTTGCGGTGGAGGTATGTCCGGACTTTCTTTAGCTTACCAACTTTCAATTTCTAAACTTTCCAATAAAAAAATATTAATTATTGACCCGGAAAGAAAATCAAAAAATGATAGAACTTGGGCTTTTTGGGAGAAATCAGATAATCCATTTGATGAAATTCTTTATAAAAAATGGAATAAAGTAAAAATTATAGATTCTCATAAAAAGGAGAAAATCTATGAATTAGGCCAATACAGATATAAACTGTTGAGAGGAATTGATTTTTATAATTTCGTGAATGCTCATCTCGAAAAATATCCAAATATAATTTTCAAAATAGACGCTGTTAAAGAAATTAGAGACAAATCTGGTTATGTGGAAGTATTAACTAAAACAAATGAATACTACAAAGCACAATATGCATTTGATAGTACTTTTCAATTAGACCTAAAAAACAATAAAAATCAAAACTTACTGCAGCATTTCAAAGGACTGGAAATAGAAACTCAGGAAGACCTTTTTAAAAGCGATATACCTGAAATGATGAACTTCGGTATCCCTCAAAAAGATGCTGAATGCAGGTTTATGTATGTTTTACCTTTTTCCAAAAACAGAGCGATATTTGAATTCACGGTTTTCTCAGAAAAACTTTTGACAGAAAAAGAGTACAATGAAAGTCTTTTTGAATACATAGAAAAAGATCTAAAACTTACTGATTATAAAATACTTGAAGAAGAATTCGGTGTTATTCCTATGTCAGATACTGAAACAGAGGAATTTGTATCTGAAAGAATAATTAGAATTGGAACAGCAGGCGGGGCAACAAATCCAGCTACAGGATATACATTTTCCAATACACAGAAAAAACTAAAGAAAATTGTAAAAACATTAGAAAAAGAAGATTCCAAATTTGAATCAGAAAGTTTTTGGCAAAAAAGGCATCAATTATACGCCTCCACTTTACTTAATGTAATCAAAGAGAAACGACATCCAATGGCTGAAGTTTTTGATCAATTATTTGCTAAAAATTCTATCTCGACGGTCTTTAAATTCCTTGACGGAGAATCAAGTTTTATAGAAGAATTAAAAATAATGTGGTCTACTCCAAAAGTAAAATTTGGAAAAGCTTTTTTTAGTGTGATTTTGAGAAAAATAAAAAACTCATTTTTTTAGAAATTTTTATTTTTAAGAATCTATTTTTTATGCACATTTAGATAATTTTTCTACAAAAATTAATTATAATAGATTTTTTCACTAACATTTTTTAGTATCACAAAAAATATCGAATTTTGCAGTACATCAAGAGTTCTCAAAAAAATGAGAAACCAACCGAGTAAATAGAAACGCCGCGGTGGTAAAAAAGATGTGGGTCGCCCGACCAAAAATGTTTCGGCAAAGCTACCTATCATTCGATTCTCTTGCTTTTTTTTCAAATATTAAAAATTTAAAAAAATGGCTTACTTATTTACTTCTGAGTCAGTATCAGAAGGACACCCAGACAAAGTTGCGGATCAAATTTCAGACGCACTTATCGATCATTTTTTGGCATTCGATGCTAACTCAAAAGTAGCTTGCGAAACGCTTGTTACTACTGGATTGGTAGTTTTAGCTGGAGAGGTTAATACCAACACGTATTTAGATGTTCAAACTATCGCTAGAGATGTAATCAAGAAAATTGGTTACACCAAAGCTGAATATATGTTTGAAGCCAATTCTTGCGGAATTATTTCTGCTATACACGAGCAATCATCAGATATCAACCAAGGTGTTGACAGAAAATCTAGCGATAACTTTGAAGACAAAGCTAACGCTCAAGGTGCTGGTGACCAAGGCATGATGTTTGGCTATGCAACAAAAGAAACGGACAATTACATGCCATTAGCATTGGATTTGTCGCATAAAATTTTGGAAGAACTTGCTGAAATCAGAAGAGAAAACAATGAAATTAAATATTTGAGACCTGATTCAAAATCTCAAGTAACGATAGAATATTCTGACGACAATCAACCTGAAAGAATTGATACTATTGTAGTTTCTACACAACATGATGATTTCGACGAAGACAATGCTATGTTGGCTAAAATCAAATCGGATATTATAACAATAGTGATACCACGTGTAAAAGCTAAACTTAAGCCAGAACTACAGGCATTATTTACCGATGATATTTTATATCATATCAATCCAACTGGAAAGTTTGTAATCGGTGGACCTCACGGAGATACAGGTTTGACAGGTAGAAAAATCATAGTGGACACTTATGGTGGAAAAGGTGCACACGGTGGTGGAGCATTTTCAGGAAAAGATCCTTCGAAAGTTGACCGCTCTGCTGCTTATGCAACAAGACATATTGCAAAAAACTTAGTAGCAGCTGGAGTTTGTGATGAGGTTTTAGTTCAAGTTTCTTATGCTATTGGTGTTGCTCAGCCTTGTGGAATCTTTGTTGATACCAAAGGAACTGCCAAAGTTGACCTTACGGATGGAGAAATTGCTAAAATTGTGGAGAAAACTTTCGACATGAGACCTTATGCTATCGAGCAAAGACTTAAACTTCGTACACCAATCTACTCAGAAACAGCAGCTTACGGCCACATGGGTAGAGAATCTAAGACGATTACAAAAACTTTTGTAAACGCTGGACAAAAAGCAACTGTAGAAGTTGAATTGTTTACTTGGGAAAAATTGGACTATGTTGATAAAGTAAAAGCTGCTTTTGGTCTTTAATTCTTATCAAATTTTTATACTAAAAAGTATAAATTCTGGAATTTCAGAATTTATACTTTTTTTTTGTAGCAAAAAACACAAAATACTTACTATCAAGTAAATAGTTATTTTTAAATAAATATTCTTTTCAAGTTTTTTGTATTTTTCTAATTTCGAGGGTACATTTGAAGAAGATTTAGAAAGTATATATTATCAATCAAATATTTAGACCGCTCTGCGGCAAAAAAACAATAAGATGAGTATTCTCGTAAACAAAAATTCTAAAGTAATTGTACAAGGCTTTACAGGTTCTGAAGGATCTTTTCATGCCGGACAAATGATTGATTACGGTTCAAACGTAGTTGGTGGAGTTACTCCAGGAAAAGGCGGTCAAACACATTTAGACAAGCCTATTTTCAACACTGTAGAAGATGCAGTAAAAACAACTGGTGCTGATGTTTCTATAATCTTTGTTCCTCCGGGTTTTGCAGCAGACGCTATTATGGAGGCAGCTGATGCTGGAATTGGTGTAATTGTTTGTATTACTGAGGGTATTCCCACAAAAGATATGGTGAAAGCTAAATCTTATATTCAAGGAAAAAATGTAACACTTATTGGACCGAACTGTCCTGGTATCATAACCGCAGAAGAATGTAAAGTAGGTATTATGCCTGGTTTTATATTCAAAAAAGGGACAATTGGTGTTGTTTCTAAATCTGGAACACTTACTTATGAAGCTGTAGATCAGTTGACGAAAGCAGGCTTAGGACAAACAACAGCCATCGGTATAGGCGGTGACCCGATAATTGGAACAACTACCAAAGAGGCTGTTGAGATGTTTATGAATGACCCAGAAACGGAAGGTATAGTAATGATAGGTGAGATTGGTGGTGGCATGGAAGCAGAAGCTGCAAACTATATCAAATCAACAGGAAATAAAAAACCAGTAGTAGGATTCATTGCTGGCCAAACTGCTCCAAAAGGACGTAGAATGGGACATGCTGGAGCTATCATCGGAGGTGCTGATGATACAGCTGCAGCTAAAATGGCAATTATGCGTGAATGTGGAATATTTGTTGTGGATTCTCCTGCTGAAATTGGTGAAACCATGCTAAAAGCACTTGGTAAAAAATAATTTTTGAAAAAAATAAGCAAAAACTTATTTTTTGGTACAATTTTTAATGGCTCTTACTTAGTATTAACTAATTAAGAGCTATTTTTGTAATAAGCTTTTCCTAAATAAAATATAAAAACAAATGAAAAAGATCCTATTTCTTTTTTCGATGCTTTCTATTTTTGCCTCTTGTTCATCAATAGAAAAAGAAATTGAGCTACTTCCTATAGATTACTTGACAGCAGGTAACTATAAAATTTGGCAATTAAAATCATATACTGTAAACGGAGTAGACCAATTATCTGATTGCCTTCGAGATGACACCTTTATCTTTAACAAGAAAATTGGAACATATGACTGGAAAAAAGGAGATGTGTTATGTTCCGATGCCGATACCGACATTTCTTTTAATTTCTCATTATCACAAGATGGTACAATAATGACCATAAATGAGTACGATTATAAAGTAAACAAGTTGGACATTAAAAACTTGGAATTAGAGATTACATTGAATGGACACGTTCAGATTTTGACTTATTCAATAATTGAATAATCGCTGAATATTTTCAACAAATTCTTGGTAACTGCTCCCCCGTGAGGTAGTTTAAAATCCTATTGCCTCCTATTTTACTTTTCAAAATAACTTTTCCAGCTGGAGTATTTTGTACCTCACCTATTATTGATGCATTTTCGAAGCCAATGTTAAATTTCAATAATTCGAGGTAATTTTCAGCTATTTCTCTGGCAACGATTGTCACAAATAGCCCTTCATTTGCAACATACAATGGATCTAGTCCAAGCATTTCGCATGCACCTTCTACTTGCTCATCTATCGGAATAGCCTTCTCGTCAATGTATATTGACAAATTTGTAATACTCGATACTTCATTTAAAACAGTTGCCAAACCTCCACGCGTAGCGTCACGTAAAAAATGCACTTTTTCGCCAAACTCTTCAATTAAGCTTTGGGTTACATAATTCAAATTCTTTGTATCACTTTCAATATCTGATTCAAATTCAAGCCCTTCTCGCAAACTCAATATGGTGATTCCATGTGCAGCCACAGGCCCACTTATAATAATCTTATCCCCTTCATTGATGTTTTTATGGTGAATATTTGCTTTAGAATTCACCTCTCCAATTCCAGATGTATTGATAAAAATCTTGTCTCCTTTGCCTTTGTCTACTACTTTAGTATCACCAGTAACAATCTGAACACCAGCCTTATCAGCAGCGTTTTTTATTGAAACCATAATCTTCCAAAACTCAGTCATCAAAAATCCTTCTTCTAAAATAAATGCAAGAGAAAGATATTTGGGAATCGCACCACACATAGCAAGATCATTTACAGTTCCGTTAACTGCCAAGTCACCAATATTTCCACCAGGAAAAAAAATAGGAGAAACCACATAACTATCAGTGCTCATCGCTATTTTATTTCCTATTTCTAAAATGGCCCCATCATGTTGCTGGTCAAGTTTATCGTTTTTCAAAATATTAAAAACGCCAGACTGTAGCAATTTTTGTGTTAGCAAGCCTCCGCTCCCATGCCCCATGGTGATAATGTCAAAATCAAATTTTGGCATAGGACATTCTCCCCAATTCTTCATCTTTAATTAATTAAACTCCAAAACATTTTGATATTGAAAATATGCCGCACAAGCACCCTCACTACTAACCATAGGGGCACCCAAAGGATGCTCAGGTTTACATTTAACTCCGAAATGTGGACATTGAAATGGTTTCTTTAGCCCTTTCATTATTTCCCCACTTATACATTCATTCGCTGTTTCTGCTTTTGGCGTACCCAATCCAAACTTTAATCTCGCATTATAATTTTCATATTTTGCTCTTACATCAAGTCCGCTTAGTGGTATTTCTCCTATTCCTCTCCAACTTCTATCTGAAATTTCAAATACTTCATTTATAGTTTCAATAGCCTTAGGGTTTCCTTCAGCTTGTACACATCTTGCATATTGATTTTCTACCAAATATGACCCATTTTCCAATTGAATTATTGCCATTAAAATACCTTGAAGTAAGTCTACAGGCTCAAATCCAGTAACTACAATTGGGGTTTGGTATTTTTCAGCAATAGGATAATAAAGATCAATTCCCATGATGGTACAAACATGACCAGCAGCTAAAAAAGCATCAATTTTATTTTCAGGATCTCCCAAAATCGCCTCCATTGCAGGAGGAACAAGTACGTGTGAGGCTAAAATACTGTAATTTGTAACACCTTGTTTATAAGCACTTATTACACTCATAGCATTCGCTGGGGCAGTTGTTTCAAATCCCACAGCAAAAAACACAATCTCTTTAACTGGATTTTTCTTAGCAATTTCAACAGCCTCTAAAGGCGAATAAAGTATCCTTACATCGGCTCCTTCAGCTTTTGCCTCTAATAGGCTTTTGCTTGTCCCTGGAACTCTTAGCATGTCTCCAAATGAACAGAGAATCACATTGCTTTTTAAAGAAAGTAAAATGGCCTCATCAATAATACCAATAGGTGTAACACAAACTGGACATCCAGGACCATGTACCATCGAAATTTCCTCCGGAAGCATTCTCAGGATGCCATTTTTCACCAAACTATGGGTTTGTCCTCCGCAAATTTCCATAATAGTCCAAGGTTTAGTTACCCTGTTTTTTATTTCTTTCACGTATTTTTCTACCAATTCTGGGTCTCTAAATTCAGTTATAAATTTCATAGCTTATTCTTTTAATTCTTCCACTTCACCCATTTGCCTTAAATATTCAAAAGTCTGTCGAGCTTCCTCTTCATCTACAATGCTTATCGCTACACCCACATGTACCAAAACAAAATCTCCAACTTTGGCATCGGGCAGCATTGTTAAATTTACATCTTTAAGGATTCCACCAAAAGACACTTTGCCTTGTCGAAAAACTTCATCAAGCTCAACGTCGATGGACAATAATTTGCCTGGTATTGCTAAACACATGATATTGTCTGTTTAATTTTATTATTAAATCCTTTACCCAATTTATCGGCCTGTTTATTATTGACATAACTTGCAAACTGACCAAAGCTTATGTTCTCGTCGTTAGGAGAAAGGTTTTTATGAAAATAAAGATCTTTGTTTGTGCTTAAATCGTCGAAAACCATATCGCATAGAACTGCATTTTGGAAAACTCCACCACTGAATGCAATTTTCTCAACTCCAACCAATTCGCAAACTTCAGCAATCATAATCGAAAGTGTTTTAAATACTTTTTCAGCAATAATCTCTTTTGGCTCTCCTGATATTTTGTCTAAAATCAAACCAAATAAAATAGGATGAAAATCAATTTCATTTTCAATTATTTCAAAAGGATAATATTCATTCGTGAATTTTTCTTTTCCCAAAGAAACCAATGCTTCTAATTTAAGAGCAGCCTCACCTTCATAAGAATTTGGTGATTTAATATCTAATAAATAAGCTATACCGTCTAAAAACCTTCCCATACTTGAGGTTTTCAAAAGATTGCCATTTTTTGGAAGTTTATTATAATAACTCCATTCCTTTTCACTGAAATCGCCTTTGAGTAATTCTTTAAATTTATCCAAACCTTGTAATAAACTCAAGGCACTCAATTTTGGATTTTTACTCATTTTATCACCTGAAATTTGATTAAAATATTTCAAATGAAAAGCCCTATCCATTCTGCCATTTTTGTAAAGAAAAAACTCTCCACCCCAAATTTGTTGATCTTCACCAAAACCAGTACCATCCCAAATAACACCTAAAATAGGTTCTTGACAATCCAAAAGATCATTTTCGGCTAAAACTGAGAAAAAATGAGCCTTATGATGTTGAATTTTTTGAAGAGGAATATTCAAATTTTCTGAAAGGGCCACTGCCTTTTGAGTAGAATAGTAGTTCGGATGTAAATCTGCCAAAACTACCTCTGGTTTAAAATCTACAATACCAGAAATATGTGCCAAAGTGGTATCAAATGCCATTCCAGATTCCAAATTCTCAAGATTCCCAAGGTATTGACTAACAAATAAAAGATCCTTTTTACTTAAGGTAAAGGTTCCTTTTAGATCTGCACCTAATGCTAAAACTGCTTTATTTTGAGGTTGGAAGGGAACTGGAAAATAGTTAGGAGCAAAACCTCGGCTCCTCCTTAAGATTATCTTTTGCTTGTTTTTAGTAAACTGCACCACACTATCATCTTGAGGAACTAATATTTCTCTATCATAAGAAACAAAAAAGTCGGCGATTCCTGACAAATTAGGAATTACATCTTCATCCCGAAATATAATAGGCGAACCGCTAACATTAGCACTTGTAGCAATGATGGGTCCCCCGAAATCTTCAGCTATTAATTGCAAAAGCGGAGAATTTGGAAGCATTACGCCCAATTTCACTAACCCTGGAGCTATTTTTTGAAAAGAAATACTAGAATTTATTTCCTTTTTTACCTTACAAAGTACAATCGGAGCTTCTTTAGAAAGCAATGCTTCTTTTTCTAATTTGTTTACAAAAACATCTTTTTCTAATCTTTGAAAAGTAGGAAAAAGTACCGCAAAAGGCTTAGATGGCCTGTTTTTGTGTTCTCTCAAAAGGGAAATTGTATTTTCATTGTTGGCATCGCACATTAATAAATACCCTCCAGTTCCTTTTATGGCCAAAATTTTTCCAGCTTCAAGTTTTTGATTAATAAAATTCAAAATCTCTACACAGTCTGTCGATAACACATTTCCTTCAAAATCAAAAAGATGCATAGGAATAGAGCAATCTGGGCATGAATTTGTTTGGCTATGGTGTCGAGTATTTTCTATTGAATTGTATTCAGAAATACAAGATGAACACATTTCCAAAGTTCGCATGGTGGTATTTGCCCTGTCATACGGAACGGCTTCGGCTATTGAATATCTTGGGCCGCAATTGAGACAAGTAGTGAAAGGATATCTGTATCTGGGATTTTGCAAATCTTTTATTTCTTTTGCACAAGAAGGACATATTGCAACATCAGGCGTTAACAAAACTGAAGAAAAATTACCTGGAATACTATTAATAATTTTAAAACCTTTCTCGACACTTTGCTTGCTTTCAATTATATCAGCAAATGTTATTATGGCATTTTGAGGTGGCTTATTTAATATTGTTTGGTAAAACTTTTGAATGGTTAATTCTGAACCTTCACAAACTATCAATACTCCATCTGAGCCATTACTAACCCTTCCGTCAATTTTCATTTCGGACGCCAATTTATGAACAAAGGGGCGAAAACCCACCCCTTGAACCATACCTTTTATCTTAATTTGAAATACTGCCATTTTATTGAATTTATTCGAAAGGCACCAAAACTTTTGATTTTAGCCACTCATACCAAACAGACAAACCTTCTCCGTTTGTGCAACTGACTTCTATTATTTCAATATTAGGATTTACTTTTAAGAGATATTCTTTTGCTTTTTCCAAATCAAAAGGTACATACGGAAGCAAATCAGTTTTGTTGATGATACACAATTGCGACGAATGAAACATATCCGGATATTTTAGAGGTTTATCTTCCCCTTCAGTTACACTCATTATAACAACTCGGTCTTTTTCACCAAGGTCAAACATTGCGGGACAAACTAAATTCCCAACATTTTCGATAAATAATACTGAATCCGAAGGCAATTTCATGCCTTGAAGAGCATGAAAAATCATGTGAGCGTCCAGATGACACCCTTTCCCAGTATTTATCTGGGTCACTTTAGTTCCAGTAGCATGAATTCGGTCCGCGTCGTTAGCCGTCTGTTGGTCGCCTTCGATTACTGCAAATTGAAGCTCCTCTTTTAAATCTCTGAGTGTCCGTTCCAACAAACTAGTTTTACCAGAACCTGGCGAACTTACCAAATTCAAGGCAAAGATATTTTTGCCATCAAAATAGCCTCTATTTCTTTGAGCCAGAAGATTATTTTCTTGAAGAATATCTTGCTCTACATCTAAAACCTTCTTTTCATCTTTGTGATGATGATCTGGTCCACATCCACATGTTGCACACATAATATTATTTTTAAGTAACTACCAAAGACTTCACTCTTAATTCTTTACCACTTTTTATAGCCACAAAAGGACTTTTACAAATTGGACAAGCATCGAAAATTTGCTTCATTTCAAACACTTCATCACAGTCCATGCATTTTCCAATTCCGAGGGGGCGAATAATTTTCAGTTCAACATTTTCCAATATTGAGCCCCGAATGGCTTGCTTCCAAGCAAAATCAAACGACATCTTTTCAATACCAGTCAATTCACCAATTTCTAACTCAATCTCCTCGACTGCTTGGGCTTGGGCTTTATTCGCTTGCTTTTGAGCAATATCCAAAATGCTCATTACAATAGAAAGCTCATGCATTTTTTGATTTTTTTCTAATAGCCTTCACTATAAAATAAATAACCGCTCCTAAAATCGCAAAACTAACGCCCATGTGAACTGGAGTTGAGAAATAATGAGTAATTGTAAACCCAGAATCACCATGATCTCCATGACCCGGATGTGCTATGGTTACAAAAGACAAAAGCAAAAAAGCGAATACCAATATTTTCCTCATAATCGTATTATAAATTTTAACCAATATTAGAACTCTATTTTTATTTTTGAGATGAGTAAAGTCACTAAGAAAAATGCTTTTCATCATAATAAAAAACAACCACATCCTTTACCTTCAAACCTGATTTACAATCTTTTAGTCAACAATTTGATAAATATCAGCATGTCAAACATTACTAAAACTCAAGCCCCTACTTACTATGACGAAGTAATCCGCAAAGGCTACTCGCGTCGTGACTTCCTAACTTTTTGTACCACGATAGCCGCTTATATGGGACTCAACCAATCAGGTATAGCCCAAGTAACCGAAGCATTAAAAACCAAACCACGTTTACCAGTAATTTGGCTACATTTTCAAGAATGTACTTGTTGTAGTGAAAGCTTTATTCGTTCATCTCATCCTATTGTAGCTGACGTTTTATTGGATCAAATCTCTTTAGATTATACCGAGACTTTGATGGCCGCAAGTGGTGCACAAGCGGAAGAAGCCATGCAAAACACCATGAAAAAATATAAAGGTGAATACATCTTATGTGTTGAAGGTAGTGTGCCGACTGCGGCAGATGGAGTTTATTGTATGATTGGTGGAAAAACCTCTATCCAAATATTAGAAGAAGCTGCTGAAAACGCAAAAGCTATTATAGCATGGGGTAGCTGTGCAAGTAATGGATGTGTGCAATCTGCCAAACCAAACCCTACCAAAGCAACGCCAATTCATAAAATATTAAAAGGTAAAACCATCATAAAAGTACCCGGTTGTCCACCAATTGGTGAAGTAATGGCTGCAGTGATAGTACATGTGGTAACTTTTGGCAGAATACCAGAACTAGACAGAACTGGTAGACCAAAAGCTTTTTATAGCAAAAGAATTCACGATAGTTGCTATAGAAGGTCGTATTATGATGCTGGGTTATTTGTTGAAAGTTTCGATGACGAAAATGCTAAAAAAGGCTATTGTTTATACAAAGTTGGCTGTAAAGGCCCGGTTACCTACAATTCCTGCGGAACTATGAAATGGAACAATGGCGTAAGTTTCCCTATCCAAAGCGGACACGGTTGTATAGGCTGCAGTGAAGAAAACTATTGGGACAACGGAAACATCTATGACCGTGCGGCAATCTTCCCTGGTTTCGGTATCGAGGCAAATGCAGATACTGTTGGAAAAGTGGCTTTGGGTGCTGTTGCAGTGGGAGTTACGGCACATGCAATAATGACCAATGTAAGGAAAAAGAAAATACTTCAAACGATAGAAAATGAAGGAAAGCTAGGCGAAAGTGAGCTTGAATAAGGATGATTTTTCTAAAATTGAATTTAAAAAAATATAAAAACAAAATATCATGAGTCAACGTATAGTAGTGGATCCGATAACCCGAATAGAGGGCCACTTACGAGTAGAAGCCGATATAGAAGATGGTAAAATAAAAGATGCTTTTTCGAGTGGAACAATGGTTAGGCTACTCGAGGAAATCCTGAAAGGTAGAGACCCTCGAGATGCTTGGGCATTTGTTGGAAGAGTTTGTGGAGTTTGTACCAGCACCCACTCTTTGGTTAGTGTTAGAGCTGTTGAAGATGCTCTGGGGATAATTGTTCCTCCAAACGCGGAATTGGTTAGAAACTTGATGTTTGCGAGCCTTTATATGCATGACCATGTCGTTCACTTTTATCATTTACACGCCATGGACTGGGTAGATGTGGTAAATGCCTTAAAAGCAGACCCCAAAAAAACATCAGAACTGGCTCAAAGTATTTCTAATTGGCCAAAAAGTTCTCCTGGTTATTTTTCTGATTTACAAAAAAGAATAAAGAAATTCGTTGAAAGTGGCCAGTTGGGCATATTTGCAAATGGCTATTGGGGACACCCAGCTTACAAACTTCCGGCAGAAGTCAATCTGATTGGGCTTGCTCATTACTTGGAAGCCTTAGAATGGCAAAAAGAAATGGTGAAAGTGCAAACCATATTTGGAGGTAAAAACCCTCACCCTAATTATTTAGTTGGTGGTATGGCTTGCAGTGTTACTCTTGATGATATGAGCGGCATAAATGCTGAACGATTGGCTTATGTAAAAACTATTTTGGATCAGGGAAAAGAATTTATTGAGCAAGTTTATATTCCTGATTTAATGGCTATTGCGAGTTTCTACAAAGACTGGGGCTCTATAGGTGGTGGTTTGGGAAATTACATGGCTTACGGAGATTTGCCAACCAAAGGATTCAATGACCCTTCAAGTTTCAAATTCCCTTCTGGTGCTATTTTAAATAAAGATATTTCGAAAATCCATGAAGTTGACCTCAGAAACGACAAAGAAGTTGAAGAATACATAACACACTCTTGGTACAGCTATGAAGGCGGCGACCAAGTTGGTTTACACCCTTGGAAAGGAGAAAGCAAAATGAATTACACTGGGCCAAAACCTCCATTCGATCATTTAGACTTTAGCCAAAAATATAGTTTCTTGAAAACTCCAAGATGGAAAGGAAACGCCATGGAAGTTGGACCTTTGTCTAGAATGCTCATCGGCTACGCACACGGAAGGCCAGAGTTCAAGGAAGTAGTTGATAAAGCCTTGAAAGACTTGGATGTACCAATAACTGCACTGTTCAGTACATTAGGCAGAACAGCTGCAAGGGGCCTTGAAAGTGTTTTAGTTGCCAATTGGGCACAAGAATTCTATGACCAATTGATTTCTAATATCAAAAATGGTGATACCAGAATGGCTGAGCAAAGCCTTTTCCAACCATCAACATGGCCTAAACAAGCCATAGGAGTCGGTTATGGAGAAGCTCCAAGAGGTGCTTTGGCACACTGGATAAATATTTCAGACGAAAAAATAGCTAATTATCAGCTAGTTGTGCCTACTACTTGGAATGCTTCTCCTCGTGACAACAATGGTCAAAGAAGTGCCTATGAAGCTGCCTTAATAGATACACCTGTAGCAGATGCGAACCAACCGGTAGAATTACTGAGAACCATTCACAGTTTTGACCCATGTATGGCCTGTAGCGTTCACTTGTATGATGAGCACGGAAAGCATATCAATAGAATAAGTGTGGTTGGTGATTAATACAATAATTTAAAAAAGTTTTAAACTGTCAAATATTATGAGTACCAAATATTTGAAAATCAACAGAATGCGAAGGGTTTATGTATGGGAATTACCCGTTCGAATTTACCATTGGCTTAATGTTATAGCTATCCTAGTGTTAATTGTAACTGGATTTTTCATTGCAAATCCATTGGTGTTGACAAGCTCGCAAGAGCCCGCCTTTAGATATGTTATGGGCACTGTTCGTTTTTTACACTTTGTAGCTTCTTATTTATTCTTTTTCAATTTTGCTTTTCGGATTTACTGGGGTTTTGTCGGCAATAAATTTGCCCAATGGCATCAGTTCATTCCCACCAATTTGGCTTTTTTTAAGGATATGTGGCAAATTATCAAAATTGATATTTTACAATTAAAAGGCAAAGAACACATTGGTGTTGGACACAATACCCTTGCTGGATTTATTTATTTTCTAACTTTCATTGCTTTTTTGATTCAAATTCTAACAGGATTTGCTTTATATTCTCAAAATAGCAGTTGGTGGTTTCCAAAACTTTTCTCAGGCATTGGCTTCCTTTTTGGATCTGATATGGCTTTAAGGTCTTTCCATCACTGGACCATGTGGTTTTTTATACTTTTCACTGTAATTCACATTTATTTGGTTTTCTATCATGACTATGTAGAAGGCAGAGGCGAAATATCTTCAATGGGAGCAGGTTATAAATTTATCGAAGAGGATATTTTCCAAGAACATAAGCAAGAAATAAAAAAATCTCAAGAGAAACATAAAATTAGTCTTTTCAACCAATCAAAACCCACTCAAAAATGAAAAAGCCAGTACTGATTTTAGGAATAGGAAACTATTTAATGGGTGACGAAGGCATAGGTGTCCAAATGGCTAATTTATTGAGCAAGGAGGTTTTCCCAGAAGAAATAGAAATACTCGATGGAGGCACGGGAGGTTTTTATCTTTTAGAGTACTTTGAACAATATGATCACATTGTTATTGTAGATGCCACTTTAGACGAATATCCAACTGGTACTATAAGACTTATTAGGCCAAAGTTTGCTGCGGACTTCCCAAATGCAATGAGTACGCATGATATTGGCCTAAAAGATTTAGTAAGTGCTCTACAGTTGTTAAACAAAATGCCCGACGTACATCTATTTGTAGTTAGTATTGAATCCATTCAACAACAAGGCGTTGAATTGACCCCGGAAATAGCTCGAATAATTCCTGAGCTACGAAGTAAAGTTTTAGAATTGGCTCATCGTTTAGCTGAAACTAAAAGTGAATTTATGTTGGTTTAGGAATAAAAAAGGTCGGAAATTCAAAACTTCCGACCTTTTGTTTTTATAATCTTTTTCTGATTAAAGAGCTGCATTCATTGCTCTGACAGCCTCGGCTGATTTCTCAAAAGCTTCTTTTTCAGAATTGCTCAATCTTAGGTTTATTATTTTCTCCCATCCGTTTCTACCGATTACCACTGGTACACCGATACAAATATCTTTTTGGCCATATTCTCCATTAAGATATACACATGAAGGAATAATTTTCTTCTCATCACGAAGGATAGATTCTACTATTTGACCAATAGCAGCACCAGGTGCATACCATGCTGAAGTTCCCAACAAACCTGTCAATGTAGCACCACCAACCATAGTTTTATCAGATACATCTTTCAATTTATCTGCCGTTAAAAATCTACTAACCGGAATACCATTCCAAGTGGCCATTCTAGTCAAAGGAATCATTGTAGTGTCACCATGTCCACCAATTACCATTCCGTGAAGGTCACTTTGAGCTACATTTAAAGCTTCTCCTAATCTATATCTGAATCTTGACGAATCCAATGCTCCTCCCATCCCAATTACTTTCTTTTTTGAGATTCCCATCTCAGCAGCGATTTTATAAGTTAGGTAAGTCATTGTGTCCATAGGGTTAGAAACAATAATAATTACAGCCTTCGGCGAAACTGCCAAAGCATTGGTTACAACAGTTTTTACAATTCCTGCGTTTATTCCAATTAATTCCTCACGAGTCATACCTGGCTTTCTTGGTAAACCCGAAGTAACCACAATCACATCAGATTTTGCAGTTCTTTCGTAATCATTCGTAACACCAACCAATTTCGTATCAAAACCTTCTATAGAGGCTGTTTGAGCAAGATCCATTGCTTTACCTTCTGCAAAGCCCTCTTTGATGTCCAAAATAACCACTTCAGAGGCGATTTGTTTTCTTGCAATGTTGTCGGCGGCGGTAGCTCCTACTGCACCAGCACCAATTATTGTAACTTTCATGCGATTTTAACTATTTTTAGGTTGACCCTATTTGATTTAAAAATTTAGACAAAAATATTGTATAATTTTAATATTTGCCAATTATATCTATTCGATTTTTAATATTTTAACAATAAATATTTCAAAAAGATTGGTTTAATTTGTGAAGGAAAAGACAAATTACTTTTTCTCTATTAAAAATGAACAAAAACAACATCATAGAAAGAATCTTAGATTCGGTTTTTTATAATTCTTCATTAAACAAAGCAACTAAATTATCAGGGAATACCGTTGGCATACTTACTTTATTAAAAGGTGTTTTGAGTAAAATTCAAAAAGAAGGAAAAAATTCAGTTCTAGAAACGGTTTTAAACAAAATAATGACCTTGGGTAAACTTTTGAAATTTTATGCAACAGGAGAATATAGAGATATTGATATCAAAAATGTAATAATAATAATAACTGCCTTTGTCTATTTTTTATCTCCAATAGATCTCATTCCTGATTTCATACCGCTGATAGGTTTTGCAGATGATATTGCCCTTGTCACTTTTGTTTTCAATAGTGCCTCAGAAGAAATAGAGAAGTTTGAACTTTGGCTTTTGAATAGACACATTTCTTGACATATTCAACATTTTGAGCTATTGATTAACACATTTTAACAGCATTTTAACAGCATTAAATCAATAAATAGTTTTTTCGTAATTTTAATTTATTAAATTTGTCCTATAATTATTTACAAATATGGAATTAGCAACATTATTATTCTTGGGAAATTTAGGCGGTACTGAAATATTCGTTATTGTATTCGTTATTTTATTATTTTTTGGTGCTAAAAAATTACCTGAATTAGCTCGTGGCTTAGGAAAGGGAATTAAGGAATTTAAAGATGCCACCAAAGACGTAAAAGAGAATATCGAAAAAGCGGCTAACGGAGAAAACTAAGCGTCTAATTACATTTTTATTAAAACAACAGATTCTATTTTATAAATCGAACCTGTTGTTTTTTATTTTAAAAGGATCATATTCGTGACTTATAAAACATATATTGAATTTCGAAAATCACTTTTCGAAAAAACAACTTTACTAGTTGATGTAGTAAAGGAATTTCTTCAAAATATCGAAAAACATAAAGATTTAAACGTATTTCTTGAAGTTTACAGTCAAGAAGCTCTAGATCAAGCTGTTATTATCCAAGAAAAGATAAATTTAGGCTCTGCAGGTAAACTGGCAGGGATGGTAATAGGCATCAAAGACGTTTTAGCTTATAAAAATCACGGGTTACAATCTGGTAGCAATATACTTGAAGGTTTTAAGTCTCAGTTTACTGCAACGGCCATTCAACGACTGATAGACGAAGATGCAATAATAATCGGAAGGCAAAATTGCGATGAATTTGCGATGGGATCTTCTAACGAAAATTCTGCTTTTGGGCCAACACTAAACTTTGCAGATAAAACGCGTGTACCTGGAGGTTCTTCTGGAGCTTCGGCTGTAGCAGTTCAGGCTAATCTTTGCCATGCTTCTATTGGCTCAGATACTGGTGGCTCTGTTCGTCAACCTGCTGGATTTTGCGGCGTTGTAGGTTTAAAACCGTCCTATTCTAGAATTTCTCGATGGGGTTTAGCTGCCTATGCATCATCTTTTGATTGTATTGGACCTATTACTCACTGCGTTGAAGACGCCGCACTTTTGCTAGAAATAATGGCCGGAAATGATGATTACGATAGCACAGTATCGCAAATACCTGTTGACTCCTATTCTGAAATAAGCAAAAGCGACAAAAAATACACAATTGGATATTTTGAAGATGCCCTCAATTCTGAAGGTTTAGCCTCTGAAGTTAAGGATTTGACTCAGAAAAAAATTGAAGAATTAATAGCTCTAGGACATACATTAGTACCTCTTTCTTTTCCTAGAATGAAGTATTTGTTGCCAACATATTATATACTAACAATGGCAGAGGCAAGTTCAAACTTGGCTAGGTATGATGGAATCAGATATGGTCTTAGAACAAAAAACGCTGGTTCACTAGAAGAGCTATACAAAAAATCAAGAGGTGAAGGGTTTGGCAAAGAAGTAAAGAAAAGAATAATGTTAGGTACTTTTATTTTAAGTGCTGATTATTATGATGCCTATTACACAAAGGCACAGAGAGTAAGGAGGTTAATACAAGAAGAAACGAATGCTTTTTTCAAGCAAGTTGATTTTATAATCTCTCCAACCACTCCAACTCCCGCTTTTAAAATTGGAGCCAAAAGTGATAATCCAATGGAAATGTTTTTAGCAGATATTTTCACAGTACATGCAAACGTTGTCGGTTTGCCTTCGATCTCTATTCCGAACGGAGAAACGGTTGATGGTCTGCCAGTTGGCTTCCAAATCCTTGGTACTGAATTTGAAGAAAAAAAGATGTTAGAATTTGCCCTAAACATCCAAAAAATAGATTTTTAACTCATTTTATATCAAAAAACAATAAAAATTAATCTTAAAAGATTTTTTTAAAAGAAAAAATATTAGTTTTGAAGCATTGCTTTCCTAAAAAGTCTCGTTAGTTAATTAAAAATTGTGAAAACTCATTTAGTATTATGAAAATCTCAAAAATTATTTTGACCTTTTCTTTAGTTTCAAGTCTTAGTTTCAGTTCCTTTTCTCAAGAAAATGACGTAATCCTAGAAGAACAAGAGAACACCGATTCTACCATTGTAGAAGAACCAAAAATCCTTTATCCATACGAGCTTATCGTATTTGATGAACGTGATAAAGAAGAATACAAAATCCTTGTAGAAGATCCAATAGTTGTAGAGCAACGCCTAAAGGAAATGGAAAGAACCATGCCTATGGTATATAATGAAAGTGTAAAAAAATATTTAGACTTTTTCTTAATCAGAAGACCAAGTTTTACTAAGAAAATGTTGGAAGAAAAAGATGTATATTTTCCGATATTTGAAAAGTATTTAAAAGAGAATGGAATGCCTGAAGAGCTTAAATACTTATCACTTTTAGAATCAGGTTTAAATCCAAAAGCAATTTCGAGAAGTAAGGCAGTGGGTCTTTGGCAGTTTATGTCTTTTACAGGTAAAGAAATGGGATTGACTATCAATGAATACATCGATGAGCGTATGCATATTGAGAAATCTACTGACGCCGCTTGTAAGTATTTAAAACAATTATATAATAGATTCGACGACTGGGATTTGGCTCTTGCATCTTATAATACAGGTCCTGGTAGAATTAGTCGCACTATTCGTTCAACAGGAAAAACTAATTATTGGGATTTACATCCGCACATTCATCCAGATACTAGGGCTTATGTTCCGCAATTTATAGCTTTGGCTTATATGATGAATTATGGAAACCTTCACGGAATAGTAGCAGAGAATAAACATGATTTTATTCCAGTTGAAAAAATCAATATAAATACCTACATCGATTTAAATACATTGGCTAGTCTAAGCCAAATACCTTTGGAAGAAATCAAAAATCTTAATCCTCATATTAAGGGAAATGTATTGCCTGCAATGCCTTATGGATATGATTTATCTCTACCGGCTAGAAGTTTTGCATATTTCGACGCCAACAGAGTTTCTATTTTGGATTCAGCTTCAAAAAGACCATCTTATGATAACCCATCAGATGTAATTCAAAGCCAGGGAGTTTTGGCTTCATCAAATATAACATCCTTAGAAGACGGAACTATTGTTTTGGGAAGAAAAACCGGACTGGTACCGGCTCTTGAAGTTAGCGACGACAATGGAAACATTAAATATAAAAATATAACAAAGCAAGTTAAGAAATTTCACAAAGTCAAAAAAGGTGAGTTTTTAAATAAGATTGCTATGAAATACGATGTCAGAATGACAGATATCAAAAAATGGAATAACATGAGGTCTTCTAAGGTTTTGGTCGGTCAAAGACTAGTGATTTACCAAGATGTTACTCAAAAAGTTAAAGCGAACAGTATAGCTGCAAAAAGCTCTGTTGAAACAATAAAAAAGTCTGCCACATATACTGTTAAGCCAGGAGATACACTTTGGAACATTTCTCAAAGATATGATGGTGTAACGATTTCAGACATTAAAAAATGGAATAATATCTCAGGTAATACAGTTAAGGTTGGTCAAAAAATTAAGATTAAATCTTAAAAACTTGAAATTATAATATTGAAAGAGGAACTTAAGTTCCTCTTTTTTTTTGCTTAAAAATTCATAATTCCAAAGCTTTTATTTATTATTGCTTACAATATTCAATCTTATTTCTGAATTTACTTTTAAATCTATTCAGAACACCCTAAAAAACTACCTTATGCCTTTAATTCTTACCCTCTTAGCAATTCTTGTATTAATATTTTTAGTTTCTTACGTAAAACTCGACACTTTTATTTCATTTATTTTAGTTGCCATTGGCCTCGGCCTTGCCAATAATTTAGAAATCAAAGAACTAACCAAAGCCATTCAAACTGGTGTCGGGAATACGCTTGGAGAGTTAACTTTAATTATCGGTTTTGGTGCTATGCTAGGTAAGCTTGTAGCTGCAAGTGGAGCGTCTGAGCAAATAACTAATAAAATCATTTCAATCTTTAAAGACAAATATTTGACGTGGGGACTGGCATTGGCCGGGTTTATTATTGGTTTGCCTTTATTTTATAATGCTGGATTTATCATTGTAATGCCATTAATATTTGGAATAGCACAATCAACCAAATTGCCGATTCTTTATGTGGGTATTCCTATGCTTTCTGCACTTTCTGTAGCCCATGGCTACTTGCCCCCACATCCGTCGCCTGCGGCTATTGCAACGCAATTGAATGCAGACCTAGGCAAAACGCTTTTTTATGGAATTTTGGTTGCTATCCCTGCCATTGCTGTTGCAGGTCCACTTTTCGGAAGCACCCTAAAAAAATACAACCCGAAATTAAACGAGCATTTGTTTACAAGCGAAAAAGTAGAAATCAAAAACCCACCAAGTGTTTTCATTAGTTTTTTCGTTGCATTATTGCCAGTTTTTCTACTGACTTTTTCGCTTTGGTACAATATCTTATTAAGTATTTTGCCTTCTACTTTATCAGGATTATTGGAACAGTTTTCGGCTTTTATGCAAAATACTTTCAAAATTCATTTATTAATTGAGCCCAATTTCAGCTTACTGATTTCAGTTTTAGTAGCTATTTACTTTTTAGGCATAAAACAAGGTAAAAGCATGCCAATTATAGGAAAATGGCTTGAGGAAGCATTTAAAAATGTGGCACCTATACTCCTAATAATAGCTGGTTCAGGTGCTTTGAAAGAAATATTCTTAGCAAGTGGAACAAGCCAATATATCGGTAGTATATTGTTAAACATAAACCTTAATCCATTAATATTAGGTTGGGCGATTGCCGCATTTATTAGGGTATGTATTGGTTCTGCTACTATTGCTGGACTAACAGCAGTAGGAATTTTATTACCACTGATCCAATCCCAAACCTCAATCTCCCCAGAATTAATGGTTTTAGCCATTGGTGCAGGAAGTCTAATGTTTTCACACATAAACGACGGCGGTTTTTGGCTATTTAAAGAATATTTTAATTTAAGCATAAAAGATACCATTAAAACCTGGAGTGTAATGGAGACGATTGTTTCTGTAGTTGGTCTTATTGGCGTTTTAATAATCAATCAAATAATATGACAGCGGATATCAAATTCGAAAAATTTCAAAACGAAACCCCAGAAGCTCCTTCTCCTAAAGGTGTTTATAAACCTTTTCTGATAGTTGGCAATATGGTATATGTTTCTGGCCACGGACCTGACAGGCCAGATGGCAGCCAATTTACTGGCAAGGTTGGCTTGGATGTAGACCAAGACTTTGGTAAGCAAGCTGCACGCCAAGTTGGTTTATCAATTTTGGCAACTTTGAAGAAAAACTTGGGATCTCTAAACAGAATTAAAAGAGTTGTAAAAGTATTAGGAATGGTTAATGCAGAACCTGATTTTGGAACTCATCCTTACGTAATTAACGGCTGTAGTGAACTTTTTGCAGAAATATGGGGAGAAGAAAATGGCATTGGTGTAAGAAGTGCTGTAGGTATGGGCTCATTGCCAGGAAGAATTACAGTTGAAATAGAAGCCATGTTTGAACTTCTATAAACTTCGACAAAAAACATACCACTTAATAAATATTTTACCTCAAAATTATTAAGCGGATACACATTTTTACTGCTCAAAAAAAATACAAAAAGTTATCAAAAGGTAGCATTGTTATTAAGCGGATACAAAACAAACCTAAGTCTTGTGTTTTTCTAATAGAATTGCTCCAGAAGTCTTTTTTAGATATTTCAAAAAAAAATTCATGCCTCTCCTTGGCATGAATTTCTCTTTTAAAACAATGGGACATCATAATTTTTCACTTCGACTTTCCCCATTTTGAATAGCGTGCTTTCCTAATAAACTGTGCATATTCTTAAAGGGGAAAAGTCGAAAGTGATTTTCAATAAAGTGTTTCACTCAATAACATTTTATACTAATAAATTATTTTATAAAAAGTGTGTGTAAAAATATATTTATAGATTCATTCGAATACAAAACTTAAAAATCTCACTCAAATATTTAAAATTTCACTCAACAAAAAATTTTAGTAAAGTTTTCACTCAATAGCAAGGGCAAAGAGGGTGATGTTTTTCACCCTTCTTTCTTATTTATTTTAAAATTCCATTCCTCTATCAAACACAAAACAAAATTGTTGCTTTCCAATTTTTTCCAAATTATAGCAACCTGCAAAAGTTGTAGAAATCTGAGTTGTTTGTGGTTTAGGCATTTTATTTATTATCCCTTTTACTTCTGTTAATCTCTTCGAAACTATAATTTGCATTTCTTTTTTTATTAATATTTTTTTAATCAGGCTTTAGTGAATTGATTTAAATCAATTACAAAATTAAGACTATTAATTTGAATTCCGTCACTTACCTCAAACATAAAATTGATTTAAATCAATTCATCAATAAGCAATTAGTTGTTTTAAAATCAATTACTTAAAGACATTTCACTACCTTATGATAATTTAGCAAAAAACGCCAAGATTATTATTAAGCGGATACATATTATATTAAACAAAAAAAACAATATGTGATTTTCCTAAGAATTAATAGCATTAATTTAGATGTTATGATTGTGCTTTTATTTTTTTAATTTTGAGACAAATTAAAATCACGTATGGAATTAGTGAAAGTAGGAGCAGCTGCCCTAAACCAAACACCTCTCGACTGGCTTGGAAATAAGAAGAATATTTTAGCTGCAATAGAAGAGGCAAAATCTCAAAACATCCAAATTCTATGTTTACCAGAACTTTGCATAACTAGCTATGGATGCGAAGACGCGTTTTACTCACCTGATGTATTTAAAATTTCGCTGGAAATACTTGAAGATATAGTAGATAACACACAAGATATAGTCACCTGTGTTGGCCTTCCTATTTGGGTCAACAATAAAATTTACAATGCTGCGTGTGTAATTGCCAATAGACAAATCTTAGGCTTTGTTTGTAAGCAACATTTGCCAAACTATGGATTGTTTTATGAAGACCGATGGTTCCACAGATGGAAACCAAGTCAAATTTCCGAAATATCCATAAAAGGCATAAAATATCCTGTTGGAGATTTAATTTTCAATTTCGAGAATATAAGAATAGGCTTAGAAATATGTGAAGATGGTTGGGTGGCAAATCGACCTGCCATAAGGCACTTTGATAAAGGTGTTGATATTATCTTAAATCCCAGTGCTAGCCCGTTTGCATTTCACAAGTTCAAAATCAGAGAGCAACTAGTCACTGATGCTTCTAGAGCTTTTTGTTGTGCTTATGTATATACTAACCTACTCGGCAACGAAGCTGGCCGTTTGATTTTTGATGGCGATGCAATGGTTTGCTCTGGTGGTGATGTTTTGGCATCTAGTCAAAGGTTTAGTTATGCTGATTTTACACTTACTTCAGCAATTGTAGATATTGGCAAAAACAAAATAGAGCAGGCCAAAATAAAATCTAGCTTACCAACTGATTTAAAACTCATTAACTCCAATTTCGAACTTACTTATTCTGAGATACCGAACACTTCCTTTGCCGAAATGGAAGCATTTGAAAAAGGAGGTTCACTAAAAGAAGAAGAATTTTCGAGAGCTGTAAGTTTGGCACTTTTTGATTATCTCAGAAAGTCAAGATCAAATGGTTTTACGATATCATTATCTGGAGGAGCGGATTCATGTGCCTGCACTGCCCTGTGCGGCTTGATGGTCCGTCTTGGAGATGAGAGTATTGGATTTGAACAGTTTAAAGAAAAACTAAGCTATATTCCAGAAATAAAATCTGCAAAAAGCATAAAGGAATTGACCGAAAAGTTAATTTTAACTATCTACCAAGGCACAGAAAATAGCTCAGCAGACACTTTAGAATCAGCCCAAAAACTTGCAGAATCTATTGGAGCACAGTTTTACAATATTAATATCAATGGATTAGTAGAAAACTATACTTCATTAATAGAGCAGCAAATAGGCAGAAAACTGACTTGGGCTACTGACGATATTCCACTACAAAATATTCAAGCTCGTGTACGTGCTCCAGGTGTATGGATGTTAGCAAACCTAAACAATCACCTTTTATTAGCCACATCAAATCGCTCCGAAGTGGCCGTAGGTTATTGTACAATGGACGGCGACACAGCGGGAAGCATAAGCCCGATTGCAGGTATTGACAAAGAATGGTTGAGAACTTGGTTGGTTTGGCTAGAAAAAACTGGCTGCGAAGTAAAAGGTAAGCACATTAAAATTGAAGGGCTGAAATATGTAAATGCCCTCCAACCGACAGCCGAACTTAGACCAAAAGACAACAAACAAACCGATGAGAAAGATTTGATGCCTTACAAAGTCCTAAACCATATTGAGCAATTGGGCATTAGAGATAAAAAATCCCCACTGGAATGTTTCAAAAATCTGGAGAAATTCTACGAAAATCAATATACCAGAGAAGATTTATTTAATTGGACAAATAGATTCTTTAAACTATGGAGTAGAAATCAATGGAAAAGAGAAAGGTATGCTCCTGGATTTCATTTAGATAGTCACAACCTAGACCCAAAAAGTTGGACAAGATTCCCGATTCTGAGTGGTGGGTTTGTTTTTGAGCTTGAAAAACTCAAAGAATACTACGAAGGAAAAAGTGGTGGTGGAAGAAAAAAAATAGGTTTCTAAATAACTTTCAATTAATAATGCCCATTAAATACCTACTTTTCAGTATTTTGTTTTTTTGTAATTTAAGTTCTTTCGCCCAAATAAACGGAAGAATTCTTTCTAAAAGTGAAATTCCAAAAAACATTAAAGTAACTGGAAACACCAAGAGTGTAATTACTTGGAAAGAAAAAAATGGCGAGTATTTGGTTATCCTAACAGAATCTGGAAATGTTGAGGCACCGAAATCCGAACTTGAACTTTTAAAAGCAGAACTTCATGCTTATTGTTTTCAAAAAAATGCCCAAATATTTACCCAAAAATGGATGGTTTATGATTTTGAAGAACCATGCCCTTTTGATTTAGATGTAAGATTCTTAAAGAACACCTTACAGATTACAGATTTAGACCAAGACGGAAAAGCAGAAATATGGCTTGTTTACATGCTAAAATGCAGGAGCGATGTAAGTCCGGCTCAGTTAAAAATTATTATGTATGAAGGCCAACAAAAGTATGCAATGAGAGGTGAAACCAAGGTTAAACTAACGGAAACCGAAACTTATGGCGGAAAGTTTAAATTTGATAATGCTTTTATAAATGGTCAAAGTATATTTAGAGATTTTGCAAAAAACGTTTGGGCAAAAAATGTAAATGAAACTTGGGAAGAATAAACTATCTATATTATTATTAGGTAAGTTAAAAATAGAATTTTATTAGAAAAAAATTCTAACTTGGAGTTTCAATTCAACCTTAAACGAAAACATGAAAGACTCAAGAAGAAATTTTCTTAAAAAATTTGCTGCTACAGGTGTTTTAATTCCTCTCGCAAATACATTTACAGAGGCCTACCCTATCAAAACTGACCGAAAACTGCGAGTAGCTTTAATGGGATTAGGAAGTTATGCTACCAATCAATTAGCTCCTGGGATTATGAAATCTCAAAACTGTGAATTAGTTGGAATAATTACTGGCACTCCTGAAAAAGCAGTAAAGTGGAAAGAGAAATATAATCTCCTTGACAAAAACATTTACAATTACGAGAATTATGAGACCATCTCGCAAAATCCTGACATCGATGTAGTATACGTAGTTTTGCCAAACTCAATGCATGCAGAGTATGTCATGAAAACCGCTAAAGCGGGCAAGAATGTTATTACTGAAAAACCAATGTCAGTTTCTGTAAAAGAGGCCAAAGAAATGATTGCCTTCTGCAAAAATGCTGGAGTTAAACTGGGCGTAGGCTATAGGCTTCATTATGAACCATTTACAAATGAAGTAATGCGATTAGCTAAAGACAAAGACTTTGGCAAAATAAAATTTGTGGAGACCAAGTTTGCTTGGAAAAATAGAGACATAAAAGCTTGGAGAATGAACAACAAATGGTCAGGCGGCGGTGCTTTAATGGACGTAGGGATATATTGTATCAATGCAAGTAGATATGCTACAGGTGAAGAGCCAATTTCCGTAACTGCCCAAGCCGTAAAAACAGAACCTGAGATTTATAGGGATATTGAAGAGACCATATTGTGGCAGTTAAAATTCCCAAGTGGAGCGATAGCTAGTGGAATGAGTTCTTATGCGACCAATGCCCATGAACTCTCAGTTCATTATGAAAACGGAAGCCTTTTTATGTCACCTGCGTATGATTATGGTCCTCTTAAAGGCTATACTTCAAAAGGCACAATGGACATCCCGATTGTGCATCACCAAGCATACCAAATGGATGGATTTGCAGATGCCTTACTAAACAACAAACCAATACTGACGCCTGGAGAGGAAGGATTAAAAGATATGATAATTATTGAAGCAATAAAAAAGGCTGCTGAAACTGGAAAGGAAATTAAAATTAAATATTAAGACTTTTAACGCTTCAATCTTTGAAGCGTTTTTTATTTACTTGCAAATAGCTTTTATTTCAATTCATTTCATCAAATACCAACCTTTTATTGGATAATGGTCTGAAAAAGGCACATTGCTGTAAGTCATGAAATCAATGTTTTTAACTTTACTTTCATCAAAGAACTGATTATCAATCCTTAAAAAACTTAAAACTTTATGATAAGTAAACCCAAACCCAAAACCTGTTGACTCAAAAGAATTCATTAATTTTTTCCGAACCCTTCCGTAAGCATAACCATAGGGTAACTCATTAAAATCCCCAGCCAAAATAACTGGACATGGACTATCTTCAATCCAATTTTCTAAAACATTTACTTGTACTCCCCTTGCTTCAAAGCCATTCTTCAATTTACTCAAGACATTTCGAGTTTCCTCCTTGTCAATTTTATTATCCCCTTTCAAAATCCGCTTTACCCTTATTCCCATCGACTTAAGTTGAACATTAATAACTCGAATGGTATCTTTTCCAACTACTATATCGGCAGAAAGTATTCCATTATTATTTGGTGGCCAGTACAATTCTTTTTTGGCAATTATTGGAAACCTACTAAAAATAGCAAGACCAATAGCCCCTTGGCCATTATCATTTCCTTCGTTTGAATGCATATATACATAATATTGATTTCTTTTCGAAATCCTATTTAGTAAATCAAACTCTTTAAATTTATTAGTATTATATAACTCCTGAAAGCACTTAATATCAGCAGATAAAGTATCAAGAACCGCAGAAAGACCTTCACCTACCGTTTTGTTTTTAGTACCCGAAAAGTTATGATAATCACCATACATCAGATTATAACTCAGCATTGAAAATGTAAAAGGCGGATTGGGCTTGATTGCTGGCGGGTTTATTTTTAAAGTTCTATCAAAAATAGAATATGTCATTAATAGCAAAAAAAGCGATAGTAAAAGTTTATAAGAACGGCCCAAAGACCATGCTACTATAAAAAATATATGCCCAACTAGCACTAATGGAAATACGAGCATTAAAAATCCAGCTACCCAATGTTTAATATCAGCAGAAAACACCAATTGATATACCAAAAGGGAAAACAACCCAAAAATGATATTTATTAGGAAGAAAAATTTTTTTATAAAATTGATTAGACCCAAATTCTACTCATGGAATAATAATGCAATAATAGACAAACACTTTTAATAATAAAAAATCAACTTCAATAATACAAAAAATAATAGCTAAAATTAATATCATTACAGCAGCAAAACATGTTCTATTTCAAATAAACATGAGAAATTAAGAACCTTAAAAGTCTACATTTCGAAAATGATATGCTGCCACAATTAAAAACAATCCATTTGGGCAAAAATTCGAATTACATTAAATGAATATTTAGGTACAATTAACTTTACAATCAGCAATTTGATAAAAAGAATTAATGAACATTAAATATGTATGGTTTTATGAGTTTTTTTGAAAAAATAAATAGAAAATACCAAAAATTAGCGTAATTTTGCATCGGAATAAAGAATGAGGGGGTATTAACCTCCTTTTTTATTGAATATTATCTCAAGTTTTTAGCTTTTAGATGGCTCTCAAAGAAGCAGTGATTAAGTATTTAGACGAAATAATAGCAGAAACTGACTATTATTTAGTTGATGTTGTTGTTTCAGAATCAAAAATTAGAAAAAAAATAACCGTCTACATTGATTCAGATGAAGGCATTCAAATAGACCAATGTGGAAAAGTAAGTCAGGCACTGGGAAAAGAGCTTGAAGAAATAATCGAAGATGCTTTTGTCTTAGAGGTTTCTTCACCTGGAGCAGACAGCCCCTTAAAGTTTGAGAGACAGTATTTTAAAAATATTGGACGAACAATAAAAGTTACTTTAAATGACCTATCCGAGGTCAAAGGCCAACTTTTAAGCATTAAAGATGGTATAATAACAATACTACCAGAAGCAAAAAAGAAAATAAAACCTGTGGAGACAACTTTAGAAATTGAAAATATCAAAGAAGCAAAAGTTGTCATTTCATTTAAATAAAACATAGACACGTATGCATAGTGGAGATTTAATTGAATCGTTTGCTGAGTTTGCAAGAGAAAAAAACATCGATAGGCCTACCATGATTTCCATCTTGGAAGAAGTGCTTAGAACTATGATTCGCAAAGCCTATGGCGATGACCATAATTTCGACATAATCCTAAACGCCGAAAGTGGCGACTTAGAGATGTGGCGTACGAGAGAAATTGTCGATGACAATTCTGAAGATATTTGGGATACCGACAAAATTCCTTTGTCAGAAGCGAAAAAAATCGAGCCTGACTTTGAAATTGGAGAAGAAGTAGCTGAAGAAGTTAAAATTGAAGATTTCGGAAGACGAATTGTTCAAACTGCAAGACAAACTTTGATTCAAAAAGTCAAAGATCTTGAAAAAGAAATGCTATTTGACCAATACAAAGACCAAGTCGGCGAATTGGTAACTGTTGATGTATATCAGATTTTAGGAAAAGAGGTAATCTGTATGGACGAAGAAGGAAATGAACTTTCACTTCCCAAAGGAGAGCAGATACCAAAAGATAGATTTAGAAAAGGAACAAGTATCAGGGCAATTATCCATAAAGTTGAGATTAATAATGGAAACCCTAAACTGACACTTTCAAGAACTTCGCCTGTATTCTTAGAAAGGTTATTTGAATTAGAAATTCCAGAAATTCAAGATGGAATCATTTCTATAAGAAAAATTGTTAGAGAACCAGGTGAGAGAGCTAAAGTAGCCGTAGAATCTTTTGATGACAGAATTGACCCAGTTGGAGCTTGTGTAGGTATGAAAGGCTCTAGAATACATTCGATAGTTAGAGAGCTAGAAAACGAAAATATCGATGTAATACAATGGACAGAAAACACCAATCTCTTAATTTCTAGAGCATTGAGTCCTGCTAAAATCAGCAATATCAGAATCAATGAAAACTCTGACCGAGTTTCAGTATTTTTAAAACCTGATCAAGTATCTCTAGCAATTGGAAAAGGCGGCTTAAATATCAAATTGGCTAGTAAATTAATTGACCTTGAAATTGACGTATTCAGAGACATTGAAGGTGTTGTTGAAGAGGAAGACGTAGATTTGATGGAATTTACTGACGAAATAGATGAGTGGATCTTGTTAGAATTTAGAAAAATTGGCTTAGATACTGCAAAATCAGTAATTACAGTAGGAAAAGCTGATTTGGTTAGAAGAACCGAACTAGAAGAGGAGACAGTAGACGAAGTATTAGATATACTCAGGAAAGAATTCGACTGAGAAATTGTTTAGAAAATATCCACACCAATTAGAATTGTTTTTATAAAATTTAAGAAATATTTATGGCAGAAGAAAAAATGATGCGACTTAGCCAAGCGGCCAAGAAACTTAACGTAGGTACAATTACCATTATTGAGATTCTGAGCTCAAAAGGACATCGTATTGATAATAATCCAAACGCCAAACTTACATTTGACCTGCTTGAAGTATTATCAAAGGAGCTTAATGCTCCTGAACTTGTAGGAGATTCAGGTAGTGGTTCATCATTGACCAATGCTTCCGAGTCTTCTTCGAATATCGAAAGCGATAGCGATGAAATATTATATTTCAGATCTGAGCCTGAACCTGAGAAAAAGGAGGTTGAAGTAAAAGAGCCAGAGGTTAATGAACCTGAGAAAATAAAAATAGAGCATAATTTGCAAGGGCCAAAAGTTCTTGGAAAAATAGATCTAAACGCTAGAGGTCCAAAGAAATTTATCTCAAAAGAGGAGAAAATACCTGAGCCTGTAATTATACCAGAAGAAACTAAACCTGAACCTTTCGTAGAAGAGGTAATTATAGAAGTTGAAAAACCAACTGTAATAGAAACCCCAGTTACTGTAGTTGAAGAAGTTGTTGCTCCAGTAATTGAGGAGAAAATCTCTGAGCCTGTGGTAGAAGTTCCAGAAATAGAACAACCAGTTATAGAACTACCAATAGCAGAGAAAGAAATAGAAACTCCAGTCGTTGAAGTTATTGAAAAAGCGGTAATTGAAGTTGTAGAACCACAAGTTGAAGAAAAAGTTACTCCTGTAGTAGCAGAAACTCCAAAGAAAGAGGACGTTATAGAAGAGGTTCTTCCTCCAAAACTAATAAAAGCCCAAGGAGATAAACTTCAAGGTTTAAAAGTACTAGGAAAAATAGAGTTGCCAGTAGAGCGTAAGCCACTTACTAAAGAAGAGCTTAAGCAAAAACGTAAGAGAAAAAGAGTTATAGTAGGTGGCGAAAAAGTTGGTGATACAACCAAGTCTAATTTCGAAAATCATAGAAGAGATCCGAAAGTCACCGGGCCAAATACAAATAGGCCACAACCACAGGGTCCACCAAATACAGGAGGACAAAGACCTCCAATAAATACAGGAACTGGACCTGCACCAACAGATAATAAACCTTCAACGAATGCTGGAGGTAAGAAAGATTTCAAAAAGGGAGGAAATAGAAAGGAATCGGTTTCGCAAGACGATGTTCGCGACAATATCAAGAGCACCATCTCTAGAATGCAAAACAAAGGCAATGAGTTTGGATCAAAATATCGTAAGGAAAAAAGAAAAACTCGTGCTGAAGCTCAAGATGCCTTAGATCAACAAGAACTAGAGCAAAGCGGTACTTTAAAAGTAACTGAATTTGTTTCAGCTTCTGAATTAGCTTCATTGATGGATGTCTCTGTTAATGAAGTGATAGCAAGTTGTATGAAAATGGGAATTTTCGCATCAATTAACCAAAGGCTTGATGCTGAGACCATTCAATTAATTGCTTTAGAATTTAATTTTGATGTAGAATTTATAACTGCAGAAGAAGAAGTATCATTTGATACTGAAGTATTAGTAGATAAAGAAGAAGATTTAATTCACCGTGCCCCTATCGTAACCATAATGGGTCACGTAGACCATGGTAAAACATCCCTTTTGGATTATATCCGAAGATCAAAAGTAGCCTCTGGTGAGGCAGGAGGTATAACACAGCACATTGGTGCTTATTCAGTTAAGATAAATGAAGGTGCTAACAAAGGAAAATCAATAACTTTCCTAGATACTCCCGGTCACGAGGCATTTACTGCAATGAGAGCAAGAGGTGCAAAAGTAACTGACGTTGTTATCATAGTGATTTCGGCAGATGATAGTGTAATGCCACAAACCAAAGAGGCTATAAATCACGCACAAAATGCAAATGTTCCTATTGTTTTTGCTTTTAACAAAATAGATAAACCAAACGCCAACCCAGCTAAAATCAGAGAAGATTTATCAAAAGAAAATATTTTGGTGGAGAGTTGGGGTGGAAAATACCAAGAACAGGAAGTTTCAGCTAAATCTGGCTTAGGAATTGACGATCTTTTAGATAAAGTATTGCTTGAAGCAGAATTATTAGATTTGAAAGCCAATCCTAACAGAAATTCAGTGGGAACAGTGATAGAAGCCTCACTAGATAAAGGTAGAGGATATGTATCAACTATATTAGTTGAAAACGGAACACTTAAAGTAGGCGATATTATGCTTGCCGGTCAATATTATGGTCGTGTGAAAGCAATGACTAACTCTAAAGGTGAGAAAATTAAAGAGGCGGGTCCTTCACAGCCAGTTCAAATATTAGGTTTACCTGGGGCACCACAAGCGGGAGATAAGTTTAATATAATGGAATCTGATAGAGAAGCTCGTGAAATTGCAAATAAGAGAGAGCAACTCAATAGAGAGATGAGTATTAGAGCCAAGAAACATATTACCTTGGATGAAATTGGCCGAAGAAAAGCAATCGGAACCTTTAAAGAACTTAATGTTATCGTTAAAGGCGACGTGGATGGATCGGTTGAAGCACTTTCTGACTCACTATTAAAACTATCTACTGACGAGGTACAAGTAAATATTATCCATAAAGCTGTAGGACAAATTTCTGAATCTGATGTAACATTAGCTTCTGCTGCAGATGCCATTGTAATTGGTTTCCAAGTAAGACCTTCCAATAACGCCAAGCGTATTGCAGAGTCAGAACAAATCGAAATTAGACTTTACTCTATTATCTATGATGCCATCAATGAGATAAAAGATGCAATGGAAGGTTTACTTGCTCCTAAGGAGGAAGAATTTGTAACTGGAAATATTCAAGTTAGGGAAGTATTTAAAATTAGTAAAGTTGGTACTATCGCTGGATGTTATGTAACTGACGGATTTGTAAAACGTAACAATAAGGTGAGAATTATCCGCGAAGGAATAGTAGTTCATGAAGGTGAAATAGCTCAATTGAAGCGTTTCAAAGATGATGTGTCTGAAGTGAAAAACGGTTATGAATGTGGATTAAGTATCAAAAACTTCAATGATATCATGATGGATGACATAATTGAAAGTTACGAAATCAGAGAATTAAAACGTACATTATAAAATAAAAATTAAGAAAGCCTTCATTGGCTTTTTTAATAGTATTTAATTTTCATTTTTTTCTGAAAATATAATATTAACAATAAATTTGGAATTTACAAAATAATATTTTTATTTTTGCATAAGATATATGGAGTTTATTAACCAAGAAATAGAAGAATATTGTACGCTTCATAGTAGTTTGGAGCCAGAAGCTCTTAAAGTGATAAATAGAGATACTCAGGCTAATATATTGAAGCCTAGAATGTTATCAGGTCATTTACAGGGCAGGTTGTTGTCTATGCTATCGAATATATTGCAACCAAAAAATATTTTAGAAATTGGTACATATACTGGATATTCAGCTATTTGTTTAGCTGAGGGATTGGCTAAAAATGGCAAACTGGTTACAATAGAAGCAGACGAAGAACTAGAAACGAGGATTTTAAAAAACATTGAATTGGCAGAAATGTCAAAAAAAATTGAGCTAAAAATTGGAAATGCTCTCGATGTTATACCAACTTTAACTCAAAAATTTGATTTAGTTTTTATTGATGCTGATAAACTAAATTATATAAAATATTATGATTTGGTTATAGAAAAATTAAACTTAGGTGGTTTGATAATTTCGGATAATGTGCTTTGGGACGGTAAAGTAGTTGAAGAAAATAAAAAAGACAAAACTACCGAACTTTTAAGACAATTCAATAACCATTTGTTAAATGACAATAGAACTCAAAAAGTGCTTTTACCCATAAGAGACGGCTTGTTTGTCTCAAGAAAAACAAAATGAAATGAAAAAAATTTTTGCTTTCCTGTTTATTATTCAAAGCTTCCAGGTAATTCAAGCTCAAACGCAACTAAGTATACCTGAAGCACCAAAAAAGATTGAATTTGCAAATGTATTAATAGAACTTAATCCTGATGCTTTAAAGGCTGTAAATTCAGAAATAACTAATTTGTTGACTCCTCAAAACAAGTTTTTAGACCAAAAACTAGAAAGAATGCAATGGTACTTTCCCATAATAGAAAGGATATTAGAAGAAGAGGATGTGCCTGAGGATATGAAATATATAGCCGTTATGGAAAGCTCTTTACTACCTGAAGCTATTTCTAGTTCCAATGCAGTAGGTTATTGGCAGTTTAAAGAAGCTACAGCTAAAGAGCTGGGCATTAGAGTAGACAATAACCAAGATGAAAGAAAGAACATATACTTCTCTACAAAAGCTGCAGCTTTATATATGAAACGAAATAACTTGATTTTCAAAAATTGGGTTTCCTGCATGTTAGCTTACAATCAAGGGGTTCAAGGTGCTTCAGATAAAATTCCAGTTGATTGGTCTTTCGCATCTGAAATAAAGTTTGATGAAAACACTCCTACCTATTTAATTAGAGCACTCGCTCATAGAATTGCATTTGAACATCGTCTTAATAGATTAAAAGATTCTCCAAGAAAATTCATTGAATATCCAACCAAAGGCAAATCCTTAGCGGAAATTGCGGTAGAACTTACAACAGATATAACAGAATTAAGGAAATACAATCCATGGCTTTACGCTCCAAATATTCCCGAAGATAAAGATTACAATATTTTGGTAATTTCCAGAATTGAAGATGCTGATGAAATTACAGCGAAAATTCAAAAAAGAAAAGATGCAAAATCTTTAGATATTGGTTTTCCTCAATTAAAAAGGATAACTATGGTTTCTACATCTCCAGACTCCCCAATATTCTATGAGATAAATGGTAAAAAGGGAATCTTAGCACAATCTGGAGAAGAAGTAGCTCAACTATCAGCTAAATCAAAAATGAAAATCGGAAAGTTTTTGTCTTATAACGACATGACAGACAAAGACTTAACAAAAGAAGGAAGTATATATTATTTACAAAAGAAAAACAAAAAGGCAAAAGTACCTTATCACACAGTTACTGGAGAACAAACCCTGTGGGATATTTCACAAATGTATGGGGTGAGATTAAAAGATCTATTAAAATATAATAGAATGAAAAACTCACAAAGATTACAAGCTGGTAGGGTAATCTGGATGCAAAAAACTAGACCAAAAAATCAACCAATTGAGATAATCCAAGAGGCTATTCCGGATAAAGACAGATACCCTTCAAAAGAAGAAAGCAAGAAAATAACTGAAGAAGTTGTATCAAATACACCGCCAGTAAAAGAAAATTACGAAGAAGTATCTAAGCCTAAAGAGGTTATTAATACCAAAGAACCTAAACCTGAGACTAAAATTGTAAATAAATCAATTGACGATGGCCTTGATATTGATGATGATTTATTTGAATCAAAATCGACAAAAAAGACAACTTCAACTACAAATGTACCAACTGAAACGCCAAAGGCAGTAAATACTTTACATAGGGTTCAAAGAGGAGAAACACTGTTCTCTATAGCAAAAAAATATGGCCTAACTGTTGATCAGCTGAGAAAACTTAATGGCATGAGTTCTTCAGATGCATTAAGAGCAGACCAATTGTTGACAGTAAAAAAAGGAGGGAACGCCACTACTTACGAAGAGGTAAA
Organism: Lacihabitans sp. LS3-19; assembly: GCF_024343575.1. Taxonomy (GTDB): domain Bacteria; phylum Bacteroidota; class Bacteroidia; order Cytophagales; family Spirosomataceae; genus Leadbetterella. The sequence goes on along the minus strand of NZ_RJUA01000002.1, from coordinate 7,780 downwards.
AACAACGCCAACTACAGTAAAAAGAGATGAAGAGCAAACTAAAACTGCTCCAATTGTAAAAGAAAACAATACAAGTTCAGCTAAATTCCATACGGTTGGTTCAGGAGAAACACTTTATAGTATTTCTAAAAAATATGGCGTAACTGTAAGTCAAATAAAAGCTTGGAATGATTTAAGTTCAAATAGCATTAGCCTTGGGGAAAAACTAAAGGTATCTGCCGGAAGTACATACTCAAATACTTCTAAAATTAACACTACAACAGAATCAAAAGAACCAATTTCGAACTCAGGATCAATTGTTCATATAGTAAAATCAGGTGAAACGCTGTATAGTATTTCTAGAAAATACAATGTAAATGTTGCAGATATCAAGAAGTGGAATAACATGCAAACCAACAATATTAGCGTTGGCAATAAAATTATAGTTAAGAAATAAATGATTTTAATAGAAGATACTTGTATTAGTGATGATGTTGCTGATAAATTTTTCGTTTGCGATATCGAAAAATGCAAAGGAGCATGCTGTGTTGAAGGAGACTTAGGTGCTCCTTTAGAAGAGGTTGAATTGCCTATTTTAGATGAAATTTATGAGAAAATAAAGCCTTATCTATCTGCTGAAGGAATCAAAGCAATAGAGAAACAAGGAAAATACATTAAAGATTGGGAAGGCGATTATTCTACCACAACTATCGACGAAAAAGAATGTGCTTATGCAGTCTATGACAAAGCTGGAATTCTTCAATGTGGTATAGAACAAGCTTATAATGATAAGGTTATTGATTTCAAAAAACCAATTTCTTGTCATTTATATCCTATCCGAATCACAAAATATGAAAACTATCACGCAATAAACTATGATAGATGGAGTATATGTTCAGACGCCTGTGCATTGGGTGACAAATTAGGAGTGGAAGTTTACAAATTCTTAAAAGAACCATTAATTAGAGCTTATGGAGAAGAATGGTATGCACAACTTGTGAAAGAAATAGAAGATGCAAAGGTTTGAGGAAGTTTACGAAGTAGTAAAACTCATACCAAAAGGTAGAGCAACCAGTTATGGTGCTATAGCTAAATATTTGAACACTGGAGCAAGATTGGTAGGCTGGGCAATGAATGCCGCACATGGACTATTAGATGTACCAGCACATAGAGTGGTGAATAGAAATGGTATACTCACAGGGAAACTGCATTTTGAAAGCCCCACAAAAATGCAAGAGCTCTTAGAAGCAGAAGGTCATACGATAAAAGAAGATAAAATTCTCAAATTCAAAGAAATATACTGGGACCCAGTAATAGAATTAGATATATAAACCAGGGTCTATATCGAAGCATAATAGTTAATCCTACAAATTTTATTTGAATCGAATTTGTTATTTTACACAAAGATTAAAAGCAGTATTTGTTTTTGTAATATTTTTATTTAAAATGTCAATAAACAAATAAATCAGATAAAAGAATAAACAATGAAAAAGAAGTCTATTCAATAAATTTAAAATTAAAATTTTAAATACTATATTTACACCAAATAAAATTCTGAATACTTCAATCAAACTAAAATGGCAGTCGGTAAATTGGATCAAATAGATCACAAACTTTTAGAAATCTTACAGAGTAATGGTAAAATTACCAATGCTCAACTTTCAAAAGAAATAGGACTATCACCAGCTCCTACACTTGAGCGTGTAAAAAAATTAGAAAATACGGGCATTATAGAAAGTTACCATGCACAAGTAGATCGCGAAAAAGTTGGTCTAGGTGTAATGACCTTTGTGCAAGTGACTTTATCAGGACACAGAAAATCCATAACTGAATCTTTTGTAAAAACAATAGAAAAAGTACCTGAAATAATTGAATGCCATCACGTTACAGGATCTTGCGATTTTCTTTTAAAAGTAATTGCTAGAGATATTGCTTCATATCAAAACTTGATAATGGATACGATAAATGAAATCGAGGTAGTTGCAAGTACCCAAACCATGGTGATTTTGTCAACTTTCAAAAACACCAAAGTTTTACCAATACCTTGAGATATTAATATTAAGTATAGTAAAAGGAGGAATTTATTTTCTTCCTTTTTTTTGTGCTTTTAATTTTTTAGTCAGATCAGATAATGCTTTTTTTGCTTCAATATATGACGAGGACTTTTTATCTGAATTCTTCAAAACTTCTGCAAAATACTCAACTGCAGCTTTATTGTCATTTTCAGTAATGGCTAATTTACCAAGAGCTAGATTTGAAGCAACATAATAGCCTGATTCTTTGGTATCATTACTTAATGAATAATTTATACATTTTGTATAGTAAAACTTAGCCTGCGTATTGTTCCTTTTATAATGTTGATTTACGTAAGCTAAAATATAAGCACCATACCTACCATCATTGTCGCCGTATCCATACTTTTTTTCCTCCAGCCTTTGCATTAGTTCATTTGCATAAATTTCTGCCTCTTCTAATCTTCCCAATGCAAACGAATTTCTTGCTACATATCTATGAAAAAACGAATTATTGGGATACAGACCATGCATTTGTCTAGCCATCATGAGTGACTTAGCTGGCTGATTTTCTGAAGCGTAAATTTGGATAAGAAAATATCTAGCTTCCATTCTTGAATAAAAAGCATTGTTGGCAACATTTTCCAATTGTTTAATGCCTAAGTTTTTATCCCCTTTCCTGAAGAAAGTCAAGAGTGGTTTTAAAGATTTATAGTTTTCATGAATCCATTTAGAATAATAATTATAAACACCATCTCCAAACAACAATTCAGGATTAATATTCTCTTCTCCCCTGCTGTAATCCAAGTATTTCATTGCTTGTTTGCCAGCCCAAGCTGCTTTCACCCATTTCTCACGCTCGGCGTAAAGTCTACCCTTGATAGCGTATGCTGCTGATAGAAAAAATGCAGCTTCCTTATTTTTTTTATTTCTATCAAACATATCATCGGCTTTGTCTATTGCCTCATCCATATAGGCATGACATTGGTCATCAAATCCAGTCTGTTTTGTATCTGGCACTATTTTCCACCATTCATTTAAACCCAGAAGGAAATCTCCTAGAGGGTGCTCGGGATACTTTACCTTCAACCACTTGTACTCTTGCTCAGCTGCATAAAAATTAAAATTATACATGTTATTTACAGCAGCCGTTGTGCTTATTTGCACTCCCCTATCTAGCAAAAGCATCTCTTCTTTGGGCTTTTCTTTTCCATTCAAAAAAGAAAAAAGTTGAGCTTCACTGGAGAATGAAACAAAAAATGCCAAAACAACACCAAATACTTTTTTCAATACTTTATTTTTTAACAAAAACGAATTATGCTTATTACTAATTGCAAGACAAAATTAGAGAATTTTAAATTTCATTTATTAAAAAAGAGATTCTTAACAAATTATTATTTTATTTTACATTAAAAATCTAAAAATGGTAGAAGTACTTGACTTGAAGTTTAAAGAATTAATAAGTGCAGAAGAAATACAAGCAAGAGTAGATGATATATCGAATCAACTCAACACAAAATATGAAGGCAAAAATCCCATATTCTTAGGCATACTTAACGGGTCCTTCCTTTTTATAGCGGACATCTTCAAAAAACTTTATATACCATGCGAAGTGAGTTTTCTAAAAGTCAACTCCTATCAAAACACAAGCTCAACTGGTAAAATGAAGGAGCTCATAGGTTTGAATCAATCAATAGAAGGTAGACATATTGTGATATTAGAAGATATTGTAGATACAGGAAGAACGTTGGATTTTATTCTAAAAACCTTAGAAATACATAAACCAGCATCGATTTCTGTAGCCACATTACTCCATAAACCTGAGGCCACCCTCATTCCTATTTCTTTAGATTATGTCGGATTTGAGATTCAAAACCAATTTGTAGTAGGCTATGGCTTAGATTATAATGGCTTTGGCAGAAACAGTAGTTCAATTTTGATTAAAGTCGATGACTGATTTAAGACTAAATCTGATCTTTTGACCAATTGGCATTGGTTCTTTATTTAGACAAAATATAGTTTCGCCTCCAAATTCAAAGATTAATTCGTAAAAGTGGCCTTTGAAAATATTATCTAAAATATTGGCTTCGTATTCACCACTTTTGTCTAAAACTATATTTTCTTGTCTGACGAATATTTCCTTTTCATTTATTTTCAGGTTAAAACCATTGCCTGTTAACAATGCCACATATTTGTTTTTTGGAGTATGATAGATATGTTCAGATGTGCCTTTCTGTATCATCCTACCATTTTTAATTATTAAAAGCTCATTAACAAGTCCAAATGCGTCATTAATATCATGTGTAACCAAAATAGATGCGATATTCTCTTTTTTTAAAACCGCATTTAAATTTAGCATAACTTTTTTCTTAATTATTTGATCAAGATTAGCAAACGGCTCGTCTAAAAGTAATACCGAAGGTTCATCCGCAATAGCCTTGGCCAACATTACTCGTTGGATTTCTCCTCCTGACAATTCCCTAGGAAATTTGGTCAATAAATGAGCAATTCCAAAGTCTTTAGCTAATTTATTAACTCTTTTAGTTTGGTAATTTTTTTGAAAAAAACGGAGCTCATAAGCTATGTTTTCAAAAATGGATATATTTGGAAAAAGTGTATTTTGTTGATTTACAATTTTTATTCTTTTATGACCAGCAATAAGTTTTTTTGACGGTGGATCGAGTTTCTCTCCCTCTAATAACACAAAACCTTCAGTGGGCTCAATCAAACCAGCTAGGATCTTTAACATAGTGGTTTTACCTGAACCAGAATGACCAATAATACCTAAAGTTTTTCCTTTTTCAACTTTTAAAGAAATGTTCTTTAGAAAAAAACTATCTGAATATGCGAAATTTACTTTCTTTGCTTCTATCATAATTAACAAAAGTAGAGGGTATTGTCCAATTTTTTTTTATTAATTTGTAAAAAAACCTATATATGCTCGACCTCTATAATAAACAGACCAAATGTTTGGTTGCACTTGATTCCATAATTTTTGGCTTTGATGGCGAAAATCTCAAAGTTTTACTTGTTAAAAGAGGAATTGAGGATAACCTAGAGACTTGGTCTTTAATGGGAGGTTGGCTGCAAGAAGATGAGGGTCTAAATGAAGCTGCAGATAGGATATTGTTTGAACATACAGGTTTAAGAGATGTTTATTTAGAACAATTAGCTGCTTTTGGAAATCCATTTCGCGACCCTGTAATGCGTACTGTATCAGTAACTTACAAAGCCCTTGTAAACATAGAAGATTATGACCACAAACTAGCCAATAAAGTAACAACAAAATGGTTTTCCTTAAAAACCTTACCCAAACTTTTGTTTGACCATGCTGAAATGGTGGCATTGGCTGTTGAAAGATTAAAAGCTAACGCCTCTCTTTATCCTATTGGATTTGAACTTTTGCCAGACAAATTCACTCTCCCACAATTACAAAATCTGTACGAAGCAATTTTTGATACTGAATTTGATAAAAGGAACTTTACAAGAAAAATATTAAGCACCAATATTCTAATAAAAATGAATGAAAAGCAAAAAGGCTTTTCAAAAAAAGGGGCTTTCTATTTTACTTTAAATAAAGAAAAATACAAAAACAATTCGGCTTTTAATTTCCTGTCTTTAACTAATCCTGACAAAATCCTTTAGTTTATTATTTCACTTTTTTAATTATAAAAGGAATACAAATTTCTGCCGGACAGTTGCACCCAATCTCGATCATATCAACTGTGTAATCATTATAACAATCTGAAGAATTGTAAACCCTAACTGTATAAGTTTGAGTTACATTACTGATGTTATTCAAAATAATACCATTTGCAGGAATAACTTGTTTTACTCCAGCGTTACCAAAATTGAAACTTGTACCTTGAGAAATTTGATATTGTGAACCTAAATCAAATGCAGAAACTGTTATTTTTCCATTATTCATAGACTTGGTACCTTGACAACCAGAGTTTGTAGGTTCTACCACAACATTTGGCAATCCATTTACAGTTAAATTGAAAGATTTAATTGCAGAACATCCACTTCCATTTGTTATTTCTACTGAGTAAATGCCAGATTTTGAAATATCTACATTTGGAATAATTAAAGTATCGCCTGAATAAGTAAAACCATTTGGCCCACTCCAAACATAATTTGAACCCATATTAATTGGAAGTTCGAATTTAGTACCTGCACAAATCGAAGTATCTGATAAAACTCCAGGAATTACACATACTATACTTTCTTCATCTTCAGCAATTAATCCACTGTAATTAGCAACTCTACTATCAGGGTCGTATTGATTACTCCATGTGACTTCAGCTATATTATTGTAAATAATTGTATCTGCAAAAGGTTTAACTTTTACTGTGAAACTTAGGATTAAAGAATCTCCATTAGAAATAGATAAATTACTCCAAACTATATTTGAATCAAGATAGAATCCACCGTTTGAAATATTTGCCACATTATCGAAACCATTAGGTAAATAATCTTTTACTTCAACCCCTGTGGCATCATCAGGTCCATCGTTTTTAACTCTAATTTGGAAAGTAACAATTTCACCAACAACAGGAGAAGGATTATTAATCGACTTTTTAATAGACAAATCGGATTGTTTTGGAACTATAATTACAAATGCTTCATCATTTTCCAAGACATTACCATTATAGTTATTTGGAGTGCTATTTGGATCTACTTGATCGCTTTCTGTTACTTGAGCAATGTTTTTGTATTCATCCAAATTACCTGAAGGTGCGTTAACGATGGCAGTATATGTAAAGCTTGTATCCGCATTGACATTTAAGTTTCCTATTTCCCATGTAATAGAATCATTTATATAACTTCCGTTTGAAGTAATATTCGAAATTCCGCTAAAACCAATTGGCAAAGCATCTTTGATTTGAACATTCGTCGCTACTGATGGCCCAGCGTTATGTAATTTGATGGTAAATGTAATCGTATCTCCGACATTTACATCTTGTGTATTTACTATTTTGAAGAGGATCAAATCTGCACCAGTATAAGTAATTTTAATTTCTGCCAAATCAGATAAGCCTGTACCTTTTTCTACCAAATTATACGTTATTGGATTTGGATTTCCGTTAAAATTATTCTCAGGAGTAAACGTTACTTGTCCCGTTAAACTATCATATACAAAAGTGCCTTCACCCAAAACTATTAAAGTATCTTGAATACCAGGCGTATTTATATCTAAATCAACCCAAATTTGATTTGAAGAAGGATTTAAACCTGTAGAAAGCGTATCATTTTTAATAATATTAATAACCACTATACTTCCATAAGGATTGTTTAAACTACTATCGTTTACGGCTACTGGCTGCTCTTCTATTACATCAATAAAGATCGTTGCAGTACTATCTAGTCCTGTGCTCTTCTCTATCAACACATAGTCGATTGGCGTTGGATCTGTTACAAAAGTAGGCTCTGGCGTAAACGTTACATTGCCGCTTAAGCTGTCATATACGTACATGCCTTCTCCTGCTACTATCAAGGTATCTTGGATACCTGGTAAGGATGGATTAAGGTCTACAGATACCTGCGTTGCATTTGGATTGAATCCTGATGACAAGCTATCGTTGGCTATGATGTTGATTACTACTGGTACGCCTATTGGGTTGTTGCTGCTTGTATCATTTACAGCTACTGGCTGCTCTTCTATTACATCAATAAAGATCGTCGCTGTACTGTCCAAACCTGTGCTCTTCTCTATCAACACATAGTCGATTGGTGTTGGATCTGTTACAAAAGTAGGCTCTGGCGTAAACGTTACATTGCCGCTTAAG
>NZ_RJUA01000001.1 GCF_024343575.1 Lacihabitans sp. LS3-19 | reverse complement strand
TTTGATCTAAAAGATTCTGATATGCATCAATTCCTTTTTTAAGTAGTTTGAGGAGTGATTTTACTCGCTTTTTGTTAGCTTTGATGCCTATTTTCCTTTTTTTAGAGAAATCTACTTGCTTAATTTTTTGTTCTTTAAACTTTGAACGAGGGATTTTTAAACGTGACAATTTGCATAGTCCTGGAATTTGCTCTTCCCAAAGAAAAGTACATGACTCCCAAAGTAGTTTTACGTCGGTTGGAAAACGCATATGCACCTCATAACAAGTAGCATCCATCATCAAAACGTTGGTGTTTTCGAGCTCACCCTTCCATGCTTCAACTAATATTTTTTGAATTTTATTCATATCACAATATTTAGCCAAATAACCTCGAACACGACTAATAAACGCATTATCACGAATAACCTCATTTAATTTTAACCGACAACCACAAAACATTTGGTAAGAAAAATTGGTCTGGAAAGCTGCCATCAGTTTTTCATCACTTAAACCAGTATAATGTTTCAAAAACATTAAGCCAAAATAACCAGCTTTTGGGAGATAAGATGGGGCTCCAGCAGGGTGCCTCTTTTCAGGAAGAACTTTAACCAAATCATCCCAAGGAATCAGCTTGTAAATTCGCCCAAGCTCAGTCGAATTATTGAAAAAATACCATTCAGGAAAAATTGGGCTATCAAAAGAAAATAATGTATTTTGCACCATATTTTAGGGAGGTAAGGTGCTCTAAAATAAACAAAAAACCCCGAATTTCCAAGAAATTGGAGGTTTTTGGGGTTTTATTTTTAAAATATAGTACTGGTAATTAGTAGGTTACGATACTTAAGGACGCCCGACTTAAACAATCTTAAAAGTAAAAATATTCTCACTTAAAAACCTTATCCAAAACCAAACTAAAACCATCAATACAAGAAGCATAAAGAGTGTCTTCAAAGGTAGTAGGTTTGTGGTTAACATATTGTCCATCAATCAAAACATACTGAAAGATAGTTTTATCTGATGGTTGGACAATCCAATATTCTAAAACTCCTGCCTTTTCATATAACTCAAATTTGTTTTTCATCTCTTTTGTAGAATTGCCTGGTGAAAGAATTTCAACAATAAGATCCGGAGCTCCTTTGCAGCCTCTTTCGTCTACCTTTTTAACATCACAAATAACACAAATATCGGGTTGAACTACTGTAAAAGTTTGATTATCTTCCTTTTCCCTTTCCAATCTTACATCGAATGGAGCATAAAATACTTCACACGGTGTTTTGTCTAAATAATTAATCAAAGCCGTACCAATGTTCCTAGAAATTCGTTGATGAGTACTGGCAGGAGCAGGTGACATTTCAAAAATTTTGCCCATAAACAGTTCAACTCTTTCTTTTATTTTCCAAGAAAAATAGTCAGCATAGCTATACTTTTTATTTAAATCTAGTTGACTTAAACTGGTTATTTCCATCTCTTTAATGTATTATTTTGTCGAACTTATAGCTAATTTACTGTTTCAAATATTTAAATCCAAAAAAAGACCCCACAAAACAATTTGCAGGGTTCTTTTATATCTAAACGCTAACAGCTAAAAATTATCCAATCTGAATTCTTTTGAAAGAAGTGATTTTCAAGCCTTTCACAGTTTTTTCAAGCAATTGAGTAATGGTCAAAGAACCATCTTTAACGAATTCTTGGTTGAGCAATGTTTGCTCTTTGTAGAATTTATTCAATTTACCCATTGCAATTTTCTCCAACATAGCTTCAGGCTTACCTTCAGCACGTGCTTGCTCTTTACCAATTTCGATTTCTTTCTCTACGATAGTTGGGTCAACGCTGTCTTTATCCAAACCTACTGGCTTCATAGCCACGATTTGCATCGCTACGTCTCTTCCTAATTCATTAACATCAGCTCCGCCAGTGTTTTCGAAAGCAACAATACCAGCTGCTTTTTTATTGCTGTGAATATAAGCAACTACTTGCTCGCCTTCAACATGATGAAATGCCGATACAACTATTTTCTCACCTATTTTACCAATTAACTCTGTAATGTTTTCTTGTACGCTTTTACCATTTTCCATAGATGTAGCTAACAATGATTCTGCATCTTTAGTATGGTGCTTAACACCAACTTGCAATATAGCATTAGCAAGATTTTTAAAATCATCAACATTTGAAACTGGCTCAGTTTCACAAGCTAATGCTAGAACTTTCGCACTTTTGCCGCTATCACTTACATCTACCAATACAACTCCTTCCGACGTTTCATTGTCAGCACGTTTAGCTGCTACCTTTTGTCCAGCTTTACGCAATACTTCCACGGCTTTGTCAAAATCTCCCTCAGCTTCAGTAAGGGCTTTTTTACAATCCATCATTCCTGATCCAGTTAATTGACGCAATTTGTTAACGTCAGCTGCTGTAATATTCATTTTATATTATTTTTTTGTAAATAAATCTTTAAGTCTTTTTTTAAAACGAACAGCCCAAAGCAATGCTTCGGGCTATTCTAAAATCATATCGAAGCGTTCTTTCTTATGCCTCAGCTTCTTCGCTTGGAGCTGCTGCTTCTGGTGCTGCTTCTTCAGCAACAACTTCTGCCACAACCTCAGCAACTTCTGCTACAGGTGCTTCTGCTACAACTTCAGCTTCAGGAGCACTTGGTGCTTCAGCAGCATCTGCTGTTTTAACTCTTTTTCTTTTTCCGCCTTCACCTTGCTCATCATCACCTCTACTTACAACTTCTCTAGCAGTGTCAACAGCTCTTTTTGCATCTTCTTCTTCTTGCAAAGCAGCAGATTCTTTATCAGTTTTTCTTTCTAAAATACCTTCTTCGATAGCCTTACCAATAGCAAGTGTTATCAAAGATACAGATTTGTAAGCATCATCATTTGCAGGAATAGCATAATCAACTATCTCAGGATTTGAGTTAGTATCACACATTGCAACAACTGGAATACCCAATCTTTTTGCTTCTGCAATAGCTAAGTGTTCACGCTTAACGTCAACAACAAAAAGTGCAGCTGGAAGTCTTGAAAGGTCAGCAACACCGCCCAACAATTTCTCCAATTTCGCCTTCTCACGGCCTAACATTAATTTTTCTCTTTTTGCAATATTTGCAGCAGTAGCCTCATCAGAAAGCATTTTGTCGATGTTTCCCATTTTCTTCAATGACTTTTTAATAGTCGAGAAGTTGGTCAACATACCACCTAACCATCTTTCAGTTACGAAAGGCATTTTAAGGCGTTTTGCTTCTTCAGAAACAATCTCTTGTGCTTGTTTCTTTGTAGCCACAAACATAATTTTTCTTCCAGAACGAACTACGCTTTTAACAAATGCCTGAGCAGCTGCTAAGCTAGTTATTGACTGATTAAGATCAATGATGTGAATACCATTTTTCTCCATAAAAATATATGGAGCCATTCTTGGATCCCACTTACGTGTAAGGTGACCAAAGTGAACACCTGCATCTAAGAGGTCCTTGTATTGAATTTGTGCCATTTGAATTGTTTAAAATGTTTTGAAAATAATTGAATTTGCAGCACAGTACATCGGGCACGATAAGCACTGTCTGGACGAGAATAAATTGTTAATTTGTTAATTCAATAATTTGTTAATGAAAAACTAAACTTAATTAGTCCATTAACGTATTGCCGAATTAACAAATTAAATCGATTAACGTTTCGAGAACTGGAATTTCTTACGAGCTTTAGCACGTCCGTATTTCTTACGCTCAACCATACGCGAGTCTCTTGTAAGGAATCCTTCTTTCTTAAGCGGAGGTCTGTTTTCCGTGTCTGCTTCGCAAAGTGCACGAGCAATTGCCATTCTAATAGCTTCTGCTTGTCCTGCGATACCGCCACCTCTTACGTTAACTTTAAGATCATATTTTCCCGTAGCATCTACTACACCAAAAGGCTGATTCAAAATAATTTGAAGCACTTCTGTAGGGAAATAAGTTGCCATCTCACGACCATTGATGGTCACGTCACCTTTACCAGGCTTCATATAGATACGTGCAACTGCTGTTTTTCTTCTACCAACGGTATTGATTACCTGCATGTTATTTTAAGTTTTTACGTTCTTATTTATTAATTTCGATAGTTGTAGGTGTTTGTGCTTGATGCGGATGCTCAGCACCTTCGTATACATAAAGATTAGTATACAATTTGCTTCCCAAACGATTCTTAGGCAACATACCTTTTATCGCCATTTCTACTACTTTTCTACCATCTTTAGCCATAAGCTCTCTTGGGGTAGCGAAACGTTGTCCACCAGGGTGGCCAGTATGACGAGTATAGACTTTATCAGTCATTTTCTTACCAGTCAAACGAACTTTCTCTGCATTAATCACAATCACGTTGTCTCCACAGTCAACGTTAGGCGTGAACGAAGGCTTGTTTTTGCCTCTTAAAATATTTACAATTTGACTAGACAAACGTCCCAATATATGATTGTTGGCGTCTATCACAACCCAATTTTTTTCTACAGTTTGGCGATTTGCCGATACTGTTCTATAACTTAATTGATCCACGAGTACTAATTTTTTACGTTAAATAATCAATTTATGAAATCAAAAGAGGACCTTACCCAATCAGTTTTTCTCTTTTTCTATCCAATTTACTTTTAATTATAAGATGCTAATTTTAAGCACTTAAAGCGAGCCGGAATTCTCACTTTTCATATAATTCACAAAGCCAAATGAGAGCGGGCAGCACTCATGTGGCGGTATTTGGGGCTGCAAAAATATTGAAAAATATTTACTAAACAAAATTTTTTGTTGATTTAGCGTAAATTATTTGTTTTTTTAAGTACTGTGAAACCTTAGATTGTAATTGGCTTCTGTGACCCTTAAATAACTTTAAAGAATTTCTCTTGGAAATTTGTACTTAATAAGGTTGATTTGGGTTTCAAGTAGATTTTTAACATAAATGAATAAACAATGAAAAATACATTAATATTCTTTGTTCTCACAATATTAATTGGCTGCGAAAACCAGAGCGAATTAGAATTCGAAAATGCCTCAAATGAATCATACTTTATTAATGATAAGTCTATAGTTAATGACGAATTTAAATCGAGAAAAATGGCTAAAGTTGATTTGGAAGCCATTAAAGTTAAAAATGGAAGGTTAATTTTCAAAGATATAGCTCACTTTTGCAATACTTTGAAAGCTATTTCAATTGATTCATCAATTAATTTCGAATCTAAGTATTTAAATTTTACCTCTTACCATTCAATTTCATCTAATGTTTTGGAATTACTGGAAAACGTAGAAAGCAAGGCGGAATATGAAAAAATAATTTCAGAAAATTTGGTTATTTTAGATATTGTCGATGATGAAGTGAAGCTTAAAAATTTATCAGACTGCGAGACCAAGTTACTGGATAAAAATTTACAAGTTTTTATTGGAAAAGCTTTGTATCAATTTGAATCTGACAGGCAATTTATTAATGTTGAGGGAAATATTGATAAAATTAAATCAGAAAAAGAGTCATTTTCGTATAATAGGGCTATTATGCCTCCGAAAAAAGCTAAAGTTAGTACATACTGTTATCCAGGAGTAGAAAAAGTTGTGAAAAATTCGGATGATGATAGAAAAAGTACATTAAATGTGCAGGCTTTAAACATTATTTTTATGTCTTATTATAATGGACCCAACAATCCTGTTACACATACTATTTGGCCAACAGTAAGAATACACACGGAAGCTGAAAAAAAAGTGTTTTTTTTGGGATGGCGTGCGTACAGTACACCACAGATATTAGAAATATATTTTGATATCACTTTCACAAATAATGAGAATAATATTTCTACTTATGTTTCTCAAAATGGAACAACTCAAACTTATTCTACATCGGGTCATTCTTACGATGTACTGGGGTCTACCTTTTATGGAGTTCTAAACCCTAATTCAATTACAGGATTATTACATTTACCTGGAACTGGGTCTCATAAAATGACTAATACTGGAATTATAAATACGATGTCATGCTATTAAGAAATAAATTTTCAGTATTAATTCTCATTTTCTCTTTTCTTGACTCTAGCGGTCAAGAAAAGAGAAAAAATTTGTACTTATCAACTGGTGTTTTTTACCCAATACAAAAAATCCAGTATGAAAATCCAGGCTTTATATTAAGGGGTGTTAATACTGTTTATGGACATTTTGTAGGCTTAGAGACTAAAAACAGGATTTCGAGTTCTAATTTCGGAGTGAACGGTTTTTTGGGATTAAATCAGTTATTCCAAAAAAATACATTTGTGGATATTAATAAAACTTCAAGTAAGTACGGGAATTATATATATCTGGACATACGAATTTCTGGAAGTTATTCAATCAAAAAGAAATACGGCTTAAACTTGGGAGCCGAATCAAATACCTTGCTTTTAAACATCAATTCAGACTATGTCAAAAATTTTAAAGAACCCAAGGTATTTGTTTTTACACCTTTCGTTAAAATTAGTAGAGACCTCTCCAATAAGAGCATAAGTCTATTTTATAATCATGGAATTACTAGTTTAGACAGAGTTACCACCGTAAGAGCGGACTTTATAATTTCGAAAATAGGCGTAGCAATGGATTTTAAATTAAAGTAGCACTTTATTTTGTTCTGTTTTCAATTTTTCTATCCACTAAATGGAGGCTTTTAGAATTATGGTTTCATTTTCATCTATACCTTTGATGCAATGATAATTCCTGTAGCCCAATGGAGGTTGGTCAATTTAAGGTCGGCTCTTTTCTTCAAAAAAAATTTAAATTCATAGCTTTTGCTGCGTGCCCTTCAGGCCAGTTTTCTTGTGGAAGCATATCGTCTACAATATATAATCCACCCTTGTTCAGCATTTCTAGCGTTTCTTCTAGCATTAGATATTTACCATGCCATGTGTCGGCAAATATAAAATCAAATTTCTCATTGAGATTGTTATTTATCCAAGCTTCTCCGTCATTTTCTATTAATGCTAATCGTTTATCATACCCTAAAAACTTATCGGCAATACCCAAAACGATTGGGTCATTATCAATACTTATTAATGAAGATGAAAAACTCATACCATCTAAAATCCATGATGTTGATAACCCAGTTCCTGTGCCCAGCTCCAAAAATCGACCCTTGGGTTTTGATGCAGCCAAAGTTTTAAGTAGAGAGCAAACATTTATATCCGAAGGCACAGTGAAACCATTCAATTCAGTTTCCTGGTTGATAGCATAGTAAGCATTCGGAACTTGCCTATTTTCGCCAAATTCCATGTTACAATTTTAAAAAAGTAATTGATTAGGCCTCTGCTTCGGCCATTTGTTTCATTAAAGTAACAAGATCTTTGTCGTTTACCTCTTTTATTTGGTCTGCAAGCTCTAAAAATTGATCATAAGTTTGATCTAATTTTTCTTTTCCTATAGTAAAACCCAAAAGCGACAAGCGGTGTTTTATGGCATGGCGGCCGCTCCTTGCAGTCAATACAATGTCAGATTTATTAATGCCCACTTCTTGAGGAGTCATTATTTCATAGTTTTGGCTATGCTTCAAGAATCCGTCTTGATGTATTCCTGAAGAATGAGCGAATGCATTTCTTCCTACTATTGCTTTGTTGGCTTGAACAGGCATACGCATGGTTTTTGCTACCAAATGACTCAACGGCGACAACATTTGGGTATTTATATCTGTATAAAAACCTAAGTCTTTGTGCACTTTCAAGGTCATTACTATTTCTTCTAATGAAGTATTACCTGCTCTTTCGCCTATTCCATTTATAGTTACTTCCACTTGTCTAGCTCCAGCTCTTACTCCTGCAATGGTATTGGCTGTTGCCATACCTAAATCGTTATGATTATGCATAGAAAGGATTGCCTTGTCAACATTTGGGACATTGTTCATCAAATAATCAACGCGGTCGTACATTTGATTGGGCAATAAATAACCCGTAGTATCTGGCAAGTTTACCACTGTAGCTCCAGCTTTGATGACGGCCTCAGTTAGTCTAGCCAAAAACTCTAAATCAGCACGACCTGCATCCTCAGCATAAAATTCTACATCTTCCACAAATGTCCTAGCATATTTTACTGCATCTACGCCTCTTTGTAGAATTTCGTCTCTATTGCTATTAAATTTATGCTGAATATGTATGTCAGAAGAACCAATACCTGTATGTATTCTTGGCCTTCTTGCTAACTTCAAGGCATCCGCTGCAACTTCTATATCGTTTTTAACAGCTCTGGTTAATCCACAAACTGTCGCATTTTCAACAACTTTAGAGATTGCCTCAACGGATTTAAAATCTCCTGGACTTGAAACTGGAAAACCTGCTTCTATGATATCTACTCCGAGTTTGTCGAGTTCTTTGGCAATCATCATTTTTTCATCCAAATTCAACTGACAACCTGGTACTTGTTCACCGTCTCTCAACGTAGTATCAAAAACATAGATTTTCTCGCTCATTTCAAAAATATTATTTTAAAATTAATCACAATGGTTTGCAAAAGTAAAGAAAATTAAGTTTGGTAATCATTTTAAAGGGTCACCAAAACCAAAAAAAGAATAATATGCTAACCTTTTACCAACAAACTGAAATTTTATTCTGATAGTCTAAACTAATATTTTTATTTTTGCATCGTGATTACGCCAAAAAACCGAATTTCGTATTTTTTTGATGGAATTTGGTCTCTTTTTTAAAAATTAATCTATTTATGAATAAAAGAACAAAAATTGTAGCTACGGTAGGGCCGGCTTCAGAAAGCGAAGAAATGTTAGTAGCCCTAGCTCAAGCTGGAGTAAATGTGTTTCGTTTGAATTTCTCGCATGGTACACACGAAGACCATAAACTAAGAATCGAAAAAATAAGAAAAATAAATGCTGAATACGGCTTTAACTGTGCTATTCTTCAAGACTTACAGGGTCCGAAGATTAGGGTTGGAGAAATGGTAGGCGGAAACGCTGGAGTAGAACTTATAGGTGGAAATCAATTTGTTTTTACAAATGAAGATATAGTTGGAAATGCTGAAAGAGCCAGCACACCTTACAAAGGAATGTTCCAGGATGTTAGTCTTGGTGACAGAATATTGATGGATGATGGTAAGTTGGAAGTAAAAGTAGTAGCTGTAGATAAAGAAAAGCAAGAAGTAATCACTGAAGTAGTTTATGGTGGATTACTAAAGCAGAAAAAAGGAGTAAACCTTCCTAACACAAATATCTCTCAGCCATCAGTAACTGATAAAGACTGGGCAGATTTAGATTTCGGTTTAGCTAATGATGTGGATTGGATCGCCTTGTCTTTTGTTAGAACTGCAAAAGAGATTCTTGACATTAAAGAATATATAAAATCAAAAGGATCTCTCGCCAAAGTAATTGCCAAAGTTGAAAAGCCTGAGGCAATTACAAATATGGATGAGATAATTGAGGCTACTGATGCTGTAATGGTTGCTAGAGGAGACCTGGGTGTTGAAATGCCAGCGGAAGAAGTTCCAATTATACAGAAAATATTAATACACAAATGTCATTTGGCAGCGAAGCCAGTAATCGTAGCTACCCAAATGTTGGAGAGTATGATAGAAAGCCCAAGCCCAACAAGAGCTGAAGTAGGTGACGTAGCAAATGCAGTTTTAGATGGAGCAGATGCCGTTATGCTAAGTGCAGAGAGTGCTTCAGGTAAATACCCGATTCTTTCGGTAGAAACTATGGCCAAAACCATAGCACATGTAGAAAAACATGGAGACCCTACAAGATTGTATTTCCGTCATCATACAAGAGTAAGTATGCCAGAATACCAATCAAAAGACAAGGACAATGACAATGTAATAATGGTTGGTTGTAGATTAGCCAGAGACCTTGATGTAAGTGCTCTAATAGGAATAACATCTTCAGGCTATACCGCTGTTAGACTTTCTCATCATAGGCCTAAAGCAAATATCTATATTTTCACATCAAACCCAAAACTGATTACTCAGTTGAGTCTTTATTGGGGCGTAGAAGTATTTTCTCTAGATAAAATACATTCTGCAAATGCTGCAGATATGTTAGAGGCAGCCAATACTTATTTAGTAGAGAAGGGCTTGTTACAAAAAGGAGATAAATATATAAATACTATGAGCTTCCCGCTTACAGAGACAAACAGGACAAATACAGTTAGATTGGGAATAGTATAATTCACTGATATTAAAAACCTTTAAACCCTCTTTAAATCAAATTTGAAGAGGGTTTTTCATTAAAAACAAATTACCATCTCCGCTATAAAACTCATTAACATTTTGTTAATAAACCACAAAGCATCTTTCTGCATCTAAAAGGTAAATTTAAACATTTACAATTATGAGAGCTTTAGTGATTTTTTTAGGGATGATCTTATTTGGAGCTACAAGTTTTGCTCAATATGATTATAACAATACTTACAATGGACCAGATCGTTATTTTTATAACGAAGATTTTGACTGGCGTTGGGATGTAAGAGTTAGAATATCCGATGGGATGAACACTGGCCAACTAACCAATAGAGAAGCTAAAAGACTATACAACCAACTCGAGCAAATTGAACGTAAAGAGTATGCTTTTCAAGCTGACGGATATTTCAGTGCTTTTGAGCAAGACGAAATCTGGAATGATGTAACTTACTTGAATAGAATGATTGGAATAGAGCTAACCGACTGGGATCGTACCTACTATGGTTATAGTGTCCGCGGATTAGCTTACAGAGGGTATTCTCCTTGGTATACTGGTTCAAGTTATGATTTTTACAGATTCGACAGAAGAGGATATGGAAGTATTTCAATAGGATACAGCCCTAGAGTGTTTTTCCCTCACAATCATGTATACTATAACAATAGAAGCTATTCGAGCAATTGGAATAATAGAAATGATTCTAAGAGAAATGATAGAGGCGGAGATTATAATCGCAATAATTCTTGGAACAACAATTCAAAAAATAATAGAACTTGGGGAAACGATAAAAACAACAATCGTGATTATAATAATCGTAGCTATGGAGGAACCTTAAATAATTCAAATAGAAGTGATAACAAGCAAGGCTCAAGCAGAGGAAACCAATCATCAACCTACGGCAATCAACAAGGAAAGTCGAACAATGGTTGGAATCAAGGAAACAAGTCTAGCAGAAATAACACTCCGAATATTTCATCTCAAAGGAATTCAGGCAGAAATGAAGCCCCTCAGACCTCTAATAGAAGTCAAGGATCAAATAAAAGAGAAGAAATAATGACCCCGAGGACTTCTCCAAATAAATCGAACACATCGACAAGAAACCAAACAAGTACTCAAGAAAACAGACCTAATAGAGGAAATGCAAACGATTCAAGGAGAGGAAATAACCAATTTTAAGAATTAAAAAGAGAAGCGGCAAAAATCGCTTCTTTTTTTTAATACCAAGGTTGTGAAATTTCACCTAAAAAAACTTCGGATTCAATATTTTTAAGTAACTTATTCTGGATTTCTATTCCTATATTAGGATAAAGATTTACAATATTTAAAGTTTCAATAGGTTGCCATTTAAACTCTAAAGCACTTGTTTCTTTTGCATTTAGCTTTGGTGTTCCACTTAAAATATCTGAGGTAAAAATACAGTGTAATGTATCTTTATCATTTTTATGAACTTCACAAACAAACAAAAGTTCATCAACAGTAATTTTCAAGCTCAGTTCTTCTTCTAGCTCTCTCACTAAAGCCTCCTCTAGTCTTTCGCCAAACTCAAGATTACCTCCAGGTATCGCAAATATTTCTGTATTGTTGTAATTATATTTTAATGTTAGCATCTTATTGTCAGCAACAATAATCGCACAAGGTCTAATATTCATAAGGCTCTATTTTGAAAAGTTATAACCTATTCCGAGATTGGACCTAAAAACTCCAATATCAAAATTTCGACCCGCATAAGGCGAAATCTCAAAGGCTATTTGTACTCTTTTATATTTCTCGAAAGGCATCACACGAACACCAAAATTTATAAAATACCCTTCAAGAATATTGTTGTTCTCTATTAAGTTCAAATAATTGAGTTTTGCACCAAAACCCAAATAAGTCAAAGATTTTGGCGTTTTTTTTACTGTAAATTCAGGCGAAATATCAGTGCTAAGTGATGAGAAGTAAGAATTGGTCTGCAACTTTACATCTAACCAAACTGTTTTGGAAGGATTGCTACTAATACCTAATACAGAATTAAATGGGTAATAAACTACACTTTGTGCCTGTGATACATTACTCCACGAGAAAATTAGAAAAGTTAGTAATATTTTATTCCAAACTGTCATGTTACATTAATCAAATTCGGGTATGGGCATATATTTGGCACCCGAGGTGGTATTTTCTACAATGTCGTTTATCTGAGTTACAACATCAAAAAATGTCTTTAGTTGCTCTTTTGAGAGTGATTCGTTTATTTTTTTATTAAATTCAATAACACCTAACCTGGCAAAATTTCTTTTTTCTTTTCCCAAATCAGTCAAAAATACATTCACAAATCGTTTATCTTGAGGATTAATCTCTCTATATATCCATCCTTTTTCTTCTAAAGACTTTAACATTCTGGTCAAGCTCCTAGGCTCCATGCCAATAGATGGGCCTATTTTAGTTGCAGGCGTTCCTTTTTCTAAATCAATATTTAGCAAAACATAACCGATAGACATTGTCATATCTTCACTTGCAGCATACACATTATACATACGCGATATAGCATGCCAAACCCATTTTATGTGAAAATCTATGGTTTGCTCTTTTTTCATTCTGACGTATCGGTTTTATAAAACATTCTTGCAAAACTAAGCATTTTTAATATTATGCAAGCATACTATAACCAATTTTCTAAATGAGAATTAAAAAGGCCAGGTAGAAATTCGAGTCTTAGTATTATAGACAACTGTCTTTTTTTGAGAAGGATATATAATATTTACAAGGTTAGTTTGGTCTTCAAACAACTCTTGCATAATAGCATTATAAAGTGTAAAACCTTTGATTTCCTGACAATCAAATATTTCTAAATAAATCCATGTGGCTTCACTTTCCTTTTCTTTTCCATAGAACTTCCCAAACTTAACTTCTTTTTCTGGAGAGACTAAAGCAAGATTTTTTCTGATATATTGCTCAATCAAAGGATCTACTTCTGATTCAGGATCTTCCATTCTAACTAGTTTTCCTTTATTAAAATTAGTAAGAGCAGTTTCCAAATCATCTGTAAAAACCCTCACAGATAATTCTAATGATTTAGACTTGGGATTGAAATTAATCTCAGTAAGGGAAGTATGAAAATCATGCTTTAGGCTTGAAAAATTACAAAATATCAATATAATTAAAAAAGCCCTAAGCATATTTTTAGAACATTAGTTTTATGGTATCATTGAAGAGTACATAAACCATTAACGCCAATAAAATAAATGTGCCGACTTGCTGAGTTCGTTCCATAAATTTCTCGGAAGGCTTGCGGCCACTGATCATTTCATAGAGCAAAACTATCACATGTCCACCATCCAAGGCTGGTATCGGCAATGCGTTCATGAAAGCTAAAGCCATAGAAAGCAATCCAGTTAAACTCCAAAATAATTCCCAATCCCATTTAGGAGAGAACATTTGAGCTAAACCTACTGGCCCTGTCAGTGCATTTTTAGGAGAAATATGTCCCTTAAAAATTCGGGCAAACCCATTGATTTGTTGAGGAATTATACTCAATGCTTCTAAAGAACCAACTTTAAAAGCCTCAGGGAACGAATATTTGGCTTTAGTAGAAACTAGCAAACTTTTTGGATAGAATCCGATAGTGGAATCAGCAGTAACAACTGGAAAAATCTTTAACAACGTACCCTTTCTCTCAATTTCAAGTTCAATTTTCTTATTTGCTTCTTTTTTAATAAGTGGTTGAATCTGCTGGTAATAAGTAATCGGAGTTCCATTTATTCCAACTATTTTATCATCTACTCTTAAACCTGACTTTTCAGCAGGCATACCTTTTGAAACACTTTTAACAGCAAAAGGCATCATTGGCTCTAAAAATAAGTTTCTTTGAGCTACTTTATCAATCATCTCATTCGGCACAGGAATATCTAATTCTGAACCATCTCTTGCTACGGTAAGTAAAAGATTCTCATTGGTAATTGACCCACGCAACTCACTCATAGTTTTATAGTCTTTCCCATTGATTTTCAAAACTTTATCACCAGTTTTTAAACCTATTTTCTCAGCCAATGGATAAGCAAACATTCCCCTTTTATTAATTTCAGCTTTCGTGTAGTCTTCATCACCCCACACAAACTTTACACCTGTGAAAATTATTATTCCCAAAATTACATTGACAATAATTCCTCCCAACATTACCAATAATCTCTGCCAAGCCGGCTTTGCTCTAAACTCCCAAGGTTCTGGGGTAGCTGAAAGTTGCGAAGCATCTTTGGTTTCGTCTATCATACCTGCTATATCAACATAGCCACCCAAAGGAAACCAACCTAAACCATATTCAGTATCGCCTTTTTTTCTCTTCCAAAGGGCGAAATTCAGAACATTAGGTAAAGGAAAAAGAAAATCAAAGAAGATATAAAACTTGTTAACTCTAATGTTGAAGATTCTTGCAAAAATAAAATGCCCAAATTCGTGTAATCCAACTAAAATTGTAAGTGCCAGCAAAAGCTGAGCGGCCATAATTAATCCTTCCATATTTTATCGGCTAAGCCTAATAGTTTGTCTTTTCTTTGTGAAACACAAAAATCGTTATAAAAATTAGATACAAAAAGTTAAACGAACTTAAAATACTCAAAATGTCCTATTTTTATAAAAAAAGGCATAAAAAAACACCCAAACCGGAAACCGACTTGGGTGTCACGCTACTAAATCCACACAACTTTGATGCAAAGTTAAAAAACTTTTTCAATGTTGCAACATATATTTTTGATTTTTTAAAGTTCTTGACTGCTAATACTAGCACCTAAAAATTCCCTATTTAATCTTGCAATGTTATCTAAAGAAATTTCTTTTGGACATTCAGCCGCACAAGCACCTGTATTAGTGCATGCACCAAATCCTTCACTGTCCATTTGAGCTACCATATTCAATGCTCTTACCTCTCTTTCAGGTTGGCCTTGGGGCAATAACGCTAGCTGCGAAACTTTTGCCGAAACAAAAAGCATGGCAGAGGCGTTTTTACACGCTGCTACACAAGCTCCACAACCAATACAAGCTGCTGCTGCAAAAGCCATATCCGCTTTATCTTTTCCAATAGGCAAATTGTTTGCATCTTGAGCATTACCAGTATTGACTGATACAAAACCTCCAGAAGCAATAACACGATCCATTGCTGTACGGTCAACAACTAAGTCTTTGATAACCGGAAAAGCTGAAGCTCTCCAAGGTTCCACAACGATTGTATCTCCGTCTTTAAAGCTCCTCATATGAAGCTGACAGGTGGTAACACCCTTCAGTGGTCCGTGAGGCTGGCCATTTATATACATCGAACACATACCACAGATACCTTCGCGGCAATCATGGTCAAATGCTATCGGTTCTTTATTGTCCTGAACAAGTTGCTCATTTAGCACATCAAACATCTCCAAAAACGACATATCGGGAGAGACGTGATCTACGGTATAATTCTCCAAATGACCGCTTGAATTAGCATTTTTTTGCTTCCAAACTTTCAACTTTATGGTCATATCTCCTTTACTCATGATTCAAAAATTTTGAAATAATTATTTATAGTTACGTTGAGCTATTTTGATATTCTCATATTTAAGCTCCTCTTTGTGTAATTCCCACTGGTTTTCGGCTTTATATTCCCAAGCCGCTACGTACATGAAGTTCTCATCATCTCTCATTGCCTCACCTCCATCCTCTTGATATTCCTCTCTGAAGTGGCCTCCACAAGATTCTTTACGGTCAAGAGCGTCAATACACATCAACTCGCCTAGTTCTATAAAATCAGCCACTCTACCAGCCTTATCTAACTCAGGGTTAAATCCTTCTGCATCACCTAAAACTCTCAAATCACTCCAGAACTCTTTCTTAAGGGCTTGGATTTCAGAAATTGCTTCAAGTAACCCTTTTTCATTACGAGCCATACCACACTTCTCCCACATGATTTTTCCTAAACGCTTATGGAATGACTCAGGTGATTGTTTTCCTTTAATAGCCAACAATTTTTCAATACGCTCTTTGGTAGCTTTTTCAGCCTCCACAAAAGCTTCGTTGTCAGTTGGAATCGGTTTCGTTTTTATTTCTTGTGACAAATAAGCACCGATGGTATATGGAATAACAAAATATCCATCAGAAAGCCCCTGCATCAAAGCTGAAGCCCCAAGTCTGTTGGCTCCATGATCAGAGAAATTAGCTTCCCCGAGACAATAAAGACCAGGAACCGTAGTCATTAAGTTATAATCAACCCAAACACCACCCATAGTATAGTGAACAGCAGGATAAATCATCATTGGCACTTCGTAAGGATCTTCCCCAGTGATTTGTTTGTACATATCAAACAAATTACCATATTCTTCTTTTACTACTTCTTTTCCAAGACGTGTAAGAGTTTCTATATCTGGATTTTCTATACCGTGCTTTGTTGCTTCAGCTCTACCATATTTGTTGATTAGATTATATTTAAAATCTAAATAAACAGCCATTTTTGTAGCACCTACACCATAGCCCGCATCACATCTTTCTTTTGCTGCTCTGGAAGCGATATCTCTAGGTACAAGGTTACCAAATGCAGGGTAACGACGCTCTAGGTAATAATCTCTTTCTTCTTCAGGAATATCATTGGCAGCTCTTTTATCGTCTTTTTGTTTTGGCACCCAGATACGACCATCGTTTCTTAAAGATTCTGACATCAATGTCAGCTTAGACTGATGATCTCCAGAAACAGGAATACAAGTAGGGTGTATTTGTGTAAAACATGGATTGGCGAAAAACGCACCTTGTTTGTGTGCTTTCCAAGCAGCGGTAACATTGCTTCCCATTGCATTGGTTGATAAATAAAATACATTACCGTATCCGCCAGTACAAAGCAAAACTGCATGACCGAAATGTCTTTCAAGTTCACCAGTTACTAAGTTTCTTGCAATGATTCCTCTTGCCTTTCCGTCTATTTTGACTACATCAAGCATTTCGTGTCTTGAGTAATTTACTACAGAACCTTTTCCAATTTGTCTTTCAAGTGCAGAATAAGCTCCTAAAAGCAATTGTTGACCAGTTTGTCCAGCAGCATAAAACGTACGCTGAACTTGGGTACCGCCAAAAGAACGGTTACGCAACATACCACCATAATCACGAGCAAAAGGTACGCCTTGGGCTACGCATTGATCGATGATATTTGCCGAAACTTCAGCAAGACGATGCACATTTCCCTCACGAGAACGGTAGTCACCACCTTTGATGGTATCATAAAACAAACGATAAGTAGAGTCACCATCGTTTTGATAATTTTTTGCTGCATTTATACCTCCCTGAGCGGCAATTGAGTGTGCTCTGCGAGGGGAATCTTGAAAACAGAAAGTCTTTACTTTGTAACCCATCTCAGCTAAAGATGCCGCAGCAGAAGCACCAGCAAGGCCAGTACCAACTACAATCACCTCAAGACTTCTCTTATTTGCAGGATTTACTAAAGGGATAGAAGATTTATATTTTGTCCATTTTTCGGCTATTGGGCCCTCAGGTACTTTAGCGTCAAGTTTGAATGTATCCATGATTAAGCTGAAATTATTTAATGAAATAAAAATAAATTGGCATAGCTGCATATCCTATCGGAATCAGAATGGCAAAAATCCATACTCCAATGTTTTTTACCAATGGGGTATATTTTGGGTGACTCCATCCCAGTGTTTGGAATGCACTTTGAAAACCATGAATCAAGTGAAACGAAACCGCAAACATGGCCAAAACATAAAACAAAACCAATAAAATATTTTGGAAAGAATAAGATACAACTCCATAAAGGTCTTTTACTATTACGGTTCTAGTACCTGCTTCTTCATTGAATGTCTCTATTTTCTTTACTTCTTGCGTATAGCTGTCATCCAAATAGGTAGTGCTTATTTGACCAGTACTTACTTGTTCTGTGTATTGTACATAAGGCAAGTGCTCATTGTGGTATCTGTACCAAAAATCACTCATGTGAACTACTAGATACACCAGCAAAATAGTTCCCATTACCGCCATGTTTCTACTAAAAACGGAAGATGAGTTTCTAACCACGGCATACCCAATTGGGCGTGACTGACGATTTTTGTAAGTAATATACAATCCCCAGAATGCATGAAACAAAATCAAGGCGTAGTTTACATAAGAAACTATCTTGATCAATGGAAAGGTCGTCATAAAAACTGCGTAGTTATTAAATGCATAACCACCGTCGTTTTTAAACAATTGCAAGTTTCCTATCAAATGCACCACCAAAAAGGTACATAAAAACAAGCCAGTAAGAGCCATTAGGAGCTTTTTACCGATGGAGCTTGTCAAAGTTTTTGTTATCCAAGACATATTATAAATTAATTTTTTGATGTTAGTAAATACTTAGAAAAATCCAATTTACTTTCGAGTGTCAAATCTAAGGCAGAAACGGTTTAGAATCAATATAAATATAAAAAAAATATTTAAAATCCTTTAGATAAAACTCTTGAATAAATCAAAATAATACATGTTTATATGTAAACAATATTAGAATAATTATGTTTTAAAATTTCAAAAAAAAGCCCCTAAAATAATTTAGAGGCTTCATTTTAATTTATTAATTCAAATCCGCAGAAGGCTTGCAATACTTTTGGTACTCTTATCCCTTCAGCCGATTGGTTGTTTTCCAAAATAGCTGCCAAAATTCTAGGCAAAGCCAAAGCCGAGCCATTTAAAGTATGTAAAAGTCTTGTTTTACCATCTACTTTATATCTCAATTTTAGTCTGTTAGCTTGATAAGCTTCAAAGTTAGAAACCGAACTAACCTCTAGCCATCTGCCTTGTGCAGCAGAAAATACTTCAAAGTCAAATGTAAGTGCAGCCGTAAAGCTCATATCTCCTCCACAAAGTCTTAAAATCCTGTAAGGTAATTCTAGCTTAGTTAATAGACCTTTTACATGTTCAACCATTTCTTCCAAAGCTTGATAAGATTCTTCTGGCTTCCGGATCTGAACAATCTCCACCTTATCAAACTGGTGAAGTCTATTTAACCCACGAACATGAGCTCCCCAGCTTCCTGCTTCTCTTCTAAAGCAAGGCGTGTATGCTACGTTTTTTGCAGGCAATTCGGCATCAGAAAGTATTACATCGCGATACATATTGGTAACCGGCACCTCAGCAGTAGGTATTAAATACAAATCATCGGCTGTAGCGTAGTACATTTGTCCTTCTTTGTCAGGCAATTGACCTGTTCCGAAACCCGAAGCAGCATTGATAACTATTGGTGGTTGAACTTCAAAATAACCCGCAGCCTCTGCTTCATTCAAAAAGAAATTAATCAATGCTCTCTGGATTTTTGCACCTTTACCTTTGTAAAAAGGAAAGCCTGCACCAGAAACTTTATTTCCTAATTCAAAATCTATAATGTCGTATTTTTTGATAAGTTCCCAGTGCGGTTGGGCATCGCCTGCCAATGTCGGAATTTCGCCTGCAGAAAAAATATTAAGATTCTCTTCTGGTGTTCTACCTGGAGGCACACTTTCATGAGGCAAATTAGGTAATGTCACCATTATTTCCTGTAGGCTTACCTCTAAAGCTTTCAGTTGCTCTTCTAATTCTTTCGAAGTTGTTTTTAATTCAGCCGTTTTACCTTTTATGGCTTCAGCTTCTTCCTTTTTACCTTCTTTCATCAAACCTCCAATCTCTTTAGCTAGGTTATTTGCCTGAGCCAAAGTATTGTCAAGTTGGAGTTGTGTATCTTTTCTGTTTTGATCTAAATCTAAAACCTGCTCAACAGTTTCGGCGGCGTTTTTAAAATATTTACGCTCTAAACCTGCGATAGTCAAGTCTTTGTTTTCTTTGATGAAATTTAGTTGTAACATAATATTCTTCTATGATAATTAATTTGTCCTAAATGATAGTTAAGGTGTCCAACAAGATGAATCAAAAAGTAATCGGTTTTCATCTCGAATCCAAATACATTGTCGGGGTAAATTTGCTCAAAAACTTTTGAATCTAAATTGGTAATAACTGTCTTTACCATTTTTGTGGTTTCTTCAAGAGCATTAATCAAATCTTCTTTTGAAACTTTATCAGTAAATTCAGTAGGTCTATTTCTGATATACCCTGTATTTCCTAAAATAGCTCCAATGTAATTGTTCAAATTTCCAATTATATGTGAACAAAGATTTCCTGCCGAATTGCTAATTCCTTCAGAAACCAGCCACAAATTGGCCTCATCATTGTATAATTCGATTTCCTTTTTTAAACGAATCAAATCTTTTTCAAAAACTTCAGCAAGTGATTTTTGCATGATTTAAAATTTAAAAAGCCCTTCATTCAAAGCCTCCAAAGCCTTACTTTTGTCTTTAGTGTCAACCAAAATAGACATATTGTGCTCAGATGCTCCGTAAGCAATCATTCTGACTGGAATATCTATTAGTGCATCAATTACATTTTTTGCTATGCCTGCTTTATCCGCCATGAAATTACCTACAATACAAATAATGCTTTGATTGTAATCATGAGGTTCTAAATCAGCAAATTGACTTAGTTCTTCTGTGATTAGATCTAAATTTTCGGGATTGTCTATAGTTACTGCCACTGAAACCTCAGAAGTAGTAATCATATCCACAGGTGTTTTGTATTTTTCAAAAACCTCAAAAACTCTTCTCAAAAATCCATATGCATTCAGCATTCTGGTAGAATGAATATAAATGGCTGTGATGTTATCTTTAGCTGCTATTGCTGTTATTTCGTTTACATTTTTAACATTAGAGGTAATCAAAGTACCTGGTGCATTTGGTTCCATTGTGTTTTTCAGTCTTACAGGCACTCCACGCATTTTAGCTGGTGTAATAGTACTCGGATGCAAGATTTTAGCACCAAAATAAGCCAATTCTGCTGCCTCCTCAAAACTCAATTCACGCACAGGAAATGTTCTTTTTACAATCCTCGGGTCGTTGTTGTGCATTCCATCTATATCTGTCCAAATCTGGATTTCTTCAGAGCGAGTAGCTCCGCCAATAAGCGAGGCTGTATAATCAGAACCTCCTCTTTTAAGATTATCCACTTCACCACGAGGGTTTCTGCAAATAAAACCTTGAGTCACTATTATTTGCTTATCTGATTGCTGAGAAAGCAAGTTGTTTAGCTTTTCCTCAATAGTGGCTAACTCAGGTTCGTTATCTGCATCTATCCTCATAAAATCAAGTGCTGGTATCAAAACCACATTATCTCCTGCTTCTTCCATATAAGCCGAGAAAATCTGGGTAGAAAGTAACTCGCCTTGTGCCACAAGTTCTTTATCTTGCTTTAATGTAAAAGGACTAATGTTGACCAAAGAACCTATAAAATCAAATTCTTTTTTTATTATTTTTTGACCTTTAGCTTTTCCTTCAGCGGTAGTGTATAGCTCTTCAATAAATGCTTGGTAATGAGCTTTTAGTTTTGTAATTACTGCATGGGCTTGGTCACTTTCATTTTGCTTTATCGCCTCACCTATTTCCAATAAACTATTTGTAGTCCCAGATAAGGCAGACAAAACCACTATTTTCCTTGTTTTATCTTCAATTACAAGGTTCCTTATCGACTTCATTCTTTCTGGCTTCCCAACAGATGTTCCGCCAAACTTCCAAACTTGCATATATTTTTTTATGTTATATTTTATTCGTTATACTTTGTCTTTAGCGTTTTTACTAAGTTTTAAAATGAAGTTATTGTAATCCCAGCATCTTTATTGCCGTTATCGCCGCTTCATCTCCTTTATTTCCATGCTTTCCACCTGCCCTATCCGCGGCTTGCTGATGTGTGTTTGGGGTTAGTACTCCAAAAATTATAGGTTTATTGTATTTCAATGAAACTTCTGTAAGTCCTCCAGCCACAGCATGGTTGATGTAGTCGTTGTGTTTTGTTTCACCTTGAATCACACATCCAATTGCTATAACAGCATCTATTTCATCTTTTTGGGCAAATACTTGTGCACCGTAACTTAGTTCGTAACTTCCAGGTACATATACTTTCAAAACATTTGCTTCTTTAGCTCCATACTTTAATAGGGTATCTATGGCTCCTTGGGCAAGAGGCTCAGTAATATCATCGTTCCATTCGGCTACTAGTACGACAAATTTTTTCCAGCTAATATCTGGTAGGTTTTCTGTTTTGAAAATACTTAAATTCTTATGAGCAGATGACATAGAAATTGGAATTATTAGTTTTTTTTGCACAAAAAAAGGATAAACCAATATGGCTTATCCCTTTGATTATCTTTATTTCAATCTTGGTTATTCGCCACTTTCAGTTTCCAATCTCGATTTGTATTTTTTCGCCAACAATGCTTCAGTACCTGTAGGATATTTGTCAACTAAGTCAGCATATACTGAAATAGCCTCTTTGGATTTCTTAGCCTCAGTATATGCTCCTGCCAACTTCATCATATATGCTGGTGTTGCAAATTTGTTAGGTTTGAAATCTACTGCTTTCTCATAATATTTGATTGCATCTTCAACTTTCTTAGTTTCCATATAACAATCTCCGATTAAGCTGTAAGCTCTTCCTTGCAAAACTTGATCATCCGCAGAAAACTTATCTAATCTTTCGATAGCCTCGGCATATTTAGCTTCTTTCATATAAGCTATACCAGCATAAAGATTGGCTAATTTACCAGCTTTAGTGCTGCCATAGTTGTCAGCCACCGAAAGTAAACCCTCATTTCCTCCTTGGCCTTTAAGTGCTTTGCTCAAAGAATCAGACTCAAATGAGAAAACTGCGTCATATATTGCAGCCTGAGCTTCTTTTTCTTGTGTGTCGTTGTAATATTTGTATCCGAAATACAAAGCAACTAAACCAATAATACCCGCTCCTATATAGGTAAGTAGTTTTGAATTCTTCTCTAGAAGTCCTTCATATTTAAAAAACTCTTTCTTAAGAGCTTCTGAATTCTCTATAATATCAATACCAGAATTGTCTTTTTTAGCCATTTTGCTGTTGTTCAAAATTTTTGGAGTGCAAATTTATGAAAATGATTTATAAGATTTATACTATTTCAATTAAAAAATGTGCCAAAAATGAGCACAATAAAAAAAAAGACCGAAAATCGGTCTTTTATTCTCTTAAAAAAGGATAGTCTTTCTGAACATATATATCTTCAAATGCCTCCTCTGGCTTTGGCCAAGGCGACTCTTCAGCAAATTTTACTGCTTCGTCTACTTGAACTTTAATTTTTGCGTCAATAGCATTAAGTTCTTCTTCAGTAGCCAATTTTTGCGTTAAAATCCTATCTTTTATTAATTCGATAGGGTCTCTTTGCTTCCATTCAGCAACTTCCTCTTTGGTGCGATACTTCTGAGGATCAGACATTGAGTGTCCTCTATATCTATATGTTTTAAATTCTAAAAATGTTGGCCCATCTCCTTTTCTAGCTCTATCCGCTGCTCTGCCTACAGCTTCATGTACGATTTCTACATCCATAGCATCAACAGGCTCGGCTGGCATATCGTAAGCTTCGGCAAGGGTATATAGTTCTCTAACATTAGATGTTCTTTCTACTGAAGTTCCCATGGCATAACCATTGTTTTCTACAACAAATATCGTCGGGATTTTCCAAGTCATGGCCATGTTAAAAGCCTCGTGCAAAGCACCTTGACGCGTAGCACCATCACCAAAATAACAAATACAAAGTTTGCCAGTATTCAAATATTTTTCGGCAAAACCAATACCAGCACCCATAGGAATCTGAGCACCAACTATACCGTGCCCTCCTACAAAACCCACTTCCTTATCAAAAATGTGCATTGAACCTCCTTTTCCTTTAGTAGTACCAGTTGCTTTACCATAAAGCTCAGCCATAATTCTACCTGGATCTGTACCTAATACCAATGGATGACCATGGTCACGATAAGCAGTGATATATTTATCGCCTTTTTCTAGAGCCGAAACTGCTCCTGAAGAACATGCTTCCTGGCCAATATACAAATGGCAAAATCCTCTTATTTTTTGCTGACCATACAATTGGCCTGCTTTTTCTTCAAACTTGCGTTGCAATTGCATAGTTTCATACCAAAAGATGTATTGCTCTTTTGAGTATTTTACCTTTGCTGCTTCTTTCTTTTTGCTGGTTGCCATAAAGTTTTCGCTTAGAATTTTTTGGATTGCAAAAATAAGGATTAAAACTATATCGAAGGAAAAATATTAATAAAATCTACGGCTTTGGCAAAAAAATAGCATTTATCCGAGATATTTTTTTCCTCATGGTTGTTGATACTAATCAAAACTTGACTATGATCAATCACCATTTCGGGATGATGGTTTTGGGTTTCTGCAATCTTAAAAACTTCGTTTGAGAACTTTATCACTTCTTGAAAATCCTTGAACTTGAATTTTTTGCTGAGTAAACCATTTTCGACTTTCCAGTTTTGGCTAAATAGCTCTTGGGTTTGTGTTGATGTTATTTTCATGTTGTTTTAAATGCTTCGGGATATTGAGAACGTAAATTTACGTGAATATTTTTATGTGTTGTAGATTCAGCCCAAACGCCAATTATAAAAAATGTAACTATGGCAGCAAGAAACCATGGCTGATACCAAAAGTACTCTTTATTTTTATCATTAAAAACAATATTGTTAAGATTTAAAAATGAACCGGAAATAGAAATCCAAAAAGGCTGATAGGTTTTTTGGACAAGTTTATGTGTTAGATCTTTTTTCATTTTTTGGAAAAAAATCAATGTATACAAGCCCAAAGGAATAAACACTGAACCAAGAATAACAACTGGATGTATTGATGGGTAAAAAGTAAAAAGCAAATAAAAAAGAACGTAAATCAAAGCAGTATATACAAATTTTGGAATCTTAAAAAACGCAAAGAATTGCTTCCAATATTTTTTTCTACTATCTGAATAAACAGCCATAGCACGCTCCTCCACAAAATCTGAAAAACCAAAAATGCCGAATGCTTTGTATTTGGATAACAACACTTTTTCAAAATCTTGATTAGGAAACTGCTCCAATTCGGTTTCAATAGCAGAAGCCAAATGATCAACCAATTCTACTTGAATATCATAATATTCAACATATTTACTTTTTACAAAAGCCTCTATTTCCTCTATTTGTTTTTGATTTACGGCCATTGGATTTTGGGTTTTAGTTCAGTGAATTTTAGAAAAACTTGAAAAGTTATAATAGATAAAAAACACATTATTAACGAAACAATAAAACTAAATGGGTTCGAAAGATCATTAAAAAGATAGTTTTTGTTAAAAATACTATTGAGCAAATTATTGAAATTTACTATGAAAATTAATAGTGTGTTTTGAGCAATTGCGAGAGATCCTATCTTCATGTTACCTTTCAGTAGTTTTACTCTTTCTTTTATAGCCAATTGGTATTCTGGATAAAACATTTTAATCGAAAACTTTGCTTTTGAAAGGAATAAAATCAGTAGTAAATTAATTAAAATGATTGAAACAGTACCTATGAAGTAGTATTTTCCATATTGCGGAAATTTGTAGAAGACATAGCTAATACAAGCCCAAATTATCAATCTCCACGAAGTAATTTGCTTAAGAAAGGCTTGTTTTTGCATCTTGGAATATGAACTAGAATAGTTCATAACTGCTTCCATTTCATAAGCTTTAATTCCATAATATTCTGTATTTTTTCTCGATAATACCTTTCCTGTAAATTTTTTTCCAGTGATATTGAATGCTGTATAAAAATCCTCCCCATTACCCATTTGAGTTTCAATGTCCGCAATGAAATGGTCTAGCATCTCGTCATAAAACGATCTATATTCAATTTTCCAATCAAGGATATATTTTTCGATTTCCTCTATTTGTTCGGTGGTAAGTTTCATCTAAGATTTTAGAATTAGATTTTTAAAATATTTATATCTTTAAAAAAGAGTTTTGTTTTAGTCAAATAAGCTATAGTAGTTGAAAAAATAAAAGCAAAAAGTGTAACAAAAACAGTCAAACTGATTTTTGAAATTGGAAAGTTTAATAAGGCAAAAAACTCAAAAAAGAGAATAATTGTCAAAATTGAAAAAATAAAAAGTTTAAGGATTGCAATTTTTCTAATTCCAAATCGGGCATCTTTCTTAAAACTAGTATTTAGCAAAAATTTGAAACTTGAGTTTTTAAGACTATCTATCAAGGACGAATTACTAAAAGTTAAAGCCAACAAAAGATAGGATATTCCTATAAAAAATCCACCCAAGAAGCTCCACTTAGAATTTTCAAGAGAAATTATATCAAATTGATTATACAAAAATTTATATTGGACAATTATTACTATAATCCAAAATAAGATTCTTGGACTGAAAAGTTGTTTTAAAATAAACTTAAAATATTCACTTTTTACTTTTTTATCAACCGCGGAATATTGAGAGCTTTCTAAAGCTTTAAGTCCATAAACTCTTGTTATTTCACCCCATGAAACCTTTTCTTCCAGATTTTCAAATTGTTGATGTGTTTCATTGAATGCTGTATGAAAATCAATTCCGTTATCCATTTTGGTTTCTATTTCAGTACAATAGTGGTCAAACATTTCATCGTAAAACTCCTTATAAACTAGATTCCAATCTGAAAAATATCCTTCAATTTCAGCTATTTGAATTTTATTTAATTTCATGATAAACTTAGTTTAGGGTTTAAAATCAAGTTCAAATTTTCGGCAAATGCTTTCAGCTCTGCTATTCTATCTACAGCCACGGCATTGCCTTTTGGTGTGATTTTATAATATTTTCGCACTCTACCATCTACTTTTTCTGTTTCTGCGGTTAAAACTTCTTCTGCCTCCAGCTTGTGTAAAATTGGATACAAGGCACCTTCGGTGATTTGTATATCGTCTTGCGTCAATTCTTTTACCTTTTGGGTTATCTCATAGCCATACATTCGGCCATTATCGTGCAGTAACTTCAATATTATAGTACTTAAACTTCCTTTTAAATGCTGATTCATTAATAAATAAATTTATGCCACAAACATACATAATTTTCTTATGCATCCAAATGTTAGGTATAGTTTTTTTTCTAAAATTCAATTTTACTAAAATAAAATATCACAATGATTCAAAATACCGATTTCAAAATTTAAAGATTCCCTAAGAACTTGAACAAGCCGAAATTCTTCCGCACCTTTGTACACGATATGCATTTAGAAAAACTCCAATTGTCCAATTTCAGAAATTACGAAAACCAATTCTTTGAGTTTTCGGAAGGACTAAACTGTATAGTTGGCAAAAACGGAAGTGGCAAAACCAATCTTTTAGATGCCATTTACTTTTTATCTCTTTGCAAAAGTTCGATACACAGCCAAGATGCCCTGAGCATAAAATTTGACGAAGATTATACGCAAATAGAAGGCCGATTTGGTGAAGAACTCATTACCTGCTCGCTCATTAGAGGTGGCAAAAAGTCATTTTTCTACGATAAAGTACCCTACGAAAAGCTCTCAGAACATATCGGAAAATATCCGGTAGTACTCATTGCTCCAGACGATACCGACCTGATCAGAGACGGAAGTGAGACACGCCGTAAACTTTTTGATGGCATACTTTCGCAAATAGACGCCGACTATCTGAAACTTTATCTGTCTTATAACAAGTCTCTTGACCAAAGAAATAGTCTTCTGAAACAGTTTG
Organism: Lacihabitans sp. LS3-19; assembly: GCF_024343575.1. Taxonomy (GTDB): domain Bacteria; phylum Bacteroidota; class Bacteroidia; order Cytophagales; family Spirosomataceae; genus Leadbetterella. Next base: position 561,396 of record NZ_RJUA01000001.1, on the reverse strand, counting down.
CTGAGCATAATTATTTCGATGAGGACCTGGTGAGAATTTATTCTGACCAATTGTTGGCCACGGGTAAAAAAATTCATGCTTTTAGAAAGGAATTTGTTGAAACCTTGATTCCACTTTTTAAAAAACATTATGATGAAATATCTGATGGTAGAGAGGAGGTAAACATAGTTTATACCTCAGACTGGTTTGATCAAAATTTCGAAGAAGCTTTTCATAAGTCCATTGGAACTGACCTTGCTGCCCAAAGAACCACCAAAGGCATTCATAAAGATGATTTTGAGTTTTGGATGGAAGAAAAACCCGTCAAAAAATTCGGTTCACAAGGCCAAAAAAAGTCCTTTATCATGGCCATCCGAATGGCTCAGTTTGATATTTTGACCCAAACCAAAAACCAAAAACCCATACTCCTACTCGATGACATTTTTGATAAACTTGATGAAAAACGTATTCAGAAACTGGTAGAAATGGTGGATGCTGGCGTATTTGGACAGGTATTTTTGACTGACGCCAGACCTAATCGAACAAAGGAATTGTTGAAAAATATAAGTGTTAAGTTTGTGGAAATTGTATGAGGAAATTGTGTTGATTGTGGGGACACAAACAACTGCCAAATTGTGTTGATTGTGAGGACACAAACAACTGTCACACAATCAATGGCAACACAATCAATGGTTATAGAAGTGCTCTGTCCAAATGTACATAACCGCCATCAACGTGAATCAATTGACCAGTAGTGTGGCTAGAGCGATTTGACATTAGAAAAACCACCATATTAGCTAATTCTTCCGTGCTTGTCATTCGCTTTCCTAATGGTATTCTTTGGTTTATCTTTTCTAAAACCTCCACTTGATTTGGCATTGCAGCTAACCAATCTTTATACATTGGCGTAAGGCATTCAGCCACAATTACAGAGTTTACCCTTATTCCGTATTTTAATAATTCAACCGCCCACTCTCTCGTTAGTGCATTTCTTGCACCATTTGCTGCCGCATATCCAGAAGTGCCGCCTTGACCTGTTTCAGCTACTTTCGAACTGATATTTACTATTGACCCTTTTGTAATTTTTAAAGCTGGCAGAGCATAATGAGCCAGCAAATAATAATGCACAGTATTTTTATGATAGGATGACAGAAAACCTTCATATGTACCGTTTTCTAAGCTTACGCCATCATTTGAGCCTGCATTGTTTACTAAACCGTGAATAGTACCAAACCGCTCCATTACCAAATCAATAGCTTTTTTGCATTGATCAGGATCTGTAAGTTCAACCTCAACAGTAAAACCAAAACCTCCCGCAGCCATTATTTTCTCCAATGCCAATGCATTGTCATTTTCATTATTTCCAACAATTACCGGAAAAGCTCCCTCTAATGCCAATTGATTTACAATGCCTTCGCCTATTCCTTTGGCACCTCCAGATACTATTATTACTTTTTCTTTTAAGTTGAGATTCATATTAGTCTTTTGAAAAGTTTATTTTTCAAGATTTCCATTCACCTTTCTCCAAATCCCCAAAGAATTTTCGTTTTGCAGTTCTGCCGGTAACAAAGTATCGGGCATGTCTTGAAAACAAACTGGACGCGTAAATCTAGTTATGGCCATTGTGCCAACCGATGTGCTTCGGCTATCTGTGGTCGCTGGAAACGGCCCTCCGTGCACCATAGCGTGCGTAACTTCAACACCTGTAGGGAATCCGTTAAATATCAACCTGCCTACTTTTTGCTCTAACAATTCTATAAGATCGGCGTATTCGGCCAACTCGTCTGGCGAACCAAAAACAGAGGCGGTCAAATGTCCTGACATCGTACGAGCAACTTCTAACATCTCAGCTTTTGAGCTCGCCTCCACCACCAAACTTGATGGACCAAAAACCTCTTCTTTTAAGGCATCGTTGTCATTAAATGTCTGATAATCTGCTTTAAAAATCACAGGCTGAGCAGCAGTAAAACCTTCCGATTTTTTACCAAAATTGACAACTTTGGCATATTTCTGAAATTCTTCCACACCTTTATGGTAAACGGATTGTATACCCTTATTGAGCATGTTTCCGCCAACGGCATCTACAGATACTGATTCTAGTTTTCCCACAAAATCATCATTTTTTTCTATTACCAAAAGCCCTGGATTGGTGCAAAATTGGCCAACACCCAATGTTACAGAATTCATATAAGCCGATGCCAAAGAATCGCCTTTTTCTTGCAAAGTTTTTGGCAAGATGAAAACTGGATTTATACTTCCCATTTCAGCGTAAACCGGTATGGGTTCAGGTCTTGCAGCGGCAGCATCAAAAAGCGATTTCCCCCCTCTGAACGAACCCGTAAATCCTATGGCCTTAATCAGTGGATGTTTTACAAGTGCTTGTCCAATTTCGATACTATCATCAAAAACCAATGAGAATACCCCATCTGGCATATTGGTTTTTTCGGCTGCGGCCAATATGGCCCTACCAATCAACTCTGAAGTACCCAAGTGCGAGGGGTGGCCTTTAAAAACTACTGGACACCCAGCAGCTAATGCCGAAGTAGTGTCTCCACCAGCTACAGAAAATGCCAAAGGGAAATTACTTGCTCCAAATACACCAACTGGACCCAATGGTCTTTCCATTGCTCTAAGGTCGCACTTTGGTAGCGGCTGCCTGTCTGGCTGGGCGGTATCCACTATGGCATTGACCCATGAACCTTCTTTTAACAGACTTGCAAATAACCTCAATTGTCCACAAGTACGACCTCTTTCGCCTTGAGCTCTGCCCATTGGCAACGCACTCTCGGCTACATATCTTTCTATTAATTCGTCTCCAAGAGCTTCTATTTCTGTTGCGACGGCTTCAAGAAACTGAGCTTTTTCTGCACCTGATTTTTTTCTGTAAATTGCAAAAGCAGCATTGGCTTTATGAACAGCCAAGTCGAGTTCACTTAATGTAGCTTTAAAAAAAAGTGGGCCGATTGGCTCACCCGAAGCGGGATTAATAGCCTGAATTCCGACTGTACCTTCTGAGGATTCTGTGTTTCCGATTAAATTTTTTCCTAGCACTTGCATTTATTCAACTGTATTTATAAGTGTTCCTATTGATTCTATACTAATTTTAACTATATCGCCACTGATCATGGTGAAGTCATCTGGCGGTACTGTACCTGTGCCGGTCATTAAAAAACATCCTTGCGGAAAACTACACTCTCTAGTCAGAAATTCAACTAATTCGGGTAACTCTCGCTTCATTTGAGACAATTTTGTGCCTCCTGAAAACACTGTTTTTTCTCCTCTAAGAATTTCAACAGAAATAAAAACTTCTTTACTTATGGGCTCCTTAAAAACAGCAATACAAGGGCCAATAGCGGCACTTTTGTCGTAACTTTTAGCTTGCGGAAGATAAAGAGGATTTTCGCCTTCTATGTCTCTAGAACTTACATCATTGCCAATGGTATAACCGGCTATCTGGTTTTGATTGTTTACAAAAAGCGTTAGCTCTGGCTCAGGCACATTCCATTTGGAATCTTTTCTGATTCGGATATTTTCTAAATGACCGACCGTCCTGGCGGCAGTTGCTTTGAAAAATATTTCTGGTCGGTCTGCATCATACACTCTGTCATAAAAATCGCCTCCTCCGGCATCTTTTGACTCTTCCATTCGGGCAGTTTTACTGCGTAAATAAGTTACACCTGAAGCCCAGATTTCCTGAGAAACAATGGGAGCCAAAAGAGTGGACTCATCTAATCCTGCTACAATTGGAGCAGTTTTGATTTGTTCGGACAAAAAAGAAAATAAATCAGGTTGATTAATAAACGAATCCCAGCTAAAATCTGAAATTTGATAGAACTTGGCTTCGTTTTCAACAATAATTCCTTTGGTAGTATTGTATATTTTCACGGGTTGATTTTTTGGCAATTTAGCAAATTTTTAATTATTCGAAACACTTAAAGCTAAGATTGTGTTAACATTTAAACGCAAACTATTAGAATGTCGCTAATTATAAATATCCCCCTTGTAGATGATCAAGATAATATCATTGGACATGCCGAAAAATTGGATGTGCATGTAAGAGGATTACTTCATCGGGCTTTTTCTATTTTGGTGTTTAATGAAAAAAAAGAAATCCTAATTCACCAAAGAGCTTTCAGCAAATACCACTCTCCAGGTCTTTGGACCAACACCTGTTGCGGGCATCCGAATGAGGGTGAAAGCATGGAATCAGCAGTACATCGTAGATTGTTTGAAGAAATGGGTTTTGATTGTGACCTTAAGTATTCTTTTACATTTAGATACCTCGCAAAATTCGACAATGGTCTGACTGAGAATGAAATAGACCACGTTTATACGGGAGAATATAATGAAGATTTTACGGTTAACCCTGATGAAGTGGCAGATTATAAATGGCTTTCAAAATCAGAAATAATAAATCAGATAGCCGAAAATCCTGAGAATTTCACGGTTTGGTTTAGGGAAATAATGAAAAAGGATTTTAATTTTTAAAGAATTTAATTTCTATTCAAAAAATCCCCCAACGGCTTTAATGTTTTAAAAACATTGGCTGCAGTATCTAAGAAATCATCTTTCATAATTTCTTTGTCTGAAACTTTGTGAGTAGCTAAGAAACTTTTTAATTTTAGCAATTCAATATGCTTGTGATCTTCTGGATATCCTTTAGGCATTTTCTTTAGTTTTTCGCCTTCAATTTCCCCAAAAACATTTCTGAAATCAGGATTTTCGAGAATTTCCACCAAGTCATTTCCATTATAATCTATCTCTTGTCTAATTCCTTTGAGCCAATCTCCCTGTGGAAGGTAGGCTCCACCAGCCAACATGGTTTCGCCAGATTCAATATGAATATAATATCCTGACCGTGAATGAATATCTGATTTGGTATTAGCTGCTGTGATGTGAGCTCCGAAATGTGTTTTGTATGGTGACTTATCTTTTGAAAACCTCACATCTCTGTATATTCTAAAAACACAATCCTTGGCTTTGTGTTGAGCTATCGAAGGATCAAAAACGGCTATTTTTGCAATAAGTGCATCTATAAAGCTTTCAAAATCTGCTTTAGCTTCTTCGAAACGTTTTTTGTTTTCCAAAAACCACTCTCTGTTATTATTTGCTTTTAAGTCTTTTAAAAAACTTATGATTTCAGGAGAAATGTTATTTTTCATTTCAAAAGTTTAAGAATCATAAAAAAGTAAATTTTATGCAATTTAATAACATAAAAAAAGCAAAAACTGTTTTTCTAAAATTTATAGCAATAGCTAAAGCTAATTCTATTAACAAAGAAAAACAGCCTATTTATATTGAGTTTTACTTTATGGGTCTTATTCTAAGTGCTTACCTATCGTGTCTAAAACACTTGTGTCTATTTTTCCATCGGGACTTTTAGTTGGTACAATCGGGTTGCCACTTTCTAAAACCTCGTTCGCCGCATACCAAAGTATAGCTGGGACTTTATTTGGATGTTCATTTATAAATGTTTTCATCAATTCCAGCTTTTCTTCCAATTGTGGCAAGGTAGCTTTCGGAATTACCTGACCATCTTTTTGAATTATTGAACTTCTTTGATAAAGATTCTCAAATCCAGTAGAAAGAACAGGAATAAGATTTACAAAAGAATCCTTAAACTGGTTCATAAAAATATTACGTGCTTTTACTTCAGCTTTTATCATCATATCTGCATCACCAGAACCCATACTTAGGGTATATGAACTTGCAGCATTGGCATTATACTTTTGATAATCAGCAAAATCTCCTGGATAGCCACCTATAGAGAAGTAAACCACATAGATATCTCCGCCACCCTTCGCTCTCATATAACTTCTGTATTTCTCTAAGTCACCAATGTCATCTATCGTAAAATACAAAACAGGTTTGTTATCAATCTTAAACCAATAGTCTTTCAACATCAAATCTGTGATATAATTTATCTCTGTTTCGCTTCTGTTTGGTGCTACCATAAAAGTCATTTTCATGTTTCTTTTATGTTCTGAAGCCACAAACATCAGACGTGCTTCACTTAAAGGGCTATTGTCATTGTAGTAATTAAAACAAAGAAAATCTATGCCCGCTTCATCATAATATTGAATTTCTCTGTCTGCATCATCTTGACTTTTGTCGTATTTTACGGTTACTTCTTTTTCGACTTCGTCGTAGATATTCTGTCCTGATGCCTGATCCCATCTTACGTTATATCTAATCTTAATTTTTTCAGGATCATGGTATTGACCATAAAAAGGAACTACATTAAACTGGTCTCTCCACTCTGATGCCACCAATCTGGTTTCTGATACATAGTTTATCAATGGATCGTATTTCGGATTTTCGTCGTTCCAATAATCACGGTAGTAAACATCCCACATAATCATACCTACAGGTATCTTGATTTTTTCAATAAACGGTGGTTCTACTATAACAGTGTCTAATACAGTTGTATCTGGTACTACTTCAATAACTGTGGTGTCTACCACTATAGTATCTGGGTCCACTGGGTCAATAACTATAATTATTTTACTGTAAACGCCTTCAGCGTTTTTGGTGTAACCATTCTCTTCCCACCAAGCAATCTCCCATTTAGCAGGCAGGTCTCCAGTTTTAGAAGCTTTTAAACCTCCAGACTTTGTCACCTCGTTTGCCAACCTTGCACTATTGAAAAGTTTATCAATTTGGACATTCGGGTCGTATACAAAATTCCTACCTCTGATTACATAATAAGATCTTTGCTTATCTGTTTGCAACAACCAAAAAGTATTGTTTGTTTTTTTGATAACTAGCACACTGCCAGGCACTAAAGTATAAGTACCTATTTCTTCTTCGTCTTCATTTGCCAAAACAGAAAATGAAGTTCTTGAAAACTTTAAATAGGCTGCACCATAAGGGTTAATACCTACAGGAGATGCCGACTTTGTAGGCGAAAAGATTGCTTCAGATCCCATGGTTTTCGAAGTAAAAACACAGGTGTAAACAAAAATTAGGAAAAACAATCTCGAAAGATTCATGAAAATATTTATTTAATAATCAGGAAAAACAAATTGTAAAGTCTATAAAAAGAAATAAAAAAACACGTTTTTTCCAATAAATGGAATTTCAGTTCAAACCACGATTACTTATTAAACGGTATTATTTCTGAAAAGGGTGTCTCAAAAACTTTGCCAATTTTCTAAAGTGTTTTAAATTTTTGATTAAATAACTGATAAAGAACGAAATAAATGATACCTAATCTCCGAAATTTTGATGTGAAAATTTAAATCTTTAAAATTTAATCAATACTTTAGGAGCAAAGAACTTAACCCTATAAAATAATGAAAAACAGAAGATTAGTAATGCTAGCCGTGTTATTGTTACTTTCCATTACCACATTTACACGCATTGAAGGAAATGATGGTATTCGAACAATTCAGTTTCTCTCAATTTTCGCAATTGGAGCTATTACTTCGCTTATCATTAGAGAAGTAGCTGAGAAAATAAAAGCCGGAAAATAATTTTTCTTTTGTAGAGTGCTTTTTATTTTTGTTGAAAATCCAGAATTCAATAAAAATGAAGAAAATCCTGCTTTTAATATTTCTATCTCTTAACCTATTAGCACAAAACAGAAAAGGTCAAAACGAAATAGCTTTGCCTCTTCATCCTTGGATAGCACTAACGGGCAGCTTTTATGGCGACTTCGAACATTTTCATTCTCCCAGAAGATCCACAACCATTAGAATCGGCCATCAAGGTGATAGTTTTTTGATTTCTTATTTTTCCAACCGGCATTTTCAAGGCAATAGACTTGACCTAGGACAAAGGTGGTACCTGAATGGAGAGACTGCAAAATCAGCTAGGTTTTTTGCAGGAATAAACGCGACTTTTGAACTTTCAAAGCTGACAATAAATGACAGAGGCTTCAACTTGCCACTAGATTCAATACAAACTAAAGGTCTGAGTTTTGCACCTGAAATAAATGGTGGAATGAAATTAGTGATTCTCAAACATTTTACAATTTCGCCGAGTCTAGGCTTTAGATATTATTTCAACACCATGAAGCCCGAAAACCTCACTAAAAATCCCTCCTATTGGGCTTATGATAATTGGGTCAACAGTAAACTAACTTGGCAAGAAAACAGAGAAGAAATTTATTTAAAAAACTTCCGAAAAGGTTTGACTATCGTACCTTATCTACATTTTGGGTGGATTTTCTGAAAGTCAACTTTGACTCACCAAAGTTTTATAAGCCACCTCTAAACTAGCATTTCTGACATTAAGATAGTGTGTTTTATGAAAATCATTAAGACGATTTAATAACTCTATCAAAAGTGCTTTTTCTGACTCAAGCAATTGATTAAAAGCCATATCTGATATTTTTTCCATCCACGGAAGGCTTTTTCCTAGTATTTCAATTCCGGCTGAAGTAATTTGAATGCGTTTAGATCGCTTGTCCAATTCGTCTGCAAATTCATGAACAAAACCCGATTTAACCAAGCGTTTGATTACGTCAATGCCAGACGGAAACTCCGAAATCATGTCATAAATCAGTTCACTTTTCTTTGGGGTTCCCATTTCTCGGAGTCTCATCAAATACACCCAATCTTCAATATTATTCAATGAAAATTTCTCCAAGGCTTTTTTTGAATAAAAACCTGCATATTTAGAAAGTTTTCCAGTCAAGCTAGCCAATTGACCATTCACGGATATAAAACTAGGTTTCTTTTCTTGGTAATCTTTCAATATAAAATCCATACAGAAGTCTTTAATCTCTGCCTCAGGATTTTTGGCTTCAAAATCAGCCCAAAGGTTTACCAATTGTACAAGTTTATTCACAACACTGTTCGATTGTTATTATTTTAAACAAAACTAACACTTATTCTGTTTTCATATTAAATTATGATAAAAATTTATAAATATCAATTTATTTTATAAATAATAAATTATATTTACTACGTTTTCATACAAAAATAATGATAGCGGAACTAAAAAACGTAAGCAAAGAATATAAAACTGGCGACCAAACCATAGTTGCACTTCAGCCCACCAACGTAAAAATAAATGAAGGTGAATTGGTGTTAATTATTGGTCCTTCTGGTTCTGGCAAAACCACTTTGCTTTCTTTGATCGGTTGTGTGATTTACCCAAGCAAAGGCGACCTCTACGTAGACGGCAATCATGTAAATACCATGAGTGAAAAAAAACTGGCCAAACTCAGGTTAAACAACATAGGTTTTGTTTTTCAAAACTTCAATCTTTTGGCTCCGCTCAATTCTCTCGAAAATGTGGCCATGCCTTTGCAATTATTGGGATTGTCTGCAACAGAAACCAACAAAAGAGCTAAAGCGGCCTTGAAAATGGTGGATATGAGCGACAGAGAAAAGAGTTTACCCAAGGAGCTTTCGGGAGGACAACAACAGCGGGTAGCCATAGCTAGGGCTTTGGTAAGCAATCCGAAAATCATATTGTGTGACGAACCTACTGCATCGCTCGACAAAGGCTCGCTAGGCGTGGTAATGGAAGAACTCCAACAACTGGCCCGAAAAGGAAAAGCCGTAGCAGTAGTCACCCACGACCCAAGACTAAGAAAATATGCCGACAGAGTGCTGGAGGTGGAAAATGGAATAGTAACAGAAGTTAAAGATTTTTTGAAAAATGAATAAGAAACTACTTTCGATTAGTATAATATCGGGCTTTATTTTGGCCTTGGCTATGTCTTCTTGTGGCAACAGCAAGAAGGAAAAAGCAGCCGCTGTTGCGGATTCTTTGGCCAAAGCCACGCCTTTAGAAATAAACAAAGTAATGGGCATAGCTATAATAGAACCCGCAGAACAGATTGCCAACTTGGCGTCGGAAAGCAATGGTGTTATAGAAAAAATAAATGTAAAAGCAGGAGAAAGTGTGTCGGCTGGCCAAACAATTTTAAGTTTAAACAATGACCTAGAACTGGCCCAAATACAGCAAGCTAAAAGCAAAATAGGTACACAAAAACAAGTGATTGCAGCCGCAGAAGCAAATTTGTCGCAATTGAAAACCCAAATAGAAAAAGCCAGGCGAGATTTGAACCGTGACCAGGGATTGTTTGATGGAAAAGCCCTTACGCAAGAAACCCTAGATAACTCAAAATATACCATTGAAAATCTAGAAAAGCAGATGGCGAGCCAAAGAGTAGCCATAGAACAGCAAAAAGCCAAAATTTCGGAGATCAATGCCGATATAAAATATTATCAAACCTTGCTTTCGAAAAAAGTCGTAAAAGCTCCACAGGCTGGTGTTTTATTATCCTTAAATGTACACCTAGGTGAGTTTTTGGCTACCAGCCAAAGCATTGCAGATTTTGCTCCAAACGGCCCTACTATAGCTCTTACCGAAATAGACGAGCTTTTTGCTTCAAAAGTAAAAGTGGGGCAAAAAGCCGAAATAAAAAATCAGGGAAGTGGAGACGTGATAGCAACCGGAACGGTGATTTTAACTTCACCTTATTTACGGAAAAAGTCATTGTTTTCTGAAAACTCAAGTAATCTGGAAGATCGACGTGTACGCGAAGTGCGTGTTCAACTTGATGATGCCTCAAAGGTGATTTTGGGTGCTCGTGTGGAATGTTGGATAGATACCAAAAACTAAGACGATGTTTAAAACCGCCATTCGATTTTTGATGTTTGACAAAGCCAAGACTTTCGGAGCCTTGTTTGGTATCATTATATCCACGTTTTTAGTTGGGCAAAATGTCGGCATCTTTATTTTTTTGAGCAATGCCATGAAGGCAATTGTGGCCAATAATACGCAATACATTTGGGTAATTGACGACAAAACCCAAAATGCAACCCAGCTTTCAGCACTTGACATGCGTATCAACCGTGAAATAAAAAGTATTGATGGAGTTTTCAACTCTTATCCTATGGTAGTCTCGGCTGGAGCGGCAAAGTTTAGCAATGGAAAAACCTCCGGATTGGTACTAGTGGGCACTCAGGCACCAGAGTTTGCTGGAATTTGGGGTTTGTATACTGCCAAAAAAATGGATTTATTGCCAGAAGGTGCTGTTGTCACAGAACTATTTGACTCCAAAACTTTGGGCGGATTAAAAGTGGGCGACTATTTCGAAATAAACGGCAAGAAAGTTTATAATGCAGGCCTAACCAAAGGCGTAAGAGGATTCGGCGGGGTTTATGGATTTACAACCATAGAACGTGCGAGATATTTGACCAATTATTCGGTAAACAAAGCCAATGCGTTCTTGGTAAAATGGAAAACAGGTGCCGACAAACAAAAAATTATTAGTGAAATAAACGCAAATATTCCAGGTATACGAGCTTGGGATGGGAACGAATTGGCGAATGCTACGCTAATGGAAGTGCTGAAAACCAACGGGATAGCTACTTCATTTGGGAGTTTAATAGGCTTCGCTATACTTTCTGGATTTGTCATAATTGGCTTGACGCTCTTTTCGGCAGCAGTAGACAGAATGAAAGACTACGGTACACTTAAAGCCATAGGAGCTACGAATGGCTACATCACCAAATTAATTGTTTTGCAAGCCGTTTTGGTAGCTATTTTTGGATTCATAATTGGCCGATTGATGGTGCAGGGCTTCAAAGCTGGTATAGCTAGTTCGGGTACAATTTTCCAGTTTCCGTTTTATATAGAAGTGGCTTTGTTTCTTGTAATTCTGATAATTTCGGTTGGGGGAAGTTTGTTTGCAGTACGAAAAATCAACTCGCTAGAGCCTGCTGCTGTGTTTAGATGAAAAAATATAAAATTTGAATTTAATAAATGAATTGGTTCCTTAAAATCATAAAATAGTCCGTTCTAAAAAATTGACATGGTGAATATTTAAATTTTAAAAAATGCTATCAATTTTTTAGAGAGGATCATTATTTTTTGACTGTTTTTTGAAGGTCGGCCGTTGCCGTTACTTTTTTTCGAAAAAAAGTAACTCCGCCTGAAAGGCAACACAAAGAGAATAAACACTTTAAACAAAAATCTGTGGTTTAATCTTTTTAAATAAAATTTTGATGAATATGAAAGTATTAAAATGAAAACCTTAATAAAAATTTTACTTCTACTGCAAATTCCAGTTTTTGGTATTACCCAAACATTTACCCTCGAAAACGCTTTAAACGAAGGGCTAAAAAATCGCATTGAAATCAAAAACCAAAAGCTTTTGAGCGAAATAGCCAAGCGTCAAAATGCCAAAATAGCTGCACAATGGTTGCCCCAAATAAGTGGCTCTGTAGATAAGAGATGGAATACCCAATTGCAAACAACGATTTTGCCTTTTGATATTACAGGTCAAAATCCCGACGGAAGCTCAAAAGTGAAATTTGGCGTGCCCTTTAACAATCTCGTCGGACTACAAGCTGACCAAAAAATATTTGACGCCAATAAAAAAATTGATATTGCCATAAATGAAAATACGATTACACAAAGAGAAATCGATTTAGAAAAACAAACAGTTGCCATAAAACAAGCAGTTTCTGAAGCCTATTATGCGGTAATATTGCAACAAGAGCAGCGAAAACTTAATCAGGAAGCTTATGATAGAACAATAAAAGCCAAAGAAAATGCCCGCACAAAATACCAAATGGGCACGCTTCTCGAAAACGACTACAACAGATTCATTCTTGATGAAAACAATGCAAAAATCTCCATCGAAAAATCAAATCTGGAAGTAGAACTGGCCCTCAGCACTTTGAAATACCAAATGGGTTTGCCAGAAACCGCCAAAATAGAAGTACAAGAAGACTTAAATACCATCTTAGCAAAAACCTCCAAATCTTATGATTTACAATACGAAAACCGTCCAGAAATAAAAGCTGAGGAAACGGCTCTTAAACTAAATGCCCTGAATGTAAACAAACAAATGGCCAAAAACAAAGCTACAATTTCGGCCTATGGCAATTATTCACTCCTGCAACTCAACACTAAGTTCAATCCATTTTCGGCTAATACCTGGTTTCCGTACAATTACGTAGGTATCAAACTCAACTTGCCGATTTTCAACGGAAAACAAAGCAGTCTTAACGCCACAGATTTTAAAATACAGCAAGAGATAAACCAAAACAACCTCCAAAAACTTAGGGCTGATTTTGAACAAGAAACTATCACCAGCACCAAACAAATGGTACAAGCCAAACTTGACCTAGAACAAACCCAAAAGAACATCCAACTCGCACAAAGCATTTATGGTATTGATAAGTTCCGTTTCGAAAGTGGCGTATTGGTACTCTCAGACCTCAAAAACTCCGAATACAGCCTCAAACAAGCTGAAAGCAATTATCTAAACGCCATTTATTCCTTCCTTTTGGCGGAGCTGAAGTATAAGAAGGCTACGGGGAATTTGTAGAGTTGAGAAATAATTTACAAATTTAGATCTTAAAAGAATAGGAATAAGTTTTCAGGACTTATTCCTATTTTTGTTTTTAATTGAAAATCGAACTTTTAAAGGATTTTTGTAAAAAAACAATTACTAGCCTCAAAATTAAAATCAATTTTAAAAATTATTTTTATCTTAGAAAAAAGAAACTTGAACACTAAATTTTAATAACTCAACTTTGACAAAAAATTAAATCAATATGAAAATTCTTAAGACCAAGAAGCAAGAAAATCATAGATTTTTGGATGAGGCTGGTGATACAAATTTTTCGGCAAGAAAAAGAAAGTTATCCTCGGAGAGGATGGCGTTTCCAAATGTTTCATAATTGGAATGGTTAAATTTAAAGAACCGCTAGAACAAGTAAGAAATAATGTAAAAGAACTTCAAATAGAAATCCAGAACAATCCTTTTTTTGAAACCTCAAGTTTATTGAAGAAGAAAAATTCAAAGGGAGGTTACTACCTTCATGCCACTGACGATATTCCAGAAGTAAGGTTAAAAATGTTTGAACTAATTTCTACTATAAAGTGCTCATTTGAAGCAGTAGTGGGCAGAAAAAACACCGAGAGATATATTGAGAGGCATAAAGGTAAAGAGGAGTATTTTTATGCGGATATGTTATCTCACCTACTAAAAAACAAGCTTTCAAAATCTGAGAAAATAGTCATGCATATTTCTGAAAGAGGCAAAAGTACAAAAAACCTAAATCTAGAATTAGCTTACAAAAAAGCACTGCAAAGGTTTAAAAAGAAAGGCGGTGAAGAAAATGAGGAGAACAAAATCGTATTCAATGTAAATGTACCTACATCCGAACCATTACTAAATGTTGCAGATTACTTTTGCTGGAGTATCCAAAGACTGTTTGAAAAAGGAGAGGTTAGATATTACAATCTGCTTAAAGACAAAATTTCTCTTGTTGTTGATATCTATGATTCAGCCAACTATGAAAATTACAGAAACTACTATGGCCCTAAAAATGAACTTAAAAAGGAGAATAAAATTCCTGAAATTTGAGCAAAAAAAATAAGCCCACAAATACACTAATCTCGAAATTTTATCGAGAAACGACATGGAGTCGACGTTCATGCACAGCAGACTTACGATACAAAAGTACAAATATTATTAATTACAACCAAATATAGAAGTCACTAATTATTAAGTGCTTATAAATCATTTAACTAAGAATTGTTAAAATTCATATTTATGTACGACGAACAATAATTCTACAAAGTAAATTGGAACTTATTCCTTCATGCAAAGCTGAAGTATAAGAAGGCTACGGGGAATTTGTAAGTCTTAGAAATACGTTTTCACCGCAAATTCGTATTGGTCGATGAAGATTTGTTTCATCGGTTGTACATTATTTTGTTCATAAAATACGAGCATAGCTTTCTTGTATTCTAAAGAATCAACAGTCCTAAAGGATGTAGGGCAATATTTGTTAGCAATCAGAATAGCATTGCTAACGATACGGGCAGTACGTTTATTCCCGTCTACAAAAGGCTGGATATAAGAAAGTAATACCAAAGCAAGGAAAGATTTTTCAAATATAGATTCCTTTTTATTGATCAATTTACACATTTCATACAAAGCATCTTTAATCTGAAACTCGTTGTCAATGGGCATGTAATTAGTTCCCGAAATTCCAACTTTCCCTATTCGGATGTTTCTTTCTATCCCTAATTCTTTTATCAGAATGCTATGGATGTCTTCGATTCTGCTTAAAGAAAGTGGACTCAGATAATCGGTATGCTCCAAGATAAAATCAATAGCATCTTTGTGGTTGAGGAGCATCACGGCGTCATCTTTGGTTTTGCCTTTTGCCGTTAACTTTTCTTTTAAAAGCAATTCGGTTTCAAGCAAAGAGTACGTATTTCCTTCAATTTGAGACGATTTCCAACTTAAATCAATGACCAGTCGCTCCATTTCTTTGTTATACTCAAAGGCGGATAGTTTGCCGATATTTTCTAGAAATTGACCTTGAAGCTTTTCAAGTTTTTCAAGTTCAGCCTCTGTAAACAGATTTACCTTGCTGAGCGTTTCGGGCATAAGTTCAAAATCAAAACTGTCTTTTATTTTTCTTTGATCAACTTCTTTTCCAAAATAAATTTCTAGATCAACAGGATAAAAAAGCTGATAAGACTTTGAAAAAGAATATGTAGTGGCTTTTCCGACGCCATTTACTTCAATAAGTTTTTCTGCAGCGAGTTGCGAGAGCAATCTTTTTAGTGTAGCATAGCTAATGGGCAGATTGATTTTGTCAAAAATGTCTTTTGAAGAAAGCCCCTGATTTTCTTTCAGAAATCCTATCACCTCAGACGCATATTTGCCCTTTATCATATTTGTAGCTCAAAATATTGTCAAATTTAGCTTATTTTTTGATATTTTGAGCTTGAAATCGAAATATTTTGAGCTTGAAGTTGACTTGTGGCTCAAGTATTTTGAAAATATAGCTTAAAATGTAGGAATTTTGAAATTTATTTGGATTAAGAATTATGATTTATTTTCAATAAGGATTAATTATTAATTGTATTACTTAATTATTCAAACTTATCTTTTTTCCAATTTAAACCACCATATTGTTTATACTGATAATCCTGAAGAGGATACCATTGTATTAAATCTTCTTCAAAAGCGTTGGAACAAGCAATAAAATGGTCTGCATAAAATAAATATTGGTCTCTATTTAAGGGATAAACTCCAATCAGTTTTAAGACTTTTTCAGAATCAAATAAATTTATAGTACTTATTTTAGTGGCAAAATTTTCTCTAAAAGCCTTTAGAAAGTAATTAATTTCGACAATATTTAAAAGAGGTGTTTTTACATATACATAATAATTCTCAACCATTTGATTATGATTGGTTTTCAATATTTGAAAGGAATATTTGTCTATCGAGTTTACAATATTTCGTTTATTTTCATGTATTAGCTGCCATTTAAACATATAAGAATTTTTTTCTTTAAATGACTTGTAAAATTTAATATTCCTATTATCTAATGCTTCGATAAGCCTATTTTGATATGAATCTGGCATATTCACTCCAAAAAATATTGACGATAGTGCTGATGAATGATAATTTTTTAAAGACGAATTATTATAAATCAACCTTATCTCTTTTTCATATTCCCAATCTTTAGATTTAGTAGCAAACAATTTTATCGAAAATGTCTTTTGATTTAAAATATCATCAATTTTTAGTTCTGGTGTTTTTTCTAAATATTCTACTTGAAATAAATCTTCGAATGAATTTTCAAAACCACCTAACTTTAATTTATCAATATTATATTCCAAGCAATAACCTTTTCCACCACTAGCATAATGTGACCATAACAATTTGTGTGAATTCGTCTTTGATAATGAATAAATTCCAATTTTAGATTTAAATGCTAAGAGACTATATAAAGCCTCTTTGACATTTTCCCCACCACCATTTCCCATAAGGTTAAAAAAATCTAATGATTTTTCGAGCTTTTCTATAATTACAGACGCTTCAAATGGGTCATTTAAATCTTCAATCTTCGAAGCGAAAATTTGATTATTAATAATACTATTAAAATCTCTTTCAAATTCTTCACTACCCAAGCCTCTAAATTTATATCCTTTCATACTTTTTTGATATCATTATCTTAGCTTTTCTATAACTACTTGTATCCAATTGTTTAATTCAATTCAAACCCCCACCGATAGCTAATCAAACCTTTGGAAGGATAATTTTCAATCCAAGCTTTTTCTTGGTGACTGCGGGCTATGAGGTCTTGGGTTTTTAGTATTGCAAGAGTTTCTGCCACAGTTCTTAAAGTATTGAGTTCAATTTCAGTAAAGAGATCTTTGTCGAAGATTTGACCGTTTTTCGGCAAAAACTGCTCCCCTATTCCGCCATTTTCAAAACTCGTACTTTTTATTTCTACCAGATTTTGGTTAGACATATATTCAAAAATACTACTGAAATTATTAGGCACCGGACCCATCTCTATAGCTCGGTATTTTACGCCACTCATAGAAAAACCCGTAAGAGCAAATGTCTGAAAATCAGCGTAAAAAAGCAGTTTGTTGAGCTGAGTTTTCCAAGGTTTTAGTTTTTCTGCAAAATATATCACCATGTGGGCGAGTTTTTGCATATTAGGCCTTTGATAACCAGTGTATTCGTTGGGCAAGTCGGTATTGAATAAGTAGTGTTCCAATCCTGCTTCCTCTGCTTGGTCAGTGGTCAAAAGCTTGTCAATTTTCTGCAGCAAAGTTTCCTTTGCCTTTGGCTCTAATGCGTCGGAGATTTCTACCAAAGACCTGAATTTTAATGGATCTGAGGCCATTTGAATCAACTTCCCATTAGACAAACTTGGCACTTCTCCTGCTTCATATTGCCTGAAGCCATTTACGCCAAAACCCAGTATGTCAGACATCTTGCTGGCAGAAAGACCGTATTTTTGACGGGTCTTCAATACTTCAGCCGGAAAAGGCAAACGATGTTTTTCTCTGTATAAATTATACACCTGAATTTGGTTCAATTCGTCCAATTCAGAGTTTGTAAATTCCTGCAATTCACCATTTGGCAATTTGTCTTCAAAATAATGATAAACTATTTCGAATGTTTCTTTTCTAAAACTCAACTGAGCAGATCGGGTTTTTACATTCAAAATATTATCTGAAAAGGGGCTATTTATTTTTCTCATTTTGTCTAATTGTTATTTAATTTTTATTTTTTGTGGATTACTTAAAAGGATATTTCATGGGAAATTCTGCTATGTGAAAAGAAATGCAAATGGTGCTTTTGTTTGGAAGTCCCATAGAAATTTTTATATATACTTCTTTGTTTTTCAATGTTTTACCAAATACCCAAAGGTCGTTCCCTACAAAATTCTGGTCAGGAATAGGCCCCTCACTATAATCTTCCACTTTTAAGTTTTCAATTACTTTTCTCCTTTCCAATGGCTTAATTTCCAAATCAAGCAATGTTTGAAGATTCTTATTTCTGCTGTCCAAAAAGATGATGTCGTAGATTCTTAATTTCAATTTAAAATCATGTAGAAACTGTTCGACGGATTCTCTCAAAGTCATGTCAATAATTTTAAAATACAAATTTAATGCCTTTTTGTATATATTTTCAACTTTAAAATGGTTTTGCTAATATTTTTAGAATAAAATAGCTATTCGAATAATCTAAATGCAATCAGTTTTCCCAAAACAAATCCTTAATTTTACAAAAAAAAACGCTTTTGAAAGACCTCCTTCTCATTACGCCGCCATTTACGCAGCTCAATACGCCCTATCCGGCTTCGGCCTATTTGAAGGGGTTTTTGAATACCAAAGGTATCGGGGCTTTTCAGATGGACTTGGGCATTGAGGTTATTTTGGAGCTTTTTTCTAAGGATGGCTTGCGTTCCATTTTTGAGAAAGCACAGCTTGAAGGTATTTCTGAAAATTCCCAAAGGATTTTTGGTTTACAGCAAGATTATATCCAAACTATTGAAGAGGTAATTGCTTTTCTCCAAGGGCATAAGCCTACTTTGGCTCGGCAGATTTGTAGCGGAAATTTCCTGCCTCAAGCGACAAGATTTTCTCAGGAAAATGATTTGGAATGGGCCTTTGGCAACATGGGCATGCAAGACAAAGCCAAGCATTTGGCTACGCTGTATCTCGAAGACTTATCTGATTTTATAGTGGAATGTCTCGACGAAAACTTTGGCTTTAGCCGCTATGCCGAGCGGCTCGGTAGAAGTGCCAATTCGTTTGATGAATTGTATGAACATCTACAAAAAACGCCAACATTTATAGACGAAATAACACTCAGGATTTTAAAACAAAAACTAGAGGAAATCCAACCCAAATTGGTCTGTTTTTCGGTACCTTTTCCAGGCAATTTGTACAGTGCATTTCGGTGTGCTGCTTTTATAAAAGAGCATTTTCCAAAAGCAAAAACCGCCATGGGAGGTGGATTTGCCAATACCGAACTCAGAAGTGTAAAAGACACTCGAGTTTTTGAATATTTTGATTTCATCACCCTTGACGACGGCGAACTTCCGATAGAATTATTGGCAAAACACGTTTTGGATGAAGACGAAAACTCAACGTTTAAGCGAACTTTTTGCCTGCAAAATGGCGAAGTAAAATATATCAACAATTCCACCCAAAAAGACTACAAACACAGCGAGGTAGGTACGCCAGACTACTCAGACTTGTCATTGGACAAGTACATTTCGGTAATAGAACTGACCAATCCTATGCACAGCCTTTGGTCAGACGGTCGCTGGAATAAGCTCACGATGGCCCATGGATGTTATTGGGGCAAGTGTACTTTTTGCGATATTTCACTAGATTATATCAAACTTTACGAACCCATCGCCGCCAGAATTTTGGTAGACAGAATGGAGCAAATGATAGCCCAAACTGGCGAAAATGGTTTCCATTTTGTTGACGAAGCCGCACCGCCCGCTCTCATGCGTGAGGTGGCTTTGGAAATTATGAGACGCGGACTGGTAGTAACCTGGTGGACCAACATCCGATTTGAAAAAAGCTTTACGGCCGACCTCTGTGTTTTGCTTAAATCTTCGGGTTGCATAGCGGTTTCTGGTGGACTAGAAGTTGCATCTGATAGGCTTTTGGCTTTGATAGACAAGGGTGTTACGGTAGCCCAAGTGGCTCAGGTAAACCGCAATTTTGTGGAGTCGGGCATTATGGTGCATGCATATCTGATGTATGGCTACCCAACACAAACCGTGCAGGAAACAGTGGATAGTTTAGAAATGGTACGGCAGATGTTTGAATTGGGCATTTTGAATTCCGGATTTTGGCATCAGTTTGCTCTTACGGCCCATAGTCCTGTAGGTTTGAACCCTGAAAAGTTTGGTATTTTGCCTGATTATAAAGACATTACATTTGCCGACAACGACATCCAGTTTAAGGATTCAACAGGCATTGACCACGACAAATTTAGTTTTGGACTGAAAAAATCGCTCTTTAACTATATGCATGGACTTTGTTTTGAATATCCGCTGCAAGATTGGTTTGATTTCAAGATTCCGAAGACCAAAATTCAGCCAGATTTTATAGTAGAATGTCTGGAAGAAGAAGACCATACTTTGATAAAACCTAATGCTAAAATAGTCTGGATTGGCAATGAACCAATTGTAATAGAAACCAAAACAAAAAAAGGCCAAGCTTTGACTTTTACGTTTCATGAAAAAATGGAGACTTTCACGATTAGCATAGAAAAAGAGAAAGGCGAGTGGTTTTTAGAAAATCTATCATTAATGAATGTAAGAAATTCAAAAACCATCGCCTTCGGTGAATTGAAGACTTCTTTCGAAAAGAAATTTGAACATTTTGAGCTTTTTTGGTACGCTAAACCCATCAACGAAATGCGTGAGCAGGGGCTTTTGGTTTTGTAGGATTTTTGTATATTTGGGAAGGAATTTACCTACAGGGAAAATTTCATTTTGTGATTTCATTATAATTAGACTCATTTCTTATTAATCAACCCAGACTTCTTTCTTAATGTAAAAATTTAAAATGACTAAAGATTTAACTACTTCGGATTTACATCGAAAAAATATTTTAAACAACCAATTTGCACTTGATGAAATTCAAAAGGAAGTTTCTTTTATGGGTGTAGTATTCAAAGGTTCTTTTAGATACACTAAAAGACAAATTGCAGATTTTTATGATGTAGATGAAAGAACTATAGATAGGTATATTGAAAACCATGAAGATGAGTTCAGAGAAAATGGTTACGAGGTTTTAAGGGGAAATGATTTAAAAGAATTTAAGGAGGCATTTGAATTATATACGAATAGTATTAATGATGGTAACGACATTGATGTCGCTACCATAGAAGAAAACATAAAAAAAATTTCTGTTTTAGGAATCTTTACGTTTAGAGTATTTTTAAATATTGGAATGCTATTGACAGAAAGTGAAAGAGCAAAACAACTAAGAAGTTTAATTTTAGATATTGTTTTAGATACAATTAATAAGAAACTTGGAGGTAATACAAAGTATATAAATCAAAGAGAAGAGGATTTTTTACCAAGTGCAATTAGAGAAAACAATTATAGAGTAGAATTCACTAAAGCAATAGATGAGTGTGTTGAGCATAGTAAATGGAAATATCCACAGTTAACAGATGCAGTATATAAATGCATTTTTCATGAAAATGCTAAAGAATATAAACAGATTTTGAAATTAGAGAAAAATGAAAACTTAAGAGAAACTTTATACTCTGAAATTCTAGATTTGGTGGCTGCTTATGAAAACAGTTATGCAGAGTTATTAAGACAAAGAATGAAGCAATTAGGTCGACAGCTTCGACTTTCAGAAGCAAATCAATTATTTAAAGAATTAGAAGAAAAGCATTTTGATTTTTCTAAACCTCTATTAGACAGAGCAAGAACACTTATGGCAAGTAGAGATATGGCTTTTAGAGATGCCTTACACGAGAAACTAAAAGATTATATAACTCATCTCAATGAAACTGAATTTGATAAATTCTTAGGGGAAAAGAGCAAATCAATACAAGAAAGAATTGAAGAAAACATTGATGTATTCAAAAGATTAAAAGATAGATGATACAATTTCTATACTTCAATAAGGAATACGCTATTTTAACTCATGATTTCATAATTGAGAAATCAGGAGGTTCGCACGGGACAAAAGACATTGGCCTTTTAGAAAGTGTTTTAGAACATATCCAGAACGACATATACTACCCAGATATTGAAAGCAAAACGACACACTTGGTGTATTCAATAAACAAGAATCATGCTTTTAGCGACGGAAATAAAAGAAGTAGTATAGCTTTGGGAGCGTATTTTCTAGAAATCAATGGTTTAGAATACTGTGTAGATAAATTCATAATAGAAATGGAGAATATTTCTGTTTACGTCGCAGATAATAAAATTAACAAAGAACTACTATTTGAAATAATTTTTTCAATAATCAATTATAGCAATTTTAGTGAGGAATTAAAACTCAAATTAATAGAGGCTATAAATTTAGATTAGAGAAAAGAATCATAAATACTATTTCATCCTAAAAATAGCCTCAGGTCAATCCAATTTGGAAGAATGTAAAGAATGATTTGCAGCCAATACAATTCCTCTGAAATAATTCATTTTCTCCCTAAATCTTCCTCAATTTCTTCCGATATTTGTATTTATTCAATCAAAAAAACTACATGAGAATCTTACTTTTGCTCGCCTTCAGCCTATTTACATTCAATACTTTTGCTGACGATGGTTACAGACTTTGGCTAAAATACGACCGTATTCAAAACGAAACTTTAAGGAAAAATTATAGCCAAAAACTTTCGACTATTCATATAAATTATAACGACGAAACCTCAAAAGTTACGCTTTTAGAAATCGAAAAAGCAGCGACTGGATTATTGAAAATCAAACCTCAAATAATTCAAAATTCCACACAGGCAAAATTGGTTTTAAAACTTGGAAAAATCGAAAATGCCAATCCAGAAGCCTTTGAAATAAAGACACTTAATAAGCAAATAATAATATCTGGAAATACTTCGAAAGGTATTTTATACGGTGTTTTTGAAATGATTAGAAGAATGCAAACTTCGGAATCTTTAGAAAACTTAAAGATCACATCTGCACCGAAAATCCAACTGAGAATGCTCAACCATTGGGATAATAACAACGGTACCATAGAGCGTGGGTATGCAGGAATGTCGCTTTGGAAATGGTATGAACTCCCCGAAAGAATTGATACAAGATATATTGAATATGCCAGAGCAAACGCTTCAATAGGCATCAATGGAACAGTACTCAACAACGTAAATGCTTCAGCAAGATTTATAACGCCAGAATATCTCGGCAAAGTAAAAGCTTTGGCAGATGTATTTAGACCTTACGGTATTAAAGTATTTTTATCAGTAAACTTTGCTTCTCCAAAAATACTGGGAGGCTTAAAAACCGCTGACCCGCTAGACCCTGAAGTAAGCCAATGGTGGAAAAACAAGGTGGATGAGGTATACAAATTGATTCCTGACTTTGGTGGATTTGTGGTAAAAGCCAATTCTGAAGGCGAGCCAGGTCCAATGGACTTTGGACGCACGCACAAAGACGGTGCAAATATGATGGCCGAGGCTTTGGCACCACACAAGGGATTGATAATTTGGAGAGCTTTTGTTTACAATTTCGATCCAAAGGGCGACCGATTTGCCGCAGCTTATAACGAATTCAAGAAATTTGATGGAGAGTTTTTACCGAACATTATAATTCAAGTAAAAAATGGCCCGATAGATTTCCAGGTTCGAGAACCAATTTCGCCGCTTTTTGGTGCAATGGAAAAAACGCCGGTATCAATGGAATTTCAGTTGACGCAAGAATATTTGGGTTGGGCTACCCACTGGGTTTACGAAGGACCGATGTTTGAAGAAGTCCTTAAGACCGATACCTATGCAAAAGGCAAAGGTTCAACTGTAGCAAAAGTAATTGAAGGTGAAGTTTTTAAATATCCAATAACTTCTATGATAGGTGTGGCTAATACTGGTTCAGACCGCAACTGGACGGGCCATCCGATGGCTCAAGCCAATTGGTATACTTTAGGCAGGTTGGCATGGAATCCAGAAATGACCTCAGCTAAAATAGCCGATGAGTGGGTAAAAATGACTTTTCATACCGATGCAAAATCTACGGAAACCATCAAAAAAATCATGCTGGAATCTAGAGAAATATATACCAATTATACCAATCCTTTAGGCGTGCATCATGTGATGGGCGAAAGCCATCATTTTGGACCAGAACCATGGGTAGAAAAAGCCCCAAGACCAGACTGGACTGCATTGTACTATCATAAAGCAGATTCACTAGGCATTGGCTTTGACCGTACGGAAAAAGGAAGCAATTCATTGGCACAATATCATTCTGGTTTAAAAGACTTATACAGCGATATTGATAAAATACAACCAGAGTTTTTGTTGTGGTTTCACCATGCACCTTGGAGAATGAAACTTTCAACAGGCAGAACCGTTTGGGACGAAATGGTCAGCAGATATTATGAAGGAGCCAAAGCTGTGGAGCAAATGCAAGCAGATTGGGCAAGTGTAAAAGGGAAAGTCGATCAAGAAACATTTGAAAATGTGGAAGCTAGACTAAAAACCCAAAGAAAAGAAGCTCTTTGGTGGAGAGATGCCTCAGTTTTATACTTCCAGAAGTTCAACAAAATGCCAGTAGCTGCTCCTTACCAAAAACCAAGTAGAACATTTGAAGAAGTAAAGCAAATAGTCGATGTGTATCATGTCAGATAATTCAAAAAACAATACTCTGGTAAAGTACCTGAAAGTCTCTCTTTTTTTAGTAGTTCTTTTTGTTGGAAGTAAGGCAAATGCACAGTCGCATTTGACTGCCAACCAGGTGATTGAAAAAATAAGGAAGAATGTCACCATACCTTGGATGCAGGAAACTCGAGATGTAATAATCTATGGAAAAGGTGAAACTGAAGTCAAAGGAATTGCGGTTACGTTTATGTCTACATTGGCTGTTTTACAAAAAGCAAAGGAAGCCGGTTGCAATTTTGTGATAACTCATGAGCCTACATTTTACAGTCATTACGACGACCTTAAAATACATAATGGCGATCCAGTTCAGGAAGCCAAAATTAAGTTTATTGAAGAAAACAACATGGTCATCTTCAGGTTTCATGATCACCAACACCGCACTTTCCCTGACCAAATCTATGAAGGCGTAGTAGAAAAAATGGGATGGAAACAGTATTGGAAAGTAGGAAGCAAATCTTTCGAAATGCCTGAAACCACACTTGGTAAATTTGTAGCAGATTTACAAAAGCACTCAGGAGGTAAAACCATCAGAATAGTTGGAGACCCAAAGATGAAGGTAAAAAAAGTTGGCCTTGCCCTTGGTGCAGCTGGAACGGATACCCATTTTAAAGTTCTAAAAGAAACCAATTGCGATGTACTCATAGTAGGTGAAAGCAATGAGTGGGAAACTGCCCCTTATTTTCAGGATGCTCAGACTTTAGGGCAAAACAAAGCTCTGGTAGTAATGGGACACGCCGACTCGGAAGAAGCTGGAATGGTATATTTTAAATCTTGGCTTCAGAAGTTTTATCCAAATACTAAAATTGAATTTATCGAAGCCGGGAACCCTTTTTGGGCTGGGAAATAAATTTGAAAACTTAGGAATTATACCAACTAAAAATCAGATTCTGGATTTAAAAGCTAATGCTCTCTTTTCTATTAAATGCCAAGAAATATAGCCTAAGAATATAGAAATAATTGAAGCAAATATCATCAATCTGATAGGTTCCAAGTTAAAAAAATGGAATAATGTTTGTTGAACCGGCCACCCATAAATATAAATTCCATAAGAAAGATCCCCAATATTTTCTCCTATATTTTTGATAAAAGGCGTCTGAAAAAGCCCTAAAGGCAATATAACCATAGGAATAATAATATAATTGAAGCTTCTAAAGTTATTCAACCAAATAGAGCTAAAACAAATAATCAAACCTAAAGAAAGTATGATTCCCTTATTTTCAAAAATGAAATCCTTGATTGTGGAAGCCCAGGCTCCGATTACAAAAAAGCAGCCAAAATAAAGCAAATACTCACCGCTAATAAAGAAATAGTAATTGGGTTGGTCTTTATAAAAATAGATATTGTAGCAAATTAAACCAATGCTAAGGAAAAATAAGACCCCTTTCGATAGGCTAATATTATTTTTAAAAACGAATAATAAAATAATAAAAATATACAAGGCGAACTCGTACGGAATAGTCCATAAAGAGCCGTTAATTTGTGGCAGCGGGTTAGTAGCAAAAAGGTCATAGAAAGTAGTATTTGATAAAAACAAAAAAGGGGCTCTTATGAAATATTTATAAACTGGCCAATGCGTAAAATAGTAAAAAGACGATCCTTTGTAAACAAAAACACCTAATAAACATATAATAAGCGTCATGAAAACTATTCCCGGAAAAATCCTTAAACCTCTTTTAATCAGATAGGTACTAATAGATTTACTCCTCTGTAAACTTGGAAATATAAAAAAGCCACTCGCCAAAAAAAATCCAGTTAATGCAATGTCTTGCAATAAAAGTTGCTCATTCGTTATTCTAAAGATAATATCCCTCTCACTTGACCCACTAATAGCGTAGCTGTGGCCGATTATTATAAAAATCGAAAATACTAATCTCAAAAAATCAAAGTTGTTCTTATCCTTCATTGTCAAAAGGCATGGAAGCTATATAACATTAATAATACTCAATAATACAACCAATCCAATGCCTTTGGAAACTCCTGTCCCCAACGTTTTTCGTTGTGTTGTCCTTCTGGATCAAGTTCGGCTTTAATTTCTATTTTGTTTGAGTCAAAACCTTGACTATCAATAGTGTTTTTTAGTTTTTCTATATTTGGAAGCATACTTTCACTTTCTTTTCCACCGCCATAAAGATATATCTTGGTATCCATAGGGTTAAAAAACTCGACAGCATCAAAATATATTTTGGGTGAAGTCCAAAGCGATGGCGAAAACACCATCAATCTACCGATAGACTCTGGGTACATCATACCTGTATAGATACTTATCAAACCACCCATGGAGCTACCACCAATTCCTGTAAATTGTCTCTCAGACAAGGTGCGATAAGTTTGATCTATATGAGGTTTTAAAGTTCTTACTATAAAAGTCGCGTAACGCATTCCTTGTCCTTTTACCCTATTTTTATAAGGCGAAAACTCAACTTGGCGGTCTTCCTCGCCATGATTGATTGCCACTATTATTACATCTGACTTACCTTGTTTTTTAAGTAAAGAAAGTCTTTTGTCAATTTCCCAGTTACCATATACAGAGCCTTTGCCAAAAAGGTTTTGGGCATCGTGCATATACACAACTGGGTATCTTTTTTCTGGATTTCTGTAATAATCACTAGGTAAAATTACACTTACTGTGCGGACTCTTTTTAACTGAGGTATCTCCATTTCCATAGATTCTACCAAGGGCATGGTTTCGGCATAATATGGCGTGAACCCGTTTTTACGCCAAAGTGGAACTACATCAATATTTGGCTTAAATTTTGGCTCCAAAGTTCTATTTTTGCTGGTATTGCCAAAAATATCTAATTCTACATGTTCCCATCCACCTTTGGTATATTTGTATTCCAGAGGATTGTCTATCGTAAAATCCTTGTCAAAATCAATTCTATATTTCCCTTCTCCAATTTTTTTCATCAAAAAATCTGAATTAGAAGGATTCCAATTACAAAAACTTCCGGATATATAAACCGGCCTATCGTCGTTTATTAAAGTATTTACCTCTAAGTACATTCCTCCTCTCGCTTTATTCATTAGGTAATTTCTACATTTTTTGGGGTCGCAAAAATAATATTTTAGGATTAGCTATCAAATATTTACAAAAAATGAATAAAAAATTATTCAACAATTATTAGAAATATTATATAATTGATTTAAATCAACTATGATTAGTCCTAAAACGTACATTCTATAAGCATTAGAAACTAACAAACTAACCATTAAAATGTTCGAAATTTAAAATCTCATATATCCATTTATCGGCAAAAAACATTAGTTAAACTATATTTTATACATAATTCATCGAAAACCGATACTTCAGCGACCAAAACAGACATAATTTTGAAGAAAAAAACAAAACATATTATGAAAAAGTATAACCACTCTTCGTCTATTATTTTTGCCATCGCCATCATTGCACTTGGAAGTTTATTTTTACTAAACAATTTCAATATGCTGGGTTTTAATTTACCCGCAAACTTAATGAGTTGGAAGCTGATATTCGTTATTATTACAATTAAGGAATTTTCAAAAGGCAAAATCTTCAGTGGAATTGTTTGGGGCTTTGTGACTTACGTTTTTTATTATCCAATTATCCTATCCCAATTTTCACTACACTCTGTTTTTGAACTTTGGCCTTTGTTATTGATTGGATTAGGCTTGGATATGATTGTAAGAAGAAATAGAACTTTAAATAGGTGTTAAAACAAATAGACAAGATTTCTTTTGATATTGGTATCATTAGAAATCTTGTCTAAAATTATTTTTTTCAAACCAAAGCCTCAAAAAGTATCTCAATCGGATGTAAAGACTTTTTACCAGTTCCATCATGAATCTGATGGCGACAACTGGTCCCAGGAGCTGCAATAATCACATCCTCAGCTTGTTGGCGTACAGTTGGAAACAATACCAACTCTCCTATTTTCATCGAAATATCATAATGTTCTTTTTCATAACCAAATGAGCCTGCCATTCCACAGCATCCGCTTGGAATCAGTTGCACCTCGTAGCCTTTTGGTAAACTCAACATTTTCTTAGTCGGAACCATTGAAGCCACAGCTTTTTGTTGGCAATGACCATGCAATTTTATCAAACGTTTCTCAGACTTGAAATTTTTGCCATCTAATTTCTTGGCATCTATTTCTCTTCCAATAAATTCATCAAACATTAAGGCATTTTTAGCTAATAGAGCAGCTTTTTCTGCTAATTCCACAGAAACTAACTCTGGATATTCATCTCTAAAAGTCAAGATTGCACTTGGCTCTATGCCTATTAAAGGTGTATTTTCTGAAATAATATTAGACAGAAGCTCCACATTCTCATTGGCTAATGCTTTAGCTTCGTCTAGCATTCCTTTTGATAAATAAGAACGACCAGAGTCCACATGTCTAGGCACTTCGACTGAATAACCCAATTTAACTAATAATTGAACTGCTTTTTTGCCAATTTCTACATCATTGAAATTCGTAAATTCATCAATAAATAAGAAAACTTTTCTTTCACCTTTTCCAGCAATGTTTCCATAGGTTTTCTTAAACCAAGCCTTCAAGGTTGTGTCTGAAAGCAATGGCATCGTTCGGTCGGGATGAAAACCTACAATAGAGTTCGCCAGTTTTCGCAAAGGTTTGTTTTTGAAAATCAAGTTATAACCCCATGGCACATAAGAAGCCAATTGAGACATTTTAGGATAATTGGCTATCATTTTTGAGCGAAGCGGCACACCATTTACTTTTTGATATTGGTAGGTAAACTCCATCTTAAGTTTGGCCATATCCACATTAGATGGGCACTCAGACTTACAGGCTTTACAAACCAAACACAAGTCTAGCACCTCCTTTATTTCTTTCGAATCAAACCTATTTAAGTTATCCGACTGCGTTAGTGTTTCCCTCAGAATATTTGCTCGGGCTCTGGTAGTATCTTTTTCACTTTTGGTAGCCATATAAGACGGACACATCGTGCCTCCACTCAAATGTGATTTACGACAATCACCAGATCCATTACACTGTTCGGCATGTTGCAAAATGTCTTGGTCTTTAAACCTAAACATTGTAGTAAACTCAGGCGTTTTTTGACCTGGGGTATATCGCAAAAACTCGTCCATTGGAGGCGTATCAACAATCTTATTGGCATTGAAGATATTGTTTGGATCCCAAACCTTCTTCAAATCCTTTATCAATGCATAGTTTTTCTCTCCTATCTGTTGTTTTATAAATTCTCCACGAAGCCTACCATCGCCATGTTCACCGGATAGTGAACCTTTGTATTTCTTTACCAAAGTCGAAATTTCTTCAGCTATCATCCTAAACTGAACTTTCCCTTCTTCCGTTTTAAGATTGATAATAGGTCTTAAATGCAATTCTCCTGTACTGGCATGAGCATAATGCACACTGTACATGCCATTTTTTGCCAAGATTGCATTAAACTCAATAATAAATTCTGGCAAATCATTCACATCAACCGCAGTATCTTCAATCACCGCCACCGCTTTTTCGTCGCCTGGAAGGTTAGATAAAAGTCCGAGTCCGGCTTTGCGAAGCGTCCAAACTTTCTTTATATCATCACCAAAAAGAACAGGAAAATGATAGCCATAACCTGCAGCACGCATTTCAGCTTCCATTTCGGCAGCCAATTGTTTTACTTCTTCTATCGAATCTCTTGAAATCTCCACACATAGCAAAGCACCTGGATCACCTTCCACAAAAAAACGATTGGCCATCTGCTCCTTATTGGATTTGGTACATTCTAATATGTAATGATCCATAAGCTCAACTGCACTCGGTTTGTATTTCAGTGCAATCAAATTGGCCCTTAAAGAATCATCAATTGTGTTGCAATGAACAGCAACCACGCCTTGAAACTTTGGTGGGAGATCATTAACATGCAGTTTCATTTCAGTGATAAACATCAATGTACCTTCAGATCCTGCAATCAGTTTACAGAAATTAAACTTTTCGGTAGAAGATTCTGTAAAAACTTCGGTCTCTAATAGTTCATCAATCGCATACCCTGTATTTCTACGAGGAATACTCCTTTTAGGAAACTGCTCACGGATTTCATTTTGATTTTCTTTTACTGAAAGACTTTCAAAAACATTCAAATAAACTTTATCCTCAAGTGAATGCTCTTCCCTTTCTTTTATTACAGTAATTTTCTCAAAAAAATCTACTTTTGAAATATCAGAGAAGGTAACAAAACTTCCATCACTTAAAAAGCCTTGAACTTCCATCAGGTGGTCACGAGCACTTCCATATATCACAGAATTTGAACCGCAAGAATTATTCCCAACCATTCCACCAACCATTGCTCTGTTGGCTGTAGAAGTTTCTGGTCCAAAAAACAAACCTTGTGGTTTCAGGTGCATATTGAGCTCATCTCTAACCACCGATGGCTGCAAACTTACCCAAGATTCTTCCTTATTTACTTCAAATATTTTAGTAAAAGTTTTTGAAATATCAACGATGATTCCTTTTCCGACAACTTGACCAGCCAAAGAAGTCCCTGCTGTTCGGGGGATTAACGTCACTTGGAATTTGTTAGCAAAATCAATTAAAGTTTTAATGTCCTTATTATCCTTCGGAAATACCACCGCCAAAGGAAACTCTCTATATGCAGAAGCGTCTGTAGCATACAGAGTCCTCATTATTTTATCTAAAAATATCTCTCCCTTAAAGTTTTCTTTTAAGCTTTCAAAGTTTATACTTTTCATCTAAAAATGCTTGATTTCAAAATTTCCCAAAGATAATTCCAAATAATTTCATATGAGAATAAAATACAACCAAATGGCAAAGTGTTACGTAGAATAACAATATTAATCATTTAAATAAATCAAATTATGTAAAATTTTCTTTTTCATTTTTTTGGACTTTAGGAACTTCTTTTTGTAGTTTTGTGGGTTGATTCTAAAAATCATCCAACATTTAAACCGAATGTTGAAATGATTTGAAGAAGAGATAATATTAAATTACTTTAATTTTTTAAACAATTAACCTATGATGAACAGATTCTACCAAAGTGGTCGAATGGTCTTCGGCTTTGGGCTAGACAAGCTAACGAGCAAAAGCTCTGCCGCTTTTTTACTCTCATTGTTTTTCTCAATTTCCGTTTTCGCTCAAGACATTACAGTTAGCGGAAAAATTTCGGACAAATCAGGAGATGGTCTCCCTGGCGTAACTGTGCAAGTAAAAGGTACGTCAAAAGGAACAGCTACTGACATGGAAGGAAAGTACTCAATTGCAGGTGTACCTAGTAACGGTACTTTGGCTATTTCTTTTGTAGGTATGACCTCTCAAGAAGTTGCTATCAATGGACGTTCTACTATTAACGTAACACTATCTGATGATGCTGCCCTATTAGATGAGGTGGTAGTAGTTGGTTATGGTACCGTAAAGAAAAAAGATGCAACTGGAGCAGTAAACGCCATTGGAACGAAAGATTTCCAAAAAGGTATTGTTACTTCTCCTGAGCAATTAATGCAAGGAAGAGTAGCTGGTGTACAAATCACTCAGAGCTCAGGTGAGCCAGGTGGTGGCATAAACGTGCGTATCAGAGGAACATCTTCTGTTTACGGTGGAAACCAACCTTTATTTGTAATCGATGGTGTGCCATTGTCATCTGACAATACCTCAGATGGTGGACAAACGCAAGGTATCGGTCGTCAGCCTGCCAAAAACCCTCTAAATTTCTTGAATCCTGAAGATATTGAGAGCATTGACATCCTTAAAGATGCATCTGCTACAGCTATCTATGGTTCTCGTGGTGCTCAGGGTGTGGTATTAATTACTACTAAAAAAGGTAAAGGTAAAGGAACATTAGATTATGGCGTATCATTAGGGGCAAGTACTATTACTAAGAAATATGACTTATTAAATGCTTCAGAATTTGCCGCTGCCAATTCTTCCCAAAACCAAGGTGGAAATACTGATTGGCAAGATGAGCTATTCAGGACTGCAATGACACAGCAGCATAACCTATCTTATGGTGGAGGTGATGCTACAGGCAACTATCGTTTTACTTTAGGTTATTTAGACCAACAAGGAATCATAGAAACTTCTGGAATCAAAAGATATTCAGTTGGTTTTAATGGAGGAAAGAAATTTATCAACAATAAATTGAACATTACTTCTAGTGTAAACCTTGCAAACAACCAAGATAAAGGTATTGCAATATCTGACAATGCTGGATATACAGGTGACTTGATGGCTGCGATTCTAAAGTCTAATCCAACAAGATCGGTATACAATGCAGATGGAACATACAACCAACCTGGAATAGTAGAACCCAATCCAGTTGCTGTTGTAAACTTGACAAAAGATAGAACTAGCACATTAAGAGCTTTAGGTAATATAGCAGCTGAACTTCAAATTGTTGAAGGTTTGAAATTCAAAACTGTATTAGGTTTTGACCAATCTATGTCTTCTAGAAAATCTGCATTATCAAGCGATTTGGCACTTGACGGAGTATTAGGTATTGGTAGATTATACCTTAGAGATATTCAAATGAATAATCAACTATGGGAAAACTACTTCACTTATGACAAAGAATTTGGAAAAACATCATTGAATGCTTTATTAGGCTATTCATACCAAAGTTTTGATACTTTTGGAAAATATGCAAGTTTAGCAAATTTTGCTACTTCTGATTTAGATGTAATGACAAATAACTTGGCGTCTGCTAACTCTGGAAAAGCCCCAAGTAATGTAGTAAATAACTCTTACAGAAACTTTGACGAACTACAATCATATTTTACACGTGTTAATTTAAACATGGGTAAAATTTTGTTAACTGGTACACTTCGTGTTGATGGATCTACAAAATTTGGTGGTAATAACAAATATGGATATTTCCCTTCAGGAGCAGTAAAATATAAGTTGATTGAAGAAAACTTCGTTCCAAAAAATGTGTTTTCTGATTTAGCTTTAAGAGTTGGATATGGTCTAGTGGGTAACCAAAACATTCCTCATAATTTGTACGACAGAAGAGATAGATATAGCGATTGGGGTCCTAACCAAGGTGCCACTGACATCTCAGGGGGAGGATTAAATGCAGTTGCGTTCAATAATCCAAACTTGAAATGGGAAACAACTTCTACATTGAACATTGGATTAGACTTTGCTTTGGCTGGTAATAGAGTTTCGGGTAATGTTGAATTCTATGACAAACATACCAAAGATTTATTAATGAACGTAGTTTCAGCTCAACCTGCACCTACGCCATTTGTTTGGAAAAACTTAGATACTGATATTCAAAACCGTGGTCTTGAATTAGGATTAAACGTTGTAGCTGTAGACAGCAAAGCATTTACTTGGGAAGTTGTAGCAAACGCTGCATTCAACAAAAACCTAATTAAAAACTTAACTGGAGTATATGACACAGGTGAAATTAACGGACAAGGTTTAACAGGAGCATTTGCTCAACGTTTAGCTGAAGGTCAGCCTTTATTTGCATTCTTCTTGAGAGAGTTTGGTGGATATGATTCTGAAGGTAACTCATTGTATCCTAACGGTGACTTCCAAACATTCGTTAATGCAAGCCCTAATCCTACAGTTACAGCTGGTTTAACTAACAATTTCAAGTTTGGTAACTTTGATGCGAGTATATTCTTTAACGGTGTTTTTGGTAATTATATTTATTCAAACACTGCTAATGCGTATTTCACTAAAGGATCAATCACAAACGGTAGAAACGTAACTAAAGACGTTGTTACTTCAACTGAAGGACCTTTCAATGCTCCTGATGTTTCTACAAGATTCCTAGAGAAAGGAGACTTTGTAAGATTGCAAAACTTAAACCTAGGTTATAGAGTTCCAACAAAAGGAATGAAAAATATTCAAGGCTTAAGATTCTACTTAACTGGTCAAAACTTAATGACTTTTACAAAGTATAGCGGACAAGATCCTGAAGTTAGTACCAATAAATCAATCAATGGTATTCCTTCTGCTGGTATAGACTATTCAGCGTTCCCAAGATCGAAAACTTGGACAATTGGAGCGAATATTTCGTTTTAATTAATAATTATTTTTAAAAGAATATTGAATATGAAAAACAATAATTTAAAAAGATTTTTAATCGCAAGTTTAGGCGTAATGTCCTTTACTGCTTGTACGGATCTAACAAACAATGAGACAGACTCTATCGTAAGAGCTTCTGAAGGTGGTTCAGGTTTTACGCCTGGTAACCCTTCTGAATTGTTGATCTCTGCATACAAAGATTTATCTACTTATACTGACCAAGCAAATATTTATGCATTGGGTCAGCATACATCAGCAGAAATGATTCCTCCTACAAGAGGGGTTGACTGGGGTGATAATGGTGTTTGGAGAACATTAGATCAGCATACTTGGGATGCCACGCACTCGGGAGTAATCAGTGCTTGGAATCAATTGAATCAAAGAGCATACAAAGCTAACGAAATCATAGCTTCTAATCCTTCTGCTACGCAGAAAGCTGAAGCTCAATTTTTAAGAGCTTTCAACATGTTCCACGTTATGGATTTTTATGGTCAAGTACCATTTAGAGAAGTTACTGATGGTGTTGATGTTAATCCTAAAGTACTTTCTAGGTCTGAGGCTTTTGATTTTATTTTGAAAGACTTAACTGAAGCTTTGCCTAATTTGCCTAAAGTAGGTCCTCAAGCAATACAAGGAACAGCCAATAAAGCCGCAGCTAATTTCTTGATTGCTAAAATGTATCTAAATAAGGCCGTTTATAAAGCAGCCACTCCGGCTGGACCTTATACTTTTGATAAAGCTGATATGGACAAAGTAATCGCTGCAGTAGATGCAATTACTGCTGATGGATATAGCCTAAGTTCTGATTATTTCCAGAATTTCTCTTCTAGTGCTGCAAATGAAACTATCCTAAGTTCACAAGAAGGAACTCCCCAAAACCGTTGGATGATGACTCTTCACTATGATCAAAACCCTTCAGGATGGAATGGATTTGCTACATTGGCAGATTTCTATGATACTTTTGAAGATGGTGATATCCGTAAGGGTGTTAAAGCAAAAGGTGATGGAACTGAATTCTCAGGAATTGGTCATGGTTTCCTTGCTGGTCAGCAAATTAACGATAAAGGTCAAAACATTACTGATTCGAGATCTAAAAAACCTTTGGTTTTCTCTCGTGACGTAAACTTGGCAGGTACTCCTACAGAGAAGGGTATCCGTGTCATCAAATATCACCCAGCTACAGCTGGAAAGTATATCTTGATGAGATATGCTGAAGCTTATTTAATGAAAGCTGAGGCTATGTTGCGTGGTGGAAATGCGGCAGGTGCACTTACTATGGTTAATGATTTGAGAGCTAAGCGTTCGGCAAAAGCCGTTGCTTCTGTTACCGAAGCTTCTTTATTTGACGAAATCGGACGTGAATTGTATTGGGAAGGTGGAAAAAGAACTCATGAGGTTCGTTTTGGTAAATTTACAAAAGGTACTGGTACTCTAATTCAAGAGGACTACACTGTATTGTTCCCAATTCCATCTCCTGCTATCGTTTCTAACCCGAACCTTAAGCAAAATGATGGCTATTAATTTATAAGCTATATTTGAAAAAGCTCAGCCGAAAGGCTGGGCTTTTTTGTTTTTATTTTGATGCTTTTGATTTATAATTATAGTATTTTTGTTATTACTTTAATAAAAACCTATGATGAAATACTTATTTGGCATTTTGATGATTGCCACTACAATATCATGCTCTAAAATTACTAATGAAAACTTTAGTGAAGAGCTGATAAAACTTGAAGATAATCAGGCCAAAATTTCAATAAACATTAATCAAAAAAACTTTTATGAAGGCCAAGAGACCTTTACTGGAAGTGGTTTTGCCTCAAATGATAATGGTGTTAAAATTAGCCTTAAAAATCAGTTTTTCGGAAATATTATTGTAAGTCTAGAAGGTAATTTAAATATCGAAAAAATGCCGCTTAAACTTACTTTTAAAAATGGTTTTCCAGAAGGAAGCACTTCTGGCTCATTTCTTATAGGCAAAATAACTGATGCTTCAAAAAATGCTGGTGAAGGATATATTTTGACGGATGGTGGATTTGAAATCATTCAATTAGATTCAAGTGCAATAATTATTAAAGTAAAAGGACAATTGAGAAAACCTTTTGGAGATAGCGGACTTTCGACAATTGACGGAAATATCGTTTGGAAAAAACCAGAAGTAAGTATAAATAAGAATTCAATAAAGGAATAAGTGAAAAAGATATTGTCAGGTATTTGTATTTCAGCGTTTAGTCTATTTTTTTCTTGTCAGAAAAACGCAAACAACGGTATATTTGAGTTAATACCTAGTAGTGTATCTGGGATAGATTTTGAAAATACCGTCAAAAACTCTGAAAATTTCAATATTTTCAATTACAGGAATTTTTATAATGGAGCAGGGGTAGCCATTGGAGATATAAATAACGATGGGCTTGCGGATGTTCTTTTGACATCCAATATGGGTTCGAATAAACTTTTTTTGAACAAAGGGCTAGACACCGAGGGGAATCCAACTTTTGAGGATATAAGCAAAAAAGCGGGCATAGAACAAACTGGAAAATGGAATACTGGTGTGGTAATGGTCGACATTAACCACGATGGTTGGTTAGATATTTATATTTGCAATGCTGGTATAGACAAATGGAAAAAACAAGATGGAAATGCCCTTTTTATCAATAATAAAAATCTGAGTTTTACTGATAAAGCAGTTGAATATGGCCTAGATGATAAAGGCTATTCCACACATGCTGCATTTTTTGACTTTGATTTAGACGGCGATTTAGATTGTTATGTCCTTAACAATAGCTTTATACCCGTAAACACGCTTAATTATGATAACAATAGAGATTTAAGGGCTGAAGATTGGCCAGTTAAAGATTTCTTAAAAGGCGGAGGTGACAAACTCTATAAAAATAATGGGGGTCATTTTGAAGACATTTCTAAAGAAGCTGGAATTTATGGAAGTTTAATAGGCTTCGGGTTGGGTGTTACGGTTGGTGATGTCAACAATGACAATTATCCTGACATTTATATTTCAAACGATTTTTTTGAAAAAGACTACCTATATATAAATCAAAAAAACGGCACTTTTAGTGAAGAACTTGAAAAACGTATCAATCATACAAGTTTGGCTTCAATGGGTGCTGATATGGCAGATATTAATAATGATGGCCTCCAGGAAATATATGTAACAGATATGCTACCCAAGGAAGAGGAAAGGTTAAAAACGACGACTTCCTTTGATAATCATTACGTATATAAACTCAAATATGAAAAGGGTTTTTACAACCAATATATGCAAAATAGCCTTCAACTAAACAATGGAGATGGTAGCTATAGCGAAATCGCCAATTACAGTGGCGTAGCAGCAAGTGATTGGAGTTGGGGTGCATTAATGTTTGATGCGGACAATGATTCTAGAAATGATATTTATGTAAGTAATGGAATATTTCATGATGTAATTGACCAAGATTTCATTGATTTTTTTGCCAATGATATCAATCAGAAAATGGTGATGTCAGGCCAAAAAGAGAAATTTGACAATATCATAAAACACATGCCTTCGCGTAGAATTGTAAACAATTTCTTTCACAATGATGGAAATTTACAATTTTCGGAAATGTCAAAAGAGTTCGGTTTTTCAGAACCCTCATTTTCAAATGGAGCTGCTTATGGCGATTTAGATAATGACGGCGATCTTGATTTAGTGGTTAATAACGTAAATCAGCAGTGTTTTGTTTACAAAAACAAAAGCAATGAACAACCAGAAAAAAACAATTACGTAAAAGTAAAATTAAAAGGCCAAGGTGAAAATACTTTCGCTATTGGATCAAAAATATTGGTATATACAAATGATGGAATTTTAACAAAACAAATACATCCCTCTAAAGGATTTCAATCAAGTACAGAATATGCTCAAACTATCGGAATAGGAAAATCAAGAATAGATTCTTTAGTGATTTTTTGGCCAAATAATACTAAGAGTATTTATAAAAATATTGAAACTAACAAACTTCTGAAATATGATATTACAGAAGGGGTCAAAATTGAAAATGATATAAAAAACATAAAAGAGACTCAACTTTTTGAAAAGGTAAACTTTTCAATATTTGAAAAACATACTGAAAATGACTACGAAGATTTTTATAACGAAAAGAATATACCTATTATACTATCTAAAGAAGGGCCAAAAGCTGCAATCGGGGACATAAATGGTGATGGTAAACAAGATGTATTTATATGTGGTGCAAAAAATCAGGCCGGCCAACTTTATATTCAAACAAATGGTGGATTTACAAACTTAAAAAATGAAGACCTAAAAAATGCTGCATTTTTTGAAGATACCGCAGCGGAGTTTTTCGATGCTGATGGAGATGGAGACCTTGACTTGGTAGTTGGTACTGGTGGAAACGATACGGAATCCTCGGAAAGAATGTATTTGAATAGACTTTATCTAAATGACGGCAAGGGAAATTTCAAATACAATAATCAAGCACTACCCTACAACGGATTCAATACATCATGTATAGCCCCCTTTGATTTCGATTCAGACGGAGACCTTGATTTGTTTATCGGAAATAGATCAACACCAATGGCTTATGGATTAAATCCGCAACAGTATATTTTACAAAATGACGGAAAGGGTAATTTTAAAAATATAACTAAAGAAGTTTGCCCTGAACTGGCCAATTTAGGAATGGTAAGATCTGTGGCTTGGGCAGATATTAATGGAGATAAAAAGAAGGAATTGGTAATAGTTGGCGACTGGATGAGCCCTAAAGTTTATGAATTCAAAAACAAAAAATTTGAAACCATTAACTCAGGACTTGAAAATTTATCAGGTTTCTGGGGTGAAATTAAGGCTGCCGATCTAGATAATGACGGAGACTTAGACTTGGTTTTGGGAAATATTGGTGAAAACTTTGCTCTAAAGGCTTCAGAAGGAAATCCACTCAAACTTTGGGTGGCAGACTTTGACGAAAACAATCAAATAGACAAGATTTTAACCAAAAGAGTCAATGGAAAAGATGTGCCTGTTTTTTTAAAAAGAGAAATGATGGAACAGTTTCCGATACTAAAAGCAAAAAGCTTAAAACATGAAGATTATGCCAAAAAGAGCATTGAGGACCTTTTTGACAATAAAAAAATAATGAATGCTCAAAAGAGCGAAGTTAATACCCTTAAATCAATAATAGCATTAAACAATGGAAAAGGGCATTTTACAATTACAGTATTGCCATTCCAAGCTCAACTAAGCTGTATAAATGCGGTAAACATAACAGACATTAATCATGATGGACAACCCGATATTTTATTAGCCGGAAATTTCACAGGATACATTCCACAGTTTACACGGTTAGATGCTTGCAGAGGAATAACAATGATGAACCAAGGAAAGGGAAAATTTGAGGTCATAAAAAACATTAAAAGTGGGTTTACAACTTCGGGAGAAGTAAAAGATTTAAAGTTTATAACAGTTGGAAATAAGAAACTATTAATCTCATTATCAAACAATAGTGTTCCACAGTTTTTTGAATTGAAAAACCAGATTCAATGAAGAATTTAATAATTATATTGATTGGTATTATCATTTTGGCTTGTTCTAAAGAAAAGGAAAAAAAAGAGATATTCAGAGTAAAAGAAGCCTCTGAAACAGGAATTTCTTTTTCAAATGACCTAGCTCCGAGCGGTGATCTCAATATATTCAACTACATGTATTTCTATAACGGAGGCGGAGTGGCTACTGGGGATTTAAATAATGATGGCAAGCAAGATTTGATTTTTACTTCCAATCAAAATCAGAATAAAATATACATAAACAAAGGAGAATTAAAGTTTGAAGACGTTTCTGAGGCTGCTAACTTCAAAAATGAGAAAGGTTGGTCAACTGGAGTTTCTGTTGTTGATATCAATCAGGATGGTTTGCTGGATATTTATATTAATAGAGTTGGAAAATTTGAAGAACTAAGTGGGCATAACCTTCTTTTTATTTGTGAAAACATTGATGATAAAGGAATACCACATTATAAGGAAAGCTCTGCTTCTTATGGTTTAGATTTGGTTGGTTTCAGCACCCAAACAGCTTTTTTTGATGCAGATTTAGATGGTGATTTAGATATGTTTCAATTGAATCATTCGGTCCACCAAAACGGAACCTATGGCAAAAGAGATGTTTTTTTAAATACTTTTCATGAACTAGCAGGTGATAGATATTTTGAGAATAAGGATGGTAAATACATTGAAACAACTAAAACAATTGGCATCCATAGCTCAGCAATAGGCTACGGGCTCGGCATTGCACTTTCAGATGTAAACCTTGATGGTTATCCAGATTTTTATATTGGAAATGATTTTCATGAAAATGATTATCTATATATCAACCAAAAAAATGGCACGTTCAAGGATGAAATGCTTGACAAGATTGACCACACAAGTAGGTTTAGCATGGGCGTGGATATGGCAGACCTTAACAACGACCTATTCCCGGAAATATTCACACTAGACATGCTTCCTTATGATCCAGAAATACTAAAACGCTCAGAAGGAGAAGATGCATTTTATAATTTTAAATTCAAATTGTCGCAAGGCTATAATATTCAGTTTGCCAGAAACAACCTTCAACTGAATAATAAAAACGGATATTTCTCAGAAATAGGGATGTATGCGGGAGTACATGCTACTGACTGGTCTTGGTCAACACTTTTATTTGACTTTGAAAATGACGGTAAGAAAGATATTTTCATCTCTAATGGCATAAACAAAAGAATGAACGACCTTGATTACATAAATTTTGTATCAAGCGATGAAATTCAAGAGAAAATATCGAAGAAAAAATTTGATGAGTCAGATGAGTCCTTGGTTGATTTATTACCCGAAATTAAAATTCCAAATAAGTTCTATTCCAACGCAGGAGAGGTTAAGTTTAACGATTTATCAGAAAGCGTTAGTGGCAATGAGGGCTCATTTTCAAATGGATCTATTTACGTTGATTTAGACAATGACGGAGATTTAGATGTTGTAACCAATAACATCAATCAAAAAGCTTTTTTGTACGAAAACCTCAGCAATGAATACGCTCCAGAAAACAATCACCTAAGCATAAGTTTATTAGGATCGGATAAAAATAAAAATGCAATAGGTGCAAAGTGTATTGTATACGCTGACACCACAACTTTTTTTCAAGAAAAATTTCCGGTTAGAGGTTTCCAATCTTCTATAGAAAGTCCGCTTACTTTTGGCTTAGGCAAAGTTTCAAAAATAGATTCAGTTGTGATTATTTGGCCAGACAATACTTTTGAAAAGCTAAAAGGTGTAAACCTAAATACCGTTTTAAAAGTAAAATATCAGACTGGATTACCGAAATTTGACTACCAAGTTTTTCATAAAATAGCAAACGAATTCGTCGACATTGCTGCTGAAATCGGTTTAGATATAAAGCATGACGAGAATGAATATAATGAGTTTGATCGTGAGGCTTTGATTCCAAACATGATGTCTACCGAAGGTCCGGCATTAACAGTTGGAGATATAAACAATGACGGTTTAGAGGATATATTTGTTGGAAGTTCGAAGTGGAAAAACTCAAAAATATTTGTTCAAAACTCAAGTGGGAAATTCGTAAATCTACCGCAAAAAGCATTAGAAGCCGATAGTGTTTTTGAGGATGTAGATGCGGTTTTTGCAGATATTAATGGTGATGGTTTTAATGACCTAGTTGTAGCCTCAGGCGGAAATGAATTTTATGGAAAATCACCCAATTTAGCACCTCGACTTTATTTAAATGATACAAAAGGGCAGTTTATTCGTAAGCTAGATGCCTTTAAGGATTTGTTTTTAACATCGTCTGTAATATTGGCGAAAGATATAAACAACGATAAGAAAATAGATTTGTTTTTGGGTGCTAGAGCTGTGTCATGGGCTTACGGTGAAATTCCTAGCTCATATTTACTAATTAATGACGGTAATGGAAACTTTACAGATCAAACAGAAAAAATTGCACCTGAATTAAAGAAATCAGGTTTTGTAAAAAACGCAGTTTGGGTTGATTACGACGGCGACAAACAAGAAGAATTAGTAATAGCTTACGAGTGGGATGGCATAAAATCTTTTAAAAATGAAGGGGTAAAGTACAAACAAACTTATTTGACAGACAAAAAAGGCTGGTGGAATTTTGCGATGCCAATGGACGTAAATGGAGATGGTAAAATAGATTTTGTATGCGGAAACTTAGGTGAAAACAGCAGATTGCATGCTTCTGAAAAAGAACCTATCAGAATGTATGTAAACGATATAGACGATAATGGAAGGTTAGATCATATAATCACGCTATATATGCAAGGCAAAGAAACCATATTTGCTGATAAGAGAGAGATTGAGAAACAGCTACCATTTGTGAGGAAGAAGTATATCTTTTCAAAAGACTTTGCCAAAGCGAGTCTAAAGGATGTGTTTGGAAGTACTAAAATATCTGATGCAAAGGTTTTTGAAGCCAACTATTTTGAAAACTCTGTTTTGATAAATAATGGCGATGGTACATTTAAGCTGGAAGCTATGTCAGGAAATACTCAGTGGACTCCATACTTTGCAGCGGTTGACATTTCGGCTTATAAAAAATCAGAGTTTATGATGTTGGGTAATTTTTATGAATGTAATATTCAAATGGGTCTTTATGATGCTGACCAAGGGAATGTTTACCAATACATTTCTGAAGGAAAAACATTAAAAAATCCGATAAGGCAAGCACCAATAAAGGCTCAAACCAGACGAATAAAGCCTATTAAAATAAATGGAAAAATCATTTATTTGGTAGCCAACAATAATGCAAAAATGATGGCTTTAAGTCATCATTCAAACTTGAAATTATAAGCAAGCGAAACAATTGGTGCTCCAAAGATCTGCAGTTTGTAAGCTTTTATTGAGCCGTTTTCTGTTTTGAAATATACAGAATATGCATTTTTGTGAGCATAAAGATTGTATACAGAAAATGCCCAGTTTCCTTTGTATCTCCTGTCTTTCATACTTGGATTGGTGATATTCCAAGAGAAATCTAACCTATGATAGGTTGGTATTCTAGCATTGTTTCTTTCATCATAAAACGGATAAAAGTTATTTTGGTAATTCACAAAACCTACTGGCTTGCTATAAGGCCTTCCTGAACTCAATACAAAATTGAAAGCAAATGAATTATGCTTATCTACTGCGATATCAATTGAGGTATTAAATGTGTGCGGTCGGTCGTAATTTGCTCTGTAACTATTTCCATTGTTTACCAAATCCAATACATTGGTGTTAGCATAGACTTGATTAAAAGTTCTGGCATAAGTATAATTTGTCCATCCAGTAAGGTTTCCTTTCTTTTTAGAAAACATTATCTCTGCACCATAAGATGTGCTAAATCCTTGAACCAACTGCGTTTCAGGGAATTTTTGTAATAAAAAATCTGCCCCTGGTTTGTAATCAATGATATTGTTTGACCTTCTGTAGTATCCTTCAATACTGATGTCGTATAC
Source organism: Lacihabitans sp. LS3-19 (assembly GCF_024343575.1). GTDB lineage: Bacteria > Bacteroidota > Bacteroidia > Cytophagales > Spirosomataceae > Leadbetterella. The sequence continues at coordinate 517,312 of NZ_RJUA01000001.1, read as the reverse complement.
GTTCCCTTCTAAAGTCTTGTAAGATCCTAGCGTAAACAAATGACTTACTTGAGGAGCTATATTTGCATCAGAAGTTTTCCATCTTGATGTAGGAATAGGCGTTGTAGTATTTGACACTATTTGAAGATATTGACGCATTAAATTATAGCCCATTTTCAAAGAAACGGTTTCATTTAAAAGATACCTTAAGCCAAACCTTGGCTCCAGCCCGCCATAAGTTTTAATGATTTCACCTTTGTTGTAAAACGTAGAACCCGTAACCGAAAATTCATCTCTAGGCTGTTCAGCATCATAAGTTCTCACTTCAGAGGCACCTAAAGCTGTAAAAAATGAATATCTCAAGCCGGCCGTAACAGCTAGTTTTTTTGAAAATTCATATTCGTCATCTATGAAAATACCGTATTCGTTGGAGTATTCTGTCGGCACTTCAATATAGTTTACGCCGGAGGCTTTTCCTGGATCTAAAGTGCCAGGTCTAATCTTTGTTTGTGTGAAGTTCAAACCCATCTCGACCTTTTGCTTATCTTTTTGATAGTTAAGGCTAGATTTGTAAATACTTTGATCCAGTCCTGAATTTAGCTTAACCTTATAATTGGTAAGATTTTCAATAGTACCAATAGTTGGGTCATAATTTGCCCTTGTAAAACTTGTAGATAAATCTAAGTTATTGTTTATCAAATAAACCCATTTGGCGTTATAATTTGTGGTTTTATGCTCGAAAAAAGTAGCAGAACCTATTACGTTTGGTAGATTTGACAACAAGTCTGTTTGAAAAAAGTCATTGCTTCCATACCTCATTAAGGTTAAAGTATTCTTATTGTTTACCCTCCAAAAACCCTTTAATACACCTTCGTAAAAATTGGTCTTTACGTTTTCGAGTTGCGGACTTAGCCTAGGTAAAAGAAAATCAGTAAAGGCACCCCTTCCTGCAAAATATATCCCTACCCTATCCTTTATGACAGGTACTTCTACCATCAATTTATTGGAAACTATGCTGATTCCACCCTTTATTTTAATACTCGAAAGGTTAGGGTTTTTTAAGGTTAAATCCAAAACAGAAGCCGCCCTACCACCATATCTGGCGGGAACATTTCCTTTGTAAAGGTCGAGGTTGCTGATAGCATCCGGTGGAATCACAGAAAACAAACCAAACATATGCGTTGGATTGTAAATAGGTGTATCGTCAATCAAAATCAAATTTTGGTCTGTTGTGCCTCCTCTGATATTTACACCATTTGAGGCTTCTCCTACACTAGACACCCCAGGCAACATTTGTATGCCTCTTAAAAAATCTACCTCACCAAAAGCTGAAGGTATTTTTTCTAAAGTTTTAATATTGATTTGATTTACCCCAAGCAATGGTTTCTTGACATTTTCATCTATCCGGTTGGTCGATACCACAACTTGCTCCAGCTCATTAACCACTTGCCTCATTTTTATAACATAATTAGTCGAGACCGAGTTAGCATCAGTATATAACCAAAACGGCACATAGCCTACATAACGGACAGAGATAGCGTGATCCTCTTTGGTTAGGAATACCTTAAATCGACCTTTATCGTCGGTTTTTAAGGATAAAGACTTTCTCTTAAAGTCTAGAGAGACTGTGGCATTTTTTAATGGCTCACTGGAAATAGAATCAACCACAACTCCAGTAATCTCAAGGTTTTGAGCAAATACTGAAGTAGAAATCACACCAAAAAAAAGGAATAAATATATAAATTTCATCATAGTTTTTTAAAATGGATTATCTACCAAACTGCCAATTTCGAGGTGCTATGGCTGTTCTACTAGCACTTGGTTTACAAATAGCGACTGGAATAATAGGTCTTTCGTCTGACTCATATTCTGGAATAGGGTCTCTTTTGTTTTGGTATTTAAACAAATTGTCTTTTATGGCACTTCCATCACCTGCTCGATTGAGCATGTACCTAACTTCTGATACAGCCGATACCCCAAAATACCCCAAAACTATTTCTGATTCATTGTTGACATTTCTAACATTACCTTTGATAGGAGCTGGCGGGGTGTCTGCAAGTGTGCCCGTATTTACCGATTGGTCTTCTATTAGCTTAAGGTATCTGTATGCATTGGGATTCATGGAATATTGTTGAACTACAACCAAACATGGGTTTGATTGGTACAAAGGAATTTGAGCAACCAACTTGTCGTATTGGGTTTTGCCGTCTGTGTAAAGATCCGAAAATATGTCAATTTTTGAACCTAAAAATATATCCCAACAAAGAGATTCACAGAAATAATCAAAGTAGTTGATGCTCGGAAGCGAAAGGTCTTTTATACACTCTCCTACTGGACTTAAATTTGTTCCCGAACGATAATACCTACCTTGTTTACAAGTTTCGCAGATATTTTGAATCTCGTAAGAAAACCACTTCCATCTATAAAAATTCTTCTCACCTGCTGGGTCTATAAAATCAATGTAAATATCATGGGTGGAGATATTGCCAGTATTTGAACTTTTGTCTTTTATTCCCTTCTCATTAAATTTACTTAACAACGTAGCAATTTCGGGTACAGGAACTATTTTCTCAGCAGTCGAATGATATTTTTCGCCTTCTTTTGTAGTAAAAAACAGAGCATATTCTGATCCAACTTTTCCAACAAACCCGGGAGGAGTTTTATAATAACCTGGTTCATATTCAAACAAATCTATTTTATTGCTCCCATTTTCCATAACCCAAACGGTCGCCTCTTTTACAGGAAAAATATCATCACTTTTAGGAGCTATCGTTGCGGTAAATTCTGAACTAGCAAAATTTGCTGCTTTGTTGGTTCTAAAAATTGAAATTACTTGCTGTTCGTCTAGGTCAGAAATAATTCCGTCAACTATTAAATAAGACTTGGATGCGTCAACCGAAACTTTTATTGGATCAATACATGAGGAGACAAAAAATACAAAAGAAAGAATTATCGCCCAGATGGGTTTATGGATATTTTTTATCATAGGTTAAAATTTTACCAAAGGTAAGAAAAAATCAATCCTTTTGACCTTTATAATAGATTTAAAGTAGGATTTAGAACAATGAGAAAGGTTTTATAATAAGCATTTATGGTTTATAAAACCCTTCTATAATAAATACTTTCTTATCGTTTTTGTTCTCTTTTTTAGGTTTTTCATGGATAATCTCAGCTTCACTTAAATTTTCATTTTTAAATAAATCCTCCACCATTTCCTTCCTTTTTTGTAAACTTTCCCATTCACCTTTGTTCATTAGCAAGGTCCAATTTATAGGTCTTTGTTCTGCGAAAACTGGAGGTAAGCTCGGAATTGTGTCTAAATTCACTTCACATTTATTGCAGATATAGGTCAATTGTTTTTTGCCGAAAAAATCTAAACCTTCTATTTCAAACTTATCCAAGGTATTAATGTCAAATATTTGCGGTTTTACATTTGTGGTATCAGATACATCATCACTCACCATAAACTTAATATCCACAGGCTTTATGAAAACAGTTCCGTTAGATTTTAAGACAGTTCCAGAAACTTTAAGTCCTTTTTCGTACTCATATTTTCTATCATAATCAAACATATAACTTATTGGCTCTTTAAAAGTCAGATTGCTTTTAATAAAATAGTCCTTACTCATACTATCCACCAATTGTGTTTTTTCTGCAATAACTTCAAAGTCTTCGTCTAATAAAAAAATTGAAAGGTTAGAAGATTGAAAAGGAATATCAAGGTTAAGAACATAAGAATTTAAGTTGTTGATGATTTTATTATAATATACTATTTGTCCAGATTTTACTATGGCAATATTCACGGAGTCTATCGTCAACCCCTTGTTTTGAATCTGCATCCTCAATTTTTCAGTAGAACTTATATAATCCGCCGCTAGTACCATTCCTTTCTTTTCTACTGCTGGCATTTTGAACGATTTGTTTCCTCCTAAAATCTTGTATTCACCATCTTCGGTAGGAATAAACTCAACCAAACACATTCCTAAAGAATCTGTTGCAGAGACCACAACTTCATTGTTTTTAGGAGATACTATTTTAAAAGAAGTAGGCATATTTCGGCCAAAATTATCAAGGCTTTCAATTAAAATTCTAGATTTCAAACCATTCACTAGGGCTGTATTTGCTTCAACATGAACTTTTATATCCTCTAACCCAATGTTAATATTATCAGGCATTTCCTCCATGAAATTTTTACCAAAAACTGTAAAATCTACTTTAAGAAATCCAGCTTCCGAAAAATTTCTCATCCAGTTGGTATACATTCTAAGCTGATAGTTACCAGTTGTCAAGTTTTTTGGTAGCTCAAATCCAAGCTTCGCCTGAGCATTATTAACCTTTAGTTTGAAATTATTAATAATTTCCCCCTTTCCTAAATCGATAAAATCAGCATATAAAATCTTACTGAAAGTGGCAGAAAATCCACTTTGAATATCTTTAATATTTAAATCCACATTTAAATTTTCTCCCGCCAAATAATAAGGTTGAAGATTTTCTATTTCAATTTCCTCTCTAGGATTTCTAAACTTTTCGTCAACTTCTTTGGGCAAGAGTAAGGTCAATTCTTCAAAATCAAAATCCAATAAATCGCCTATTTCATAGTCAAAAGGCAGCAGATTGGCCATTCTACGGTCTGCCATACCGCCTGAAATCTCAACAGACATAGGATCAAACAAATTTCCAAGTTCATCTACTTCTATCGGAACCTCTTGTTTTAGAATAGACCGCTCAACCCATCTGTTTCGATTCCAATATCTTACAAAAACTCTATGGGCAAAATTCACCAAATACATATTCTCAACATTGGTTTTATATACCAAAGTAGAATCATTAAATTTCAAACTTGGATGTTTTCCATACGCCTCTTCTTCATTAAATACTTTATACTCTGGGTCTGTCTCAAGATATTCACTTGAAAAACCCTGCTCTTTTATTTGACGATACAAAACAGATTTAAAGAAATGCTTTATAGATCCCAAATAGGCAGCTTTTCGGTTCTTTTCCCAAAGCTCTTCTTCTACTTTATCTTTGGGGGTCATAACCTCAAATCTAGGAATACCATTTATGCCAATTTTTCTTTGATCTTTTTGAAAATAATCAAGAATAAAGAAAACTTTATACCCCATTTTCTTATTTTCAATAATGATTGGCTCAAAGGAAGAAGCACTCAATATTTCATTTTTTCTTTCAAAATTCACCACTTCTTTGTTGGCAATTTTGACATCTTTCTTTTTAAAATTATTACCCAAAAATTCCCTAGAGAATTCTTTGAAATTCGCCTCCCACTCTTTATCCCTTTTGGCTACAATTTTAAGCTCTTTTAGAGCCTTTATATCTTCCTCAAGTTTTATACTAATTTCCTCTATATTTTTGTCCACAGTCAAAACCTGCACATCAGGTTTGAAACTCACCATAGAAGCGACTAGTCGGTACTTTCCACCTTTTATCTTACGAATAATAAATTTGCCTTGGTCATCAGTTTGCGTGCCAATAGTTGATCCTTGGAAGTAAACATTTACAAATGGTAAGCCTTCTCCTGTTTTGGCATCTTCTACTTTTCCACTGATGGTATACATATTCTGCCCGAAAACTAAGCTAGCAAGAATACAAAAGCAGATTGTATAAAAAGTTTTTTGCATAAAGTAAGACAAGGTTGAATTCAAAAATAAGGATTTAATTCAATTCCAAATGCAATCGAAACGAATTTAACAAACAATTCAGTTAAAATAGAATTTGAAAATATAGAAAAACAAATTTCATGATTATTTTAGTCCTTTAAACCTTCAACCACTAATGGAATTTTCAAAATCAGAAAGGGCGAAAGCCAGAGAATTGCTCAAAAAGGCAGTTGAGATAGCGTTTTGCGATAGGTCTTCAAAAATTTGACAAAATAATAGAAGGCTGGAAATATAGAAAAACTGATTCGAGAGAAAGCTATTATGCTATTTTTCAGGAAGAAAAAGACTTAGATAAACTTATCACTTGGCGATATGATGGCGTAAGAAACGATGATCTAGAATTCAAAATTATTCAACTATACACTGAAAAAATACTTCAAGACCAAGATTTAGGGTTTTTCAGACCCGAAAATCAGAAGTTTATTAAAATGAAAAGAAATACCAAATAAGATTAGCATTTCTTTTCACATTCAAAATCACTTCACTTCATAAATTCTTGCCTCATAAGGTCTTAGAATTATTTTGTCAGACTTAACCGAAGTCGATGAAGGGTAGTTATTTAATAATAACTTGCCCAATTTCAAATCAAGTTTTGTGCTTGCATCGTTTTTAGAAAAATTCAAGACAATCAATAGTTTTTTGCCATCCATTTCTCTTGTATAGGCATATACATCAGGGTTGGCTTTGTCTAAAAGCGTATATTTCCCATAAACCAAAACAGGATTGTTCTTCCTAAAAGCCACTACTTTTCTAAAATAATTCAATGGTGAATTGGCGTCTTTTTCTTGTGCAGCTGCATTAATATTAGCAAAATTCGGGTTTACTTTTAGCCATGGTTCTCCCATAGAAAATCCCGCATTTACAGAAGAATTCCATTGAAAAGGCGTTCTTCCATTATCACGGCTAGATATTTTTTGCTCTTCAAGAAATTTCTTCAAATCTCCCCCTGTTTTTTGGAGATAAACATATTCGTTTTTAAGTGGCATATCTTTATAGTCTTCCACATTATCAAATCTAATGTTGGTCATCGCCAATTCATCACCATTGTAATAATACGGCGTGCCACGCATAGTCATAATAAACGTAGTCAACATTTTTGAAGAAACATCTCTAAAGGCAGGGCTATCATTTCCGAATCTGGTAACCATACGAGCTTGGTCGTGATTGGCTAAAAATATCGAAAGCCAGCCATTATTGGCAAACGCCGAGTCCCATTTTGTGAAAACATTTTTAAAATGCAAAAGTGAGTAACCATTAGGTTTAGCAATGTCCACACCTTCAAATGCATAAGCCATATTGAGCTCTTTTCTGTCTGCATCCACCAGATTATGAGCATCTTCCATAGTGTTACCGGCACCTTCAGCTACACTCATCACATTGTATTTGCTAAAAACCTGCTCGTTCATTTCTTTTAAATATTGGTGCAAGTGCGGACCCATGGCTATGTATTTTATAAAATCTTTCTCGTAGCCATCTGGCCAAACAGGGAAAGTGGTATCCTTTGAAGCAAACTGAAAAGCATCTAATCTAAAACCGTCAATACCTTTTTCTGCCCAAAACTTCATCACATCATATATCTCTTGGCGAAGTTTTGGATTTTCCCAATTCAAGTCGGGTTGCTTGGTAGAAAAATAATGCAGATAATAAGCATTTGTAGTTGAGTCATACTTCCAAGCATCATGATTGATGTCAAAAAGGCTGTATCTGTAAGGTGGTTTTCCGTTTTCGGCAGGCCACCAGTGGTAATAATCGCGATAAGGACTCGTGCGAGAACTGCGACTCTGCTTAAACCAATCGTGCTCATCACTGCTATGGTTTACTACCAAATCCATCACCATTTTGATGTTTCTGTCGTGAAGACCTTTCAACAAAACATCAAAATCTTCCTTAGTACCAAACTCCTTCATTATACCACGGTAATCGCTGATGTCGTAGCCGTTATCATCATTCGGCGAGCTATAAAACGGATTAATCCAAACAGCCGTGATGCCCAAACTTTTGAGATAATCAAGTTTTGAAATAATGCCTTTCAGGTCACCAATTCCGTCGCCATTGCTGTCTTTGAAACTCCTTGGGTAAATCTGATAGACAACGGCTTCTTTCCACCATTTTTTGTCAGTTTCGGGTTTTTTCTGGGAAAACGAAGATTTGCTAAAAAGCATAAATAGGCCTAAAATAGGCAAGAAGAATTTTTTCATTATATCATAGGTATTGTATAAAACAAAAGTAAGGATTTTTAGGAAATTCAAAAATTCAAAGCATTAAAATATAGCATCTTAATAAGATTTGACTAATTTTGAAAAAACTAAAATTGGAATGAATACTTTGATATATCACCTAGAGGCAGATAAAATTGACCACAAATTAATCGAGAGTATCAAAGCTTTTTTTGGAAACAGAAAAATTGAAATTTCTGTAAAAGAAGAAATGAGTGTTGATGATTTGATTAAAAAAAACCATGATTCAAAAACATATTATGAGTTTTCTTCCGAAGAGTTTGATGATTTTGCCAACAAAATTTTAAACGAAGAAAAAGTAGATTATGAAAAATATATGAAGACTAAGTCATGAGAAGTATTAAATTTCTGGGAGAATCATTTGAGGAATTTAATAATTGGGGAATAGAAAATAAGCAGATTCAGAAGAGAATTGTAAGATTAATTCAAGAAATAAGAAGAACGCCATTTGAAGGAATAGGAAAACCCGAACCACTAAAAAACACTTTGTCTGGCTTTTGGTCAAGACGAATTGATGACGAACACAGAATCATTTATGAAGTAAAATCTGAAGAAATAATAATTCATTCAATTAAAGGTCATTACATATAAACTACCCAATTACCTCCTTCATCCAATCCAAAACTTCATCTAGTTGCTCCATAGTATTTCCCCAACCAAAACTAAACCGTAAACTCGCAAAAGCATCTGATGAACTTAGTCCCATTGCTGTCAACACATGAGAAGGAAAAGTAGTAGCAGAGTTACACGCCGAACCGTTAGAAACAGCAATATTATGCAACTTAAGCATCAAATCTTCTCCATCGTATCCAGTAAAACAAACATTCGAGATATTCGAAACCCGAGAAGAATCAGCAGCATTTATAATAGATTCGGGAAATATCTCTTTTATTACACTTTCAAATTTTGATTTAACACTGCCGCAATGGTGATTATATTTTTCGATATTTTGCTGGGCCAATTTAGTGGCAAGTCCAATACCAACGATTCCTGGGATATTCAATGTACCACTCCGTAGACTCCTTTGTTGGCCCCCTCCTACTATCTGCGGCGAGAGTTTTAAGCCTTCCTTCACTAACAAACCCCCAACGCCTTTTGGACCGTATATTTTATGAGCTGAATAACTGAGCATATCTATCCCTCGAAAATCTATGTCTAGTTTTCCAACAGCTTGCGTGACATCAATATGTAACAAAAAATCGTACTTTTCTTTGAGTTTAATAATTTCGGCCATAGGATGAATGAGCCCCGTTTCGTTATTTGCATACATTAATGAAAGTAAACTAAAGCCTTTTTTTAGTTCATTTTCCAAAACTTCCAAATCCAAATCTCCATTTGGTTTTACACCTAAAATAGTTACTTGACTACCTTTGCTTTTGAGAGTTTCAGCAACTTCGAGTGTGGCCTTATGCTCCGTGTTGTAACTAATAAATCTTGTTTCAGGCTGATATTCAAAAAAACCTTTTAAGGCTAGATTTATAGATTCAGTAGCCCCACTCGTAAATACGACTTCATTTTTTTTGCATTTAAAAGCCTTAGAAATCTGCTCAACTGCAGTATCAAAAGCCTCCTCAGCAAACCAACCGTAAGCATGATGTCGACTAGAAGGATTTCCATAATTTTCGGTAAAATATGGGAGCATAGCCTCCAAAACCTCAGGAGAAACAGGCGTAGTGGCCGCATGATCAAGATAAATCGGAAGTTTTTTCAAAGACATTTTTGGTTAGTAAACCAAATTTATGCTTTTCGGATTAGAGCACCAATTATTGCGGAAAAGTTTGTGAATAATAGTAAATCAATAAAAACAAAAAGCCCAACAAAAATCCCCAACTACGTATAAAATTTAGAAGATCTTTAATTTTTAAAAAATCCATTTTTGCTTTTTTTTACAAAAATAGAAGTTGAATATTATCTAAATGTTAAGCCAAAATTAAGAATGTTTTAAACTAAAAATGTACAATATCAACGTTTTAACCAATAAAAACACTTTTCTTCGCTACCACAGGACTTTCATATCTAAAAGTTCCAAATTCGATATCCATCATATTTCTACGAGAAGTTTTTACAGTTTTATTTTTATGACATTTTTTAAAGATGGGTTTCGAAATACCAGAGATAGGTATCATAATAAAAGCGATAAGGATTAAAGATTTAATGTTTTTCATTTTAAAATATTATTAGGAAAGAAAAAATACATGTTTTGAAGTTTTAGCAGGAATAGCAAAAGAAAAATGAAACGGAAATATAACATTATTTAAAAATGTCAACTTTTCGAATAATACTTTTGCAATCGAACTTTTCATTTACTTTTTGGTTTTAAATTTCTCGTATTTAAATATACGTGAATTGATTTAAATCAATTGCAAAACTAAAGCATTTATTCCAAAAAATAATATTTAGAAATAATCAAAATTGACATAAATCAATTAGAAAAATAATATATAATATATTGAATTTTAGAATTTTATATTCATACCAATACCATTGAATAACATTTTAGAAATCTATATAATACTTATTTAACGGCGACAAAAAAATGCATAGTAATCATCTATTGGAATAATTAATAGCAGATTGAATTCAAAAAAAACACTATTCCTCCTTTATTTAACATTGTCTTTAACCCAAAACAATGCTAATTCTGAACCTTAGTACTCTAGAGCTAATAATACAATTTATAATCTTTACACTCCCTTGGCTTAGTGTATTTCAATGATAAGTGAAGGAAACAAAAAAACAAATCTAACTTAAAAGAAAATTATGGATAGCTAAAAAATGAACCAATTATGCAAACTCAAATTTAAACTTTGAAAAAAATACTCCAGTCCCCAACATTTTCCCTTAACTTGGAATAATAAAGGAATATTTGGAAAAATACCTACATTTAAATCTACAGAAAAACGAATTTAAATTGGCAGAAATAATACTAGCATGATTGATTACAACCAGAAAAAATTTAAACCAGTTACAAACACCGAAAACGGTGATACTTCATCTGAAACCATTTTTGAATATTTTCAAAATAGAAATACCCTTACTTCTGAATACTCAGGAGGAAAAATTATTGCTGGGCATTTGATAGGCATTGTTGATGAGCTTGGGAATATTGACATGCGGTATCATCATATCAATATCGAAGGTGAAATAATGACGGGTATTTGTAAATCTATGCCAGAGATATTGCCAAATGGCAAAATCAGACTGCACGAAAAATGGCAGTGGACTTCGGGTGATTGCTCAGAAGGAGAGTCTATTTTAGAGGAAGTAAATTAAATAGCTCTTTTTATGGCATCAAATAAATCTTTTGGGTTAAAAGGCTTAGTTAAGTAATCGTTCATTCCGCTTGCAAAAACTTCTGTCTGGGTGTCATTTGAAACAGAAGCAGTTAGAGCAATAATAGGCGTATTGTTTCCTATTGCTCTTATATGTTTGGTCGCTGTAATCCCATCCATTATAGGCATTTGGAGATCCATTAAAACCACATCGTATTTGTTGTTTTTAATTTTTTCTACTGCCACTTGTCCGTTTTCTGCTAGATCTATGATGATTTTCCAATTTTCCATCATCTTTTTTGCTACTATCACATTAAACTTGACATCTTCAACTAATAAAACTTTTACCCCTTCTAGTGTAGCGTGTACCTCTTGTTCGTTATTAGGGGTTTCAATTTGAATAGTTTTATCCACATCAAATAACAAGGTAAAATAAAATTTGGAACCTTTATTGAAAGTACTCTCAACATAAATTTCGCTATTCATTAGTTGTAATAATTTTTTAATTATTGTCAAACCTAAGCCAGAACCGCCATGAACTCGTGTTATATTTGAATTCGCCTGGGTGAATCTTTCGAATATTTTTTCAATGTTTTCTTTTTCAATTCCGATACCCGTATCTTCAACAGAAAACTTTATAAATGAGTTATCTGAATTTTGTGATACTGCCGAAATATTTACATTTATTTCTCCATTTGTCGTGAATTTTATAGCGTTTGAGACTAGATTGTTAAGCAATTGACCTAACCTTAAAGAATCTCCTAAAACCATATCTGGAACATTAGGGTCAAAATTTACATTAATTTTATTTTGGTGTTCGTCAGCTCTGAATTTATTCGTTGAACTAATGTCTTTTAATAAGGTTTTTAATGAAAATGGTTTTTTATCTAGCTTAATTTTTCCATCTTCTATTTTACTAAAATCAAGAATGTCGTTTATCAAATTAATAAGGTTCTGAGCTGAAATTTGAAGCGTATTAATAAATTCCTCTTGGTGAGGTAAATGATGTTCTTGTTTTAAAATATGAATATTTCCGATTATGGCGTTTAATGGCGTACGTATCTCATGGCTCATAACGGATAGGAAGTCTGACTTGGCTTTAGCGGCTTTTTCAGCGTTTTCTTTTGCATTCAATAAAGTTTGTTCAAGCTCGTTTTTTACGCTTATTTGATTATTTAAAAGATCAATGATCTCAAAAAGATCGTCAGAATCTTTAATAGTTGAAGCGTTATTTTCATCAAGTACAATTAACGTTTGTTTTACTTTTTCTATAGATTCTTTTTTTAAGTCATTCTCTTTTTTTAGATCTAATAATACATCTTGATATTCTTGCTCACTTATTTCGAAAGCATGTTCCGTTATTTTTTTATCTCTTTCATATGATTCATAAGAGGCAGATACAATTTTTATTATTTTTTGAAACTGAGGATTGTCTAAAGCATCATCTCCAAGATACTTCGAGATTTGTTTTGACAATAACGGGTGTATTTCCATCTTATATTTCTTTTAAAGTGGTTATGGTCATTGTTTGGTTTTGAAGTTCGCATTTTTGAGATTTCACTAAGGGTGAAATTTCCCCATAAGAATAGAAGCCAGCAACAGCTGTGTTTTCTCCAAAAATATTTTTTGCAATTTCTATCTCTTCCTCCACTCTTTCATTTAATATAAGTTTTCTTCCAACACAGCTTATTAGTAATGCAAGATCAGGGTTTTTAAGATTTAAAGATGCTGCTTGTTCTGCGGCCATGCCTGAGGCACTTATAATTTTGTCAAAATTAGCTTTCATTAATCTAACCTTGCTACCTATGGGCAAATTTCCTGCGAAAGTCATAGATTGTTTTTCTTCGTCTATTGACAAAATAGTTCTGACATTTTTTGAATCATATTCATCACTGGTTAAAGATAAAGGAAACAATAATGCCGAACCAGGCAGTTCTTCTGCATAAGCTCCAAGATATTGTTTATAAAGTTCCAGTGCATTTTTATTGTCTAATTCAAATAGAACATTTTTTTCAGACTTTGTAATAATCCGTTCCGGGCCAAATTCGTCCCATCCTCCTAATGAACCATGGCCCACTTGAATACTATCTCCATAGAATCCTACGCCAACAACATTTCCAGTTTCGAGGTTATTATTAAGTCCTACCAAAGTTGATTCAAACCTTGCCCCATCTCCAGCTAAGCCACCCGTAATGAGTATTTGATTACTATTTTCTTTATTTATACCATCTAACAATTCAGTGCCGTTTATAAGCCCGCCATCTGAAATTATGAGAATATACTTTAGGCCATTTTTGGGGATTTGAGCAAATAAGCTCAGTCCTAACTCAAAGCTATTTTCAAAGTCTTTTATATTGACAACTTTACTATCAATAAGTGTATTTTCAAGCTGAATAGCAGTAATTGAAAGTTGCTCATCGAAAAAATCATAGTTTGAAATCTCTCCTGATGTGGATGCTGATATTATTTGAGCAATTGGGTATTCGTTTTTTAATTCATTTATTAAGTCTACATTAATATTTGTTTTTCCTCCAAAAACCAAAACTATTTGGCACAATTCTGCCTGAAACCCGTCTGTGGTATTCGTTGTATCCCAATTTTCGCTTGATTTAACTTTTTGCTGTATTTTCATTAATTATATTTTATTTCAATTAATTGATAATAGGGTATTTTGTTTTCAATTAAAGTTTAGAAAAAAACTAATTTTTCAAGTTATTATATTCTGATTTTACTAATTTCAATAATTCAGGGAAATTATTAATGAATAATTTAGCTCTATTTTTTATTTGGTCGTTTATACCATTTGCTTTAATTTCAGACTCTATGCTTTTTAAAAGAGCTTCAGTATTGTTAAGGCCTACCATTGCGAAAGAGGGTTTCATTTTATGACCTAGTTTTGCAATTTCACCCCAGTTCTCTGATGAATTAAATTCCTTGAATTCTTCGATTTGATATTCAATTTCTTCTAAAAAAGTTTCGAAAACAATTTTCTTGAAATTATTATCATTTCCAAAATACGCATCAACTATCTCTTGATTTATTTTTTCATCAATATATTCAGTTTGCATAGGTTGATCTTCAATTTTTATTTTTCGGTTTGTATTTAAGTATTGGTCTAGAATTCTTTTTAACTGATCTGGAGTAAAGGGTTTTGTTAGAACGTTATCCATGCCAGCATCTTTGGCTTTGTTTTTTTCAATGATCATTGCAGAAGCTGTAAGTGCTACTACTGGAATATGCTGATTTGGCCCTGGTGTTTGTCTCAAAAAAACTGTTGTTTCGTAGCCATCAACATAAGGCATTTGAATATCCATTAATACTAGATCAAAAGTATCTGACATTAATAATTCTATTGCTTCTCTTCCATCGTGTGCATGTTTAAACTTAATACGCCATTTTGACAATAAAGTACTTAAATACTTAAAGTTCATTGGGTTGTCCTCCGCAATCAAAATGTTTTTTTCTTCAAAATCAATAAATTCTTCAATTAATGATGAATTTGTCTCTCTTGAAGCTGGCTTAGCAGTAACCTCGAATGGCAAATTAAAAAAGAAAGTAGACCCTATATTTAATTCTGTTTCGAGATAAATATTTCCCCCTTGAAGCTCAATCAATTCTTTTACTATTGCTAATCCTAAGCCAGTCCCTTTGGTCTTAATTGAGTTTTTTTCATGTATCTGTTTAAACTTTTGGAAAACCAGTTTAGCTTTTGCTTCCTCCATTCCATGTCCGGTGTCTTTTACGGCAAAGTTTAAAATGTATATATTTTCATCTAATTTTTCGCCAATTTTCAAAGATAATGTAATGTTTCCATGATCTGTAAATTTCTCAGCGTTGCTAAGTAAGTTATTTAATACTTGATTTAGAATAAGTTCATCACCAATAACAAGAGTATTTAAGTCTGGATCAAGTTCTAGTAATATTTTTACACCTTTAACTCTAGATTTTAATTCATAGGTTTTATGCAATGTCCGTAAAACACCAATAATATCAAACTCTGATCTTTTTATTTCTACTTTGCCTGCTTCTATTTTGGCCATGTCAAGCACATCTGATATCAAAGCATGTAAGAAGTTAGCTGAATTTTTAACAATATCTAAATATTCGATTTGCTCAGGGCTGGGATTTGTATCGAACAATAAATGAGACATACCAATAATGGCATTTAAAGGAGTACGAATTTCATGGCTCATATTGGCCAGAAACGATTGTTCGGCCCTTTGAGAAGCTTCGGCCAGTTCTTTTGCTATGGCTAATTCATGTTGAATTTTTTTCTGATTTGAAATGTCGTAATGAATTCCTACAGAACCTATTATTTCTCCTTTGTTATCAAAAACTGGTCCTCCACTAATTAATACCCAAAACAATGAACCATCTTTGCGTTTCATTTCTACCTCATAACTTCCAACTTCGCCTTTTTTTCTGTTTTCGTCTTGTTGGTTTAGTACGGAGACATATTTTTCAGTCAAAAATACTTCATTAGCTATTTTACCTACTAATTCGCTTTCTTCATAACCAGTCATTTTACAAAGTCTATCATAAACTCTGACTATTTTTCCTTCTAAGTCAACTTCCATGAAGCCTAGCTCCATGTTTTCCATTATTAGGCGATATTTTTCTTCACTTAGTTTTAATTTTAGCTGAGCATAGTATATGTCTGTGATGTCACGAGCCATTGCTTTAATCCCATTGAAAACCAAAACATCGTTTTCTAATATAAAATCAAGTTGGAAGTTTTCTCCTAACCAAATTATTTCACCGTTCTTTTTTTGAACTGGAAATTCTATATAACCCTGAGTTATTTTGTTCTTGAGGCAGTTTACTATATACTCTTTTACAATTTCTTTATGTGTTGGGGCTACAAGTTCTAAAAAAGTAATAGTTGATATTTCATCTTCGGAATATAACAATAAGTGATAAGCCGCAGGATTTACATATAAAAGTTGAAAGTTTTTATCGACTTCAAATACAATTTCATTAGCAGACTCAACTAAAGTTTTATACCTAATTCTACTTGAATTTAGGTCTTCGGTTCTTTTTTTTATTTGAGCTTCTAGGCTCTCATTTAGCTTTAGGAGATTATTATTAGCTTGGTAGAGCTCTAATGCTTTTTGTTCGAGAATACGCTCGGCTTCTTTTCTAGCTAGCTTTTCTCGCTCGAAGCGACGTTCTAACATTTCTATTTTTTGATTTCCTTCCATTACTTTTTAGTAATCACAAATTTCACATTACTTCCTGATTCGTTTAAGTCTTCTTTTACTATTTCGGCTGATTCATTATAATGCTTTAAACAACCATTTATCAATCCTATGGCAAGATCTCCCATGCTCCTTTCGGATGTGTAATACATTATTATCTGATTTTCACTTATTGTTTCTACTTTAAAAGTTGGTAATTGAGCATCTGGATACAGTTTTTTAACTTGAACATGAATGTATGTTTCTATGCTAGATAGCATGGCAAAAGCATCATTTACATTTTGAAATATATGACCATATGCTTTCATTAATGAATTGAAAAGATATTCGCCAAAAGCCTCCAAAAGTTGAGATAGAGGAATTTGTGTGTTTTTATGCAAGTTCACCACTAAGGTGATAATTTCTGAATGGGGATATGTACCCACAGCTGAATAAATTCCCTTAGACGGGAGGTCCGATTCGGTCAATAGTTTATCAACCATTTCATAGCCAAATCCTTCTTCTACCATCTCTAAAAACTCTGTAAATACTATTCCTTTCATATAATTTTTTTTTAAAAAGTATGTTTATTGATTATCCAACCTGCATTTATTCCCCATTCACTATAAGTAAATCCCTGAACACTTGACCCAGCCGAATTTGATTTTAAATAGTACAATAATGCGTGGATTCTAGGTGTAATTTTCAGACCACTCTTTATATCAAATCGATATATTCCTTGGTACTTTTCTGACGAAATTTTTTGGAACCCTTTTGCAATCGTGGCCTGATAAATAAATTTAGTTTTCGGCTTTCCTAAGTTTTCTGCAGCTACAAAAACTTCGTAGTTTCGAAACTTATCTGGGCTGAAGTATAATAATGGAACTTGGTTTTTAAAGCCGAAGCCACCATAATTTACACCAAACTTAAGAACTGGAGCTTCGAGAGCCAAATAATAAAGGGAAGCAAAAATTAAATTTCTATTGTTCCCATCTGAAATATTAGTATGAATAAGTTGGCTATAAAGGCCAATTTTGCTTGGTAAAAACAGATTATAATTTAAGTTTAGGTTTTTTTGTTTCAGATTTTGATTTATGAGGTCAGCATTAAAAGTTTGCAGTTCACCCCTATAATTTAATTCAATAATTTGGTACTTGCCTGCTTTCCATTCTGTATTGATGTCTGTCACAAGAGAATTTCCAACGGGAGCTTGAATTAAAGACAAAGCTCCTCCATATTTCAAAAAACCATTTTGCCTTTTTGAAGCCCCAACGGTTACTTGCTTTACTATTATAGAATTTCTGTCGGCTTTTTCTTGATTGATATTATATACTTCTCTTTGATAATATTGTATAAAAGTATTGGTTAATGCTGAAGGGTCAATAGACCCTTTTAGCGAAATGTTTTGAGAGGCATTGCCTCCATTGTCTTTGCTGAAAAATACTTTTGGCGTAAAATTGGGGTCATGGCCCATATATAGCCTATTTAAAAACTGTGTGGCATCAATTTGATTCGGATAATATCCTAATGTTTTTCTGACATACTCAAATGATTTATTATCCATTCCCATAGCATGGTTGGCGTCAGCAAAACCCAAGTTTCCTTCGAATGACTTCGGACTTATTTCCAATAATTTTAAATAATAACTAGCCCCAACTTTAAAACCTTTGCTCCAAATACCAATTCTACCCCTTGCAGCCAAAGTACCTTCTTTTTCCTTAGGAAAAGCTATCTCTAATTCAGAAATTTTTGCAAATGCTTCCTTGAATCTTTTGTTCCAGCCAAGGGCATCAACGTACCCCATTTGAGCTTTGAAAGAGGTGCTCGTATCTGACAGACTAATAGCCTTCTGCATCCATTCCAAGGCCTCCGAATTCTTTTTTTGTTTGTTTTTTACATGGGCGATTCCAATGGCAGCGTCTACTTTTTTTGTACTTGAGGTCAACAATTTGTTATAATTGACCAGAGACTCCTCATATTTACTCATTATTGAATATAGTGTAGCAATATTTATAATTGCATCTTCATCTTCAGGGTTATTTTCTAAAATTTTCATTAAAAGCATTTCGGATTCATCTCTATTCCCTATACCCATCATAGCGGCTGATTTTCCCAAATACATGTATTTTTGACTAGTAAGTGCATTGGCATTTGTGGGCTGTATTTGGAGAGCTTTCCCTATGTACTTCAAAGCGGCATCATAATCCTTTAGTTCTGAATTTGCATTGGCTAGACCTAAATTGGCGGAAAAGCTCGAGGAGTCTTTTTTTACGAGTGTTTCATAGTTACTTTTTGCAGTTAAAAAGTCTTTATTCCACATATATGCTTCAGCTATATTTAAAGCTACTTCATAACTTTCTGGGCTTTTTTTTCTAAGCTCTTCAAATATCAACAGAGCTTTGTCTGCATTTCCAGACAAGCCCAAACCTCTTCCATAACAGAGTTGAGCGGTTGGGTTTTGGGGGTCTATTTTAAGATAGTTTTCAAAAAAAACCGTAGCGTTTTTAAACTCTCCTTTTTCAAGCATTTCAAACCCACTTTCCATAGGGTTCTGGGCCAAAGAAATAGTTTGGAAAAAGAAAAGAAAAAAACTTACCCTAAAAAGGACTTTCATGTTTTTTCGGATAAAATATCGAAACTAGCGTTAAAGCATACAAACTAGAACCTATTGATATGACTATAAACTGTCCAATTGGTTTTTCATCAGGAATACCTATCAAATATCTAAAAGTAAAAATTATCGAAGAAAATAGAATAACTAAAGCCCAAAATCTATTTGTATGATTTTGGTTGTTTTCAGATTTTAAATTTTTCATAGGTAGCCTAAAAATTACTAGCAAAAATCCTACCAAACCAAGAATTGAACTAAGAATTTGCAAAAATAAATAGACAGGCATCGAAAAATTCTTAAAATAAAGATTCTCACTCAAAAAAGACAAGTAAAATGGTGATACATAATTTGGTTCATGTGTTATGTTATCCCAAACAAAATGAGTCAAAATTCCAACTAAAACAGAGAAAATAACTTTTATTAAATGAGACTTTAAGTAATCAGTCCAGTCAAAACCTAAATAGTCGATAAACCTTGATTTTATGAAATTAGGACTAAATAATATCAATTTGTCACGTACCCAATAGTGAAAAATTAAACAGAGTAATATTGAAATAGGCAAATCAAAAAAGAAAATGCCTTTAAATGTATGTCCCCAAATACCGTATAATGTGTTTCGAAGGAAAAATTCAAAATCAGGAGCCATGCTCCCCATAATTAATCCGGAAATTGAAAAATACTTCCTAACTTGATGGCGAAAAGGTAGTACAGCCACGACATGCGACAATGTAAAAGGCATTAATGGTACAGTTTTTGACTACAAATAAACAAAATCTAATTTACATAATATGAAAATATTGGCAGCCGATGACCAACCAATTATTCTAAAATCATTAAAACACAAACTTGAAGAAGTAGGGTTTGAGGTTTTTGGAGCAATTGATGGGCAGCAAGCAATTGATTTTTTTAACGAACATAAGCCAGATCTTGCTATTTTAGATTTAAATATGCCCGAAAAATCGGGGTTTGAAGTTATAAAGCATATCAGGACAATTATGAAATCTGAAATTCCGATTATTATAATGTCTGGTAATGATGAAGAAAAAACCATCCTCGAGGCTTTTAATTTAGGTGCGGATGATTACATAGAAAAACCAGTTGGATTAAACGAAGTAGCAGTAAGAGTCAAAAGACTTTTGAAAATTCCAATTTTGGTTGGAGATAATGATTCTTCAAAATCTTCGGGAATTTTGAAAAAAAATGGTATTGGAGTGGTTATTCCGTGCTATAATGAAGAATCTAGACTTAAAACAAAGGACTTTGCACATTTTATCAACAACAATCATGGTTACATGCTTTGTTTTGTTAATGATGGTAGCTCAGATGGCACCCTAGAAGTTTTAAAATCTTTCGAAAAAGAGCATAAAAACACAATTACTGTATATGATTGTGTTCAAAATGGAGGTAAAGCGGAAGCTGTTAGGCAAGGTGTCCTTCATCTAATAAAAGACCCAAGTCTGGATTATATTGGATTTTTGGATGCGGATTTATCTACCAATTTTGATGATTTTGAGGACTTAGCGTCCACCATTTCAAATTCAGATTTTAAATTGGTGGCTGGGTCAAGAATAAGTAGAATGGGGGCTCAAATAATAAAGCAATCTTCGAGGGGATTTATTAGTAAAGGTATCAATTTTATTATCAGAAAAATTCTAGGAATGGAGTTTCAGGATACGCAATGTGGTGCAAAAATTTTTACGAGGGACGTCGCAGAAAACCTTTTCAATGAACCATTTCTAACCCGTTGGATTTTTGATGTCGAGTTGTTTTTAAGGATGAAAAAATTCTTCGGAAAAGACAAAGTATTACAGGTTATTTGCGAGCAACCATTGAAGAGATGGATTCACGAGGATGGCTCTAAGCTTTCATTTAAAGATTCTTTGAAAATATTTAATCAATTATTAACAATTGTAAGAAACTATTAAAAAATGGCTCATCAAATTAATATTTCAGGCGATTTTTCTACAGAAGAAGCATTAAAGTGGAAAAAGGTTCTTAACGTAGACGCATTAAAAAAAGAATCTATCTCAATAGATATGGTAAACGTAAGAACGGCGGACATTACCGGTATAAATGCATTAGCCACAACTCAAAAAATCTTGCTAGGATTTGGTAAAACCTTATCAATTTCAGTCAAAAAAAATAGTCAATTGGCAAATCTAATTAACCTAACAAAACTGAATTCTTCTATAAGTGTCATAACTATTGAGTAATTGAAGTATGCATATTAAAAGCAAGGCACTTATAACTGATGCTAGTTTTCTGTTCGCAAGTACCCTTATAGTAAATGCAGGCAACTATGCTATTAACCTTCTTTTAGGCAGATGGCTTGGCCCTGCAGATTTTTCAGAGGTTAGTCTTATAGTAACACTCTTGCTTATTATTTCTTTTTTTGCTTTGGCATTTCAACTAACTGCAGCAAAGTTTACGGCAACATTTGAGGCACTTTCTCCACCTAAATCCTCCTATCCATTGTTGATATTTTTAAACCATAAAGCAATCAGAGGAGGCTTTGCTCTGGCTATTGGCTTTGTGGTTCTGGTCTTTCTTTCGAAAAACTATTTTCGTTTAAATTCAATAGCTCCTTATATTATTTTTGGAATTTCTATGCCGTTTTATTTACTTATGAGTGTAAATAGAGGTATCCTTCAAGGAAAACTATCCTACAAAAACTTGGCGATGACCTATCAGTCTGAAATGTGGGTTCGTTTAGTTTTTACTTTGCTGTTGGTTTATTTAGGTTTTCGAGTAAATGGAGTGGCTTTTGCGTTGTTATTGTCTCTTATAGCTACGTGGTATATTTCAAAGAAATTTACTGCCTCTAAAACAGACAGTGAAACTATTGATAAAAAAACAATAATGTCATTCTTTAAGGTAGTGTTGGTCTATGAGTGCAGTCAAATATTAATAAACAATAGTGACATTGTACTGATAAAACACTTTTTTGAGCCCACAGATGCTGGCCTCTATGCTGCTTTGGCTTTAGTAGGAAGAATCGTATATTTTGGTACTTGGACTATAGTTACTTTGCTTTTTCCGATGGTCATAAAACTTGAGAAAGAAGGTAAAAACACACTGCCACTATTCTTTGGCGGTTTAGGTACGGTGATGACCATTGCTGCTGTAATTACAGGCATTTGTTATCTTTTTCCAGACTTGGTAATGAATACGCTTTTTGGAGCACAATATCTTTCTGTGGCACCATTACTTTGGAAATATGCCGTAGCTACATCACTTTTTGCGGGCTCTAACGTGTTCGTGTATTATCATATGTCGCTCGATAGACACTTACCTATTTATTTATCTATTGGCTTTGGAATCTTGCAAATATTGTTTTTATATATCTACCATGCAAATTTCGAACAAGTGATTTATGTTCAAATTATTCTTATGGGGATCTTATTGATCCTAATGGTTTTGTATCAGCTATTTTACAAAAAGATAAAAATATAGATATTGTCTTTTAAAATAGGCTAAACTAAAGTTGATTTAAAGTCAATTGTTTTGGTTTTTTTTAAAGATTTCAATTTTTAAAGTGTGGATTTATAGAGAAATTTTTACCACTGAAATTCAACAGCAGGAATTTTTAAATCGTAACAAATTATTACAATAAAACATTAATTGTATAAGTTAATCTGGTTTAAAAAATGGAATAATTATTGATGTAAATTATTTAAAGAAACTTTTATATATGATAATTTTAGCAGCTGACGATCAACCAATTGTACTAAAATCATTGACTCACATTTTAAATGAGGTTGGTTTTGTTGTGCATGGATCCAATAATGGTCAAAGTGCCATTGATATTTTTAATGATAAAAACCCTGATTTGGTAATAATGGATATTCATATGCCAATAATGACGGGGTTTGAGGTGATAGATTACATTAGAAATGTAAAAAAATCAAAAATACCTATAATCATAATGTCAGGTATCAAAGACGATGCTACCATTCTTAAAGCATTTAACTTAGGTGCTGATGACTATATTGAGAAGCCAATGGGTCTAAATCAAGTGGTACTTAGAATTAAAAAACTACTAAAGCTCCCTGCTGACTTTGGCAAATCGTTAGTTTGATTGGGAATTAATATTTGAAAATATATTTTTTGTGTTATAAATTGATTCT
The DNA here is from genome assembly GCF_024343575.1 of Lacihabitans sp. LS3-19. Classification (GTDB taxonomy): domain Bacteria; phylum Bacteroidota; class Bacteroidia; order Cytophagales; family Spirosomataceae; genus Leadbetterella. Next base: position 494,234 of record NZ_RJUA01000001.1, on the reverse strand, counting down.
TTGAACATAGCAATCGTGGTGATTTACTTCTAGAATTTTAAATGATTTAGAACTTGTATTCTTCCATATATTTACAGCATAAGCTTTTATTTGCTTCGGTTTTTTTGTCAAAAAATTTTATTGAAGCAATTTTTATGGAATTAAATGAAAGTTTTACTGTACAAAAGCCATTATTAAAGCCTAAAAAACTGAATCACATTCTTATAAAGATGAAATCCAGCTTAATATAGTTTAATGATTTTTTTGTCTAAATCTTACTTTACAAGCGTCTGAAAGTGTAGATTGTACCAATCTACCAAATCGGACATTGGAAGTGATGCCGCTGCAAAATAATTTTGTTTAGCTAACTTGATCCTATATTGTTCATCTTCTAATACTTTCTGTATAGCATCTGCTAAACTTTCTTTAGAGTCTGGCTCAAAAAACTCTCCCGCGTAGCCTTCGTCTTGTACCAACATAGCTAAGTCGCCTAGGTTTGGCATTATCGCAGGTTTGCCGTAGCTTCCAGCTTGGTGAAGGACACCCGAACTACCTGTTGTAGATGTATAAGGAAAAACAACTACAGCACTTTCACCAAAGATCTTAGGTACATCTTCTTCTGCCACATATCCCGTAAATCGAAGGTTTTTAACCCAACTATATTGTTTTTGTACACTATCTAAATATCCAGGAGTATTCGGACTGTCAGTTCCTGCGACCACTATTTCCAAATTTAGCGAGGTTCTAGACCTAATAAGTTCAACAGATTCAATCATCATCTCAACTTTCTTGTAAGTGCCAAACTTGCCAAATGCCATTACTTGCATAGGTCCGTCTACTAAATCGAAACTTGGCAATGGAGGAAGCTCAAAACTACCATGGGGTAAAAGGGCAACGTTTTTTGCTTTATATTTTGATTCTAAAATAGTTACATACTTAGGGATAGTAACACCTAGTATATTGGCTTTTAAGATTATTCTGGTGAGTACACCTCCAATGAAATTGTAGACAGAGGCCAGAAGTTTATTTTCCGTAATTCCAGCAGCATTTAAGTCTACTTGTTCAAGTATATTATGTAATAATACTACCGAAGGAAAGCCAAATAGTCTGGATAAATAAGGTGTTATTAAACCCAAAGCGGCAGCAACTTTTTTGTCTCCAAACGACAGGAATTGAATATTAAAAAGGACTACATCGGGCTTGAATTTTCGTATAGCACTTAATATACTAAGTGGATTTGTTATTTTATTAAAATCCCAAACCTCTTGAGCCGCCATTTTTACACCTTCGGCCGGGAATTCAAATTTTTGGCCTTCAGGTAGCTTGTCAGTTAAAAGTAAAATTTCAGAATAATCGTCTGTTTTAAGTTTAAAATGATTGGCTAAATAAAAACCATATTCATTCAAAGTCCTTTTACTAGGTGGATAGCTGGTTACAATAGCCAACTTTAATTTCTTCTGCATGTAGTTAGACAGTTATTTTTTAAAAATTTCTTTTAAGCCTTTAAATTTATAGTTTTTTAAGTACCCAAAAATGCTTTTAAGTTTTGTAAAATTTCTAAGTATAAGTGCAAAAATCGCACCAAGAACCAAATACGAAATCATAAAAGGAGGAATATTATCTAAAAAACTTGGATTATAGTCTCTAATGTTTTTCTCAAAAATCGAAAGGGCACTTTTGGGTTTTCCGTTTATATCTAAAAGTCCAAAAAACTTTTGAGGATTTTTTTGCCAGGGCATTCGACCAGCTACATCGCTTGATACTTCTTTAAAGTCATAAAGAGTCCAGAAATACGAAGGGGTATTTTGGTTTTTTAAAACTGTGTAAACATTTGCTATATCATTAAATGTTTGAGATTTAGAGTTGCCAATAGGCAAAATTTTACTTTGGTAGGTAGACTTGCCGAACTCGCTTACTACCACCATTTTTTCAGGGGCATTTACAGTCAAAAAACCAAGGTCTTCTTCTAAAATCTTTGGTGATTTATAAAAGTGAAAAGAAATAAAGTCTAATTTGTCTTTAAACTTTAAAGCTTCAATACCGTTGGACCACCCTATAGTAATTAGTCGTTCTGGGTCATATATTTTTGCTTTCGAAATAACAAAATCTAACCATTGGTTTACTAAGGTAGAGTCTTGATAGTTGTAGTCTATATCAGGCTCATTTTTAAGGTCATAGGCTACTATCGCAGGATGGTTTTTAAATGTTTTAAGAATGGTTTCTAACTGGCGGTCAGTAGCTGGAAAATTAAATAAATTAAAGTCTGAATTGAAATCAAACAAAGTTAATATAACAGAAATTTTGTTTTGTTGAGCTATATCTAATAAATGATGTAATCGATCCAGCATTTCTGGAATTACATTTCCTTTTCCAAACTGCTCATAGTTTATAAATATTCTAACTGAATTAAACTTAAGTTTTTTTATAAGATTAAAATCTTTTACTATTTGGACAGAATCATAATTTATCCAAAAGTCCTTAAATGGGGCCTCTTGAGGATAGTAATTTATGCCTTTTGCATTTTTAAGTTTGGTTAAGTACTCAGCTTTAGAAGATCCTTTCTGAAGAGGGTTTAAAGAGGGTTTAACTGGCAAAACCTCTACTTGTTTTAAATTATGAATTCGCCAGTAGCCATCTTCCAAAATCATAATCACTTGATAACTTAAGGTAACTATCTCATATGCGAGCATTTTTTTGTCTTTGTTCCAGACTCTCTCTACCTCCACAGAGGCATTGTCTAAAAACCCAACAATTTGCCCATCCGCTGAATAGTAATTTAACTGAAGATTATGCTCAATTTCTATGTGTTCCTTTATTATTCCTTTATCTTTTGAAATAGACTTTTTAAGTTTTTCTCTGCCTAGTTCGGTAAAATAATCTTGAATAAGTAGTGTATCTCCTGAAAGAAGAGCGAGGTTTCTTTGATATAATGCCCGAATATAATCTTTTTTGAGAATATCCCTAGTAAAGTCTTCCATTGGCCTCTCAACAGGCTCGTCTGGCAGCCATGTCAATTTTGGTGTATATATATCAGGGGTATCTTTCACCTCTAAAAACATTTCGCTATTAGTTCTACTTACACTCAAAAACACCCATATTTGAGCAACTCCGTAAGTGAGGATACTCACCAATATTATTACTCCTAATATCAGAAAAATTTTAAAAGTATTTTTTTCGTTTTTTATCATTTATAAAACAATAATTTCTTTAGAAACACCACCAATCTCTACGGTTAAAGTATCTCCTATTTCGGATTTTTTAAATAAATCAAAAGTCGCAACGCCGTCCTTCAGAAATGTAGTATACTCATTATTCTTCTTATTTTTATATATTTTAACTTCTGTACCATCTGAAACATACTGGCCCATCTTTGCCAGAACTGGACCGATATTTAAGGCGAAATTTTTAGCAATAAAACTGAGTTTAAAATCTGATACATACGGCTGAACATTTAGCGATATACTTTCACTTTTTAAAACATTGTCCACTACAGCATAAATTTTAATATTTCCTTTTTTAGCAGGATTTTTTAGATTAACGGATGCTTTTCCGTCCATTACAAATGACCTATAAATACTCTGTAATCCGTCTTGATCCACAACTATAAACCTAAGCAATACTCCATCTGATACTCGGTTGCCAAATTTATCTAAAATGTCAGAAGTAGTAACTTTAAAATATTGTCTCCCATCTGCTACCAATAATTTTGTATTTGTAAATAGACTAAATGAATTAGGAATGTTGGGTAATTCCAAAAGTTCTTTTTCTTTACTATCTGAAAGTTCAGTGCTTGAAGCTAAAAATGTTTTACCTATGTTTTGCTGACTCTTTATTTTTAAATAAGCTATGCCGTTTTTAGTTATTGGTTCAGCTTCAAGATATGAGCCATTTGGTCTAGTAGATTTAATAGTTATTTTACTACCATCGTCTATTATGTTGTGATATTTATCTACTGGTAATACCGTTAGCATAGACCAGTGTATGCCGCCATCTGCTGGTATGGATTTGGAGCCTATATAGGATGATAAGATTCCGTAGCTTTCGTTTGGCAAAACCTCAATTCTTTTTTCTTCCTTTTTTACACTATTACACCATATGCTCAATTTGTGAATACCAGCCTCAGAAACAATACTGTTGGGTAAAACCAAGGCAGAATCTAAACTAAAGACCAATGTGCCCCAAATCACATTGGCTTTTAAAATACATCCTTTTGATGCTTTAATTTCAATTGCAAGTTTATCATTGGCTTTAAATCTAGCAGGTATTTGATTTAAGACCGGCTCAAACTTAAATGATTCTAAAACCGTTTCTTTATTTCTCAAATATTTGAAAACAGCAAAAACAAGCAATAGTATTACTAATGCTAATCCACTAACTCGTATGTATGCGTTTTTTAACATTTAATATAAAGTTGGGTTTGCTATGTATCCATCGGGAATAATCTTTATCCAACCTGCTTTGTATTTTATTCCATCTTCTTTCATTAATTTTTTATTCAACACTTCCACATTGGGCAACCCATTAACAAAGAAATCTTTATTTTCGCCGATTTTGATTACGGCAAAGTCTTTAAAGTTAATGAAAGGCAACTTAAAATCTCTTTTCCTTTGAGGACGAACCCCCTCTCTCATAAAATAAGTATCAAGCCATGTGAGGTCACCTTTTGCATCCGAATAAGCTATTAAAAGTTTAGGTACACTTATTTCCTCTGTTCCATAGTTTAATAGTGACCCTTCGAAATGATTTTTAGTAGCTTTAAGGTTCTGAATATCATAAGACCTATACAAATCATTTTTATCTACTACAGCTCTTGCTAAAAGTTTGAATTGAGTCGGAGCCGAACTATATTTAAAAGGACTAAATTCATTTGGATTAAATTTAATAGATTTTTCCTCATTTTTGTAATTCCAAGCCGTTGATTCAAACGCTACCTTGAAAGGTATTTTTTCAAGGGGTAGAATACGATGAATCGTTGCAAACTTAGCATTATAACTTACGAGTTTTCGGTTGTTTTTGTCATATAATTGAGCACTGATGGTGATATGTGCAGGATATGCATCTACATTTTGGAGCTCCCCAATTACAAAATAACTACTGTCCATTTTTACCAAACTGGCATTTAAAATTTGTAACTCAGGTCTATCCAACACATCATCATGCTGCGTTGGAGATGTGCCGGCTTGTCTTTTACCATGGCCATGTATACCTTGAGCCTTTTCTATCATAAACTGGTCTGCGGGTATACTTAAATCAAATTTGGGGGCTTTCAGATACCATTTTCCTTTGTTTTTGATTACGATATGTGTGGCTTCAGTAAAATATTCTTCAACAGGAGTAATCCATTCGGCTACTATATGAGCTTCATATTTAGTCTCAGTAATTTTTTTTAAGTCAACTTTAAGATTGTTTAGCTTGGCATAAGATGCCAATATGCCATCTTCGACAGAGAGTTTAACAAAATAATCGTCAAATTCAGGTCGATCAGAAGGATCAAAATAACTATGAGCAGTTTCAAAATATTTAAAATCAACAGCATCATAATAGGCCACCACAACGTCTTTGGGGCTTTGGTAGGGACTAAAGCTAGCGATTTTAAAGGAAACATATGTTACAATAGTTACCACAACAAAAATCCATGCTCCGAGGAAATAAAGGGTCATTTTTCTGAGCGGCGGGACAACAATATCATCTGAGTCATTATATCCATCATCATAAAAAGACAAATTCCTAACTTTACTATACCAAAGTAATACGAAGTTAACTAAAAAGGCTATGGTCAGAGAGAAAAATGGCATAATTCCCCACCAAAGTTTGATGATTTTTGGCAAGTCTTTTCTTGGTAAAACGGTAGGCAGTGGAGGGATGTCTTGTTTCTGCCAAACCATTATTCCATTTTCAAGTCTTTGCACTCTTTCCCATCCAGAAAAATATAGAATAGGGTCATAAAACTTGTCGTTAGAGAAAATAAACTTCAGAAAATATTTCTCTGGAACGGTCAAAAACTGCTGTAGTGAACCTATGCCTTCAATTCCTTTAAATTTTGAGTTTTCTAGACGTTCAAGAGGCCTCGTCGTCATTTCAGGCAGCCTGCGAGCCGAGTGATAGTTTCCATCAACTGATTGAGCCTTAGTTTGAGCTGAAAGCCAGGCCATCTGGTCGCCAAAACCAAGTGTCATGTATCTCCAATGGTCATGGTTATCTCTTTCTAGAAACTGAACAATAGGTTTTATGTCAATTTTGGGTGGCTGTAATGGTCTGAAATTACCAAGACTAACAATGAAAATTGTTAAAACGGCCACTGTTCCACCTAAAAAGCCGGCAAATAGTCTGTAGACGATGGTTCCATATTTTCTCCTTAATATATCTCGATAATCTCCCTCAACTACTCGATAGAAGAATTCACCAAGAAACGGAGTACCAATAATGGATGCCCAAAATGTAAATCTGTCTAGTGTTAAAATATTAAAGGCGTTTTTTCCTAGCATCATAATAGGAATTGGGGTAGTCCCACCTGTACCTAATATAAATAATAGTGTAAAGGAGAGTCCAATAAACATATTTCTTTTGGTCCAAACTCTAGAAAAAATATAAGGTAGTAGTAATAATTGTACACCTAAAGGAATTAAGAAAAACATTAATCCAGATGATGGAACTTTTATGAATGAATCTCTTGAGCCATGAGGTATTGATACCTGAGTAATAGGGTCTGTTGCTGACCAATAAAAATATGGAAAAATAAGTAACATAATAATAGGGACACAAGCACCAAAAATTACTATTTCTTTCCATTTAATACGTACTTCGGCTAATATATCAAAAAAGCTAAAATTATATACTTGCTGTTGATGGCTAACACGCGTACTATAACTTTGATTATTTTCAGATTGTTTAAATGAACCTTTTGCTAAAATAGAATCCAAAACAGCAAGACCGATCACTGGAGCAACAAAAAACACCATACCAAAAATTGTTGTTACATGATGAGATGTTACACCAACTCCCATTATAGTTATGGCGGTAGCTAATCGATAAATTTTTCCATATCTAATCCATCTATATATTTCAGGTAGAGAGTTGAGAAGGCAAGCTATTCCAAAAAGTGTAGGAATTTGTCCAAATAGATGAAACGCCTCGTTTATAGAAGCTCCAAAACATGTCAAAATTGCAGCATATCCAGCAGCTCTGCGATTGGTCCATAGCAATGAAAATCTGTACATACCTACCATGAGTATCTGCATAACAATGGCAGCCAAAAGTAAGAATGCATTTCGCAAACCAATAAATTTAGATAGAAAACCAGTAAGTTGGTGAACTAAAGGAGGATAGCTGGTAACATTAAAACCTGTATACCATCGATTATCCCATGTATCAAACCAATTTCTTGCGTAGTGATCTCCAAAAAACATATGTACGAAAGCATCGTAAGTGGAATCTACAGTAAAAAAGAAGAGTGTTCCATGAAAAACCAAAGAAATAACCATTGCTACAAACAATAAGTTAAATGGTTTTTTTGGGGTCATAATTTTAGAATAATTTGTTTTAATAATAAACTTTATCAAAAACTGTTCCTTTCAAATTGGATGATAACTATTTAATATTACGCCTTTATTAATAAATTATAAATTTATATACAAGAATTACTAAATCCTAACTTTGAAGGTTAATCTATGGTGCGGCGTGTAGCCATATTCTAAAATGGCTTTTCTATGAAAAATAGTTGGGTAACCAGCATTTTTTTGCCAATCATAACGAGGATATTCGAGAGCTAATGCTTCCATTGTTTCGTCACGATAAGTTTTCGCTAAAATGGACGCTGCAGCTATTGAAAGATATTTACCATCGCCTTTTATGATACATGTATGAGGAATCATGGGAAATGGCGTAAATCTGTTCCCATCAATGAGCAGATGCTCCGGTATTATTTTTTCAGAAATTTTTTCAACGGCACGGTGCATAGCTAAAAAACTAGCTTTCAAGATGTTTATTTGGTCTATCTCTTGGTTTGTGGCTTCTGCTACTGCCCAAACTAATGCACTTTTTTCAATTTCAGTTCTCAGTTCTAGTCTTTGATCTTTGTTGAGCTGTTTGGAGTCATTGAGCCATGGATGTTCATAGTCTTTTGGCAAAATCACTGCCGCAGCCACTACTGGACCCGCCAAACATCCTCGTCCTGCCTCATCAAGGCCAGCTTCTATGTAATTTTTATTGAAATAAGGCAGGAGCATAGGGAAATGGAATTGCTAATTTTTTTACAAAAAACAACCTTATAATTACAAAAACCAAAATCATTTCCCAATTATGTGAATTTAGAAAACATGTTTATTTAATTTTCTTTGAAAATAATTGATAGAATTGAACCTCTAATTGATTTTTTTGATTTAGAAATTAACTCTAAATACTCTGATGCTTTTTAAAAACGCTTATAGCGGATTGTCCCCCAAGATTTGGTTATTGGCCTTGGTAATGCTCATAAACCGAGCAGGTACCATGGTAGTGGCGTTTATGTCGGTTTACACAACCCAAAAACTCCACTACAGTATCGAGCACGCAGGATACGTAATGATGATGTTTGGTGCAGGAGCTATTGTTGGAGCTTGGCTAGGCGGTAAACTAACCGATTTGCTTGGGCATTATTTGGTACAATTACTAAGTTTGGGCATAGGCGGATTGCTGTTTTTTGTAGTGGTTAGATTAGAAACTTTCGAATATTTATGTGCAGGAGTTTTTGTTTTGGCTATATTTGGAGAAGCATACCGACCTGCAAATACGGTAAGTATTTCCCATTTTTGTAAACCTGAAAACTTCACAAGGTCCGTTTCGTTGGTACGTTTAGCTATAAACTTGGGTTGGGCAGTTGGGCCAGTTTTAGGTGGTTTTTTTGCTTCCAGAAATTACGATTACCTTTTTTATGCAGACGGCATTACCAATATTTTGGCAGCGGGTTTGGTATGGCAATTTCTAAGAACTAAAGTTGTAAAAACGCCGAAAATTAGTAAAGAACAAAAAGCTCTTAACAAAAAAGATTCTCCTTGGCGAGATACCTATTTTCTGATTTTTGTGGGATTATCGACTATTTATGTGATGTCTTTTTCTCCACTTTTTACTGTTTTGCCAGTTTTTTATAAAGAAGCCTGCAATATTGATGAACAACAAATCGGACTTTTAATGGGCCTAAATGGCCTATTGGTGGCTGCTGTTGAAATGATTTTGATATATAAGTTGGAGAAGAAATACACAAAAATGCAATTTATATTTTTTGGGTGTGTGCTTCTAGTAATAAACTATTTCATGTACTATTATTTGAGAAGTTTTGGATGGTTGCTTATTGGAATTACTTTCGGTACTTTTTCTGAAATCTTCGCTCTGCCTTTTATGAATACTTTCTCTTTAGAAAGAGCCAAAGGTCATAATCTTGGTCAATATTCAGCGGTATATTCCATGTCTTGGCCAATAGCACAGATTATTTCTCCACTTTTAGGAACGCAAGTAATCGCCCTTTTGGGCTATGATGCATTGATTATTACACTTGGAGGAATCGCCCTTTCAGCCACAATTGGTTTTTATTTCATGGCAAAAAAGTAGAGCGATTTTACGTATGCTTCGAATTTGTTAATCAAAATTCATTGCATTAGACCAAATAACCAAAGTGGAATATTTTTTCCGTATCCAACTTCAATATTGTCTTTTACAATATATGAATTAGGTACCCCTTCTACTTGTTTCTGCTTTTTACTTTTGCCTCCAACTTCAAATGTATATTTTCCATCAACAACAAAATCTCCTTGTTCTGCTAATTCTGCCTTTAGGTTCATATTTTTCACTTGATTTATGAAAAATGTCTCTCTTAATGTTCCTTCAACTGGATTTCGGGTAAGAGCATAACTAAAGTTTGTGTTTTCAAGCAATATTTTGTCTGGTTTTTGAAGAGTTGATGTCCCTTTACCAATTTTGGAAATGTTGTTTATCAAAGCGGCTTTTTGCAAATGCTCCAAAAACATTAATAGCGTATTTCTGCTCAATTCAAGCTTGGCTGCTAGTTCAGATGTATTTGGAACATATGGTACGGAGTCTGCTAAAATTGATAATAGTTTTTTTATTTTAGTTTGATGTATAACAGAGTATTCGTTTATAAATGCCATGTCATAAGCTAATGTGGCATCAATTATTTGAAAAATCTTGGTAAGGTATTCATCTTCTTGACTTTGACTTGAAATCTTATTTGCGATTGGCAGGTAGCCATATTTTAAATAATTTTTGAATTGAATTAGAGGATGCTTCAAGATATCCAACGTGGACATGGCTATTTTTACGTGATTTTGCACAATTTCAGACAATTCTACTGATGGTAATTCCGCTATTCTGTTAAATGCCAAATATTCTCTAAAAGACAAACCATGAAGGTAATAAGTCAATACCCTTCTACTTAAGTCGGCTTCTCCTCTGTAAATATCTAATGCTGAAGATGCAGAAAATATAATTTTCATTTTTGGTAAGCCGTCATAAATATTTTTTAATTCCTGTGACCAGTTTTTGTATTTATGTACTTCATCTATTATCAATAAAGTGCCGCCTAGTTTATTCCATTCTTCAGCAGTTGATAATAAATCATTTTGATAAAAATATGGATGGTCTAACGTCACATAGAGCGATGTCTCCAAGTTTTGAGTTTTCAAATACTGAAGCATTAATGTAGTTTTTCCAACACCTCGAATTCCCTTTATACCAATCATTCTATTTTCAAAATTGATATTGTTATACAAGTACCTTTTGAAATTCAGATTAATATTTCTTAACAAGCTGTTTTGAAAAGAGAATAGTTTTTCCATGATTTGTTCTCAATTATTTACAAAGATTCATTTTTTTGCTCTAAAGTCAAAACAATTTTAGTATTTTTTGTTTCGAATACAATACGATTTTTAGGACATTTTGTATTCTATAGAAAACAAAACAAAGGAACTTCGTTTGAAAAATCATCAAATGAATAGCTGAACTTAGCTCAATATGTAGGTTTTTTTAAGAAATCGATTTGAAAAATCGCTCTACGCTAGTTCTGCGATAACAGTTTCTCCACCAACAGGTCTATCTTCAAGATTAACCAAGATTTTAGCATCCAAAGGCAAATAAATGTCAATTCTTGAGCCGAATTTGATAAAGCCAAATTCTTCGCCTTGGGTTACTGTTTGGCCTTCTTTTACATACCAGCAGATTCTTCTGGCCATGGCTCCAGCTATTTGTCGGAAAAGTATTTCAGTGCCATTAGGGTGTTTTGTCACAATTGTTGTACGCTCATTTTCAGTACTGCTTTTTGGATGCCATGCAACCAAATACTTGCCTGCGTGGTATTTGAAATAGGATATTACACCCGAAAGAGGGTTAAAGTTTATGTGAACATTTAGAGGAGACATAAAAATAGAGACCTGGATTCTTTTGTCTTTAAGGTATTCAGTTTCTATAACTTCTTCTATTACTACGACTTTGCCGTCAGCCGGAGCTATTATGTGTTTTGGGTTTATTGCTGTTTTTCTCGTAGGTTTGCGAAAAAATTGTAATACCAAAAAGAAAAGTCCAAGGCATACTACAAATAGTAAAATATGGAATATGTTTTGATCTGGAGTGAAGTATTTCAAAACGCTGAAAACAACTCCTAGAGTCAAAATAGAAACAATTAAAGTGCCTTTACCTTCTTTGTGAATAGTCATCCTGGGTCAATGAATTTTAAGAAAAATTTGGCAAATATACACTTTTTACCTTTTCGATGCTGTTTAGTTTAGGGCAAATAATCTAATCTTTAGAAAAAATATTAAAATAAGGACCTTTTGAATAATATGAACAATCATTTGAGTTTTTGGAGAATCTGGCACAACAAAGAAAAATGGCCTTTGTTTTTTGGCTTATTTATAGTTATATTTTTAATTACTTTCAGCCTCTACGCATGGAACATCGGCCTAGAGAATATCATTCACTGGAATGTATTAAGCGAACTTCATGAAAAAATAATTTCTTCCAACTCGTTTTATTACGACGAGTTCAAGTTTTCGGCATCTACCCCTGTTTGGTACATCAAAGAGCGATATATGCCTTCTTTGGTGATTGTCAACAGCCTTCCATTTTATATACTTTTAGGAGGTTCTTTTGTAGGTTTGTCTTTTTTGTTAATTGGTTTTGCTCGGTTAAAGGGCATTAGCTTCCTGATTGGAGCCTTAGTTTTAGGAGGGATTCTCATCGGTTTACGATCTGAAAGTGTCTTTTTAAGCAATTCTAACTGGCCATTTTTGGTCACTTTTGTATTATCTGGAGGTTTATACTATTATTTCAATAATTTCGGACAAAAAATCGATACCAGCAAAAACCTTATTTTTTGGCTTTTGCTTTGGGCTTTATTAATTATAGGAGCCTATTTTTTTTCTGCCATTAACCAACCATTACTTTCTTTGGCAGCTTATGGTTTAGTTGGCTTCATGCTTATTACAGCTATTTTTATTTTTATGGTTTCACACGAAATCGTAGCTGGCTTGGTTTGGTTGGTCTCAAAAAATTCTCAAAAAGGCAAAAGTTCATTACCTCAGTTTCTTCTTATTTCTGGTATATTTTTAGTGAACATTTTATTGGTTTATCTAGAAAACTCAAAAGCTATTGAAAAAAGCTCATTTGTGCTAGCACCCATTTTTATTTTTGTTCTTAGCGTAATACTAGGTCTTTGGGGATTCCGACAATATGTTGACCAAAAAGAAGTATTTAGTTTTCAAAGAAGTGGTGTTTGGCTATATCTTGGCTTTGCTATTATTTCTTGCTCCACTATTGCATTTATTTTTGCAACAGGCAATGACCCCCTCATAGAGGTTGCGGAGGATTATATTAGTATTACACAACTCACAATGGGTTTGAGTTTTGTAGTTTATGTTCTCATAAATTATATTCAGCTTCTCAAACAAGGTTTAGAAGTCCACAAAGTGCTGTATAAAGCCCCATTTAATAAATTGGTCTATGCTAGGACAATAGCAGTATTCTTAGTTTTGTTTTTATTTTCATACAAAAACTTTTACGCTTATAATCAAGCCCTTGCAGGTATAAATAATACAATCGCTGATTTTTATTTAAAAGAAGGCGACCTTAAAACTGCCGAAACTTTTTATAAAAAATCTACGCATTTCGAACTTTACAATCACAAAGCCAACATTTCCTTAGCATCTTTGGCTTTGAGTCAAAACGACAAAATAAATGCGGCTTTTTTCTTTAATCAAACCATTTCTCAGAAACCCAGCCCTTATGCTTTTGCTGGTTTGAGTGCTAGTCTCGAAAACGAAAATATGTATTTTGATGCACTCTTTGCTTTGCAAAATGGCCTAAAGACTTTTCCAAAAAACAATCAATTGTTGACCAATCTGGCTTATTTGCAAGGAAAATCAAATTTGACCGATAGTGTCTTGATAAATTTGGATATAGCACTAAAAGCTTGCGATAAATGTGAGACAGAAAATACAAACTTCTTAGCTTTTCTGATTGAAAATGCCAAACTTGAAAAACTGCAAGAGATGACAAATCTTTCTGAAAATTTGAATTATAATAGTTTGAAAGCCAATAGGTTTGCTATTGACAGGATACTTGAAAAAGAAAACACTTTTGCTGATTTTGAACTAACAAAAGATTCTGCTTTAGATATGAGTCGAGCGGCGTTTTTGTTTAATGCCATCAGCAATCCTAAAACTGAAAATAAGACCAAAATAGATGCCAAAGCATTAATGAGTCTTCAGAAAAACAGCTATAATGAGCAACTATTTGAGTCTTTAAGCTGGGTATTTGCTGAGCAGCAATACTATCGTCAGTCGAAAGCGGAAGGTATAAAACAACTTTATGCCTTGGCTGAAGCTAATACAAAAAACAAGTTGATTTACAACCAAAATTTAGGTCTGTGGATGATGAAAGAAGGCATTGCAGATAAGGCCATCGAAAGACTAAGAATGGCGGGAGATTTAAGTTCTGTAGCATTATTAGAAAATGCCAATTTACAGTCAAAAATGAAGGTAGATTTAGAAAAACAGGCCCAGAATTTAAGTGTTGGATTAAATGAAAATAATTATAAAGAAGCAATAAATAAAGCTCCTTTTAATGCATTTTTGATTAAAAACATATCAGACATGTTGAGTGCAAAAAATAAAGATTTAGAGGCGTATAATGTTGTTTTTTATGCTGCAGATGTCAATTCTACCTCATCTTTACTTTTAAAAACGCTTGTAAAAAAAGCTATTGCAATTTCAGAATTTGAATATGCTCAAGATGGTATAAATAAGTTAGAGTCGATGGGATATCTAAAAGAAGCTTCGGAACTAAAAACTGAATTGAAAACCAAGAGAGAGAAGATTCAATCTGACGTATTTTAAATTTGTTTTTTGCATAAAATAATCAGATTTTTAGGTATTTTTGCATAAAATTTAGGTGAAAACATACAAAGTCCTATTTAATCGTTTAGATTCAAAAATTTAAATCGTTGATTATTAAATAAAAGGCCATTTACTAAATTTGATTTTAATTAGTTTTAACCATATTATCTTATAAAACAAAACAACATGAAGTTTGTCGTTTCGTCATCAGAATTAGTTAAGAATCTTTCAAATATAAGTGGCGTGATAGCCCCAAATCCACTAGTCCCAATTCTTGAAAATTTCCTTTTTGAGCTCGATGGTACCAATTTAGTAGTTACAGCTTCTGATATGCAGACAGTAATGGTTGCTGATTTTTTGGTAGACTCTAGTGATAAAGTTTCGGTAGCAATACCAGCCAAATTATTGATGGATACGCTGAAGAGTTTACCTGAGCAACCTATTAGTGTAAACGTAAACAGTGATACCTTTGGAGTTGAAATTATCACATCAAATGGTAGGTTTAAAATAGCTGGAGAAAATCCAATGGATTTCCCAAAACCACCTCAAGTAAACAAAAACTTCAATATTGAGTTAGATTCGCATATTTTAGCTTCTGCTATCAACAATACGCTTTTTGCTACGAGTACAGATGACTTAAGACCTGCAATGACGGGTGTCTATATCGATATTCAGGAAGAAAGCACCACTTTTGTAGCTACAGATGGACATAGATTGATAAGATACAGAAGAGAAGATATCAAGTCTTCTACGCCTACTACAATGATTTTGCCTCGCAAGGCATTGAACCTTATCAAGATTTCGTTGCCTTCAAATAGCGTTCCAGTTGTAACTGAGTTTAGCAATTCCAATGCTTTCTTTAGCTTTGGCAACATCAAATTGATTTGTAGATTGATAGATGAGCGTTATCCAGATTATGAAAATGTGATTCCGAAAGCGAACCCTCACAAAATGACGGTTGAAAGATCCAAATTTTTGAGTTCTTTGAAAAGGATCGCTATATTCTCAAACAAAACTACACATCAAATCAGACTTAAAATTACAGCTGATGAGTTGACTATCTCTGCGGAAGATTTAGACTACTCAAATGAGGCAGTTGAGAAAATAGCTTGTGAATATGTAGGTGAAGATATGGAAATAGGCTTCAATGCTAAGTTTTTAGCTGAAATGTTAGGAAATATTAGCTCGGCGACAATCACAATGGAGCTTTCGCTACCAAACAGAGCAGGTTTGATAATACCTTCTGACAAAGAAGAAAACGAAGATATTTTGATGCTTGTGATGCCAGTTATGCTGAACTCATATTCTTAAAAACAATAATAAACCTTTTCTTTATAAACGTAAGCCCCGGATTTCTGGGGCTTTTTTGTGTTTTGTGCATAAAAAAACCTCAAATCTTAATTTGAGGCTATTTTTAGAACTAAATATTATTTGCAACTATAATGTACATATACAATTCGCTCAAACTTGTTCCAGTCTGACTCTTTTTTTAGGATAAAAATTAATGAAAATTTCATTTAGAGTTTCCACAGCTACTGTTATAATCTCTTACTATTTCCCTATATTTAATTACTGAATACTGACCATTTGAAACCTTTTCTGAAACTGAAGGACAATCGGACGTAAATTCAGACCAGCTTTTTTTAAATTTAAAGCTTGAGAAAAATACCTCTCCTGTTTTTTTTCTAAAAGCCAAAAATTTATAGTTTGTAGTTCTCCAACTTCCTGGTGAAGAACGATTGGGGCCATTTTCCGCAACCCACGAATTTCGTTTACCTTTAATTTGAAGAGTTTCTATAAAACCATCTTCTATAACGATTCCAAAAAGGTTTTTCCCTAGTTTTTTATTTAAAAAGTTATACTGATACAATAGAGAAACATATTTTTTCTTAACTCCATTATATTCAAACTCAAAAAAAGAAATATCATTTGCTTTCCCTTTTATGCTTTCATTTGAATTTAAATCAACAAAATGAATACTATTTTCCATACCGTACCAATCTACTATTGACCCAAAAAACTTCTTAGGTAATAATATTTCTACTTCTAGTTTTTCTCCTGATTTATACTCCAAAATACCTTTTTGAGCGGAAATTTTAAATTGAATTAAAGTCAATAAAATACACAAATAGAAAGTTGTTTTCATTTAAATAGATTTTATAGTTAAAACTAAAATCTACTATAACAAAAATTATTCCATTCTGATATAATGAAAACAAACAACTACCTCAATCTTCTAATTATTCTAGAATTACGAAACTCCCCTACACAACTTAAGACTTTAAAGGTAAGTTCATAGTCAGTAGCATGAAGGATAAAATCTTGTGTCGGTTTACAGAATTCCATAAAATCATCAAGATCTTCGGGCCCTAAGTGGGTGATTTGTGCTACTACTTGTTTGTTGTATTTTAGATCGGCATAAAAGCTTTTTGCATCTTGAAACTGCATATCTGCTAGTTTTCTGTTCATTTTGCCTTCTTTACTAAACATTTGGTAAAGAGCATCGATAGAAATCCCAATCCCTGGCTGGGTCGTGTTGGTATTTAGCATACTTTTTAATAGCTCATTTCTGATAGCTTTGGAATCATTTGGATTTGCTAAAAAATCTTGGATTTCCTTGTGTATATCGCTTAGTTTTTTGTCCCTTACTACCAATTCTTGCAACATAAACGGTTGGAGTTTAACAGCAATTACTGGATTTTTATTTATCCCATCCCATTTTATACCTTTCCTTTCATATCCAAAACTCGTTATTATGATAGAGTCGCCAACTGCGGCTCTTGTATAAAAATCTCCTTTTTCATTTGTTGCTACAACCTGTCCTGTCCGAATATTTAATATATTCAGTGTATTGATTCCTTTTTGGGTAACATTATCTATAACTTTCCCATAGACGGATTTTTCCTGACTGAGAGCAGAAACAACACTTATAAGTATAATTACGAGGGTTTTAAAAGAACTATCAAACAAATTTACTTTCAATATATTCAATGGTTTATGCTACTATGCTTCCGTTTAGAATCAAGATTTGTTTTTCGCCTAAATCTAAGACAAAACTTGCCGATTCACCTTCTAATACCTCTTCAGGATACTTCGCCAATTTATGTTTTTCAATTATTTCGGGATATTCGCTAATGGGCTTTAAAACTCCTCCATTAGCATCTAAAGTTTGAATTCCCCAAAAAACAGAAAGATCACCTATGTCATCTATAACGCTGGTATTTATGAAATCGCTTGCTTGAGCAATATTTTTTTCTTCTATATTGATACCGACCTCCACGGTATATGCTTTTTCATTTTTAAGCATTGTAGCATTGAGTATTTTTAAATCAAAAAGGTATTTTTCATTTTGTGGAATAGTGAGGTAATCTGATAGCGAATATTCTAAGATGGAATTAGCAGCAATACTATACAAACCACTAAGAATAGTCACAAAATTTAATTTTCTCAAAAACTGTTTTTCGGGGTCATTTGGAAAACCTCCAGACTCTATTAAAATTAGACTACTTCCCCATTTTTGAATATTATCACCAAAAGCTCTGGGCTCAAACTCATCTGAAAACCTTCCTATACCATTAGGAATAAACTCTTGAAGCACTTCGTTCATTGCACTTATAGTTTGTCTTGCTTTTATGCGGTTTTCGTTCCAATCGCAATCTTCATTATAGGCAGTTGCTAAGAACGAAATACTAGCCTGTTTAGGGCTTTTTCCAGCCGAGTATCTTGTGTTTTGATCGTGAAGGTTAAATGAAAACTCAGGCTTTAGGCTTTCCACAAGGTCTTTCAAGATTTTACTTTCTGGGCATTTCAGTGCCAAGGCATCTCGGTTCATGTCTATGCCTTGTGCGGTTCGTCTTATAAATCTTTCGGCTCCATCAGGATTGAGCATGGGCACAAAGTGTAACTCTAGGTTTTGAAGAATGTAACTTTTGAATTTATCGAATCCGTCATTTTTTGATTCAAAGAAATTAAAAATATCAAAAATGGCCATCGTTGCTGTGGCCTCGTTGCCATGCATTTGTGACCAAAGCAATATTTTCCTTGGGCCATTCCCAATCTTTACTTTCTGGATTTTTCTTCCTTCAAAAGACCTTCCTACCTCCTCTTTCGAAAACTTTAACTTTTCTATTAACGGAAGGATATCTTTATGTTTAAATCGCCTTTTGCTCAGGGTTTTTTCTTTGAAATTCTCGTATTTTTCAAACAGCTCTGTAGTATACATCTGGCCTAATGGGTTATTTCAGCACCAAAGCTACGACATTTTTGCTTTCTATAGAATAGTCTCTTACTTTACCAAAGCCAGAATATTTCACTCTAAATCCTTGGTTTTCAAGAATGGGCAAGGCATCTTTAAGTGTTAACCCACGGATTTGACTAATATCTTTTTCCATATTTTTCAGCTGCCATGTTACAGAGTCCCTTTTTAGAACTTTGGGCTGGGAGTATCCATCTCCATCTGGCTGATTATTAATACCTAGAGTTTGAGCTATAATTTTTTGATCAGTTATTTTTCCTGCACTTTGTTTTTCGGCAAGTTTCTGAACATTGCTTTGCAATACTAACCTTGGGTGCATAGATATGTCGTAGGCAAATATCTTATCTGCAATGTTTTTGAATACTGGGGCACAAACATCCGCTGCATATATATTAGCTCCTACTGGTTCATCTATAACTACTATACAGCTATATTTTGGTTGATTGGCAGGAAAATATCCAATAAACGAAGTATAGTAAATGCCTTTTTTATAATTCCCGTTTACTCTTTTTTGTGAGGTCCCAGTTTTACCAGCTATTTGGCAATTACCGCCATTTACGTTTTTTGCAGTTCCATTTTGTACTACACCTTCCATCATTTGTTTTACTTTTTGGATGGTAGCTATCGAACATATAGGGTCAGAAATTCTGTTAGCTTCAAATCGCTCTAAAGTTTTGGTACCTTTTCGTATTTCTTTTACTATCATGGGTTGAATCCACTGACCATTGTTTGCTATGGCATTATAAAATGTCAGCATTTGTATTGGTGTAATTCTTGACTCATAACCTATTGACATCCATGGCACAGTAGTTCCGCTAAAAGTAGCACTTTTGGCATTTTTTAAGACAGGATAGGGTTCACCTTTTAGTTGAAAACCTGAAGGTTTGTCAAGTTTGAAGTCTCGCAGATAATTGAAGTAAGCATCGGCTGAAGAGAAGCCAAAGTGTTTTTTCATTAAACTATAAATGCCAATATTACATGACTGTTCGAATATTTGCTGAACTGTTAACGTGCCATGCTCGTGGGAGCAAGTAAAAGAAAGGCCATTGTGTTTAATTTCTCCAGGGCAATCTACCCCAAAATCGGAATTCTTGAGATTTGCTTTTTCAAGCAATGCAACCATAGATGCAAGCTTAAAAGTTGACCCAGGATCTGTCCCTTCTTTCACAGCATAGTTTTGATCTTCTATGTAGGATATTACACCTTCATTGTTAACTTTCCTAGTTAAGTTAGCGATGGCTTTTATTTGACCAGTCGCTATTTCCATTACTACGGCAGTACCATATTTTGCTTGGGTTTTGTAAACCTGAGCCCTTAGCGAGCTCTCTATAATATCTTGGAAATTCACATCCAAGGTAGTAACCACATCAAGTCCAGGTTCAGCGTTTATGTCTGATTCTAAATCTACGGGTTTTGAATACCCGCCAGCTAGTCTTTCGTAAAAGCCTTTTCCATCCTTGCCTTGAAGGTAGTTTTCAAAGCTCGCCTCAATGCCGAAATCTCCTATTTTTTTTGTTTTAGTGTCAAGTTTCCCTATGGTTCTCATCGCCAAATTATTAAAAGGCAAAAACCTATATCTGTGGATTTCAAACCGTCCGCCGCCTTTATTAGGCCCTTCTCTAAACAATGGAAACTTTGCTATTTTTTCTTTTTCTATATGGTCTAGTTTTTTATTACCGCCGATTGGCATATACCTTGATTTGGCTTTTCTAGCTTTAGATATTTTTTCTTTATATTCTAGATAGCTATAGTCTTTAAAATATTCTGAAAGCAACAACGAAACAGAGTCTAAACTACTCTCAAAAAGGTCTTTTTTTGCTTGAAATGGATCTAAAATAACCTGATAGCGAGGAATAGAGGTTGCAAGTATACTCTCGCCATCCGAAGCATAAATATTGCCTCTCGTAGCGTCAATTACCCTTTCTTTTTTTTGGATGTCGACCACCAAAGCCATCAACTCTTTCTTTTTGGTAGTTTGTAGATAAAGGATTTTTGCTATAATAGCTATACCAATCATACCTAATATAAAAATCGTCCATTGCGAACGGCTTTTAATCTGTTCTTTTATTACACTTTTATCAGACATTTCTTGGATTTATTAGAGGTTTTTAATAGCAATTTTGATAGGAGCCTGAGCATTTTTTTCAAATCCTCTGTCCTGAAGTTTTTTCTCGATCTCTGACTGTTTGCTTGCATACAAATACCGAGATTTATGAGAGATAAAGGAGGCCCTTTGCTCATTTACTTGCCTATCAGCTCTATCGAGTTTTCTGATGAGACTATCAAAATTATGCTGAAAAAATATGTAGATTGTCACCATTAAACCAATCCATAGCACCTTGCGTAAAGTACCAGGCGATAGACGTTCGTCTAATTCTAATTTTTGATTAACCCACTTGGAGAGGGGTTCTATTAGGTTGAAGTTAAAAGACCTGGACCTCTTAGGTTCCACTCTTTTTCTTGATCGGTTCTGAGACATTTTAATTCTTTTTTATGGGAAGCACTATTCAAAATTATACAATAATTTCCTTAAAACGTCTCAATGTTTTTTAAAAAATTTAAGTCCTTGCTATAAACGGAATTTTTTACGCTGATTTTTCTGCTATTCTCAACTTGGCACTTCTTGCCCTTGGATTTCTTTGAAGTTCAGCTTCGTCGGCTTCTACAGGTTTTCTGGTAATAGATTGTAGAGGCTTAATTTCGTTTCCAAATAAGTCTTTTTCTACCTCTCCAAAAAACTTCCCACTTCTGATAAAATTCTTCACTGGACGGTCTTCTAGAGAATGATAAGACATCACCACTAGTCTGCCATTTGGTGCCAAAAGTTCAGGGGTTTGTATTAAAAACTCCTCTAAAACCTTCAGTTCTTCGTTGACTTCTATTCTTAATGCCTGAAATACCTGAGCAAAAAATTTGTTTTCTTTTCCTCTCGGGGCAAAACTTTTCAATGCGATTTTTAAGTCATTTATAGTTTCTATGGTTTTGGCATTTCTAGCATTGGCTATAGCATGTGCTACACTTTTGGCGTTTTTTAGTTCGCCATACATGCCGAATATCTTGTGCAGATCTTCAGCAGAATATTCGTTAACAATTTCGGCGGCGGTTTGACCAGTTTCGGTATTCATCCGCATGTCAAGATCGGCGTCAAAGCGAGTGGAAAAACCACGCTCAGGTGTATCTATTTGATGAGATGAAATACCTAAATCTGCCAGAATTCCATCCACTTGTTTCACACCGTATACTTTCAGGTATTTGGCGATGTTTCTGAAGTTGGCGTTGATAAAAGTAAAATTTGGGGAGTCAATTTTTAGAGATTCTGCTTTAGCGTCAGCATCTTGGTCAAAACTATAAAGATGGCCTGTAGTAAGTTTTTCTAAAATGGCCCGAGTATGTCCACCTCCACCAAAAGTAACATCCACATAAATGCCTTCAGGGTTGATAGCCAAACCTTCGAGACATTCGCGGAGCATTACTGGGATATGATAGTCGGTGTTGGGTTCCAATTCTTTCTTTTATTTTTTCTGCAAAAATACGATTTTTATATGGAATTTTTTAAGATTCAAACCGATTGTTTATTGACTGATTTTTGAAATAATTCTATAAAAAAAGACTGTCAAGCGTATTGACAGTCTTAGTTTTTTTAACTTTTGGGGAAGTTAATTTCTATAGTTCAAGGCAGGTTTTCTGTCACCCAAAAGCGACTCATACTTAAAATCTCCCCCTGTTTTAGCTTTAAACTCTACCGTCGCTTTGTCAATAAGCTCTTGGTTTTGGAACAAATCAATGGCACTCAAAGCGATAGTTTTGGCAGCTATCATCATGCCTTTTACGCCTATGTTAGTTCCACCAGCAGCTACTGCTTGCCAGCTATGGGCAGGAGTCCCAGGAACCCATGTGGCTGTGCGGCAACCAACCGTTGGTACAGCCCAGCTTACATCGCCTACGTCTGTTGAGCCTCCATTTGCCGAACTTTCAAGTTTGAGTTCTTCAATCGTGTTGGTAGCATCGAGAGTGCTTTTAAACATTCCTGGCGTTGGTAATATTTTATTTGCAAACGCTACCTCTTCTGGCGTTAAAACATAGCCACCAACTTTATTCATGTTGCTGTGCATTACTTTAGCAAGTGTTTCGTTGGGTAACAATTCATATACACCACCTAATACTTCTGATTCAACTCGAGTTCCTGTACCTTGTGCTGCTCCTTGTGCAATGTTTTCCATCCATTCCCACATTTCTTTTACATTGGTACGGTTTGGATGACGCACATATAAATACAATTCTGCAAAATCAGGCACTACATTTGGTGCTTTGCCTCCACTTGTTATAACATAATGAATTCTCGAGTCTTCTTGCACATGCTCCCGCATCATGTTTATCATGTGTGTCATGGCTTCTACGCCATCAAGTGCTGAGCGGCCATTTTCTGGAGAAGCGGCAGCGTGTGCCGAGCGGCCATAAAACCTAAACTTTCCAGATTTGTTGGCTAATGAACTTGAGGCATTTGCTGAGTTCCCAGAGCCTGGATGCCAGTGCAATACCACATCGACACCATTAAAAAGCCCATCTCTTACCATGTAAACCTTGCCCGATCCTCCTTCTTCTGCTGGTGTTCCGTAAAACTTTACGGTGCCTTTTTGTCCTGTTTTTTTCATCCAGTCTTTTACGGCTATGGCAGCTGCGGCAGATCCAACGCCAAACAAATGATGACCACATGCGTGACCAGCTACGCCGTTCAATGATTCTTTTTCAGGTTTGGCTGCTTGCGATAAGCCTGGCAGTGCATCAAACTCACCTAAAATACCAATTACCGGTTTGCCTGAGCCAAAAGTTGCCACAAATGCCGTTGGGATTTCGGCAACTCCAGCTGTTACACTAAAGCCTTCTTTTTTTAGTGTTTGCTGAAGCAACTCCGAACTTTTGTATTCTTGGTAACCTACTTCAGCATACTTCCAGATGTCCATTGCTATGGAGCTATATTCCGCCTGCCTTTTTTGGATATCGTTTATTACTTGTTGTTTGGTTTGAGAAAATACTGTTACGTTGGCAGCTATTAGAAACAGAATAAAGAGTTTTTTCATGATATTGGGTTAGTTTATTGATATTCAAAAATATAAAAACATACCGTATTTACCCATTAAAATGGTTAAATACGGTATATGAGTGGACAAAATACTTAAATATGATCAATTTTAAAGAAATTTTATTCTGTAGATTTTTGGCCACAGTTTACCTGTTATCAAAAATTCGTCTTTCTCTCTGTCGTAGGCTATTCCATTCATTTCCATCAGGTTAGGATTTATTCTTTGGCTGTCTTGGTACAATTGTCCCAAGTCTACTTTGGCTACCACATTACCTGTGTTTACATCAATTTTTACGATTTGGTTGGTAGTCCAAATATTGGCGTAGACAAAGCCATCTACAAACTCAAGTTCGTTAAGTTTATCTACTGCATAGCCATTTTCACGTACATTGAGCTCTCTGATTTTCCAAAAATCTGCAGGTTTCATAAATGACAAAGCACTTGTGCCATCACTCATGATGATAAGTTGACCGTCATCTGTCATTCCCCATCCTTCGGGATTTGCGTAGGGGTATTCTGCTACTTTTTTGAAAGTTTTGGCGTCATAAACAAAGCATGTTTGGGCTTTGTAAGTAAGCTGGAATATCCTGCCGTCCTTTTCCACTATGCCTTCTCCAAAGTATTTGTTACGGTCTAGGGAGGCTTTTACGTTGATTTTACCGGTTGTGGTATCTACTATTCCGAAGTGAGATTGTGTAAACTCTAACTCTTCTGGAGAGCCCGTACTTTCAAATATTTGGCCGTTTTTAATATAAAGCCCTTCGGTAAATGATTGAACATCATGAGGATAACTACCTACTACGCTATAGTTTAATTGTGGAGTGTTGGCTGTTGCTTCTGTGGTTTCAGAAGTCTCTGTTTTGTTGTTGTTACAAGCGAATACTACAACTGCTAAAGTTAGACTTAAAAGGACGTTTTTTTTCATCTGAGAACATTGTTTTTTTCA
The DNA here is from genome assembly GCF_024343575.1 of Lacihabitans sp. LS3-19. Classification (GTDB taxonomy): domain Bacteria; phylum Bacteroidota; class Bacteroidia; order Cytophagales; family Spirosomataceae; genus Leadbetterella. The sequence goes on along the minus strand of NZ_RJUA01000001.1, from coordinate 469,596 downwards.
AAATGTAAATATCGAAAGAAACGAATGATTTTTCAATATTATTACTAAACTTTGGTGGTGAAGTTTGATTTGGTGTTGCTTCCTCCAAAGTTTGTGCTTCTCCGCCAAAGTTTGTGTCCTCACAAACTTTTGTACTGCCTTTGTGTTCGTCCGCTATAGTTTGTGTCCTTACAAACTTTTGTGCTGCTATGATTTATTTTCTCATGAATTTTTGTGCTAATATGGTTTGTGTTTGACTGTCAAAGTTTCCGTCTTCACAAACTTTACCTCTTTTCGGGTTCGGCCTTTGATCTGACCGGTTGCTACCAACTTCACGCCACCGCCAAAGTTTGTGTCCTCACCAACTTTACCTCTTTTCCAAACAGGCCCTCGTTCTGTAATTAACCAATTACCGAATTACCACATTATCACTGATACATCCGTTTCAGTTTCTCCGCAGGTAGGCCGGAGCCCTCTACACGTATTTCTTTGCGGCGTTCGTAGAGCTGCATGCCGAACACCTTGCCCACGGCTTTGATGCCGTGCTTGTGGCGGATGCGGTCCATGGCTTGGTAGAGGTCGGCCATGTGTGCAGACTGGTCGAAGAGCTGTATCTGGCTGAAACCCGGCACGAGCTTGCTAAACTTCACGCCTATGAGCCGTATGAGCAGGCGGCGGTCGTAGAGTTTTTCGAATATCTCTAGGGCTTTTTCTTGTAGGTCGTGGTCGTTGGCGGTGTAGCTTACGCTCAACTGCCGCAGGTGCGTATCAAAATTAGAGTAGCGGATTTTTACGGATAGCTGCCCCACGCAGCGGTTTTTGCGGCGGAGGTCGTAGCAGAGTTCTTCGGTCATTTTTACGAGGATAGACCGCAGCAGGCTCACGTCGGTAGTGTCTTTGTCGAAGGTCATCTCTTTCGACATCGACTTCTGGTCGTGGTGGGGTATTACCGGGCTGGTGTCTATGCCATTGGCTTTTTCCCAAAGACTTGTGCCGCTTTTGCCCAATACTGCTTCGAGCATCTTTCGGGGCATTTCGGCCAGCATACCTATGCTCGTGATACCCAGATTGCGTAATTGTTGGCCCGTAACTTTGCCTATCATGGGCATTTTGTGTATAGGCAGTGGGCTGAGAAACGAGCGTTCTTCGCCTACTTTTATGAGTCGATGGCCGTTGGGCTTGGACTCGTTGGTGGCCACTTTCGACACGGTTTTGCAGGTACTCATGCCAAAGGATATGCTGAGGCCAGTTTCTTTGGTGATTTTTTCACGAAGTTCGGTGGCATATTGGTAGCTTCCGAAGTACTTGTCCATGCCTGTAAAGTCTGCGTAAAACTCGTCGATGGAGGCTTTTTCTAGTAGGGGCAGTTTGCCTTCCATTATTTCGGTGACGTCGTTGGAGAGTTTTGCGTAGCTCTCAAAGTCGCCACGTATCCAGATGGCATCGGGGCAGAGGCGGCGGGCCATTTTCCCTGGCATAGCCGAGCTTACGCCAAAGGCTCGGGCCTCGTAACTGCATGCGGCCACCACGCCACGATCGCTCATGCCACCCACTATTACGGGCTTGCCGAGGAGTTCGGGGTTTTTGAGCCGCTCTACCGACACAAAGAATGAGTCGAGGTCGAAGTGGGCGATAGTTCTAACAGATGCTGGCTTCATCATTAATGCCCTCGTTGTCAAGGGTTTTGTAATTCTTATAAGTAGTAATTCTAAATCGTCTTCAAATATGGCAAAATAATTGGCAATACAATGCTTGTATTTTTAGCAATAAAAATGATTGCTAAATTTTGGTGAATTGGGCGGAGGAGGTGAAGTTTGCGGGGACAAAAACTTGGGCATCAATGCCGATGCATATTTTTCTCGGCCAAAAAATATTCCGCTTGGCAGTATGGACACTTGACTTTGCCTTGTTCGTTTTTGTAACCTCTGATATGTTCGTTAAATCCCGAGGCAATAATACCCGCAGGTAATGCAAAAAGTGAAATACCTGTAATAGCCACAAATGCCCCGAGGATTTTACCAGGTAAAGTGATCGGATACATATCCCCATAACCTACTGTAGTCATGGTATTTACACCCCACCAAATAGACGCCGGAATACTCGTAAAAGCCTCTGGCTGGTAAGGGTGCTCTATATAATACATCAAAGAACTAGAGAAAATAATCAGGAAAAATATAAACGAAAAAGACAAAATAAGCTCTTCCCGCTTGCTGTAAAGCACGTTTTTGATAATTCGGAAAGCATGAAAATACCTGCTCATGCGGAAAAGACGAAGAATACGCAACAGACGCAACATCCTTATAAACCCAAAGTCTGCAGCAAAGGCGGACAAGTAAAACGGTGCAATGGCCAGCAAATCTACCAAACCCCAAAAAGAGAAAATGTAACTCAATCTACCCCAAAATGGATGGCTGTGGCCTTTGTTTTCAACACATGACCAAAGACGTAAAAGATATTCTACAGAAAAAATAGCTACAGAAAAATATTCGAAATCTTGAAAAAAATGGTGATAAGTTTCACCTAAATCAGGAATGGTGTTCAGGATTATAGCGATGGTATTCAAAAAAATCAGAATCGAAAGTGAGATATTAAACATAAAACTCAAACCTTTTCTTTCAGAATATCTCACGTCCAAAGTGCTCCAAACCTTCTTTCTGAAAGTCCGCTTATTGCCCATCTGAGCGTATTTAGTCGAGTTTGAATCCATAGTTTAAAGTTTTTTCGGTGGCTTTTACGCCGCTGCTCATCCACTCGGGCTGAGGGGCGTCTTTGAGATAATAGTCAAAATATTGCGACATCCGCTGCGACCAATCCATTCGGTTTTTTCTTTGGATCAGCCCATGTTTTTCGCCATTGTAGTTGAGCATCCACACAGGTTTATCGAGCCTTTTTAAACCCATAAACATTTCTATTCCCTGGTACCAAGGCACTGCTCCGTCGTCGTCGTTGTGCATCATGAGCACGGGAGTTTTAACATTTGGCAGATAAAAAAGCGGAGAGTTTTCTAGGTATTTTTTGGGATCTTCCCAAAGCGTGGCTCCAAGTCTTGACTGTGTTCTTTCGTATTGTGCCTGCCTCGAAAAACCCGACTCCCAGCGGATACCGCCGTAGGCACTCGTCATATTGGCCACGGGTGCACCTGCTTCGGCAGCTCTAAAAATATTGGTTTTAGTAACCAACCAAGCTATTTGATATCCTCCCCAACTATGACCCTGCACGCCTAGTCTGGTGCTGTCCACAAAGCCCATTTCGACCACTGTTTTTATTCCAGGTAATATACAGTCATAAGCACTTTGGCCAGGATAACCTATTTTGTATACTATGTCTGGCACAAATACGCAGTAGCCATTGCTGGTGTAAAAGCTGAAATTTATGCTAGATCGGGCGGGCTGAGGAACTATATAATTGTAAATCCCATCCGACATTTTTTCATAAAAATAAGTAATCATCGGATACTTTTTGCTTGGGTCAAAGTCGGCAGGTTTGTAGAGTATTCCTTCTAAAGGCTTGTTGTCTAATGATTTGTAAGAAACCATCTCGGCTGTTCCCCATTTGATATTGTTTTGTTGTGGGTTGGCGGCACTTATTTTTTTTACTGTTTTAAAATCATAGTCATTGCTGTGCAGCAGATCTGGGAAAATCTCGAAACTTTCGGCAGTAAACACCAAGTCATTGGTTTCTTTGGCTTTGTTTATTTTTGAACTGTATTTTAGTTTGTCAATGAGGACAGTTTCGGGCGTATTTGTTTCGCCCAAGTTTAATTTCGCATAACCACTTTCTTTAGTTTTGTTATCAAAAATGCTCAAAACCAATGTTTGCTTCGTGTTTATTTGGGTTTCTTTTTCGTCGAGAGAAATGTATCTGTAGCTAATTTGGTTTTCTCTTCCGTTTGTAATTCGTTTTGATTCTGATGGTTTTGAAGGATTTATGGCCCAAATATCATATTTATCATAGAGCCAAACTTCATCGTCGTTTTTTGTAAAACCGGCCATACCATAACTGCTCGGTTCGTCAGGGTGGTCGTCGTCCGCCAAATCCGAAAACAATGTGCTAGCGGTTAATTTATGGGTTTTATTATTGCGGATTTGATAAGAGTACCAAGCAGTGTCTTGTACAGAATACCAAATTACGAATTTGCCTTCAGGCGAAATTTGAGCGTTACTTATTCTTTTATTTTCGAGAATCTGAGTTTTTTGTCCGTTTTCGGTAGAGATGGCATAAAGGTCCGTTGGCGGATTAAAAAACCAATGTTGATAAGCATACTTTTCGTTTGAAATGCCCAAAACTTCGTTCTCTTGAGCATCTTTGCTTAGTTTTATTTTTGGTATTTCTTCAGAAGCCAATTGCGTCGTTTTTTCTTTGTCAATAGCATAAACCGCCAAAAAACTTTCCTTCAAGTCGGTTTTTAGGGTAGCCAACTGCTGCGGCATGGTTCGCTTATCTTTCCAGTTCCAGATATCTAGGTTTACCGTTTCTTCATCTAATCTATTGGTGTCTTTTATTATCGTTCTTTGATTTATTCCAAAAAACAATTTCCCGCCGTCTTTCGAGAATACAGGCTCAAAGTCGGCACTCACAAAAGGATATTTTGGGCTAAGACTATTCGAAGAATCACAAATATTTTTTGGTAAACTTTTCGAAGTCCAAGTCATTAAAGTAGGGTTTTTAACCAATGCCTTTTTCGTTGTATCAGGGTCTAAGATGGCAGCAAAATATTTGCCGCTTTCGTCAGATGCAAAATGTTTAAAGGTACCTTTTGTTGGACTTAAAAACGTAAGTTCCTGATCTGTAGTAGTGAAACTATATAGGCCTTCTTTTAATGTGCTGTCTTTTCCAGTAGTTGCAAATATTAAAGTATTTCCGGTTAGGTCAAAGTGGTATTTGTAAACATAAGGAAACTTGCGTAAAGTATTGTTAATTAAGCTATAAACGTTAAGCGTACTGCCATTTTCCTCAGACTCTTTCTTTTTCTTTTTTGCTAAAACTGATGTGTCTTTTTTGGTATCAGGATAATTTAAAAAAGCTATCCAATCCGTAGATTTTTCAGGAAAAACAAAACTTTTAACGTCTGAAAACTTAATATTCTCGAAACTAACAAAGCTATGAATCCCAATACTATCCTTGGGCATTTCTTCCTTCTTTTTCTTGGCCATTTTGGCATCTCTGGTAGTTTTTTTTGAAGGAGAAATTTTATATGCTGCCCATTTTGAATCTTGACTAATCCAGACATCTGAGGCTCTTTCTATGGAATCTATGGCATTGCCCAACAAAGGGTAAAACACCAATTTGCTATCTCCATCCTGTGGCTTAAGTATGTAGCTTACCCAGTGTCCGTTAGGGGTGATTTTTGTTTCAGTTATTGCATTCCAGCCGTCATAGTCGGTATGCAACATCGGCCTTTTTTGGGCCAAAGCAAATGAAGAAAAAATTAATGAAAAGACTAAAATTCGTATCATTTTATAAGGGTTCAATTCAGGCTAAAGAAGTTTTTATTTCAAATATAGGCCTGTTTGTCCTCAAAAACAATACTATTAAGCAGGTACTTTTATTGCAGTTTTAAAGTTACGATGCTTATCACCGCCAACACGATAGCCACAATCCAAAACCTCGTCACGATTTTAGCTTCGTGATAGCCTTTTTTCTGGAAATGATGATGCAATGGAGACATCAACAAAAGACGGTTCTGTTTAGCGAACTCCAGCCCTTTTCTTCGTTTTTGGTATTTGAAATAACCCACTTGGAGTATCACAGAGATGTTTTCTGCCAAAAATATCCCACACATAAGCGGAATCATGAGTTCTTTTCTAAGTATCAAAGCCAAGGTAGCTATTACGCTGCCGAGCATCAAGCTGCCTGTGTCGCCCATAAAAACCGATGCAGGGTAGGAGTTGTACCAGAGGAAACCTATGCAGGCACCGAGAAAGGCCGCACAAAATATTACGACTTCGCCTGAGTTAGGTATAAGCATGATATTCAGGTATTCAGCAAATATTTTGTTGCCAGACAAATACGCAAATACCGCCAAAGTAAGACCGATAATAGCCGAAGTACCCGCAGCGAGGCCGTCAATTCCGTCCGTAATGTTGGCGGCGTTGGATACCGCTGTTATGATAAACACACAAATAAAAACATAGGGTAACCAGGCCAAACTAGTTGGGAGGTAAGAAGAAAGAAGGTCGTAATCTAAGATGTTGTTTTTTAAGAACGGCACTGTGGTTATCAAAGAGTGTTTGTCCATGAAACCATTAGCCCCAAACTCCCTGATTTTCACGTTGTTGTTGAAATACAAGGTCAAACCAACTATTAGACCCAAACCTACTTGGCCTATGATTTTGAAAGTACCTTTTAAGCCTTCTTTGTCTTTTTTAAATACCTTGATATAGTCGTCGGCAAAACCTATCATGGTAGTCCAAAGTGTGGCCACGATGAGTAGGATGATGTAAACGTTGTCAAGTTTTGCAAACAATAATACGGGAATCATCAATGACGCTAAAATGATAAAGCCTCCCATGGTTGGCGTACCTTTTTTCTCTAACTGACCCGTTAGGCCTAAGTCTCTGATGCTCTCGCCTACCTGCAGCATTTGCAGCTTGCGGATGATGGGCTTGCCGTAGATGGCGGCTATCATTAAGGATAAAATAGTGGCTGCTGAAGCTCTAAAAGAGATATAACGAAACACGCCCGCACCCGGAAAATCAAAGGCTTGGTCTAAATAGCTAAAAAGGTAGTAAAGCATATTTTAAGGGAGTAAATTAGGTCTTTGGGCAAAGATAAAAGATTTTATTGGCAAAATGTAAAAGGTAGAAAAATGTAATTGGAAATTTTTTTTCTATGCAAATTTTAGCGTCCGATTATTTGTATATCTTTGAGCATCACAATATCCAAATAATTAAAAAAACATGATAATCACCAATTTGATAAAAAGTTTTAATATTTTCAATGAAGCCGAAGTCAAGAAAATTAGTAATGCTTTTGTGCCTATTTCATTTGATACCAAATCATTATTGTTAAACGAAGGAGAAATTTGCAACAAGATTTATTATGTCTATGAAGGCATTCTGAGAGAATTTTCTTATCTTGACACAGACACAGACACAGACACAGACACAGACACTAAAACATTAACCCACCATATATTGGCCGAAAATGAGTGGATATATCAAATAGAGAGTTTCCTTTTAGAAAAACCTTCAGCGTGTTATATTGAAGCATTAAGCCCCATTAAGGCATTTTACATAATAAAACAAGACTTAGAACGCCTCGTTGCCGAATTGCCGTCTTTGGCTTATGTAATGATAAAAATATATGAGAAATATCTTTTACAACTCGAACATCGAAACGCTTTTCACCGAATCAAAAATGCCGAACAACGTTTAGAGGTTTTTGAAAAAATGCAACCCAACATCCAAAACCGTGTGTCTAGTAAAGTTTTGGCCTCTTATTTAAACGTTACCCCCCAACAGCTGAGCCGTATCAGAAGTAAAAGAGCCCATGCCAAATAATATGTAGAAAAAATCGAAGCCTAATATTATTACAAAAGCAAAAAACCCAAATGAACATTTGGCAATTTTTTTATTAACATTTGGCAATTTTTTTTCTCAGAAACCTTACCGACCTTTACAAACAACAAAGCCCCCGAAGATCTTGGCAGACGAAGGGGGCTCTGGATATTTAATCTTTTAACAAAATTAAACACGTAAATTTATGAAAAAAGTATTTTGGTCAATTCAAAAACGAAATTTGTTTTTAGCATTTCTTTTTATCGTTAGTTTTTTATCAAGTTGTAAAAATGATAAACTTTTGCCCGAAACAAATGCTGTATCTACTTTAAAAGTTGAGAACATTGTTCCTGATTTATTAAGTGAATATAAAAATTCTGAAAAGCAATTTGTATTTGAAGAGCAAAAAATTTATTCATCAAATAAAAAAAGCCACATTACTATTTATTTGTGCTCATATGATAAAAACTTAATTGATGATTTCAAAAAAAATTCACATTTTGAATTAAGTATATTGAAAAAGGACAAACTAAAAGAATTTACTTCGCACTCCAATGGAAAAAATGATGGTAGTATTTCAAATTCTGAATCGATGGATTTTTGGGTAGAATTAGGGGAAAAATATTCTGAAGACCCCCAAAGTGCCTTAATATTATCTAAGGTATTTGAAAATAAAAAAGCAAAATTTAAGCCTTCTTATGCTAATTTTGATTATTATGTTGACAATGACAGCGATATAGGTGTATATAGATTACCAGCAAATAATTCCGATTCGGATGTTAATTGTGAATTCTTTTTAAAACATGGTTGGTTAGGTGCATGGCAACATCAAATTACTATTAATTTAATCGAAAATTGGCAGACATTCGATTTCAACCCAGCAAGTGCGTATAAGGTGAGAGTAAATGTTAGACATAATTGGAATAACTATAATGTTTTTAATAATTAACTTCAATAAAAAAATATGAAAGCGTTCGTTTTATTTTCATTAATTTGCTTATTATCATGTGATAAGGTTAATACAAAGCCTTTGACTAACTCAATCAATAAAAAGCTAAATGGAAAATGGGAGGTTATTAATTTTACCCCCGTATATTCAGATTTTGATTTGTCGGTAATTCCAAATAAGGTAATTATTGATTTTAAAACATTAAATAAAGAGATTTCAGCGGATATAATTGTTGATGGAACTTCTTTTGTAGGAATAGAATTAGGTAATACTTTTCACGGCTCAAAAGAATTTGCTGGCATTAATTTTAAATTTCCAGGAAATAAGACTGATTTTAAAAAATACCTTTTTTCTGTAGAACCATATTCTGCAGTTTTTTATCCGAATGAAGATGTTGTTTTAGAAGGTGCATCTCATAGTATTAGGTTGAGAAAGATTCTTTAAGAAGCATTAAGTTTGTTTATAGTTTTCCCCGCTCTTCTTAGTCTTCAGACTAAGAAGAGGTGTCAAACGGTCTTCAGACCGGTAATGTTTGAGAGTTTTTTTGCTTAAAATACTTGAATAGGTCTGAAGACTAAGCACAGCAGTGCAATTTTTTTATTAACATTTTGCAATTTTTTCTTTCAAAAACCTTTCAGACCTTTACAAACAACAAAGCCCCCGAAGATCTTGGTCGGCCTATGGGAGCTTTGCTTATTTAATTTTTTAACTATTAAACAATGTAAATTTATGAAAAAAGTAGCGAATTTTAAAAGGTTTGTAGTTATTGCTTTATTGCTTTCAATACCTTTGGGAGTATTTGCACAAGCAAGCTGTACTATCACAACGGTTTATTTTCCTGGTGGTGAATTTAAGTCATCCTCATGTAGTAATCCCGCTTCAAATACATCTTGGTGGATTTTTTATTAATTAAAACAAAAAAAACGATTAAAATATTAATCGTTTTTTTATATAAAATATGTTGATTGCAAAAGGAATAGAACTAGAAAAGAAAGGTAAAATAATCCTCAAAAAGCTTGATATTAGCCTAAATAGGGGTGAAATAGTATGTGTTGCAGGTTCAAATGGAGCAGGAAAGAGTTCATTTTTAAAAGCCATATCTGGAGTAGATAAAGATACTAAAGGCGAAAGCGTTTATCAAGGAATAAATTTATTATCTCCAAATAGAATTAAAGCATTAGAGAAAATCGGATTTATGTTGTTTCCTGATGCTTTTTACGGCTATCTAACAGTAAGGCAAAATATTCAAATTTATAAGAACTATTACACTAACAATTTTCAAAGCATTTTGGAAATTTTATCAATATTTAATATAGGCTCATTTTCAGACCAGAAAGTGGCTACACTTTCTGCTGGTCAAAAACAAAGGTTATCAATTGCATTGGCTTTTGTAAATAAACCAGATTTATTGATTTTGGATGAGCCGTTCAATTCAATTGATAGAGAAAATACGAATGAAATAATTAAAACAATAAATTTTCTAAATAAAGAATTTAATTCAACTTTTTTAATAACGGGTCATGGATTAAATGACTTAGAAAAAATTTATACTCGCTTTATGATTGTCAAAAAAGGCGAAATAGTTTTCAATCAAAAAAAAGAACAAATTGAAGGAACTACAAATATCCATGAGATATATAATTCGTTACATTGAATGTTAAAGTATCTAGAAAATGAGCTTTTAAAACAAAGCAAAAACACAAAATTGTTTTTGTTTGTTATTTTGGAAATTTTTTTAGGTTGGTTACTTCAGCTTAAATTTTTTAAAGAAGCATTTGAGGTTTTTCCTTACTGGAAAACATCAAATGAAGGGAAAACCTTTGACGATTTTATTTTTTCAGGTTCAAATTTTTATATCTTTCTTTGGTTTATTTTAACTTCGATTTTAGTTACAATTTTATTGGTTGATGTAGATAATAAGTCTAAATTCAATTTAAAAATTAAGCTACTTCCTATTTTGCGTTTCAAATTTATTTTGGTTAAACTGATTTTTTTCTTTCTCCTCTTCTTCTTTAGCGTTCTTTTTATTTCTATATTTTATTTTCACAACATTATCAATATTTCAGAATATTATTCAAAACAATGGGATTTTTCTATAGAGAGCTTTTCTGTTTATTTTGGATTGATAATGGCTTTATCCTTAAGTGTTTTTTTGATTAATTTTTCAGTTTTCTTAATTTCTAAATTTAAGATAATACCCGGTAGCATAGTTTGCTTAATTGTTAACTTTGGGTTAATCTTTGTTCCATATTCTCCTCAATTTATTTTAAAAAAGCAACATTTGTTTTTAAATGAAAGTGAACTATATAATGGTTATATATTATCTATTTTTTGGTTATTGGTATTTTTTGGTTTTGCTTTATTTAACTTTAAAAAGATACTATAGATATGAAAAAAGTTTTAAATCATTTTAAAAATGAGTTCATAAAAGCAATTCTTTTTCATCCAATTATTTGGATTTTGATTATTATTTTTTTGATTAGTATATCATCTTCAATTTTTTTTTCAAATAGCCTGGATTCATTAAAAGAAGACACATTGGTAGTCTATAAAGCGGCAGTTGGATTGATTATTGGTGTAATTCAGATACTTATTATTCCTTTATATTTGATTGTTTTCTTTCTCCTTATTGATATTGAAAGACAAAACAAAACGGAACTAAATTATTTAACTCTTCCAATTCGCTTAAATATTTTTTACATTCTAAAATTTGTTTTAGCCTATTTAATTTATCTAGTATCTATTGGAATAATCTTGTCAATGATTTATTTTGTCGTAAACGCAAAAATTCAAAGTTTAAATTTACCTGAAATAGAAATATCATTTCTTCGATTTTATGTAAGCCATGCAAAACATTTTATTATATTACCGCTTACCGTTTTTTTAAGTTATTTTATCATGAGCATATATATAAAAAATTATTATTTAATTTTTTCCCTCCTTTTAATTTTACATGTTTTAAGTTTTTTAAACACAACATTTCCAAATCCACTTAATATTTTTGATAGAGCTATAAATATGGAACGTAGTATTTTAGTTGAAGGGTTTGTAATGCGTTTTGATATAAAAAATATTTATGTAGTTGGTTTTTTATATTGTTTTGTTTTATTATCAACAGTTAAAGTGTTAGATATTTCAAAAAAATATTATTTCAAAAACCTATGAAGTACTTAAATTGGAATAACATTCTTAACATTTCCTTCTCTTTTATAATTTTTAGAATTTCGATTAACATTATAAACTATCTGTTTGATGGCCTAATATCAAATAATTCCATACTCAATTTTAGCCTATTAATTTTAGGGGTAATACTAATATTTTTATTGAGCTATTATTTTTTAAATGAGGAAATTGAGATGAAAAAAAATTGTTTTTGTCAATTTTTTTAAGCCTTTTAGTTTCTAGTTTACTTTTAATGGTTTTTGAATTATTTCTTCATAATTATGTAGATCCAGACTATAAGAATAGAATTGCTGATCAACAAGTTGAAAGACAAATACTGAAAATAAAGGAAATTGAAGAGAAGAAAAATGTAACTATGGATTTTGATTCTGATGAAATGAGAAATAAAATCCTTGAAAAATATAACACAAAAGGAATAATTGGCTCTTTGCCTTACTATCTGTTTTTTTCATTATTATATGCTTTGATTTTAAATATTATATTAAAAATGCGGCACGAAATAACCAAAGAACATAAAAAAAATAAATCTTAGAGCAATATGTTTTAACCTTTTTATGATGAGTATCCCGCTCTTCTTAGTCTTCAGACAAAGAAGCGGTGTCAGTCGGTCTTAAGACCTTCAATATTTGAATATTTTTGTGCTTAAAATACTTGAATAGGTCTTAAGACCTAATTACACTTAAACTCATTTTGAAGACTCGAAACGGCAAGGGTTTTTTTATTTCGGGTATAAGGAATCACTAAATACCCTCCCACTCAAATCTCCGTAACGCCATTCACTCCCAAAGCCTCAAAATACACTTTCCAATAGTCGGTTACGTTGGGGTTGTTTTCTTTTGAAGAGCTGGTAGGTGCAAAAGGCAAAATAATAGATACTTGGGCGTTTGTGAGGTTATATAGCTTGTAGTTTTCGGCGTCCTTTTTTGCCCAATCTTCCGCTTGGTCGTGGCTTATGGGTGCTGCTTTATGAAAATCCCGGCCATTTTTTAGGCTTTCTACCATATCAGAGAAATAATACGCTTTCACGTCTTTTTTTGTATTTAAAGCATTTGATAACAAAGGAATTGAGGCCGAAATGTTGGTTTCGGCATTTGATGCTCCGGGGTTTTTCTCAAGCATTTTTTGTACGGCCATATCCAATATCATCTTACGCTCTTTGCCGATGCTCATTTCGTAATTGGTTTGGGCTGCTTCTAGGTCGGTGGCGTTGAGACCCTCTGTGTTTTCTTTTACTGTGCGGGCAGAGACAGATACCACTTTGGCTTTGGCGGTGTTTTCGTGTATGTAGTATATCTCAAATACATCTCCCTCGGTTTGTATGTTTTTGTCTATCAATGACTTTAGTGCTGACTGAAACTTATTTCTTACAAAACTGTCGTCCACATTTACACTCTGTGTTTTGTCAAAAAATACCAATGTATGGCTGTTTCGTATAGGTGTTTGGGTTTGGGTGGTTTCGGTATCTGAGGTACCACAAGAAAAGAAGGCAACTGCCAAAACAAAATTTAAAAGGAGCTTTTTCATCGGATGAGGTTTTATAAAAGATAAGGAACGCTTTCGATGCAAAATTATTGAAAAATATCGAGGGGCATTAAAAATTGTTTTGAATTTGGAGAAATATAAAAATGGATAATGTTGGGGGATTTCTTTTTTATGGTTTTTGAATAAGGAAACAGTATGCCAATCCTAAAGTTTTAGCATACTATTTTATGGTTTTTATTTTTGCCAACCGCTGATTATGCCGCCCATTAACATCAAACTAAGGGCCCAGTATCCGGCATTGATAAAGATGTATTTCCAGCTTTTCCCTTCAAAAAGTGCATTTGTGCCTTGAATCGGTAAAACTAAAAATATGCTAAACATTAAGCCATGAAAAGCTCCGTGTTTGAAGGTTCTGAATTCGTTGCCATATTTACCCATAAATCCTGCTATGTCTGCTTCTGCCATCGTTTTAGCAGCTAAGTCTGTGCCTATCAATTGATGATTACAGATGGAGTAAAGGTGCATTTGGTGTACCACCAATGGAAATATCGCAGTAGAGAGCATCAGAGCGAACAATAAGGTAAATCCAAAGATTTTGACCATATTTCCTTTTTTCATCGATTCTTCTGTCAGTCCTGCTTCTCTCATCCATGCAGGCCCAAAAGTTTTGGGATTATACCACAACGATCCAACAACGAAGTTTGCGAAAGCGGCCAGCAATAGGGCTTTCCAGTTTAATAATTCCATTTGAGTATTTGTTTAGGGTTTAAATATTTTAATACAAACTTAAAGATTTTTTTGAAATCATTTAAATTTCACCATCCTTTTAAGTTTTGATTTTTTTGGTATAATTTTGGAGGCTTATTTTAACATTCATTTCAATTTTATTCATTTTTATATAATGCTTCCAAACACTTTTTTATGGCAGGAATAATGGAATATTTATATCAATATTATTATGTAGTATTGATATTGCAAGGTATTTGTCTTTATCATTCATTCAAGAGAGGTACTCATCAAAAATGGATTTGGCTTATAGTTTTTCTTCCATTTATAGGTTCGATTATCTATATTTTTACTGAAATAATCAAAAAAAATCAGATACGAGACTTTAAAGGTTTTTTTATAAATTTAATTAATCCAACTGGTAGGATAAATGAATTAGAAAAGAAATTGAGGTTTTCTGAAACCTTCCAAAGTAAAGTTTCCTTAGCTTATGCTTATCAGGCTGCTAACAGAAACATTGAAGCCATCCCATTATTTGAGTCTGCTCTCAGCGGTATACATTCTGACGATGTAGATGTAACAATATCACTTTTAGAAGCATACTATGCGATTGAAAACTATAAGAAAGTGGTAGAATTGGGTAATAAACTACAGAATGATGGTTTTTTTCAAAAGTCTGAAGCAAATATTTATTATGCTTTTAGTCTAGAGAAAATCGAAAAATTTCAAGAAGCAGAGCAAGTTTATCAAAAGTTAAATCGGAAACTTTGCAATTTTCAGGCTAGATATTATTATGGAAAATATCTACAAAGAATATCACAAGAGGAAAAAGCACGAATGTTATTTGAGAAGATGGTAGAAGAATCACATTTTCTTGTTAAAGGCGAATTACGAAAAGAAAAATTTTGGATTAGTAAAGCCTCTGAAGAGTTAAAGAAAAAAAAGTCAGAACTCTAGCAATAATTGCCTCCCTGATCCATTTTCCTCATCCAGAAAATTCGAAACGCCCAGTCCGAGCAGTCTTATGCCTTTCGGAAAAGGCAAGAGATTTTCTATCAATAGCTCTATGGTTTTGTTTATTTCCTCTTTGGTTTTATAACCTTCCTCTTTGGTTTTACTTCTTGAGATAATCTCGAAATCGCCATATTTTATTTTGATAGTCAGTGTTTTACCAATGAGTTGATGTTTTTGGCTTCGCAACAAAAGTGCTTCAGTAAGCCTAAACAGTTCTCGATATATTTCAGAAACCAATGCTAGGTCTGCACTAAAAGTATTCTCTACACTCACAGATTTGGTCTCACGCGATGCACTCACCAAACGGCGGTCTTGGCCTCTTGCAATCTCAAAATAATAATGTCCAACTTTCCCGAAATTTTTAACCAAAAAATCTAGCGATTGTTCTTTCAGTTCTTTGCCAGATTGTATGCCCATTGCCCTCATTTTTTCGGCAGTTACTTTTCCTATTCCGTAGAATTTATGAATCGGCAGTGTTTCTACAAAAGCCTCTGCCTGTGGTGGTTTTATCACGCACTGGCCATTGGGTTTGTTGATGTCTGAGGCGGTTTTTGCCAAGAATTTATTAAACGAAATGCCTGCGGACGCCGTTAAATGTGTTTTTTCAAATATTTTCTGCCTGATTTCTAAGGCTATTTGGGTGGCAGTATCTATGTTTTTTTTGTTTTCGGTCACATCTAAATAGGCCTCATCGAGCGAAAGTGGCTCTATCAAGTCGGTATATTCTTGAAAAATCTCTCGAATTTGTATGGAAACCTGTTTGTAAACATCAAAGCGAGGTTTTACAAAAATCAATTCTGGACATAGTCTTTTGGCTGTTTTTGAGGGTAGAGCCGAACGGACGCCAAATTTTCTTGCCTCATAACTGGCAGCTGCTACAACGCCTCTGTCCGCACTGCCACCCACCGCCACAGGTTTGCCTCGGAGGTCAGGGTTGTCGCGTTGTTCTACCGAAGCAAAAAATGCGTCCATGTCGATATGTATGATTTTCCGGTATTCGGCCAATTTCATTTCTTTTTCCGTACAAAAATATCTATTTATCTTAAGAGAAATTCATTTGTGGATTTTTAAAGCATTTATATGGTTTCAAATTGCTTTTTGCGTAAATTTAATTTCTAACCTTCATCCCTTATGAAAAATTCAATTTTCTTGCTCTTACTTTCTTTAAATGTTTTCTCTCAAAAATTTGAGGTTTGCATTACCAATGCCCGTATAGTAGACGGAACAGGCAATCCTTGGGTATATGGCTCGGTGGGTATAAAAAACGGCAAGATTTCTCAGATTAATGGAATTAAATCGGAGGATTGTAAAACCATTATAGATGCTAAAAATCAAATTCTTAGTCCGGGATTTATCGATGTGCATACCCATATAGAATCCTCTATTATCGATATACCGACCGCCGATAATTTTATATTTGATGGCGTAACAAGTTTAATTACAGGTAATTGTGGCTCTTCAGAAGTAAACCTAAAAAAGTTTTTTGATACACTTCAACAGATTGGTATTACGCCAAATGTGGCTTCGTTGATTGGTCATAATTCTGTTAGGGCTTATGTAATGAAAAACGTTTTTAGAGACCCAACTGCCACAGAACAAAAACGTATGGAAGAACTTGTGGCCAAAGGAATGGAGGACGGTGCGGTGGGTTTGGCTACAGGTTTGATTTATATACCTGGCACCTATTCTAAAACGCCCGAAGTGGTGGCATTGGCAAAAGTAGCTGCCCAATATGGTGGAATCTATGCATCGCACATTAGAGACGAAGCTCACAAAGTGCATGAGGCCATAGAAGAGGCCATAAATATTGGCAGAGAAGCCCATATTCCTGTCGAAATATCTCATTTTAAAATTTCGGCAAAACCATTATTTGGAAAAAGCAATGAAACGATAGATTTGGTGGAAAATGCCAGAAAAGAAGGCATAGATGTAAATGTGGATCAATACCCATACACTGCCAGCAGTACCAATATGGGCACCATGGTTCCTTCTTGGGTTTGGGCGGATGGCGATAGTTTGGTGAAGGCTAGACTTACGGATGGGAGTTCAAGGAAGCAGATTGTAAAGGAAATATTGGAGAGTTTAAAAAAGGACAAAAGAAAAAACTTTGATTATGCCGTTATTGCCAGATATTCAGGAGATTCGAGTTTTAATGGAAAAAGTATCAGTCAGATAAACAAAGAAAAAGGAGGAAAAAACAATGCCGAATCTGAGGCGTATTTGATTTTGGATTTGCTACAAAATGACAAAGCACAGATGGTGTTTCATAAAATGGACGAAGAAGATGTAGAGCGGATTTTGAGATATCCATTGACGATGATAGCCTCTGATGCGGGGATTTATAAATTTGGCAAAAACATGCCCCACCCAAGAGGCTACGGAAGCAATGCCAGAGTGCTGGGGAGATATGTAAGAGAAAAACATACGATAGGATTGGAAGAAGCCATAAGAAAAATGACCTCGCTGCCTGCCCAAAGGTTTGGTTTGGAAAGTCGTGGTTTGATAAAAGAAGGTTATGCTGCAGACATACTATTGTTTGATGAAAATACCATTACAGACAAAGCCACTTTTGCTGAGCCACATGCCTACAGCCAAGGTTTTTCGCTAGTTATGATAAACGGAAAGGTGGTTTTGCAAAACGGCCAAATAAACACTGAAAGACCTGGAGCTATTTTGTATGGGAAAGGGAAATTGGATTGAGTTTTTTGTTTCCGAATTTATAAAATAACCTTAGTTGTGCATGAGGAACCCAAGCAGCTTCTACTCCTTTAGGTTTTTTGAAATAGTCTTCAATTTTCTCATTAGTTTTTAGTTGCAGATAGACTTCTTGAAACTCGTCTTTATAAACTTCCAAGCTTTTATTTGAAAACGCACTTCCGATACCAATACCAAAGTCCAATTGTACCTTCTTATTTCTATTGGTATTTAAACCAACTTTTATAAATGGTTCAAATTTATTTTTGGAATTATATAAACTAACAATACGCCAACCATACAAGGTCATTGGTGCTTCAAACTTTGTCAGCCTTATGCCTGTTTCAGCAAAAACATACTTTTTACTCAAATTCTTGTAAATTAAATCCACATTTAAGCCTGAAGATTTTACGAATTCTGGCCATTCTGAAATCCAAATATGTGCATTTCTTTGCCACCTAATATTACTACCGACGGCGTTGTTTTTCCATCGGTATTCATAGCCAATATTTGGTCTTAGTAAGATAGAATTTCCGAAATCTATATTTATTAAGGATTGAGCGGAAGTATTACAATAAATCAAAAAAAGAAAAATGAATAGTGGCTTTTTCATGTCATCAGGATTTTGGTTTAAAATTAGAAAAATCTTTATTTTATGTTCTGTGGAAACTTCCTAAAATTATTTTACGGTAAAAAAATCCCGATAAAAGCCATATCATGGGTATCTTTGCACCCAAATAGAACATTATGGAAAACAGCTTCAATAAATTTGACCTCAACAAACAGTTGCTTATGGCTGTGGAAGAATTGGGTTATACAGAGCCCAGTGAGATTCAAGACAAGGCTATTCCGCTCATAATGGCCGGGCACGATGTGTTGGGAATTGCCCAAACGGGTACTGGTAAAACAGCCGCATACCTTTTACCGATTCTGATGAAAATCAAGTATGCTCAAGGTTTGGATGCCCGCTGTATGATATTTGCTCCTACGCGAGAATTGGTTATGCAAATAGACGCTTCTATGGTGGAACTTGCAAAATATACGGATATACGTCATGTGGCTCTTTTTGGTGGATTGGGCCCAAAAACCCAAATAGAAAACCTAAAAAAAGGCGTTGATATTATTGTGGCCACACCCGGGAGGTTTATGGATTTGTATCTTTTGGGAGAAATTGTAACCAAGAGTCTGCAATATTTAGTACTTGACGAAGCCGATAAAATGATGGATATGGGTTTTATGCCGCAGATCCGAAAAATATTGGAAATAATACCTAGAAAAAGGAAAAACTTGCTTTTCTCTGCTACTTTTCAGCCACGGGTAGAGAAACTCTCGGAGGAATTTCTTGAAGCACCCATAAAAGTTGAGATTACTCCTTCGGCCACGGCTGCCAGTACTATTAGCCAAAAAATGTACCGAGTGCCGAATTTCAAAACCAAAATCAACCTTTTGGGCTATTTGTTGGACTCAGACGTGATAACGAGAGCTATGGTTTTTTGTAGAACCAAAACTGTTGCCGACAATGTGTTTAAGTATCTTGAAAGGAAAGTTTTAGGAGCTAATAATGTGCGGGTGATACATGCCAATAAAGGTCAAAATACCCGAATAAATGCCGTGGAGGACTTCAGAGGAGGCAAGATAAAGGTGTTGGTTTCTACCGATGTAGCAGCTCGTGGAATAGATGTGAATGCGGTAAGTCATGTGATAAACTTCGATGTGCCATTGATATATGAAGATTATGTGCACAGAATTGGCCGCACGGGTAGAGCAAAATTAGAAGGTGAGGCTATTACGTTTGTAATGGAGCATGAAGAGTACCATTTGGAGAAAATTCAAAAGATCATTCGGACGCTGATTCCTGTTGAAGAAATACCAAGCATAGTAAAAATAGAAGAGACCTCGTTTGAAGAAAATCAAGAAATACTCAAAGCGATAGATGAGCAACGAAAAAAATCTGATCCTGATTTTCAAGGGGCGTTTCATGAGAAATCTGCTAAAAATCTAAAGTTCGAGAAGATGAGATTGGCCAAAGAGTTTGCGGCTAAAAACAAACCTAAGTCGAGCGGAATCAAGCCTAAAGCTGCAGGAAATAAGTCAAGATCTGGAGCAAGTAAGCCTAGTTCTAAAGGTGGATTTAAGAGAAAATAATGAATTTGGCGATTGTAATCCCCAATTTCATATAAATTTAGGGATTACATTCCCTAGATTTATGCATTTTGTAAAAAATCATTAAAATTCTCTGTTGAGATTATTTTCAAATTTGCTGGTTTATATGCTTCAACAAAAGCATTTGAGAATTTAGCTTTAGCTTTTGGATTCCATTTAAACTCATAGGCATTTATTTGGCCGTCTTTTTCCTCAATGTAATCAATTTCTTGCTGTGCGTGGTTTCTCCAAAAATACTTTTTTACAAATATTCTTTCGTTTTGATTTCGTTTCATCCTCTCACTTATTAGAAAGTTTTCCCAAAGTGCTCCTATGTCTGTTCTTAATGCCACAGGACTGAAATTGTCAATTATCGCATTTCGAATACCGTTATCATAAAAATAGATTTTTCTTGAAGTGTTTATTTCGTTTCTTAGGTTCCTACTAAGCGGGTTCAAGCGAAATATCACAAAGGCTTTTTCTAAAAGTGAAATATAATTTTCTACTGTGGCTTTATCTATTTCTAAAGTCCTACTAAGTTCATTATAGGATACTTCGCTTCCAATTTGAAATGCCAAGGCCGTCAGGAGTTTTTCTAAAATCTGCGGTTTTCTAATTCCTTGATAAGATAAAAGGTCTTTGTAAAGATAGCTTCCTGAAAGTTCGTACAAAGTTTCTCTTTCAGAGCCTGCATTGTTTAAAACAGCTGGATACATACCAAAAAGTAGGCGACTTTCTAGTTGGTCAAATGCTTCAAACAAGTTGCTAGAATTTACAAGTTCTGCCCAGGAAATAGGAAACATTTGAAACTCCCATTTTCTGCCTGTTAAGGGTTCATTTATTTGGTTTGATAACTCGAGTGCAGAAGAACCTGTCGCAATTAGCTGTATTTCTGGGAAGTTCTCGTGAATTATTTTTAAAGTTATACCTATGTTTTTTATTCTTTGAGCTTCGTCTATTATAACAATTTTGTTTTCTCCCAATAGCGATTTTAGATCTTCAGCCCCAACATTGCTAAGTCGCTCCCTTACTACAGGAAGGTCGGCATTGAGAAAGAGTGTTGGCAAGTTTAATTTTTCTTGAAGCTTTTTCAAAAGCGTAGTTTTTCCAACTTGTCTGGCCCCAAGCAAAAGGATGGTTTTTTGACCAAACATCTTTTCTTCAATTACTTGAGATAGTTTTCTATTGATCATTTCTTGTATATTTTTTTACAAATATACAAAATTTGGCGATTGTAATCCCCAAATTTATATGAAATTGGGGATTACAATCGCTAGATTAATAAAAAATCTTAAGTTTTTGAAGTATAGAGAGATTAGTAGGCTCCCAATTCTCCATTTTTACCAGACCCTTCAAAATTGGCCAAAGTGCTTTTTGCAATAGTTTTCAATGCAGAAGAATCATTGATCATGGTTACGAACTTATAACCCATATCGGCAAAAAACCTTGCATTTTCGGGTGTGGCGGCATGTATACCCGTTACCAAATTATGCTCATTGGCTACATCCAAAATTTCTTTTAGAATTTTCAGAAAAGAAGGATCTTGAAAATCGGCCAGTTTTTCATAACCAAGCGACATACTTAAATCCCACGGGCCTACATAAAAACCATCTAAATCAGGAATTTTAGCAATATTTCTAATATTTTTCAATGCTTCGGGCGTTTCTATCATTGCTAAAGTTATCGTGAAATCATTCGCTTCTTTGGCATAGTTTTCACCATAAACTACGTTTGACCTTGTTGGGCCAAGACTTCGATTTCCTTTGGGATAATATTTGGCGGCTTTGATAAAGGCAGCGGTGTCTTCCACACCCTCAAGCATTGGGCAAATCAAACCCACCACCCCAGCATCTAACATTCGCATGATAAAAGCAGGATTGTTGTCAGGAAGCCTGACAAATGGCACTGTGCCTGAACCCTCTATAGCTTGGAGCATCGGCAATATATTAGCCAAGTCAGCAGCTAAACCGTGCTGAGCGTCTATGGTCATCACATCATAACCCACACTAGCCATTATTTCGGCAGTCCAAGCATTCGGAATGCTAATCCAGGCATTGCTGACAGCTTCGCCTTTAGCCCATTTTTCTTTTATTTTGTTTTTCATTTCAATCCTCCCAATTTAAAGAGCGTTCAATGGCTTTTTTCCATCCTTTAAAGTTTTTGTCTCTAAGCGTATCCTCCATTTTTGGTGTCCAGGTTTTATCTACTCCCCAGTTGGCCACCAAGTCGTCGAAGTTTTCCCAATATCCAACTGCCAAACCTGCCGCATAGGCTGCTCCTAAGGCCGTAGTTTCTATCATCATCGGTCTGATTACAGGCACCTTAAGCATGTCTGATTGAAACTGCATCAATAGCTCATTTACTGTCATGCCACCATCAACTCTTAATGATGTTATCTCTATTCCGGCATCTTTTTCCATGGCTTCGAGTACATCTAATGTTTGGTATGCAGTAGCTTCCAAAACAGCTCTAGCAATATGATTTTTATTTACATATCGTGTTAAACCAGCTATAATTCCTCTTGCAGTATTTTCCCAATATGGGGCATAAAGACCTGAAAAAGCAGGCACAAAATAGGCACCGCCATTGTCATCCACAGCTTCTGCAAGTTTTTGGATTTCGCTACTTTCTTTTATCAAACCGAGATTGTCACGAACCCATTGAACCAATGCTCCAGCCATAGCAACCGAACCTTCCAATGCAAAGTGAACGGGTTGATTTTCAAATTGATAGGCCACCGTTGTTAGTAATCCATATTTCGAAGGAATTGGTTTTGTTCCTGTGTTTAAAAGCATAAAACATCCTGTTCCATAAGTATTTTTAGCTTCGCCTGGTTTAAAGCATGTTTGTCCTACTAAGGCGGCTTGTTGGTCGCCCAAAATTCCCGCTATTGGCACTCCAGCCATTGGTTCGGCTGTTATTTCGCCGTATTTCATGCTGCTTGGCTTTATTTCAGGCAACATAGCTTTTGGGATATTCAATTTTTCTAAAATCTCATCATCCCAAGTTTGCGTAGCAAGATTCATCAACTGTGTTCTAGAGGCGTTGGTAACATCTGTAATGTGAATTCCACCTTTAATTCCACCTGTCAGATGCCACACTAGAAAAGTATCCATGTTACCAAAGATCGCCTCTCCTTTTTCAGCATCTTCACGTATTCCTGCCACGTTTTCAAGCAACCATTGGATTTTCAAACCACTAAAATAGGTAGCCAAAGGCAAGCCCGTTTTTTCTCTTATCCAATCATTTCCTATCTCTTTTTCTAGTCTTTCTACTGTTTTGCCCACGCGTGTATCTTGCCAAACCAAGGCATTGTAATAGGGTTTTCCTGTGCGTTTGTTCCAAACAACGGCTGTTTCCCGTTGGTTTGTAATGCCACATGCTACAATATTCTCAATCTTTATGCCTTTGTCAATTCTTGCATTGGCTATTACTTCTTGGGTATTTTTCCAGATTTCTTCAGGATTGTGTTCTACCCAGCCTGGTTGGGGGAAAATTTGCTCGTGTTCTTTTTGTGCCACAGACACAATTTGTCCTTTTTTATCAAAAAATATACACCTCGTGCTGGTGGTGCCTTGGTCTATCGAAGCTATTAATTTCATTTAAGGTTGGTTTTAAAAATAAAATCTAATTTAGTAGAAAAATGGTTTTAAATGGGTTTTTGAAACAAAAGATTAAATTTTTGAGTAAAAACCAGATAAATTGATTCAGATTTTCTTCTGGTTTAATTCTTTATAAATACCAGGTCTTGAAATCTGCATAATATTTTCTGGGAACTTTGGAGCCTCAAAACCAAA
The DNA here is from genome assembly GCF_024343575.1 of Lacihabitans sp. LS3-19. Lineage (GTDB taxonomy): Bacteria > Bacteroidota > Bacteroidia > Cytophagales > Spirosomataceae > Leadbetterella. The sequence continues at coordinate 446,131 of NZ_RJUA01000001.1, read as the reverse complement.
TTGACGGTAAAGTTCGTGGGCATCTCTAGTTGCCAAAAACCATGTTCGAAGATTTTCAAATTCAGGAATACCTTTAATGCATTCCATTAAAAATTTAGAAAGTCCTAAGCCTCTATAGTCTTCTAAAACAAATACATCGGCCAAATATGCAAATGTCGCTTGGTCTGTCACCAATCTTGCATAACCCACTTGTGTTTGAGGTTTTTTATAAATGCCAAATGTGATGGAGTGCATAGCGGCATTCTTTACGATTTCAAGAGGGATTTCTTCAGACCAATAAGACCTTTTTAAATAGCCATGAATCACATCAAAGTCCAAAAGACTTTTGTTTGTGCTAATCATGAAATCGCCTTTTTCGAAAGTGTATTTTTCTAAAAACATTTAATTATAAACTTGTAAAATCAAATTTACTTGAATCAATACCTACATCCAGAATTATCTTCTTTCACATAATAACTCTTGTAGTTTTTAGCTTTTGGATCCATGCAGCCTTTTAGGTTGAGGAGTTCCACTTTTCTGAATTCTATCGGGTGGCTTTCACTTTGGAGTGAGATTGATCCTTCCGTCAGGGCCATTCCATCCTTTTTCACAAATGGGTCAAATCCACTCACTACTCCACCGCCAATGGTTGGTTTTTCGTAAGATATTACCAGTTCGCCGTTTACATAATGTCTAATTAGAGAATCTCCAAAAACTTCCACTTCAGCTCTTACCCATTGATCGCCATCATAGGTTTTGGAGGTAGAGTTTATGCAGTGCCTTTGGTCTAATTTGTTCTCATATACCACTTCTGTTCCGGGTGTACAAAGGTTACAGTTAGGTCTTGGCTTTCCATCGCTTTTCCCGCCTAATAATTGCACCTCAATGGATATCGGAAAGTCTTGGTCTTTTAGCATACTAGCCGCAGATTGACCATGTATCATGATGCCACTATTTCTAAACGCCCAATCTTCACCTTCATTGGCTTGATTTCCTATGAATCGGTACTCCACCGCGATTTTATAATAGGAGAAGTTTTCTTTAAAAAACAAATGCCCGTATCTAAAGTTAAATTTGTCGTAAGCATCATAATTCACTACGATTTTCTTCTTCTTTACACTGAAAGTTTTCCCAAAATTGTCGTTGAGGTCATAATTTCTGATTTTGACATCCCAGCCGTCCAGGTTTTTTCCGTTAAAGAGTTGCCTCCATTCTTTTTTGGGTGCGGTGATTTGACCGAAAACTACGTTTGAGAATAAAATAAGGATTAGGGTAGAGAATTTCATGTTGTATATTTAAGTTCAAGGTACCGAATTTCTGTTTTTTATTCGAAATTAGAATTATTCTTTCAATCCATCATCTTTTTGGCAAAATATTAATAATTTTAAGCTTGTTTAGAAATTCAACCAAATTCTCAATTTAAATGAAAAGAAGAGAGGTTTTCTCCAATCTCGGTTTAGGTGTGCTCGGTTTGAGTGCCCTACCATCTTGGGCCAATGCATGGACGGGCTCAAAAATTAAAAAAGACAGCTTAGGACTGAGTGCCGATCAAGCCAATTTATTGGAAGATTTGGCCGAAACCATAATTCCAGAAACCGATACGCCAGGGGCGAAAACTTTAGAAATTGCCAAATTTATCAAGCTCATGGTTGGGGATGTATATTCACCAGAAGACAGAGAGAGATTTAAAAATGCGATGGTGAAAGTGGACGATGTCTCCAAATTATTGTATGGTAAAACCTATAGCGAAAGTTCGAAAGAGCAAAAGCAACATTTGCTCCAAGGCTTAGAAATGAGCTCAGACCAAGACCAAAAGTGGTTTTTTAATACTACAAAAGGGCTCTCTGTGCGAGCGTACACTTCGTCGGAATATTATTTAACCAACATCGCCCATTTCGAATTTGCCCCAGGCAGATATTATGGATGCGTACCTCTAAACCAGTAATAAAATGATCGTAGATAATAAGAAAAAAAGGACTTTTGACGCCATAGTGATTGGGTCGGGTATAAGCGGTGGCTGGGCAGCCAAAGAATTGTGTGAGAAAGGCTTGAAAACTTTGGTGCTAGAGCGTGGACGCGACGTAAAACACGTGGTGGATTATCCTACCACCATGAAACAACCTTGGGAGTTTGAGCATAGAAATCAGTTGGGGTATGAGTTCAAAAAAGAGAACCCAATCATCAGCAAGTGCTATGCTTTTTATGAAGGAACTACCCAGTTTTTTGTAAAAGACCAAGAGCATCCTTATGTGCAAGAGAAGCCTTTCGACTGGATTCGTGGCTACCAAGTAGGCGGTAAATCGCTGCTGTGGGCACGCCAAACGCAACGTTGGAGCAAATATGACTTTGAAGGACCAGCTCGGGATGGTTTTGCAGTAGAGTGGCCAATCTCTTATGATGATATGGCACCTTGGTACAGCTATGTAGAGAAATTTGCGGGAATTTCCGGCAACAAAGACGGTATCGATACGCTTCCTGACGGTGAGTTTTTACCACCACATGAAATGAACTGCGTGGAGGATTATTTTAGTAAAAAAGTAGGTGAAAAATATGGCAATAGCCGCCATGTAATTATCGGTCGAGCGGCACATTTAACCAAGCCAAACCAGATTCATTTTGACCAAGGCCGTGCCCAATGTCAGAACCGCACAATATGCGAAAGAGGCTGTCCTTATGGTGGATATTTCAGTAGCAATGCCTCAACTATACCTTGGGCTATGCGTACTGGTAACATGACTTTGAGACCTGACAGCGTGGTGCATTCGATTATTTATGACGAAAAACTAGGCAAGGCTTCAGGAGTAAGAGTAGTGGATGCCAACACCAAAGAAATGACGGAATACTATGCCAAAATTATATTCGTAAATGCTGCTGCCATAAATACCAATTTGATCTTGTTGAATTCTATCTCGTCACGCTTCCCGAACGGCCTCGGCAATGACTCAGGCGTATTGGGCAAATATGTTGCTTTCCATAATTACAGGGCGAGAGTTTCTGGCGAATACGAAGGATTTATGGACAAAACCACCGAAGGCAAAAGACCTAATAGCCCTTATATACCGAGGTTTAGGAATGTTTTGAAACAAGAAACTGACTTTTTGAGAGGTTATGCTGCGGGCTTTAGTGCCAACCGCAGGTCGTGGAACAACAACCAAGGCATAGGCGAGACCTTGAAAGATAACCTTTCGAAAAGAGAATATGGCGGTTGGAGTGTAGGCTCACACATGATGGGCGAAACTATACCGAAAGAGAGCAATTTTGTGGCATTGGACAATAACCTCAAGGATCCGTACGGCATGCCGCAGTTGCGTATATCGGTAGGGTATGACGACAACGACGAGAAAATGGTAAAAGACTACTTGGAGCAAATGACAGAGATGTTTACGATGGCAGGCTTTACCAATATCAGAACCAACGATAGCAAGCAAGCTGCTGGCTTAGACATACACGAAATGGGCGGCGTAAGAATGGGCAAAGATCCTAAAACTTCGATGCTCAATGGCTTCAACCAGATGCACGCCTGCAAAAACGTTTTTGTAACCGACGGAGCATGTATGACCTCGACCTCTACCCAAAACCCATCACTTACCTATATGGCTTTTGCTGCCAGAGCGGTGGACTATGCGGTGAAGGAGATGAAGAAAAAGAATATTTGAGATAAGATTTAGATTTTTTTGGAACACCCTGGAGGTTGGCTTCGGGGTGTTTTTTTTGTGTGTAAAAATTGGGGAATTCAAAATTGTTAAACTGCTATCCAATTAATAAGGAATTTGAGCAAACAGTTTGAAAAAACGGTCTCAAATACTAAGTCTTTTTGATATTGGTTATTGATAATAAAATTCTAAAAAGGTTGGCTTAAGCCGAATAGGATTTATTTATTGCACAACCTCCATCTAACCATGGAGGTAATTGAATTCCTAGTATTGAGATTACGATGGTCTCAATTACCACTGGCTTTAGCCAGCGGATACTAAAATTAATTCCGAATTAGACTTTAGTCGAAAAAATAAAGTGCCTGAAAAGTTTGGCTAAAGCCGAATTGGGTTTAATATTTCCACTGCCTTCATCTAAAGATGAAGGGAATTGAATTCCTAGCTTTGAGACATAGAATTGTCAATTACCACTGGCTTTAGCCAGTGGATGCTTAAGCGGTTTTCCGAATTTGACTTTAGTCGAAAAAATAGGGATTCTGGAAAGTTTGGCTAAAGCCAAATAGGATTTACTTTTTGCCTAACCTCCATCTAAAGATGGAGGGAATTGAATTCCGAGTATTGAGATTACAATGGTTTCAATTATTGCTGGCTTTGGCCAGTGGTTACTAAAATTAAGTTTACGAATTTGAATTAGTTGAAAAAATTAAGAAACTGATAAGATTGGCTAAAGACAAAATAAATTTACTTTTTGCCAAACTTTAATATGTAGTCGAAGGGAATTAATATCCATCAAAATTTTTAACATTTCAATTATTTGTGAAAATACCAGCCACAAGTCCTTCCCTATTTAATGTGGTCATATTATTAATTTTAGACCTTTTGATTAAACCATTCAAATCCTTAGCTTTAATGCTTTTCATATTATTTATCAAAATATTTTCATCACCAGATTTTATTTCAACCCAACTTGTTTCACTAATTATATAGAACCTATTACCTAATTCAAAGAAAACATTTTCATTTCCTTCCTTAGCACCTTCAATAGATTTATCAAATTCTAGTTTTTCATTTATAGCCTTGAAACCTTCTAAAACTTCGTTGTAGGAAACATTACCGTCATTTAGTTTAAGCTCACTGAATACTTTTGCGTTTTTAGAAGTTTTGTTTTTCATTCCAATATAAAATGTCCCATAGATATTTTCAGAAAGATCTCCCCAGTGCTCGTTTTGTAAAAATGAGTCGTATCCATCTTTCATCACCTTTAGTTTAAAGTAAATCTCACCCTTTTCATCTTTTGAAAAAGCTATGTTGAAAAAACCCCTTGCATCTGTAGTACCCAAAAACTTTGCTGATTCATCATAAATATTAGCATTTTCAATCGGTTGCAAATTTTCAGAATCCATAATTATTCCAGTGATTCCAATATTCCTATTTGCTTTAGCGGAAGAAATAGCAAAACTTAATAAAACAATCAGAACATTTAATAATTTGAAATTTTTCATTTTGAAATAGAGGGTTTTAGTGATACAAATTTTCAAAATAACGAAAAGAAATAAGAAACTATTTTTTGAATGACAGAAAATCAAAATTGATAATCCTAAAACGTTGATTCTTAGGTAAAATATATCTTACGATATTATAATTTAATTCTAAAAAAACTTTTGCATTAAAAAAATAATTTTCTACCTTTGCAGTCCATTTTGGGCAGCTTGTCCATTTTGGCGAAGTTTTTCTCTGTCTCTTGTCATATTATCAATATGTTAGGCTTCCCCTGAGGAGTATGAGAAAAAACTTTGGAGAATCGGATGACCATCTGTTTTTCAGGCTTTGGATTGTGACTACAAGGCTATGGCGGTAGATTGAGTTCGTTAGTTCGTATTTCTCAAATTTTTAAATGTAAAAAGACAATGGCGAAAGACATCGCAGGATACTTAAAATTACAAGCTAAGGGTGGCCAAGCCAACCCAGCACCTCCTATTGGTCCAGCTTTAGGTTCGAAGGGTATCAACATCATGGAGTTCTGTAAGCAGTTCAATGCTAGAACACAAGATAAAATGGGCCAAGTGGTTCCTGTATTAATCACATATTATACAGACAAATCATTTGAGTTTGTTATCAAAACCCCTCCTACGGCTATATTGCTAATCGAGTCATCTAAAGTAAAGAAAGGTTCAGATCAACCAAACCGTACGAAAGTAGGGTCGGTTACATGGGATCAAGTGAAGGCTATAGCCGAAACTAAAATGCCAGATTTAAACTGCTTCACGATAGAGTCGGCCATGAAAATGGTAGCAGGTACTGCAGCTAACATGGGAATCACTATAACTGGTGATAGTCCTTTTTAATTAATTAAACAAAATGGGAGTCATGCCTAGAGCATGACGTTAACTACCAAAATTATGGCTAGAATAAGCAAAAAAAGAAAAGAGGCTCTATCGAAGTTTGATGCGACAAAATCGTACAGCTTAGTAGAAGCAGCTGAAATTTTGAAAAAAATCTCTTACACTAAGTTTGACTCATCAATTGATATTGATGTTAGATTAGGTGTTGACCCTCGTAAAGCAGATCAAATGGTTCGTGGAGTTGTTGCACTTCCTCACGGTACTGGTAAAACTGTTCGCGTTTTGGTTCTTTGCTCTCCCGACAAGGAAGAAGAGGCTAAAGCAGCAGGAGCTGACTTCGTAGGTCTTGACGAGTACATTTCAAAAATCGAAAAAGGCTGGACTGATATCGACGTGATTATCACCATGCCTACTGTAATGGCGAAACTAGGTCGTTTAGGTAAAGTATTAGGTCCAAGAGGATTAATGCCAAACCCAAAATCAGGCACAGTAACGCTAGAAGTAGGTAAAGCGGTACAAGAAGTGAAAGCTGGTAAAATTGACTTCAAAGTTGATAAAACTGGAATCATACACGCTGGTATAGCGAAGGTTTCTTTCGATGCAAATAAAATTGCTGATAATGCAAATGAGATTATCCAAACATTGGTTAGACTTAAACCATCATCAGCAAAAGGTACTTATGTGAAAGGCATAGCTTTGTCTAGCACAATGAGTCCAGGTATTCAGATTGACAAATCAACTATAATAGGACTGTAATCATGAGAAGAGAAGAAAAAGCACTCATTATCCAGGACCTTAGCGAAAAGTTTGCCAACGTTCCTTATTTCTATATCACCGATGCAAGCGGTATGTCTGTTGCGAAAACCAACAAACTTAGACGTCTTTGTTTCGATAGAGGTATAGACTATATGGTCGTTAAAAACACACTTATCGGCAAGGCTCTTGAGACCCTCGACACAGATTATACAGCCTTCAACGAGTCAGTACTTAAAGGATTTTCTGGTATCATGTTTCACCCTGAAAACGGTAAAGCAGCTGCCAAATTAATTAAGGATTTCTTAAAAGAAAACAAAGACTCAATCAAGCTTAAAGGAGCTTCAATAGACGGTGGATTGTTTGTTGGTCACGACCAATTAGACGCCCTTGAGAAATTGAAATCTAAAGCTGAGATGATTGGCGAAATAATCGGATTGCTACAATCACCTGCTAAAAATGTCATTGGTGCATTGCAGAGTGGAGGCAACAAATTGGCTGGAATTCTTAAAACTCTTTCAGAGAAAGAAGCAGCCTAAATTTTTTTATCGGATGTTGTAAGGTGCAACATTCATTTTTTTAAATATTGTTTATAAAATAAAAATTCTATAGAAATGGCAGATTTGAAAGCATTCGCTGAACAATTAGTTAATTTAACTGTTAAAGAGGTAAACGAATTAGCGACTATCCTTAAAGACGAATATGGTATTGAGCCAGCAGCTGCTGGTGCTGTAATGGTAGCAGGTCCTGCTGCTGGTGGTGAAGCTGCTGAAGCTGCTGCTGAGCAAACAGCTTTTGACGTAGTTCTTAAGTCTGGTGGACCTAACAAACTTCAAGTTGTGAAGTTGGTTAAAGACCTTACAGGTTTAGGTTTGAAAGAAGCTAAAGAATTAGTTGATTCAGCTCCAAAAGCTTTGAAAGAAGGTATCGCTAAAGACGAAGCTACAGCTCTTAAGGCTCAGTTAGAAGAAGCTGGTGCTGAAGTAGAAATTAAATAATTTCTCGTAAAGCATTTACAATCAGACTCAGGTCAAAACGTTATAGTTTTGGCCGAGTCTTTTTGTTGTTTTATAGCTTTCTTGAATTTGCTATCATTTTTTAATGAATATCAATTCAAAAATCAAAGCTAAAAATCCGCAAAAATCTAGCACCACCAACCTTTAAAAATATTTGGAGCAATGTTCCATCAAAACTTTTTACCCGATACACTTCTGTTTTTCGTAGGGCAGATGCAAAGGGGTAAAATCGTTTTTCTTCACTGCGATTTTTATATGATTCCAAACTTAATGTTTGAGTATCATCAAGTTTTTTAAAATATTTTTCATTAAAACAATTTAAAACCTTGAAATTGACAGAAACCGGAAGGAAGTCCTTTGCAAGCGTTCAAGCCGTACTTGAGTATCCTGACTTTTTGGATATCCAATTGCAATCATTTACAGAATTTTTCCAGATTGATACACCAGCTGAAAGCCGTAGGGCTGAAGGTTTGTATCAAACATTCATGGACAATTTTCCGATTGCTGACTCGCGTGAGAACTATGTACTAGAGTTTGTTGATTACACAATCGACCAACCAAAATACTCTGTAGATGAATGTATCGACAGAGGTCTAACATATTCAGTGCCTTTGAAAGCAAAGCTAAGATTGCTTTGTAATGACTCTGATAATGAGGAGTTTGAAACTATCGAGCAAGAAGTGTTCTTGGGAAACATCCCTTACATGACGGGTCGTGGTTCATTCGTAATCAATGGTGCTGAAAGGGTAATCGTATCACAATTGCACCGTTCTCCAGGTGTGTTCTTCTCTATGAGTAAGCACACAAACGGAACTAAACTTTACTCAGCTAGGGTAATACCTATGAAGGGTTCATGGATCGAGTTCTCTACTGACGTAAACAACGTCATGTATGCTTACATCGACCGTAAAAAGAAATTTCCAGTTACAACCTTGCTTCGTTCTATTGGCTATGGTACTGACAAAGACATCTTGGATTTATTCGGATTGTCAGAAGAAATACCTGGTACAAAAGAGGCTTTGAAAGCTGTAGTTGGTCGTAGACTAGCTGCAAGGGTTTTGAAAACTTGGACAGAAGACTTCGTGGATGAAGACACCGGTGAGGTGGTTTCAATCGACAGAAATGAAGTTATTCTTGAAAGAGATTCAGTTATTTCTGAAAACGACGTTGAATTAATACTTGATACACAAGCAAAATCAGTGATTATTCACCGTGAAGATGCTAACGTATCTGAGTTTAACATCATTTACAATACTTTACAAAAAGATAGCTCAAACTCTGAAAAAGAGGCTGTTGAGCAAATCTACCGTCAATTAAGAAACACTGAGGCACCTGACGAAGCTACAGCTCGTGAGATTATCCAAGGTTTGTTCTTCTCTGACAAACGTTATGACTTAGGTGAAGTAGGTAGATACAGAGTAAATACTAAATTGAGCCTTGATACTCCTTTAGAAACTTCGGTTTTAACCAAAGAAGATATCATCTCAATCGTGAAATATTTGATTGGTCTTATCAATTCTAAGGCTGTTGTCGATGATATTGACCACCTTTCAAACAGACGTGTTCGTACAGTAGGTGAGCAACTTTCTAGCCAATTTGGCGTAGGTCTTGCTCGTATGGCTCGTACTATCAAAGAAAGAATGAACGTAAGAGATAATGAAGACTTCAAGCCAGTTGATTTGATCAATGCTCGTACTTTGTCTTCAGTTATTAACTCGTTCTTTGGTACAAACCAACTTTCGCAGTTCATGGACCAAACAAATCCATTAGCTGAGATTACGCACAAGCGTCGTCTTTCTGCCTTAGGGCCAGGAGGTCTATCTCGTGAAAGAGCAGGTTTTGAGGTTCGTGACGTTCACTATACACACTATGGTCGTTTGTGTACTATCGAAACTCCAGAGGGTCCAAACATTGGTTTGATTTCTTCGCTTTGTACTTATGCGAAAATCAACTCTATGGGCTTCATCGAAACTCCTTATATGAAAATTGACGGAGGTAAAATGACTGGAAACATCGAATATCTTACAGCTGAAGAAGAAGATGGTAAGCACATTGCCATGGCCTCTGCAGATACTAAGAAAGACGGTAACTTCAGTGTGGATTTATTGAAGTGTAGATTTGAGGGTGACTTCCCATTGAAAAGCCCAACTGAAATCGAATACATGGACATTGCTCCTAACCAGATCGTTTCGATAGCGGCTTCTATGATTCCTTTCCTTGAGCATGATGATGCCAACCGTGCCTTGATGGGCTCGAACATGCAACGTCAAGCGGTGCCTTTGTTGCGTCCAGAAGCTCCAATTGTGGGTACTGGTCTTGAAGGTAAATTGGCTCGTGACTCTCGTACACTAATTGTAGCCGAAGGTGAAGGAACAATTGAGTATGTTGATGCTAAGAAAATTGTTGTAAACTACGATTGGTCAGATAACCAAAGGTTGGTAAATTTTGACACAAATCTTAAAACATACAATCTGATTAAATTCAGAAGAACAAACCAAGACACTTGTATTAATCTTCGTCCGATTGTATTGAAAGGACAAAAAATTAAAAAAGGTCAAATATTGGTTGAAGGATATGCTACTCAAGGTGGCGAACTTGCACTTGGACGTAACCTTCAGGTTGCCTTCATGCCTTGGCAAGGATACAACTTTGAGGATGCGATCGTAATCTCTGAGAGAGTTGTACGTGACGATATCTTTACTTCTATTCACATTGAAGAGTTTGACCTTGAGGTTAGAGACACTAAGCGTGGAGAAGAAGAACTTACGGCTGAGATTCCTAACGTTTCGGAAGAAGCGGTTAAGAACTTGGACGAAAATGGTATCGTAAGAACTGGTACACACATTAAAGAAGGTGATATCTTGATTGGTAAAATCACACCTAAAGGTGAGTCAGATCCAACTCCAGAAGAGAAACTTTTGAGAGCTATCTTTGGTGACAAAGCTGGTGATGTTAAAGATGCATCTAAAAAAGCTTCTCCTTCATTAAGAGGAGTTATTATTGATACGAAATTATTCTCTCGTCCTACCAAAGAAGAAAGAGTTAAGCACAAAGAGGAACTCAAAGTATTGGCTAAAAACCATAGCAAATCTTTAATGGAATTGAAAGGCTTGATGATTGACAAAATGGTTACACTATTAGACAACGAAACTTGTAATGGTGTTAAACATAAGTTTGGAGAAGAGTTAATTTCTAAAGGTGTTAAATTTAATAAGTCTAACATTTCTAATAATCTATTTCCTGATAAAAACCCATTTGTTGACGAAAGCTCGTACAATGTACCAGAAGAAGCCAACTTGTTGGGCGATATCATTTTGGAAGGATGGACAAACAACGAAGAAACAAATGCACTTTTGGTTTCTTTGGTTAAAAACTATTTAACAAGAAGAAGTGAGGTTATCGGTATCTACAAGAGAGAGAAATTCGTACTTGAAGTAGGTGATGAATTACCAGCAGGTATCGTAAAATTAGCCAAAGTTTACATCGCTAAAAAACGTAAGTTGAAAGTGGGTGATAAGATGGCGGGACGTCACGGTAACAAAGGTGTGGTTGCAAGAATCGTTCGTGACGAAGACATGCCATTCCTAGAAGACGGTAACATCATGGATATCGTTTTGAACCCTCTTGGTGTACCTTCAAGGATGAACATCGGTCAGCTTTATGAGGTTGTGCTAGGATGGGCTGGACGTAAGTTAGGTCGTAAATATGCTACGCCTATTTTTGATGGAGCATCTGCAGAAGAAGTTTCTAATGAGCTTAAAGAGGCAGGTTTGGCTGAATATGGCCGTACCCAATTATACAACGGTCTTACAGGTGAGCCTTTCGATCAGAAAGTAACGGTAGGTATCATGTATATGCTGAAACTAGGTCACTTAGTAGATGATAAAATGCACGCACGTTCTATCGGACCATACTCATTGATTACGCAACAACCATTGGGTGGTAAAGCTCAGTTTGGAGGTCAGCGTTTTGGAGAGATGGAGGTTTGGGCTCTTGAGGCATTTGGTGCATCACATGTACTACGTGAAATCTTGACGCTTAAGTCTGACGACGTTCTTGGAAGAGCTAAAGCTTATGAAGCTATCGTAAAAGGTGAAAACCTTCCGAAAGCCAGCATACCTGAATCTTTCAATGTATTGGTGCATGAATTAAGAGGTCTTGCATTAGAAATAACTCTTGTTTAATTAAAATAATCATTTTCATTAAAAGCATTAGAAAATGTCATTAAAGAAAAATAAAAAGCTAAACAGCGATTTTGATAGCATAACCATTAGTTTGGCCTCTCCAGAATCTATTTTGGAAGGCTCTTATGGTGAAGTTACTCAACCCGAAACTATCAACTACAGAACATATAAGCCTGAAATGGGCGGTCTTTTCTGTGAGCGTATTTTCGGACCAGTAAAAGACTGGGAATGTCACTGTGGCAAATACAAAAGAATTCGTTACAAAGGTATCATCTGCGACCGTTGTGGTGTAGAAGTAACTGAGAAGAAAGTACGTAGAGAGCGTATGGGACACATCGAATTGGTGGTACCTGTAGCTCATATTTGGTATTTCAGAAGCTTACCAAACAAAATTGGATACCTTTTAGGTCTATCTTCTAAAAAACTTGATCAAGTTATCTATTACGAAAGATACGTAGTAGTACAAGCTGGTATCAAAGAAGAAGACGGTATAGCTCAAATGGACTTCCTTACTGAAGAAGAATATTTGGATATCTTGGACAAATTGCCAAGAGAAAACCAAATGCTTCCTGACGAGGATCCAAACAAATTCATCGCCAAAATGGGTGCTGAGTCATTGTATATGTTGCTATCAAGAATTCAATTGGACGAACTTTCGTACCAATTGCGTCACCAAGCAGCTACCGATACATCTCAACAACGTAAAGCGGAGGCCTTGAAAAGATTGAAAGTTGTAGAATCTTTCAGAGATGCTAGAACTAGAATCGAAAACAGACCAGAGTGGATGATTATCCGTATGGTACCTGTAATTCCACCAGAATTACGTCCATTGGTGCCATTAGATGGAGGTCGTTTCGCTACTTCTGACTTAAATGATTTATACAGAAGAGTAATCATCAGAAACAATCGTCTGAAAAGACTATTGGAAATCAAAGCTCCTGAAGTAATCTTACGTAACGAAAAACGTATGTTACAAGAAGCCGTTGATTCACTTTTTGATAACTCTCGTAAAGTAAACGCCGTAAGATCAGATGGTAACCGTGCTTTGAAATCACTTTCGGATATGTTGAAAGGAAAGCAAGGACGTTTCCGTCAAAACTTATTAGGAAAAAGGGTTGACTACTCTGGCCGTTCGGTTATTGTGGTAGGACCTGAGCTTAAATTGCACGAATGTGGTCTTCCAAAAGACATGGCTGCTGAGTTATTTAAGCCGTTTGTCATCAGAAAACTAATAGAAAGAGGAATAGTAAAAACTGTAAAATCTGCTAAGAAAATTGTAGATCGTAAAGATGCAGTTATTTGGGATATTCTTGAAAACGTGTTGAAAGGTCATCCGGTTATGCTAAACCGTGCTCCTACGCTTCACCGTTTGGGTATACAGGCATTCCAACCAAAATTGGTGGAAGGAAAAGCAATCCAATTGCACCCACTAGTTTGTACAGCCTTCAACGCTGACTTTGACGGTGACCAGATGGCGGTACACGTACCACTAGGTCAAGAGGCAGTAATGGAAGCTTCGGTATTGATGCTTTCTTCACATAATATCTTAAACCCTGCCAACGGAGCACCTATCACGGTACCTTCTCAGGACATGGTTTTGGGTCTATATTATGTAACTAAAGGTAAAAGGTCGACACCAGAGGAGCCGATCATTGGCGAAGGAAAGACTTTCTACTCAGCTGAAGAAGTAATTATAGCAATCAACGAAGGTCAACTTTCTAAACATGCTATCATTAATGTTAAGACAAAAATCAAAGACGAAACTGGTGTACTTGTTGAAAAGATAATCGAAACCGTTGCAGGTAGAGTATTATTCAACCAATTCGTTCCTGAAAAAGTAGGTTATATTGACGAACTTTTAACAAAGAAAAAACTTCAAGGAATCATAGGTAGAGTATTCAAAGAAGTAAGTTTTGCTCGTACGGTTCAGTTTTTAGATGATATCAAAGAGCTTGGATTCCAGTCAGCTTTCAAAGGCGGATTGTCTATCGGTTTGGGAGATATCATGATTCCTGAAGAAAAACAAGCATTGATAGAAAACGCTAGAGTTGAAGTAGACGAAGTTCAAAGCAATTACATGTTTGGTATCATTACTGAGCGTGAGCGTTATAACCAAATCATCGATATCTGGACACGTGTAAACACCAGATTGAGAGAGACTTTGTTACGTCAACTTGAAGATGACCGTCAAGGATTCAACCCAGTATACATGATGATGCACTCTGGAGCCCGTGGTTCGCAAGAGCAAATTCGTCAATTGGGTGGTATGAGAGGTTTGATGGCGAAACCACAGAAAAACATTGCGGGTTCTGTTGGTGAAATCATCGAAAACCCAATCCTTTCTAACTTTAAAGAAGGTTTGGACGTACTTGAGTACTTTATCTCTACACACGGTGCTCGTAAAGGTTTGGCTGATACAGCCCTTAAAACTGCCGATGCGGGTTACTTGACACGTCGTTTACATGATGTGGCTCAAGATGTAGTTGTAAATGAAGTAGACTGTGGAACACTTAGAGGTATCAATGTTTCGGCATTGAAAGAGAATGATGATATCATCGAGCCATTATCTGAGAGAATCTTGGGTAGAGCTTCGGTACATGATATTATTGATCCAATCACTAAAGAGTTGATCATAGAAGCTGGTGAGGAAATCACAGAAGAAATAGCAGACAGAATTGATGAGACTTCAATAGAGTCTATTGAAATTCGTTCAGCCCTTACTTGTGAGACTAAAACAGGTATCTGTGCCAAATGTTATGGAAGAAACCTTGCATCTGGCCGTATGGTTGATGCTGGTGAGGCCGTAGGTGTTATTGCTTCCCAATCAATTGGTGAGCCAGGAACTCAGCTTACACTTCGTACATTCCACACCGGTGGTACAGCGATGAACGTTTCTGTTGAAGCCAACATTAAAGCTAAATTTAGCGGAAAACTTGATTTCGAAGATATCAAAACAGTAGAATCTGTTGATAAAGAAGGAAACCCTGCTACGATTGTAATCGGACGTAGAGGTGAAGTTAGAATTATTGACGAAGCTACTAAGCAGATCTTGATTTCAAACATCGTTCCTTACGGTTCAACATTGACTGTAAAAGATGGTCAAAAAATTGATAAAGGTGATGCAATATGTCACTGGGATCAGTTTAACGCCGTTATTCTTTCTGATTTTGATGGAGTTGCAGTTTATGATGCCATCGAAGAAGGTATCACATTCCGAGAAGAAGCCGATGAGCAGACTGGTTTCCGTGATAAAGTTATCACAGACTCTAAAGACAGAGCTAAAAACCCATCTATCGTGGTGAAATCAAAAGGCGATGAAGAGAAGGAATACAACCTTCCTGTAAATGCTCGTTTGATGGTAGAAGATGGACAAAAAATAAAAGCTGGACAGATTTTGGCTAAAATACCAAGAGCTGTAAACATGAACCGTGACATTACAGGTGGTCTTCCGAGAGTAACGGAGCTTTTCGAAGCACGTAACCCTTCAAACCCTGCAGTAGTTTCTGAAATCGACGGTGTGGTATCTTATGGTACTATCAAACGTGGTAACAGAGAGATTTTTGTAGAGGCTAAAGACGGCACCAAAATGAAATACATGGTATCTCTTTCTAAGCTTATCTTGGTACAAGAAGGTGACTTTATCCGTGCGGGTGAGCCACTTTCAGACGGAGCCATTACACCAGCGGATATCTTGAGAATCAAAGGACCAACTGCAGTACAAGAGTATTTGGTAGACGAAACTCAAGCAGTATACCGTCAGCAAGGTGTGAAAATCTCTGATAAGCACATTGAGGTGATTGTACGTCAGATGATGCAGAAAGTAGACGTTCTTGATGCTGGTGATACGATGTTCTTGGAAATGCAAGCCGTTGACAAATGGACTTTCAGAGAGGAGAACGACAGAATCATTGACAAGAAAGTAGTAATGGATGCAGGTGCCTCTGAAAACTTTAAACCAGGTCAGATTATATCTAACCGTGAGTTTAGAGACGAAAACGGTAGATTAAAACGCGAAGACAAAAAACTAATGACCGTAAGAGATGCTCAACCAGCTGTATCACAAGTGATATTGCAGGGTATCACTACTGCGTCATTGGGTACTGAGTCGTTTGTGTCTGCGGCGTCGTTCCAGGAAACCACCAAGGTATTGTCAGAAGCTGCCGTTAAAGGAAAGCGTGATGACTTGGCTGGATTGAAAGAAAACGTAATCGTAGGTCACTTGATACCTGCTGGTACAGGTCGTAGAATCTATCAAAACATACAGGTAAACACTGTAGAAGAGATAGAAGCAGCCAATGCACGCAGAATGTCAGAACCACGTAAGAGAGAATATGTAGATTAATATTCGTATCTCGTTTATATTAAAAAATCCCTCTTGGTTAATCTGAGAGGGATTTTTTTGTATTAAATATTTGAAATTTGTTTACAATGGGATAGCCATCTCATAGTCTGAATTATCAAAAGTAATTTTCAGCGAAGATCCTTTAAAAATTCCGCATGACTGAAAAATCAAGCAATATCATTTTTCAAGAAATTATTTTACGGTAAAGCTTTATGTTTATATTCAAAAAATCTAAATCTACTCCAAACAAAAAAACCTCCAGCAATGCTGAAGGTTTAAAAAGCAGGTGAAAATGTCTTATAAGAACCTAATCTGAAAAATATTAAAATATTAATAAAAGCAATAATAAAACAACGATAATAGAACCTACGGAAATATAAACTCCACCGTTTATGTTTGCTAAAGAACTTTTTAATTGTCTTACTTCCTTTCTCAATTTACTCTTTTCGGCAAAACCAAGTTTAGACTTGTCTTGATCTTTAATTTCATTTAGCCTAACCATTATCGCCTGAGCTTCTGGTGAGTCCAAAGTCTTAGTTGTTGAGATAGGCTCAGCGATAGAAGCTGCTTTTAATTGTGCAGGTAAAATGCTAAACATCATTATTACGGCATAAACTATGTACTTTTTCATATATAATTGATTTTATGTGAAGGTATTTCCACTTACAAAGGTTCCTCCTTTTACATTAAAATATGTTACATAATTTTTCTTTTTGCTTACATCTTTCACACATTTTTAAACAGTCAAAAATAAGAGCAAGTACTAAAAAGCAGTTTATTCAAAGCATTTATCTTAACTTATTTCACCAAAACCAACTTATTTCTTAAACCATCTAATTCCACAATTTCTTTCCCATTTAGGGCTTTTGGGCTTATTTCCTTACCGTTTAAAATCCATTTGGCGTATTTGCCCATTGGCTGCGAAAAATTAACTTTCCACTCTTTTTTCTGATTTATTTCAAAAGTATCTGTTCCAGCGGTTTGGATAAAAGATAGTGAAATTGCATTATCACCAATCTCAACATTTTCTATTTTACCATTTGTGAGTTTACCAGGCAAAAGAGGAGAAATATTAATCGTTTTTAAATATGCCAAAGGTTTTATACCAAAAAACTGCTTGATGATCGGCTCACCAAAAGCGTACATGTTCCAAGCTTGGGCAAACATACCGAAGTCAGGTGAAACCTCATAAATAGAGCCTGGAAGTGCAAAACTAAAAGACTTTAACATTCTTTTCAAAAGAGAATAGGCTTCATCAGGTCTACCGTAATTATTTTCTGCAACAGCCTGAACACCAGTTGGCAGCGTCATAACAGCACCTGTATAGGTGAAAATCTTTCGGTTTGTTACAAACGAGCCTTCCGCCGCACCAGCAGTTTCGTCTCTATCTATACCCGTTACAAACATTCCGTAAGGATTTGTGAATTTTTGGGCTGTATTTAGAGCTTTCAAAGCTTTTTCACTATCCGCAATTCCCATTTCCATTGGTGTATTTACCACCCAATTATGATGCATTACAAAACCTCTGTTTTTGTCAATAGTCTCTTTTTCTATTTCAACTTTAGATTTTCGAAGTTCCTCCACAGCCCATGGTTTATTTAGCGTATCTGCTCGCACAATAGCATCCTCTATTAAATGTAAAGCCTGCCCTTTAGACCCAATAAAATCAGCATAAGAGTTAGATTTTTCAACCCAAAAATCAGAATTTATTTTCAATTTCAATTTTTCCGCCTTGTCTTTAAACGCTGCTGCTAAGGTTATTTTACCCAAAACCTCCGCCATTTGTGCTGCGTCTGCAAATGCTTTCTGGGTATAAACCGCCACATCTATCATTTCGGAATTCATCCCATGAATTTCCATCATCCCAAAACCGTCCGGTAAAAGATTCCCGTCTTTATCATTTTCTTTTAATAACCAATCTAAACCTTTTTCGATAGTAGAAAAGTATTTATTCAAAAACGCTTTATCACCAGTCCAGCAAAAAACTTCCCAGATTAATGAAGCAAATTGGGGTGTCTCGTTAATATTTCCAGGATTAAAAACCGCCCCGTTTGTTGAAACTTCATGCACAATTCTGCCATTGCCATTCGTTTTTTCAGAAAGTGAATGTATCAAGTCTATAGTACTATAAACCAAATCTTTACGCCCAGTTGCTATCAGACCTTTCAATGTATATTCGTTATCTACACCAAACCACCAAGGGTAATCTGGTAAACCTGCACACAAACCTCTCCCCTGCCCTTCCACGTCTCTGATTAACCAATCCGTATCATATTTTATCCATCTAAAGCCTTCTTCTATTTCCTTGTCACTTAAAGTAACTTTAGAAAGTTCATTCACCTTTTCAAGCCTACTTTTTTTAGCTTTGGCTAAATTCAAAATATTCTGACTTACATCTTGAAAGTTTCTATAGGCCTCATTTTCACTTTTTGAAGAACCAGCAATTACAATTGGCAGAATGCCTTTTCCATTTGCCAAAATTCTTAAACTGTATTTAGTTTTTGTAATGGAAACATTGGGCTTATGTTTTAGAATTTCTTCATTACCAAAGGCTGAGCCTTTTATTGCTGAACCATAAACCAAGTACCAAGGATTCTTTTGGTCTTTTATCATCCATAGGTTCTTTTTATTATCAAAAACCGCCTCATCCTTACCATCAAACATTTGCGTGCGTTCACCTAGCCAAACAGGCATTAAGTTCGAAATTCCTTTAATTTCTAATTCTATATTTAAGGCTTTCTTCGAAAGATTCTTTATTAAAAATTCAACATATACTGCATTTTTGCCATCCGGTACAAATTGCAATCTTTGAATAGTAAAATCCTTTGATAAGGAATTGTATATTAGCTTATTGCCGAATGGATAATTTTCAAAAACATCAGCTTTGCTTAATATGTATTTTTGATTATTTACTTTTACCTCGGCTTCAAAGCCATCCATCAATTTAATAGGATGACACCAAACACCTCCCATTTCACCTTGAACATGCCAACCCAAGTCTGGGAATGTGCCATCTTGATAACCAACCATATATAATCTATCGCCAGCCGTCGCATAAGGACTCGCAAGATATTCTAGCTTGCCTTTAATTTTATCAGAACTATTAGCAAAGATTGGCTCTATACTAGGAATGGTTTGAGCATAGGACTTTGAATAAAAAATCACGAAGGAGATGAAGATAAATATCTTTTTCATTATAATAGGTTAAAGTCAAATTTAGGGAAAATTAACTACAAAAAAAACAGCCCCCATTCCTGGAAGCTGCCCTTTTTATAACAATCTAAACGAAATCTCTTAGTTTCCTCTTTCTTTCTTAACTACATTTTCGGCGATGTTATTCGGCACGAAATCATAGTGAGAGAAAGTGAGATTGGCTGTAGCACGACCAGAAGACATAGTTCTAAGGTCTGTTACATATCCAAACATTTCTGACAAAGGCACGTCAGCCTTTATCACCTGTGATCCAGCCTTTGTGTCCATACCTTTCATCATACCTCTACGACGGTTCAAGTCACCAGTGATAGGTCCAGTATATTCGTCAGGTGTCAATACCTCTAGAGCCATGATAGGCTCAAGTAATTTTGCTCCTGCTAATCTACCTGCCTCACGGAAGCCCATACGAGCGGCCAATTCGAAAGACAATGAGTCTGAATCGACATCGTGGAATGAACCGTGGTATAATCTAACTTTGAATGAGTCAACTGGATATCCAGCTAAAGGACCGTTTTTCATAGCCTCTTTGAAACCTTTCTCAATAGCTGGGATAAATTCACGAGGAATAACACCACCCACGATATTGTTAACAAATTGAAGGCCTTGTTTTTTCTCTTTTCCTTCTTCGTCATCGTCTCTTGGACCAAACTCAAACACGATATCGGCAAATTTACCTTTACCACCTGATTGTTTTTTGTAAACTTCACGGTGTTCAACAGTCTTAGTGAAGGTTTCTTTGAATGCCACTTGCGGAGCACCTTGATTAACCTCTACTTTAAACTCACGACGCATACGGTCTATGATGATTTCAAGGTGAAGCTCACCCATACCTCTCATAATCGTTTGACCTGTTTCTTCGTTAGTTTCAACTGTCAATGTTGGATCTTCTTCGATAAGCTTAGTGATAGCTTTAGAGAAGTTATCTTGATCAGCAGTTTTCTTAGGCTCAATAGCATATCCAATAACTGGATCAGGGAATACCATTGATTCCAATACGATTGGATGTTTCTCGTCTGAAAGAGTATCTCCAGTTTTGATATCCTTAAATCCTACAACCGCAGCAATATCACCAGCTTCTAAAGCATCGATTTGATTTTGCTTGTTGGCGTGCATTTGGAATATACGAGAAATACGCTCTTTGTTACCAGAACGGTTGTTCAAGATATATGAACCTGAAGGTAAAGTACCTGAGTAAGATCTAACAAAGCACAAACGACCAACAAATGGGTCAGTTGCGATTTTGAAAGCTAAACCTGCAAATGGCTCTTTTGAATCTGGCTGACGGATAATTTCCGCACCTGTATCTGGGTTTGTACCTCTGATACCGTCTCTATCTAATGGAGAAGGCAACAAAGCCATCACCAAGTCAAGCATAGTCTGAACTCCTTTGTTTTTGAATGATGAACCGCACAACATAGGTACGATTTTCATATCAATAACCGCGGCACGCAAAGCGGCCAATATCTCAGCTTCAGTAATTGAGTTAGGATCATCGAAGAATTTCTCCATCAATGACTCATCATAATCAGCCACAGCTTCAAGAAGATTCTCTCTCCAGAAAGCCACGTCTTCCAACATGTCGTCAGGAATCGGCACCTCTTGGAAAGTCATTCCTTTATCTGCTTCGTTCCAAACCATTCCACGGTTGTTGATCAAGTCAACCACACCTTTGAAGTTTTCTTCACCGCCGATAGGCAATTGAAGCGGAACTGCATTTGAGCCTAACATTTCTTTAACCTGCGTACACACGTTTAAGAAGTCAGCACCCGAACGGTCCATTTTATTTACGAAGCCCAAACGAGCTACGTTATAGTTATTGGCTAAACGCCAGTTAGTCTCTGATTGAGGCTCCACGCCGTCAACAGCACTAAACAAGAACACCAAACCATCCAATACTCTCAACGAACGGTTTACCTCTACTGTAAAGTCCACGTGACCTGGAGTATCGATAATGTTGATATGATAGTCATTGTCTCTGTATTTCCAACCTACAGTAGTAGCAGCCGAAGTGATAGTGATACCTCTTTCTTGCTCCTGCTCCATCCAGTCCATAGTAGCACCACCGTCGTGTACTTCACCGATCTTGTGGTTAACACCTGCGTAATATAGAATACGCTCAGTAGTAGTGGTTTTACCAGCATCAATGTGGGCGGCAATACCAATGTTTCTTGTAAATTTTAAATCGCGAGCCATTTATGTAATTTGTTTACGGATATTTATCCAGATTACTTTCGAAAATATTTGATTTCAGTTTCGGGCTGCAAAATTAGAAAAAAAATGCATAAAATGAAACTAATAATGCGTATTTAGCAAAAAGAATACCTAAATAGTCTTGAAATCAAAATAAAATGCAGTTTGCGGGCAAATATTTTCAAATTTCTTAACAAAAGAATAACCTTAAAGTAAGATTTTGGAATATATTTTCATTTATAAATAAACATTTCATAGCTTTGATTTATAAACGAATAGATTACCTATTTTAAATAAAATGGAAGAAGAAGAAAACCAAATAAATATAGAGTTGTCAGAAGAAATGGCAGAAGGCGTATATGCAAACCTGGCCATGATAGCTCACTCAAATTCTGAGTTTGTAATTGACTTTATTAGACTGATGCCAGGCGTACCAAAAGCTAAAGTAAAATCAAGGATAATACTTACACCGGAACATGCTCAACGATTATTAATGGCTCTACAAGACAACATCAGAAAATATGAGCTTAATTTTGGCGAAATCCGCCAATCAAATGACCCAGTACCATTCCCTATGAATTTCGGTGGGCAGATGGGTGAAGCATAAGGAGTTTAGTTTTTATGATATTTTTAAAAGAGCTGTGAGGCTCTTTTTTTTATCTGTCCAATTTAAATTTTAAGGATTTTTTTCTAAAAACGAATCACTGTTCAACGATTATATAAATGATTTGATCTTCTTTGAGTTTTTAATAGCGATTTGGAAAATCGTTCCAAAATTTTCAGATCTGACCTATCGGTCTAATCATTTTAACAGAATCGACTAAAGTCAAAATTGATTACTCAATATAATTTAGCTATGAAAACAAGAATAACATATAATCAAATATTACAATACGTTGTTCCTTTAACCATTTTCACTTTCTTAAATTTTTCTATAAAAAGAGAGGTAAATACAGAAGGAAGCTATGAAAAGCTTTTCGGCTTTCCTTTTTCCTATATTTCTGGAAATGCTGGTTGTACTTTCTGTTATGAATTTTATTTTTTTGCTTTTGCTATCGATTTTATAGTCTATTTTATCTTCTGTTTTTCTATTATTCTATTGATTATTAACTTTAAAATTCCGTTAAAATCTTATCCATCAATAATTTGGATCACCTATTTTGTGATCATTTGTTACTTCCTTTTATTGTATTTAATGATAGATATTAATTTTAATTGGGTTAATAATAGTTTATTTAGTGTAAAAAATAAAAGTTTTCATTTCGGAAATTATCCTTGAAAAATATTAATGTCCAAGCTCCTTTTTTTATCAAACTTAGGGAAGTTCTTTTTTTATGGAATATAAAATTTTACTTGATAAAATTATCTTACGACCTATCGGTCTGACCATAAAAACTGCAATTTTCTTATTTTCAGGTAGGACTTTTTTAATAATTCTTTTTTTGAGCGATTTGAAAAATCGCTCCACCTAACACTAGAATAAATCAAACATAAAACTGAATGCCTCCATTTCTTTTATGGCTTTTAATTCGCTTAGCCATGATTTAAACCAGCCTTTTTTCTGTTTGTGGGATTCTTCTATTTCTATAATTATGGATTCAATATTATCCTCGATTTCTGCTTTCTTTTCATCAAAAAGTTTTTGAGAAAACTTATAGTCCTTATCAAAAAAATCTTCAAACATTCCTCCTGAAGTCCTTTTTGCCATTTCTAGCATCATATTTATCTCAGTCAACTGACCTTGTAATATCTTATTGTACCGCATCAACATATCATCGGCTAGAGCTGTTGCGTCGAGTTCCGTGTCGTCTAGATAGGTTATTTGTAGCTGCAACAAAGTCATGAAATCATTGTCTTTGTAGGCTTTGGTCACGAGTTTTGATATTTCGGTATATTCTTTTTGTTTAACTGGATCTTGTTGAAGGTCTGGATGATACTTTTTTATCAATCTAAAATAGATAGCTTTGGCATCCAAAGCCAACATTTTGTTTTCCTCTTCCTCTTGCAGCTGTGCATTTGTTTGTTTCTTGGATTTGCTTTTCCTTTTTTCTCTACTTTCGGCAGCCTGCTGAGCAAAACTTTCTTGATTATCATGCAAATACTGCTCAAAACCTTTCTCCATTATTTCGTCAGCATCTACCTCAAAACCTGTTTCTTGATTTATCAAATCCGCCAACAACTCAAACTGCATTCGATCTTGTTCAAAATCTTCTCTTGCGTATTTTTTATAGATAGCTTTTAGTTGTTTATCGTCTTTGTGAGATTCTTGCAAAAGAGCTCCGACTTCCTCTATCATATATTCCACAAACATTTCAGACTTCATTTTGGGAGTTGTCACTTCTCCAAATATTTCATCCAAACGGATTAGCTTTTTCACGTGCCATTCTTGCTCGGATTTAGACAAGGGATGTAACTCTGCCGTTATTTTCGGCATAACCTCTCGAATTCCCTCTGTTAAGTTTTCGTGTTGTTTCTTTTTCCGAGCTATGTCTTTCAGTAGTTTCTCATAACGCGTCAGCAGTTTTGACTTTTTGGTTTCTTGCTTATTTTTATGAACGATTTGCTTTGACATATAGAATAGAACTTTTGGATAATTCCGTAAATTTATGGCTTTATATTTTTCAAAATAAATATGCTCTGAAATTTTATGAAAAATGAGATAAACTTAAGCCTTTGGAATCAGTTTGGGGCAAGTATCGAAATGCTAGAAAATGCCATAAAAGTGTGCCCAGATGAGCACTGGAATTCTGAAAAAAGGTTTTGGTACAATGCTTTCCATTGTTTATTTTTCTTAGATTATTATTTGTGCACTACACCGAAAACCTTCAGTCCAACTCCACCTTTTACAACGTCTGAATTTGAGGACAAAATGCCGGAAAGGGTTTACTCAAAAGTTGAATTGCTAGCGTATTTAGCACATTCTCAAAAAAAGGCTAAAAGCTTAATATTTGCCTTAAACGAAGAAAAGTTAAACGAGAGATGGATAAATTCCTCAGGTAGCATGGATTATTCCATTTTTGAAATTATACTTTATAATATGCGGCACGTGCAACATCATGCAGCCCAACTCAATATGATTTTGAGACAAGAAATAGGAAATGCTCCTGAGTGGGTTTATAGGGAAGGGGAATTAAAGCAATAAATATTATTCTTTTAAAAACCCCAATTTATTTAACACAGCCTCCATTTCCTCAGCTTTTTGAGTTCCGATCAGCAATTTTGAGTTTTTGTCATACGCTAATTGCAGGCCCATGTTGCCCGATACATTATAGGCTTTTCCAGCAAATCCATAACGGATACCCCAACCACCAAATTCGAGTAAGGGTTTATATTCTCTGATGTAAGCTTGGCTGATGATATTCCAATCTATAAACTTGAATTTCAGATGAAATGGGAAAAATCTTACATAAATACCTTCTTTGGTAAAAGCTGTTTCTAATCTTAAAAAATAAAAGGACAAGTTGAACAAAAGCATAAAACACAATAAGAAAAGGAGGCCAATATTGCTCAAGGGATGATTGCCAAATGGTTCATTTCTAAAAAATTGTAGAGAGGCTTTATAAATCAAAAAAACATCAAATGCTAATAATGGAATCCAAAACCACAACTGTCTAAACCTTTGATTTTCTTTGAAAAGTATTTCTCTGTCTAATTTCATTTTTCAAATATTTGTGGTTAAATGTACGCAATCTTAGGCAATAAAAAAACCATGAAACAGGTGCTTCATGGTTCTCTAAAATTCTGAAAATTCTATTTACAATTCCTTAATTCTAATCTTTCTAAAAGACACCATATCTCCATGGTCTTGAAGTGATATTTTGCCTTTGGCATGAGCTTGTGCATAAGGCCATTTGGCAAATTTACTTCCTGCTACATCATCTGCCCATTTCACACTTCCGTATTCATAAGATGCGGTTTTTATGCCGTTCACAAAGTGTTCAATCATATTATTTTTGATAACTATTTTACCTTTGTTCCACTCGCCTGCGGGTTTTACTGCTGTAAGGTCCATTGGAGGTTGAATATCATAGTTAGCTCCAGTTTTTTGCACATCTTTGATTTTGTCAGGATAGTTTATATCGTCAATAATCTGGTATTCAGGTCCAGCTGCGTAAGGAGCAAAAAACTCTTTGTTGTTTGGATCTTCCAAAACTTTGTAAATCACGCCAGAGTTGCCTTTAGGCTGACATTTAAACTCAAACTCTAAAATAAAATCACCATACTCTTTGTCGGAAACCAAGTCGCCGTTTCCACCGTGTGTCATCAAAACGCCATCCATCACATGCCAGCCTTTTACGTCCGTTTGTTTCCAAGTGTGCCATCCGTTGGTGGTTTTTCCATCAAATATGTTCACCCATTTTTTCTTTTGAGCCATCGTATTCAGGCTTAAAAGTGTCAATCCTATTACAAATATTTTCTTCATGTTTTTTGGTTTCGTTTATGATTTTAAATTTAAGGTTTTATTTTGATTTTATAATAAATTAATGTTCAAATTTCAATGCAACAGCAGGCTCATTTTTAAGCTTTTCCCAAATTTCTTTCGGAATAGAAACGCTTGTTTTTCCACTTTTCGTATCCCATTTCAAATTATCCTTTTGTCCTAAAATCGAAATTGCCGTACCTTTTTTAGGAGTATTTCCTTTCCAAGAGACGATTTGCTCCAATGGCGTTTTTTCAGAAATACGTTGAATAGCATAGCTATATTGCTTTTTGCCTTTTGTAAAATACACTTCGCCATCGCTGAAATTTTCGATAGCTCTGGTATTGTATATTGCCTCTCCATTTACATCTAGCCACTCTCCTATTTCCTTCAGCCTTTCTTCTTGTATCTGCAAAAACTCGCCTTGCGGATTTGGCCCTAAACCTAACAACAAATTTCCACCCTTAGAAACTACCTCAATCAATGTATGAATAGCCCACGCGGAAGTTTTAAAATGATCGTTAGGCACATGGCTCCAAGCTCCACCTAAGGTAATACAACTTTCCCAAGGATCGCTAGACATTTTAGCAGGAATTCCCTGCTCAGGCGTGCGATAGTTTTCAAATTCGCCATGAACGGTTCTGTCCACTATTAACATTCCTGGCTGATTTTTGCGAACTTTAGCTGCAATTTTTGGCAAATCTATCTGCTGGTCAAAATCAGGAATTGGGGCACCCCAACTTAAAACCTCTTCGGTAACAGAGTTTCTTGGTCGAACCCAGCCACCATCAAGCCAAAGTATATCTATTTTGCCATAATCTGATGTTAACTCGTCAATTTGATTATGTGTAAACTGCACAAACTGATTCCATCGCCAAGGGTATTTCCTGATGTCATAGTTTACATTGCGATCAGGCGTAGAATGCCTATCCCACCAGAAATATTGCGAATGCCAGTCCGGCTTAGAATAATACGCTCCTATCAGCATGCCTTCTTTCCGAAAAGAACTAAAAACTTCTTTGGCCACATTGGCTTTTGGATTGTTTTTAAATGGCCCATTAGAAATCTTAAAATCAGAAAACTTGGTATCAAACATATTGAAGCCATCGTGATGCTTTGTTGTAAAAACCACATATCGCATACCTGCATTCTTCGCCATTTTTGCCCAAGCATCTGGGTTAAATCTCGTAGGATTAAATGTCTCATTCAAGCCCCAATACCATTTTTTATATTCGGTATAATTACTTGCCGTGTCCCTGTTTATCCAATCTTCGTCACACAAACTCCACGATTCAATAATACCAGGTACGGCATAGAGGCCCCAGTGAATAATAATTCCGAATTTTTGATCTCGCCAATTTTCAAGATTTTCGGCAATTTCTTTATCTTTTGGATATTCATATTTTGCCGAAGAAGGGTGAATGGTACTCTGAGAGAAAGATTGTAAGTACAATAAAGTACTAATTAAAAACAAGATAGGTTTTATTTTCATATTTGAAAATTAGACTTTGCTAAACAAGAATTTAAAAATTATTTATATTTTTGATAAAATTAAAAATATTTTTTATTTAATGCCTTATTAATTAAATATTTTAATTTTAGCGATTATTCAACCAAGCCTTAAATAAAAATGGATAAAAAAACGATTTCAAAAGTCTGGAAAACTATTGAAAATGTGTTTTTCGTAGGATTTTTCTTTTCAATACTATATATAACCATCACAAGTTTTATGGATGGCACTGTGAAAAGTTTTGTGGGCATGGGTTTTCTTCAAGATATTTCAGACCCCATCAACAAGAAGATTTACTATAAATCTATATTGGCTATATTATCAATTCTTACCACTTTCTTTTTGTTGGTCGAAATGATCCGTTTGTTTTTTAAATTCAATCCTTTCATTAATTTTTCAAAAAAAATCGAACAACTAAAAAAAACTACTTCAAAGGTTTCTTTTTTGGAAAAAACAAAGATCTATTATTCTAAAATTTCAAATACAATATTCATCACCGAGTTTTTTAGGAGATACAAAACCAATTTTTTAGCAAAGGTTTTCAACGAATATGTCTCCAAACTTTTCATCATTTTTGTATATATCGAAATGATGCCCTATTTCCACAAATTTGCCTTGTTTTCAATACCAAACAATGCTGTAGGATGGCTATATGCATATCTTATGTGGGAACTTACCTACTGGATTTGGCATTTTCTAGGGCATAGAGTTCGGTTATTTTGGTGTTTACACTCGCCACACCATGCTCCTGTCGAAATGAACCTCACCGTAGCTTGGGTACATTTTTTTGCCGAAGGTTATTACACGGCCGCAGTTCAAGTTCCGCTTTTAATGCTGTTTGGCGTAAGTCCCGAAATGGTCGCTATTATATTGGTAATAGACGGCACTTGGGGTACATTTATTCATTGTGGAGAGGATGCTTTTGAAAACGGACGCTTTGGGATTTTGGAAAAGATTTTCATCACGCCATCGCATCACAGAGTGCATCATGCCAAAAATCCTTTGTATATCGACACCAACTTTTGTGTCTTATTGCCGTTTTGGGACTGGCTGTTTGGTACGCTACAAACCGAAAAACGAGAAGTAAAAATAGAATACGGCATTACCAGAGAAACGGATCCCACGAGTTTTATGGATATGTATTTTGGTGAATGTATATGCCTTTATAATGACCTAAAAAACACCAGAGGTTTTGGGAATAAAGTAAAAATGGCTATAATGCCTCCAGGTTGGTATCCAGAAAGTTCTGAACACATGGCTACCGAAATACGAGGAAATTTTTTAAAACTAAACCCAAGCCTTGGCAAAACAAGCCGAGATTATTTATTGGAAAAACTGAACATTAGGAAATGAAAAAAATATTAGCCCTTTTTTGTCTATTTAGTCAAATAATATTTGCTCAAAACAAACCCAACATCATCGTGTTCATCGTAGATGATATGGGTTGGCAAGATTGTTCTTTGCCATTTTACAAAGAAAAAACCACTTGGAATGAGCGATATAAAACACCAAATATGGAAAGACTTGCCGCTCAAGGGAAGATGTTTACCCATGCCTATGCAGCTTCTGTTTGTTCTCCTTCAAGAGTGAGCCTGATGACAGGAATGAATGCCATAAATCATCATGTGACCAATTGGACCTTACGAAAAAATGCCAATAACGATGGAAAATCTGAAATACTGACACCTCCACAAATAAACATAAACGGCCTCAGTGCCGAACCTAATATCGAAAATACCATTTACGCATCTCCCTTGCCCATGGTTTTGAAACAAAATGGTTATCATACTATCCATGTTGGCAAGGCACATTTGGGTGCCAATGATACCCCTGGAAGCGACCCGCTAAATCTGGGTTTTGAGGTAAACATAGCTGGCCATGCCGCCGGTGCTCCACATAGTTATTTTGGCAAAGATGATTTTGGAAATAAAGACAAGAAAAACCTGATTTGGGCTGTACCTGGATTGGAGAAATATTGGGGAAAAGAAATTTTTCTGACAGAAGCTCTCACACAAGAAGCCATAGCCGAATTGGATAAATCGCAAAACTCCGAAAAGCCGTTTTTCCTATACATGTCACATTACGCAGTACACGCTCCAATAATGGGCGACCCAAGGTTTTTACAAAAATATTACGATATGGGTATAGACTCTGCCGAAGCCAAATACGCCGCATTGATAGAGGGAATGGACAAAAGTTTGGGCGACATCATGGATTTTTTAGAAAAAACGAAACAAGATAAAAACACAGCAATACTCTTTTTATCTGATAATGGCGGACTAAGTGCCAATGCGAGAGGTGGCGAAAAACACATGCACAATACCCCGCTAAAAAGCGGAAAAGGTTCTGCCTACGAAGGAGGCGTTAGGATTCCATTTATCATGAAATGGCCAGGAAAAATTAAAGAAAAAACAAAGAGTACTGAGAATATAATTATTGAAGATATTTTCCCGACAGTTTTACAAATCGCAAATATTAAACCGCAAAACATCATCCAGAAAATAGACGGAAAGAGTATTTTGGATAAAAAACTAAATAATTCTAAACGCTTCTTTTTTTGGCATTATCCGCACATTTGGGGGCCAAAAGGCCCAGCTTTGAAACTCTACAGCGTGATTCGGCAGGGTGATTGGAAACTTATCTATTTCCATGAAGATGGGAGTTTTGAGCTTTACAATACAGAAACCGACATCAGCGAGACCAAAAACTTAGTATTTGAAAATGAAAAATTAGCTAAAAAATTGTCTAAAAAACTTACCTCCGAGCTTAAGAAGGGTAACTCAGGCATGCCGACTTTAATAAAAACTGGCCAAAAAATACCATACCCTGATCAAGCCTTGGTTTCTTTTTTAGGTAATTAAATGTACTTTTATTAAAAAAATACTATGAAAAAAATATTGCTACTTCTGATTATTGCATCTCAAGGGTTTGCACAAAAACAAAGCCCATTTATTACCGATGCACTCAGCAAATGGCAAGGAATGAAAAGTTATACCCTCGCCGTTGCAGAAGCCATGCCTGAAGAAAAATATAACTTCAAACCTGTAGCAGACGAGAATACTTTTGGATTTCAACTGATACACATGGCTAATAATATGTATGGTATTTCTTCAAAACTTATTAGAAATACTGAGTCACCGCTTGATTTAAAGTCTTTTGAAAACCGTATTAAAAACAATACTATTTCAAAAAAAGAAATCATTGAACACCTGAGCAATGCATTCGATTATGCCGAAGAAACCTTTGCCCAAATGACTGACAAAACACTTGAAGAAGAATTAGACTATTGGGGCGGACATTCCACCAAACGGAAAATAGTCTTCTTACTAAACGACCATCAAACTCACCACCGAGGTCAGTTAATAGTATATTTAAGACTAAATGGAATAACTCCCCCAAAATATATAGGTTGGTAAAACCTAATTCTAAAATTATGAAAAAAATAATCCTTCTTGTTTTAATATCTATAAACCTATCGGCTCAAAATGCTGATTGGCTTATAAGTCCGATTGCCGAAAAAGCTAAAATAATCGTTAACGACAGTCTGATAGTGCTTGATAATGGCTTATTAAGAAGAGCCTTTATTATAGAGCCAAATTTCGCTTGTATCGATTTTAAAAACCTTAGTAATGAGCAACAACTGTTACGAGCCATCAAGCCTGAAGCCCGAATAAAAATAGACGGAAAAGAATACAATATTGGCGGTTTAAATGGTCAAAAAGAAAATGCCTACATACAATCCGAATGGTTAAAAAACCTAAAATTAGGTTCCTCGGATTTCGTGATTAAGAAATATACCATTTCGGATATACCAAAAAGAATCAACTGGAAATCAAATACTTGGCCAAATAAAATTGATGAACCATCGGGCAAAATGTTGACACTGACATTTGAACCTCAGTCTGCCCTCTTAAAAGGAATAGTAGTTAATATAAATTATGAGCTTTATGACAATATCCCTTTAATCGTCAAATCTCTAAATATTAAAAACACCGGAAACAAAACCTTCAGAATTGATCGTGTTGTAAACGAAATATTGGGTTTGGTAGAAGAAGAAAGTGCAGTGGTGGGGAGTCCCGAAGAAATGAAAAAACAGCAT
This sequence comes from Lacihabitans sp. LS3-19, assembly GCF_024343575.1. Lineage (GTDB taxonomy): Bacteria > Bacteroidota > Bacteroidia > Cytophagales > Spirosomataceae > Leadbetterella. Next base: position 414,430 of record NZ_RJUA01000001.1, on the reverse strand, counting down.
GGAATATACATAGAAACCAACTATGCATTTAACAATGCCATGCGGTATGACATCAGCGACCAAACCACCCATTGGAAAATCGACTCCAGCTATACTTCGCAGGTAAACTATAATTTTCAAACACCCTGTTTACTAGAAATTTACCCTGAAAAAGCTCCTGGAATAGACTTAAAACCCAATGAAGTCTTCAATTCAGTGAGAACGCACGAGTTGCTTATGGACAGCTACGACCGCCAAAGACGTGGCATGATGATCAAAAAAATGTATAGAACCGTGGCACCGTGGACTATACAAAATCCAATATTTATGCACTTGGTAAGCAAAAATGATGAAGAAGTAAAAACCGCAATAAATCAATGTCAAAATACAGGATATGAGGCCGTTATACTAAGTTTTGGCAGTCATTTAGACATGGAAAATCCATCTGATGAAAACATTGGCCGTTGGAAAACATTGGCTGATTACGCCCATTCAAAAGGCATTTTGTTAGGCGGTTATTCCTTATTTAGTTCAAGAAGAATTTCAGATGAACACGATGTGATAAGTGCTAAAACAGGAAAACCTGGCGGAGCATTTTTTGGAAATGCCCCCTGTTTCGGTAGCCAATGGGGATTGGACTACAGCAGGAAAATCAAGAATTTCTTTGAAAAAACAGGCTTTAACATTTGGGAAAATGACGGCCCGTATCCAGGCGATGTCTGTGCTTCCAAGGTGCATCCTGGCCACAGAGACTTGGAAGACAGCCAGTGGCGACAAATGGAAATTCAAAAGGATTTGTACAAATGGCTAAATGAAAAAGGTGTTTATATCAACGCCCCAGATTGGTATTTTTTAGATGGTACACATAAAATCGGCATTGGTTATCGAGAAGTTAATTTTTCGCTTTCTAGAGAGCAACAGAAAATATTGAACAGACAAAACATCCACGACGGCACCATAGAAAAAACCGGAGCTATGAGTTGGGGTTTTGTGCCTCTTACACGTTACCAAGGTGGTGGGCCTGAAGCAGTTTTGGAACCCCTTGAAGACCATTTGGAAGATTACAAACAACTTATGATTCAATATTATGGAGCAGGTGTGCAAGCTTGCTATCGCGGCCCGAGACTGTATGATACCGACAAAACCAAAGCAACTGTCTCTGAAACCATAGCTTGGTACAAAAAATACAGAGAAATACTCAATTCCGACATGATACAAATCAGAAGAGCCGATGGCCGCGATTGGGACGGATTTCTCCATGTAAACCCTGACCTAGACCAAAAAGGTTTTTTGATGGTTTTTAACCCTACAAATGAGGCCATTTCAAGAAAAATTAAAGTGCCGCTCTATTACACGGGACTTACAAACGGTGCGGTATTTAAAGAAAAAGACACCGACGAGAAAATCTACAATGTGAACCGAAATTATGATGTTGAATTGATGGTCACAATTCCTGCAAATGGGTATAATTGGTTTCTGATTGAGTAATGTGGAACAAATTTTCAATTTGTTTAAAAAGAATAAAACTGGGGATATTAAATATAGACAAAGTACGAAATAAAAATTTCACCCGTCAATTAATTAAACTATCAAAATCAATTAATTTGGAGACCGAAAACTTGTTTTTTTAAAGAGAATAAAAATGTCTATTCCTAGAACAAAGAAAACATTTCATCAACGAGACCTCCCGCACCTACAACCAATTGGGGGTACATTTTTTGTCACTTACAATCTTGCAGATGCCATTCCGCGTAGAGTATTAAATAATTTGAGTTCAGAATTTGAGACTCAGAAAAAACGAATTCAACAAATTTCTCTAAATCCAGAAGTTGATTTAGACAATCTTGCAAAAAAATACTTTGCTATTAGAGATAAATATTTAGACTTAAACCCACAAGGTTCAAACAGCTTAAAAATTGAAACTATTGCTCAAATTGTATACGATTCTTTGTTATTTTGGAATGGAAAATATCTCGAAATGTATTGTTTTTGCATTATGTCAAATCATGTTCATGCTGTTTTCAGATTATTCGACAAACCTGAAGTAGAAAAACCGAAATTCTTAGAAGAAATTATGCAATCCATCAAAAGGTTTTCCGCTTATGAAAGCAATAAGCTTTTAAATAGAACTGGGCATTTTTGGCAAGTTGAAAGTTATGATAGATGGGTTAGAAACGATGATGAATTGCATAGAATAATGGCATACGTACTTAACAATCCAGTAAAAGCTAATCTATGCGAAAAACCTTTCGATTGGAAGTGGACATTTCTTAATGAAAGATTTAAAAAAATATTCGAATAAGTGAATCAAATTTATAATTTGGTCAAATAAATGGATATTATTCCTATTTTAATTTTAGTGCAAATTGAAAATTTGCACCACCTACACTTTAAAAACCAAATGCTTCCTTTCCAATACAAACAATATTACCGACCAAAAAACAACGTAAACAATCGCAAAAGCCAAAGAAGAATTTAAGGGATTTGAAAATAATGGAACTAAACTATTTTCATAAAAATATTGAAGCACACCAGTACCTTCGCCGCCATCAGAAATTTTTATCATGTTCAGTGCTCGTGGCAATATTCCAGAACCAAAAAACACAATCATTGGATTGACACCCCACATTATGAAGAAATTAACTAACCATTTCGGTTTGTTCGAAGAAAAAATAATATCAACACTTGCTAAAACCAACATGGCCCAACCACCTGCAAAAAGCACATAGGAACTAGTCCAAAGAGCTTTATTTATTGGAAATGCTAAATCCCAAATTTTGCCAACAATTAATAATGTTATTCCAATTCCCAAAAGCCATTTGTAGGTTTCCGTTTTTTTAGATTGAAGCAATTTCCCCGTCCAAATACCCAAAAGAGCAGTTACAATTGCTGGGAATGTGCTCAAAATACCCTCAGGATCCCAAGTTTTAGAAGTCGCCCAAAGGTGACCTGGAAGTAAATAATTATCTAACCAAGCGGCCAAATTTGTGCCTTTTTCAAAATTTGCAAGTCCACCACCAGGTATTGGCACCAAAGCCATTATAGCCCAATAACCCAAAAGCAAACCTGAACCAATTAGCAACTGAGTTTTAAAAGAGAATCTAAGAAAAATCAGAACGGCAAAAAAGTAAACCAAAGCTATGCGTTGTAAAACGCCCGGAATTCTAACCGAAGAAAAACTCTCTAAACCACTAAAGCACAGGCCAATCAGAAATGTAAAAACTCCTAAAGCCCAATAAAATTTAACTTTGGGTTTAAAATTTCCCAAAAGCACATATCCAAAAAATATACAAACCAATAAACGAATAAACATCAAAGCCGGGCCTTCCAATTCCCCGATTTTGATTTTTGAGAAAAAATTCAAAAACAAACCTAAATTAAAAATCCTTAAAGACCTAGTCAATATCTTAAGAAAATTGTCACTGCTAACGCCTGTGTTTTCGTTGGTAGAAAAAGGAATCGCGGTGCCCATAATAAATACAAAAAAAGGGAAAACCATGTCTGTGGGTGTTGCACCATGCCATTCTGCGTGCTCAAGCGGTGCATAAATGTGTTCCCATGAGCCTGGATTGTTCACGATTGTCATCAACATCATGGTCAATCCCCTCAAAATATCTATCGAAGTAATCCTTTGTTTTTCCAAAATTTAATTGTCTATTTGTTAATCTTTTTACCCAAATTTATAGATTTTATTTCATAAAAAATGAAAAGTTTTTGGTTTATCTTAATTGTTTCTTTTTTAACATTTTCTTGTGTAACTCAAAAGCCCAAATCTACTAAAAACAAAATTTTAGATGATAAACTAAACTCCCTTAAATTACTTGAAAATAGCTTTGTTGGTATAAAAGTACTTGATCCATCTACTCAAGAAGTTTTATATTCTTTAAACGAAAAAAAATATTTTACTCCTGCCTCTAATACCAAGATATTAACACTTTATTCAGGACTTAAAACACTTGGAGATAGCATTCCTGGACTTAAATATACTTTTAAAAACGATACCCTTTTTATAGCTGGCACAGCAGACCCAACTTTTTTACATCCAGACTTTGAGCCTTCAAAAACCTTAGATTTTTTAAGAAAATACAATAATAAAACTATCGTATTTTCTGATTCAAATTTCCAAAACGAAACATTAGGGTCAGGTTGGTCATGGGACGACTATAATGACGATTATCAAGTAGAACTGAGCTCTTTTCCTATTTCTGGCAATATTGTAAGGTTTAAAAATGCAAAAGGAGAAACAACTTTAAATCCCAAGTATTTCAAAGATTCTATATTCAATAAAGACAGCCAATTAGATTTTATCAAAAGAAATATAAACGAGAATGTTTTTTATACAAATTCTGGAATTTTAAATAATAAAAAATTCAGTCAAGATATTCCTTTTAAAACTTCCACCTCACTTATAAAAGCTTTGCTTGAAGATACCTTAAAAAGAAATATTGCTTTAAAGCATTTTAAAATAGATTCGAGTTTTAAAACCATTTATTCTTTGCCAGTAGACACGGTGTACAGACGAATGATGAAAATATCAGACAATATGCTCGCTGAGCATTTACTTTTGCTTGCCGGTGGCAAGTTTTCTGATACTATTAGCTCTTCAAAAAGCATTCAAAACATTCAGAAAGCATATTTTTCAGAAATGCCTCAGCCTTTTAATTGGGTAGACGGTTCTGGCTTATCTAGATATAATCTCTTCACGCCTGAAAGTTTGGTTTTTTTACTTGAAAAAATGCTTAAAGATTTTTCACAAGAACGCATTTTCCCATTAATGGCAATTGGTGGACAAGCCGGCACACTCAATTCAATTTATAAATCTCCAAGGCCATTTGTGTTTGCTAAATCTGGCTCAATGAGTGGAGTTTATAACCAATCTGGTTACTTAATATCTAAAAAAGGCAAACTATTGATTTTTAGTATTATGAATAATAATTTTACTGGAAGCATATCCAAATATCGAAATTTAACTTCTGAAATAATTCAAGTGTTCTACGAAAACTATTGAAAATAGCTACGGTATGAATCAGTTTTAACAAATTTGCTCTGACGCTATTTTCAAGGCTTAAACCAAATTATTTTTATAAATTTTTACAAAAGAATTAAAGAATGTTTTGTTTTTTCTAACAGTTGTTAGATTTGGAATAACAAAAAATTCACAAGGTTTGTATTTGACAAAAAACATATTAACATTTGCATCCAATTGTAGGCCATTATAAAAAATATTAGAGTTGCGTTATTCAAGTTTAATAAATTCCGGGAATACAATTGCTATAAATCCAGACAATATTAGACTCGGGTAATCAGACTCGAGTCTTTTTTTTATGCTACACTTAACCTTTGTTATTCAGTTTCCATATAATGAATATTTATGACTTTTTCCCAAACTATTTTAAAAGAATTAATTAACAGTATTGTTCCATTAAACAATGTCGAATTAAAAAAGATTACGAGCATATTTAAAGAAAAGCCTATAAAAAAAGGGAGTATAGCTATAAATATGGGAGAGTCTTCCGACTTGATTTTATTAGTAACCAAAGGACTTTTAAGAGAATTTACGATTATTAACAATGAAGAACATACACTTTGGATTTCTGGGGTTGGCGAAGCTATTTTAGACCCTGGATCTTTTATGATAAATGAACCCTCAAAAATCTCAGTCGAAGCTTTAGTAAACTCGCATTATATGTTTACAACCAAACAAGAGTTTGAAGAATTATTGATGGAAATACCAAAATTGAATGCAATCACACATGTTATGTATCAAAAAAATCTACAAGATTTTAGAGAGCATATGATGATTCTTAAAATTTGGCCAACGCAAAAAAGAGAGGAGTTACTTTATGAAAAGAAACCATACCTTTTTGGAAAAGAAATAAAACTGAAACACATTGCATCGCTTCTCAACGTGCATCCAAATTCTCTAAGTAGAATTCGAAATCAAAAACAAGACAATGCTTAGACTTTGAACCGAAACATTTCCCTTTAGGTTTAATAAAAACAAGCAAACTAAATTAGCCATAGCTCATTACACAACATCGTGTTTTGGCTATTTTATATTAATTTTGTATTGATTTATAAAAAACCAGATTATGTTAATCGAACAATTAGAGTCCATTAAAGAGCGATTTGAAGAAGTTACCCAGCAGATAACTATGCCTGAGGTAGTCTCTGATATGGACAAATTCAAAAAAATAAGTAAAGAATACAGAGACCTTGAAAAAATAGTAAACGAATACACCAATTATAAACTTATAATAGCCAATCTTGATGAAGCTCGTCAAATCCTCAATACTGAAAAAGACGAGGAAATGAGAGAAATGGCAAAGATGGAATTGGAAGAGCTTCAACCCAAAAAAGAATCACTTGAGGAAGCACTTAAGGAACTTTTAATACCAAAAGACCCCAACGATAGCAAAGATTGCATTTTGGAAATCAGAGGTGGAACAGGTGGTGATGAAGCGGCAATTTTTGCTGGAGATTTATTCAGAATGTACCAAAGATATGCAACCACACAAGGCTGGCAATTTAACGTAATGGATTTCACAGAAGCCTCATCTGGTGGCTATAAAGAAATAGTAGTTAGCGTAAAAGGTGAAGACGTATACGGCAAACTAAAGTTTGAATCTGGTGTGCATAGAGTGCAACGAGTACCCGCAACAGAATCACAAGGTAGAATTCACACATCTGCTGCTACAGTAGCAGTGTTACCCGAAGCCGATGAAGTTGATGTTCAAATAAATATGACGGATATCCGAAAAGACACCTACTGTTCTTCAGGAGCTGGTGGCCAGTCCGTAAACACGACATATTCAGCAGTTAGAGTCACTCACATCCCTACTGGAGTGGTTGTTCAGTGTCAAGACGAACGCTCCCAAATCAAAAACTTCGACAAAGCCATGACCGTTTTGAGATCAAGGATTTATGAAATGGAGCTTGCCAAACACAACGAGGCAATAGCAGGAGATAGGCGGTCGATGGTTGGGTCTGGCGATAGATCAGACAAAATCCGTACTTATAACTATCCTCAAGGAAGAGTTACCGACCATAGAATTGGATTCACTGTTTATAATCTACCTACTGTGATGGAAGGCCAGATTGGCGAATTTATGGAAAAACTCAGAATAGCCGAAAATGCCGAAAAGATGAAAGAAGGCGTAATGTAAAATATTCATGGAAAAAATAGAATTCTGTTTAGCGTCAAATAATGCTCACAAGATAGAAGAACTACAAGCAATGCTTGGAGAAGAATTTATAATCAAAACCATGAATGACATCGGTTGCCAGGATGAAATCGAAGAATATGGTACGACACTTGAGCAAAATTCTAAAATAAAAGCAGATTATATTCATGAGAAATACCACATAAATGTAATCGCAGATGACTCGGGATTGGAAATTGAAGCCTTAGGAAATCAACCTGGGGTTTATTCTGCAAGATATGCGGGTGAACCTACAAATCACGAGGCAAACATTGAAAAAGTATTAACTGAAATGCAAGGCAAAACCAATAGAAATGCCAAATTCAGAACAGCTATTACAATGATTCTAAATAATAAAACTTCATTTTTTGAAGGTGAAATTTCAGGAAAAATAATAACAGAATGTATAGGCGAAGGAGGTTTTGGATATGATCCAATATTTATGCCGGATGGTTTCGATATTACATTTGCTGAAATGTCCTCACAACAAAAAAACCAACTTAGCCATCGGGCAAACGCCATTAAAAAACTTTTGGAATACCTTAAAACAAAAAAATAACGAAGAACAGTCTCCGTTACTTTTATCAATCATAGGTTTTTATCAAGTAATATCGTCTTAGAAAGTTTAACCGCTTTCTAATTATATACAAAATTATATCAAAAATTATCTTCAAACTATTACAATATTTTCCAATACTTGTACTACATTAACATCAAATTTCTATATTGTTTAGATTTGTAGTTAACCAAGCATGAAAGTAGAGTTCGAAAAAATAGCTCCAGACGAGGGCAGTTCATTCAAGCTTATCCAATGGAAATCACAGAACGATCGATTTTTTTGGCATCAACATCCTGAGTATGAGATAATTTACGTAAAAAAAGGTTCCGGCAAATTACACATAGGCAACCATCTAGGCGAATACCAAGAAGGCGAAGTTATGTTTTTAGGACCCAATTTACCACATACTGGTTTGGGCTACGGTGTAATTGGAGAACATGAGGAAATCATTGTGCAATTGAAAGACCTATTTCTCGGCAATGAATTCATGTCAATTCCGGAAATGGAAACAATTAAAAAACTATTTGAAAGAGCTATTTTCGGAATATCATTTTTCGGAAGAACCCGTTCTTTAATAGCACAAAAAATGGAAACTCTTGCTTCCTTAAAAGGATTGGATAGACTTATACACCTTTTAGAAATCTTAAAAATATTGTCCCAATCTTCTGAATACAAAATACTGAATAGCCGAGACTCAAGGTTTGATTTCAGACACCAAGACGAAGAAAGAATCAACAGAATTTATAATTATGTAGAGGACAATTATACTAACGAGATAAAAATAGAAACAATAGCCGAAATTGCTAGCCTCACGGTACCATCGTTTTGTAGGTATTTCAAAAAAATGACCCATATGACCTTTACCGACTTTCTGAACGAATTTAGAATAAACAATGCTTGCAAACTATTGCATAACAACCTCGGCATATCTGATGTTTGTTTTGAAAGTGGATTCAACAACATTTCACATTTCAATAAGACTTTCAAACATTTTAAAGGAAAAAGTCCGAGAGAGTACCGAAAAGAGGTTTTATTTATAGACACATTAAATTAGTTTTGTATAAAATAACAACAGCATGTCAACAATAAACTGGGTAACCGTAAAAGAATACGAAGATATAACTTACAAAAAATGTAATGGCGTAGCTAGGATAGCTTTCAATAGACCAGATATTAGAAACGCATTTAGGCCTAAAACGACTTTTGAGCTTTTCGATGCATTCGAAGACGCCACTCATGACCCTAAAATAGGCGTTGTATTACTTTCTGGCGAAGGGCCTTCAAGCAAAGATGGAGGTTGGGCATTTTGTTCAGGTGGAGACCAAAATGCTCGTCAAAAAGGTGGCTACCGAGCAGAAGATGGAAGAGATAGATTAAATATTTTGGAAGTGCAACGTCAGATCAGATTTATGACCAAGCCCGTTATAGCTGTCGTAACTGGCTGGGCGGTAGGCGGAGGGCATAGTTTGCACGTAGTATGTGATTTATCTTTAGCAAGTAAAGAGCACGCCATATTTAAACAAACAGATGCCAACGTTGCTAGTTATGATGCCGGATATGGATCTGCCTATTTGGCTAGACAAATTGGACAAAAGAAAGCTCGTGAAATATTCTTTTTAGGGAGAAATTACAACGCACAGGAAGCATACGAAATGGGAATGGTAAATGCAGTTGTTCCTCACGCAGAGCTTGAAGATACCGCCTATCAATGGGCTCAGGAAATATTACAAAAAAGCCCAATGGCAATACGAATGCTAAAATTTGCTTTTAATCTTATAGACGATGGGCTAGTGGGTCAGCAAATATTTGCTGGAGAAGCTACTCGATTGGGTTATATGACAGAAGAAGCTCAAGAAGGACGCAATGCATTTCTAGAAAAACGCCCGCCTAATTGGGATAATTTTGAGCGATACTCTTAAAAACAAAAAACGGAAGCATTACACTTCCGTTTTTTTTATGATATTATAAAAATCTTAATTTTTTAATTTCACCTTCTCCAAGTCAAAAAGGTCATTCAGAACATCAATTAATGTATCTGCTTCTCCTCTTTTACAAGCTGCCTTAAGCTGCAAAACCGGAAGTTTTATAATTTTCTGCATCATAGCCGAGGTGATTTTATCCATTTTATCGGCTTCCTCTACACTCATGCTTTTCAAATATCTACTCATTTCCTCTTGGCGGATTGTTTCAAGAGCATTTTTTAGTTTATGAATAGTAGGAGAAACTAAAAGTTCTTTAGACCAGTTCTCCACATCTACAACCATCTCATTTATTATAGACTTGACTTCTGGAATAGCCTCTAATCTTTTCTCAATGGCATTGTCAGTTCTTTTCTGAATTTCATCCAAACCATATAAAACCAAGCCAGCAACATTATCAATATCAGGCTCTATACTACGAGGTACTGATAAATCAAAAAGATATTTTACGGATTTATTATTATTGAAAAATGACTTTTTAATAATTGGTTTTTCAGCCCTAACTGAAGAAACTACAACATCGAAATGACCAATTTCAGATATTAAACTTTCAAATTCTAAAACCTCAAAAGCAAATTTTTCAGCGATTTCTAAAGATTTTTCCTTTGTTCTATTACAAACTGTTACGTTTGTTATATTTTTTTCAAAAAGTGTTTTGGCAACATCTTCTCCTATTTCTCCCAAACCAAGAACCAATATTTTTGGATTGGATAACATAGGCAAAAAGCTCTCCATCAAATCTACCGTCACATACGAAGTAGAAGCAGCCCCATCTCTAAAAGATGTTTCTTGAACCAATCTTTTGTTTGCAAAAAACACTGCGTGAAGTACTCTATGGATAAACGGTCCGGCCATATCCATATCCGCTGACCATTGATAAGCTAATTTAACTTGGTTTATAATTTGTTGATCCCCAACCACCTGAGAGTGAAGACCTAAAGAAACTTCAAATAGATATGAAATAGCACTTTGCTCGTCATCTACGTACTCAAAGTATGTGATTATTTCAGATGATAAAATACCTTTTTGAGCAGCTAATAATTTTATTATTTCTGTGGAAACTTTTTCTTCAGATTTATAATAAACCTCTGTTCGATTACATGTAGATAGTACCAAAGCTTCTGTTAGCCCTAAAACGTCTTTTAACTTTAAATAGAATGCTTTTGTTTCGCTTTCGTTTAAAGCCAAACGTTCCCTTATTTCTAAAGGTGCGTTTTTATATGAAATTGAAACTACTCTTAATCTTTCGCTCATCTTTTACTTATTGATAAAAAATTTATACAAAAATACAGCCATCCCTAGGTATATTTGTTATGACATTAGGCAGTTTATTTAATTTAGAAATATTCTAAATTAGAATCTTTAACCTCTTTGCATATAAGTACGGCGAAAAACTGAGTTTAGATTCTATTAACCCAATAAATTTTATCTACCATTTTTAATATATATGAAAGGAAAAAGACTTTTTTACGATTTATATGTAAACATTTCCACCAAACGACTTATTGTAACGGCAATTCTCTTGACATTTGTCATAGGTCTACTTTATTATTTTAACGACGTTAGAAAAACGTTAGAAGATAGAGAAGAAAAATATGCGAGATTATACGCCGAAAGTCTAGGTTTCATTATTAACCAAGGATTAGAAAGTACCTGTGACTACACTTATGTACAAGAAGTTACAGATGCTAACGAAACCGTACCGACAATTTTAGTATTAGATGGAAGCCCCAATATTAATAAAAATATTCCAGAGCTAGATGATACCACGAGAAATTGGTCAGAAGTAGACAAAAATAATCTCTTGCTTGAAAAAATAGCAGAAATGAGGGAAGAACATCAGCCCATAGAATTTACCATTGGTAATAGCAAAGGTTATGTGTACTACGCAAATTCAACAATAGTAAAACAACTCAGCTATTTTCCATATATTCTTATATTTACATTTCTGGTCTTCGGTACTTTGGCATATCTAACATATTCTTCTTCTAGAAAAGCCGAACAAAACAGGGTATGGGTTGGACTTGCAAAAGAAACGGCACATCAACTAGGAACACCTATCTCTGGATTGATGGGCTGGATAGAAGTTTTAAAAATTAACCCGGCCTTTGACACATCCATTGGTGACGAAATGCTCAAAGATATCTCTCGCTTAGAAACGATAACCAATAGATTCTCAAACATAGGATCCGAACCAACCATGAAAGATGAGAACCTTGGAGAGCTAATTGAAAACACGATAGAATATTTAAAAGTTAGAATTTCGACAAAAATAAAATGGACAGTAAACAATAACCTAAAAGCCCCTTACATTCAGAAAGTAAACCGAAACCTATTAGAATGGGTGATAGAAAACCTTTGTAAAAATGCTGTAGATGCAATGACTGGAATAGGCAGCTTAACCATTAATATCAATAAAAATCCGGGTGGCAAATTGGTAGTTGACATAACCGATACCGGAAAAGGAATGACAAATGCCATCCAAAGAAAAGTATTTAACCCAGGTTTTTCTACAAAAAACAGAGGCTGGGGATTGGGCTTGACGCTCGCTAAAAGAATCATAGAAATTTACCATAATGGGCAAATATTCGTGCTAAGTTCACAAGTTGGCCAAGGCACAACATTTAGAATTATTATTTAGAAATTTTCAAATATCCATCGGGTTTTTAGTGTTAAATATTTAATAAAAATGGTTTAGTTTAATATTCGTAAATTTGTATTTCGTTTTAAGTTATAAAGATTAGTGTTTTTAAAAGATAAAAAATGAGTAGTGTTTCAGAAGGGGTGATTTCGTTTTTCAAAGACTTGTTAGATTTCAAAATAGAGGAAAGCGAATATACATATAAACCCTCCACCAAAGACCAAAAATCAGATAATAATATTGAAAAGTCGGAGCTAATAAGTCGAGACTTAAGTTGGTTAAAATTCAATGAAAGAGTATTAGATCAGGTTAGGAAGCCCGAGCTTAATATTTTTGAAAAATTTAAGTTTCTTGCCATCACTGCAAGCAACCTTGACGAGTTTCTTACCGTGCGGGTTGGTAGTCTATACAACTACATTGACTACGATAAAGAGCGTGTAGATTACTCAGGACTAAGGGAAACGCAGTTTAAGAAGGTATTACTGAACAACATTAAAAAATTTATAGACGAGCGAAACAGGATTTTTAGAGAAGAATTGACGCCAAATTTTGTTGAAAATGGTTTCAAAATCATAAAATATGAGGATCTGAATCACATAAAAAAAGTAGAAGTAGAGGCGTTTTTTGATAACACTATCTATCCTATGCTCACACCAATGGTTTGTGATCACACGCATGCTTTCCCAATTTTATTACCAAAAAATCTTATTCTTGGCGTAGTTTCTATAGAATTACAAACCACCTTATTTCCAGAAACAGAAGATAATAAAAAATTGTCTTTTGTGCAAATTCCATCTAATTTACCAAAGTTCTTTGAGTTTGAAAATGAGGACATTATAGAATTTCTACCAATAGAAGAGATCATAAGATGCCAAATTCATAAACTATATAAAAACATCACCATAGAGTCTATAGATCTTTTCCGAATCATCAGAAATGGAGATTTTACTTTAGATGAAAACGATGACGTGGATGCTGATTTTGTGGATGAGGTAAAAGAAAAAATCAGAAGCCGTCAGGCCGGAAGAGTGGTTGGTTTGGTAATAGAAAACAAACCATCAGATTATATGATGGATATTTTAAAAAAGAAATGGGAAATAGATAAATACAACATCCATATCAATCACGAGTTGATGGATTACACGAGACTTTGGCAAATAGTAAATCATCCAGAATTTAAACCTCTTTTGCCACCCTCACATTCTACCGTTACTCCAAAAAACTTAAATCGAGAGCTAAGTATTTTTGATGCAATAAAAGAAAATGACATATTGCTCCATCATCCATATAATAGTTTCGAGCCAGTTATAAATCTAATCGAAAAAGCAGCAGATGACCCAAATGTACTTTCTATAAAATTGACAATTTATAGATTGGCTAAAAATTCCAGAATAACCGCAGCTTTGCTAAGGGCAGCTGAAAAAGGCAAGCACGTTTCGGCATTGTTTGAGATTAAAGCCCGATTTGATGAAGAAAACAACATAAGAGAAGGGGAAAAACTACAAAAGGCTGGTTGTTTCGTAATATATGGTATCGGTTGGTTAAAAACCCACACCAAATTGATGCTGATTGTGAGAAAAGAAGGCTCAAAAGTTGTACAATATGCCCATTTGGCTAGTGGAAACTACAACGAAGACACCTCTAAACTTTATACTGATATAGGATTACTAACAGCCAACCAAGATTACACAAAAGACATTGCAGAGTTTTTTAATGTTATTACTGGTCATTCACAACCAAATGGATATACCAATTTGATAACTTCTCCTAAACATATGCGAAATGCTTTAATTGAGCTGATTCGAAACGAAGCAAAAAATGCTTTGGAAGGTAAACCATCAGGTATATGTCTCAAAATGAACTCATTAGAAGACAAAGACATTATAGAAGAATTTTATAAGGCTTCTCAGTGTGGTGTTAAAATAGAATTAATTATTAGAGGAATTTGCTGCTTAAGACCTGGAAGAATTGGCCTTAGCGAAAACATCAAAGTCCGCTCTATAGTTGGGAACTATCTAGAGCATGCCCGAATCATATATTTCCATAATAATGGGGACCCGAAAGTATATGGTGGAAGTGCCGATATGATGGTTAGAAGTTTTGACAAAAGAATAGAATCCCTTTTTGAATTTATCAATTTAGACATAAAAAATCAATTAATCAGAATTTTGAAATTGAACCTTATGGATAATTTCAACGCCTATGAACTTCAAGAAAACGGGGATTATAAAAAGGTTGTAAACGAAAATGAAATCATAAATATTCACAAATATTTCTTTGATAAAACCAAACAAGATGTTGAGCTAACGAATCTTTTTTAATTATAAAATTGTCACGGTTTTAGATTAAAATCATAAAACAATCTCAACAAATGAATTCAAATAAATAAATTGAAATTGCTACTTTAGCCGCTGGATGTTTTTGATTTGTAATGGCCATATTCCAACAACTCGATGGTGTAATAAAAATGGAATCTGTAGAGAAACAGTAAAGCGGTTTTCCAAATCGCTGAATTATACTTAAAAACAAAATCTCTTGTGCTACTTGAAAAATTGTACCACCAAGCACAAAAAAACACCCCCATTTCTGAAGGTGTAATTTCATCTCTATTAAACAATCAATCTAATCTATTAAACAATCAATCTAATCTCAAAGCATTTCGTAGATTCCAGCTACGCCTTGGCCTCCACCTACACAGGCAGTAACCATTCCGTATTTTTGATTTCTTCTTTTCAATTCATTAAAAATCTGAACAGTAAGCCTGGCTCCCGTTGAACCCAAGGCGTGTCCTAAAGCAATGGCACCACCATTCGGATTTAGTTTTGATTTATCTATTCCAAGCTCATTTACAACAGCCAAAGCTTGAGCCGCAAAGGCTTCGTTTAGTTCAATTAAATCGATGTCGTTTAAGCTTAGCCCTGCTTGTTTCAAGGCCTTTGGCACAGCAAAAACTGGCCCGATTCCCATCAAACTTGGCTCACAACCAGCAACAGAATACGAAGCCATTCTAGCTACAGGATTCAGGTTCAGTTCTTTCATCAATCTCTCCGACATAACAATAACAAAACCTGCCCCATCAGAAGTCTGAGAAGAATTTCCTGCAGTTACTGATCCACCAGCTGCAAACACAGGCCTCAGTTTTGACAATGCCGCAACACTCGTATCAGCTCTTGGGCCTTCATCTTTTGAAACTACATATTCTCTGTTTTTCTTTTTTCCAGAGGCTGCATCGAAATACGTTTCTTTCACTGTTATAGGCACAATACCACTATCAAAATAACCAGCAGCTTGTGCAGCTAATGCCTTTTGATGAGATTGGTAAGAAAACTCATCTTGATCTTCTCTCGAAATCTTATATTTCTGAGCAACGTTTTCAGCAGTTAGTCCCATACCAATGTAATAATCAGGGTGTTCTGTGGCAATGTCATAATTCAAGGCCAATTTAACTCCAGTAGTAGGTACCATCGACATTGACTCTGTACCTCCGGCAATTATACAATCTGCTTGACCAGCAGTAATTCTTCCTACTGCCATAGCAATAGCCTCAATTCCGGACCCACAATATCTGTTGATAGTTACACCTGGCACAGCTTTGCCTAGAGAAAGCAATGAAATGTATCTTGCCATTTGCATTCCTTGTTCGGCTTCTGGTACAGCATTTCCTACTATTATATCGTCTACTCTACTTGGGTCTAAAGCAGGTACTTTTTCCATCAAAAACTTGATGACATCAGCGGCCAAATCATCGGGTCTCGTAAATCTAAAAACGCCTTTTGGAGCTTTTCCGACCGGCGACCTATATCCATCTATTATATATGCGTCCATAATATTTTTATTTTTTAATCTTTAAAAACCAATAATAAATTCAATTTTTGAAAAATGCGACTTAGTTTCTTGGTGGTTTTCCTCCACTCAACAAACCTTGCATTCTTTCCATTGTTTTACGTTCTCCACAAAGTGACTTAAACGCCTCACGTTCAAGTTCTAATAAATACTTCTCTGTTACCATTTGTGGTGAACTCAAGTCTCCTCCACAAATCACATAGGCCAACTTTTCGGCTATTAATGCATCATGGTCGGTGATGTAGTTGGCCATTCGCATAGACTTAATCCCAGCTTTAAACATCGCTATTCCTGTTTTACCTTGCACCTTAATATCAGAGCGACGGGTTGGCATAGTATATCCATTTTCAGCCAATTCTATAGCGGCTTGTTTTGCCTCAGCTATCAAACGGCTTCTGTTCAATACAATCTGATCGCGGTCAGTTTTTAGATAGTTCATATCAAAAGCCTCCTGTGCAGATGTCGAAACTTTGGCTTGAGCGATATTCATAAATGCCGTCTGCAAAATATTCAATTCGGCATCGCCAGGTTGGTACATATCTGAGGCTCTTAAGGCCATCTCTTTAGTGCCTCCTCCGGCTGGAATTAGACCTACACCTAACTCTACAAGTCCCATATAAGTTTCTGCAGAAGCTACAACTTTGTCGGCATGAAGGTTAATTTCGCAACCTCCACCTAGAGCAAGTGAATGTGCTGCTGTAACAACAGGAATCGATGAATACCTCGCTCTCATCATGGTTTCTTGAAATCCAGCGATCATCATGTCTATTTCGTCATACTCTTGTTCTACGGCATACATAAATAACATGGCCAAATTTGCACCAGCAGAGAAAGCTTCTTGGCTATCATTTCCAATAACTAATCCTCTAAAGTCTTTTTCGGCTATACCGTAAGCTTTATTTAATGCTTCCACAGGCTCAGCTCCAAGTGTATTCATTTTCGACTGAAATTCAACACCAAGAATTCCATCGCCTAAATCAAAAATTGAAGCTCCAGCATTTTTCCAAACTACATTGGTTTTTCTGATATTATCCAAAATGATAAATGACTCAGTACCAGGAATTAATTTATAAGACTTAGAAGGAATATCATAGTAAAGTTTTTTGCCGTTTTCTATTTTGTAGAAAGACTCACATCCAGCCGCTAGCATATCGTAAACCCATTGAGCAGGTTTAAGGCTTTCGCCTTCCATCATTTCTACAAAAGCCTTCACACCAACTGCATCGGCAGTGGCGAAAAGACCCAATTGCCATCCAAATCCAGCACAAATGGCATCATCTATTTTATACAGTTCGTCTGAAACTTCAGGAATTCTGAAGGAAGCATATTTAAAAGCATCAGCAAAGGTTTTTCTGTAAAACTCTCCAGCTTTATCTGGCCCTTTCAAAAGAACCGGAATTCTACCAGCTACAGTATCAATTCCTTTTGTTGTTTCTAAAGTAGCAAATTTTACTTTTTCAGAAGGGCGATATTCCATCGTAGCGAAATCCAAACCAAGAATTAAAGTTTTACCTTTTTCATCTTTGGTTTTTTTATAAAACCCTTGCCCTGTTTTGTCACCTAGCCACTTGTTTTCCATCAATTTTGCCATAATTGAAGGCAATTGGAAAGCTTCCACTGACTCATCAGTAGTTAATATAGCGGATAGGTTATTGCAAACATTTACTGTTGTATCAAGTCCAACCACATCTGAAAGTCTAAACGAGCCAGATTTAGGTCTACCAACAATAGAGCCTGTAAGTTTATCTACTTGTTCGATAGTTAAACCAAGTTCTTCAGTAGCCCTTATAGTTTGAACCATAGCATAAATGCCCAACCTATTTGCAATAAATGCAGGGGTGTCTTTACACAATACCGTTTGTTTTCCTAAGAACAAATCCCCGTAGTGCATTAAGAAGTCTATTATTTCTGGGTCAGTTTTTGGGCCAGGTATTATCTCAAGAAGTCTTAGGTATCTCGGTGGATTAAAAAAGTGCGTTCCACAAAAATGCTTTTCAAAGTCCTCACTTCTGCCTTCAGACATCAAATGAATGGGAATACCCGAAGTGTTAGACGTAACCAAAGTACCTGGTTTGCGGTGAGCCTCCACTTTTTCATAAATCAGCTTCTTAATTGCCAATTTTTCTACCACCACTTCTATTATCCAATCTACGTCTTTGATTTTGACCATATCATCGTCAAAGTTTCCGAGCTTTACTTTAGCTAAAGATTTTTGACTGTATATGGGTGAGGGAGAAGCCTTGCAAGCCGCTTGAAATAAGCTATTTACAATACGATTCCTCACTATCGGACTTGTAGTATCTAAGCCTTTAGCTTTTTCTGATTCATCTGCCTCATTAGGTACCATATCAAGAAGCAACACATCGCAACCAATATTTGCAAAATGAAGAGCTATTCGGCTTCCCATTATACCTGCACCTAAAACTGCTACTTTTTTAATCGTTCGTTTCATTATATATGTTTTAATTTTCGATTATTTCTTTTTTGTAATCCAAGCCCAATTCATTTCAGCCAAAATCACTTCCTCTCCTGTTTGGTCTATCACTTTTACTGGCACAATAAATTCACCTTTGGGTTCATTTTTTAATTTATCAATTTGGATATCATCCAATTTTGCAACAGCTCTTTGCCAACCTTCGCTTCGTTTTATAAACTTTACCGACATGTCTTTAATGAGCGGTATTTTATCATCTGGTATCGACATTCCAACAACAATTCCCGTAGCTGTTTCTGCTAAAAGGCTCGAGGCCACAGCGTGTATTTGCCCAATATGGTTGCGTACTTTTATTTTATTTTCCAAAAATATAGCGACCTCATAAGGGTTTAAAGTTTCAAACTTTATTCCACAAGTCCCTATTAGTTTAACAGCCCTACCGATAATAAAGTTTGTAAACCATGGCCGAATAAAAGCTGGAAAAGCATTCAATTTATGAATTTGCCTAGACAATTTATTCATTTTTTGATAGAACTTTAATTATTTTTAGATAAAATAGTATGCAAGCATAACAATTACAAATCTAATCCATCCAATAATATTATGCAAGCATACTAATAAAAATTTAAGTTATAGAAAATAAAAGGAACCTAAATCAATAGAATTTGATTATATTTGCAGCAACGTTGCATTTACGAAAAAACAAGATGTTAAAAAGAATAAAGAAACATTCTCATTTACTCCACAAAACTGGCATGACGCTTTCGCTAATATGTTTAATTCATTGCCTTTCAATGCCTTTTATTATTACACTTTTACCAATTGTAGCTAAAGGTTTTTTAAATCATACTTTTGAAATTATTTTAGTTGTTAGTAGTTTGATTTTGGCAGTTATTTTACTAACAAAAGATTATAAAATTCACCATAAATCATTGCCTTTAAAACTGCTTATTGGAGCGGCAATTTCACAATACATTGGCTTGTTTATAGTTAACGAAAATTTAGAATCCGCATTTGTAGTAATGGGGTCATTTTTGATGGCGTTTGCATATATAAATAACTGGAATATGCATCAAAAAACTTGCTCAAATCATAGTCATTAAAAAATTGAATTTTAAAGGCAAACTGCCTTTTTCTGGTACTTTTTGATAAAGATTCATAGTTTTCGAATAAAAATGGTGGTATTAAAGGTATTTGAAAAAATTAATTATAAATTTGCACTTTCAATTTAAAAAAGCATTAACCCAAAAGCTTCGATGGCTGGATTTTTTAGTTTTCTTACGAGTGATATTGCAATAGATTTAGGTACTGCTAATACCTTGATTATTTACAAGGATCAAATAGTTGTCGACGAGCCGTCGATTATCGCCTTAGACAAAGTTTCCGGCAAGGTGCTTGCTATTGGTCATAAAGCCATGCAAATGCACGAAAAAACAAACGAAAATATTAAAACCATCAGACCTCTAAAAGACGGAGTAATAGCTGACTTTACAGCAGCCGAGCTTATGATCAGAGGTTTGATAAAAATGATAAATACAGGTCGTAACTTATTCTTCTCCCCTTCTCACCGAATGGTGATTTGTATTCCTTCAGGAATCACTGAAGTAGAAAAAAGAGCTGTAAAGGATTCTGCCGAACACGCAGGAGCTAAAGAAGTTTATATGGTTCATGAGCCTATTGCAGCTGCTATAGGTATCGGGATAGACATCGAACAACCTAATGGCTCAATGATAGTAGACATAGGTGGTGGTACTACAGAGATTGCAGTTATTGCCTTATCTGGTATAGTATGTGAGTCATCTGTAAGGATTGCTGGTGATTTATTCACAAGAGATATCGTTGATTACATGCGAAGGGAGCACAATTTACTAATTGGAGAGCGTTCTGCAGAGTTTATTAAAATTCAAGTTGGATCTGCCTTGCCTGATCTTGAAAATCCACCTGCCGACATAGAAATCAGAGGACGTGACTTAATGACTGGCATACCAAAGGAAATTAAAGTAACCTACAGTGAAATAGCTTACGCACTAGATAAGTCTATTTCTAAAATAGAAGAGGCCATAATGAGAGCCTTGGAAATGTCTCCACCTGAGCTTTCGGCGGATATTTATGAAAATGGAATTTACCTGACTGGTGGTGGAGCTTTGTTACATGGTCTTGATAAAAGACTGGAGGTAAAAACAAAATTACCAATTCACGTTGCCGATGATCCATTAAAAGCTGTAGTTAGAGGAACTGGCGAAATTTTGAAAAATCTTGACAAATACCAAGCGGTATTGGTTCAATAAAAAAACATAAAAGTATTTTCTCAAGGGGTATCCATTCATAAACAATTTGGATACCTTTTTTTAAATATATCAATTCATGTCTCAATTATTCGGGATATTATATAGAATAAGGCATTTTTTCATGTTTCTGTTTTTGCAGATAGCATGCTTCTACTTAATTTCAAAAAACAGTGTTTATTGGAATGTTACTTTTTTCAATTCTACCAATGCTGCCGTTGCTAAATCAATGAAAACCTCTCAAGAGGTTAGGGAGTTTATGAATTTGGGGAAGGTAAACGACCAACTAGCCTTAGAAAACAAGAAACTTAGAGAAGAACTTACAAAATCGAGAGAATTAGTTGCGTTAAAAGAGGTTGGATATAAGCCTGATTCAGTAATGGCAGGTCGGTTTAATTTTTTGGTGGCGAAAGTCATTAGTAGCACCGAAAACTTAGCGGATAATTATATAACACTTGACAAAGGAAGCGATGATGGTATTGTGCCAGGTATGGGAGTGATTTGCCCACAAGGTGTGGTAGGGCAAGTAATGAGTTGCAATGAGAAATATTCTAGAGTTTCTTCAATTTTGCATTCCAAGCTTTCGGTATCATCTGAAATCTTAAATGCTAATCTTAGAAAAGAAGGAAAGACCGCTCTTGGTATTGGTAAATGGGAAGGAGCAAATTCAAAAGTTATTAAACTAAATACTGTAGATAGGTTTAAGCCAATAAGTAAAGGCGACAGTGTTGTTACTTCTATGCAAAACTCAATATTTCCTCCTAAAATAATGGTTGGAAGAATTAGCAAAATTTCAGCCATTCCGAGTGAGGCATTTTTTGATATAAATGTTAGACTTTCGACAGATTTTTCAAGTTTGGTGTATGTATATGTTGTTAATAACAAACTGATAAACAAACAAAGTCAAGTAGAAGCAAAACCAATAAATTAAGTGAATACTCAAACATTATTTAAAATAATAGGCACTGTGGCTTTGTACTTGTTTCTTCAAGTATTCATAGTCCGCAACTTGGTGTTTTTTGATGTGGCATTTTGCTTTGTTTATATCTCGATAATACTTTTTTTGCCTAGCAACACACCCGTTTCCGCGGTTTTATTAATAGCTTTTATAACGGGACTTATTGTTGACATGTTTTACAATACGGCTGGGTTGCATGCTTCGGCAGCTTTGCTTTTAGCATATCTCCGAATTTATATCATTAAAATTTTATTTCCTACCAAAGGCCTCGAAACAGATTTAGTGATATCTTTGGACGGCATGGGAATGGAAAGATTCATTAGATATATCGTAATTCTTACTTTTATTCATCATTTCTATTTGTTTTTCTTAGAGGCCGGCTCTCTAAAGTTCTTCTTAAATACTTCATTGAAAGTGGTAGCAAGCGTATTATTTACATCCATTGTAACATTTTTGTTACATGTATATTTTAAAAGTCTTCAAAATTCTTAATAAATGCATTTTTTTCGGGTTTGTGTAGTTGTATTCTGTGCAGGGTTTTTGTTTAATTGTAAAAATGAAAAAGCGAAAACCGAGGAAAAACCTAGCGAAAAAGTCCTGAGTGCAGCAGACATAGAAAAGATTAGAAAGGAAATAAATGCTGACAAAAAATCCCAGATAATAACAGAAATAATCAATGGAAAGGTAGCAGCAGGTTTTAATGGTAGTGTATTGGTTGCCCAAAAGGGTGTGATTATCTACGAAAACGCTTTTGGTTTTGCCAATGACTCTATCAAAAATACAATAGATTCTAAATTTCAATTGGCTTCTTTATCAAAAACATTCACTGCAGTAGCTGCTATGAAAATGGTGCAAGATGGCCAGATTGGACTAGATAATACTGTGAAAGACTACTATCCAACATTTCCGTATGAAGGTGTTACTATTAGAAGCTTACTATCACACAGATCTGGCTTACCATATTATCAATATGAATTTGACAAAAAAGTAAGGTCTGAGAAGATATACCCTAGTAACCAACAAATGATGGATTGGTTTGCCAAAGCAATCCCAACGCCCAAAGTGTTAAACCTTCCAGATCATTTCTTTTCCTACAACAATACAAACTTTGCGATTTTAGCTGCCATAATAGAGAAAGTTTCTGGAAAGTCTTTTGAAGAATATTTAAAAGGAAAAATCCTAAACCCGGCTGGAATGCAAAATACATTTACTGGAGTATCAAAAGATTCTTTATTGAATGTAAACAAAACCGTTGGCTATCAAAATGGCCGTAAGCTACAAAAGGATTTTTACGATGATATCATGGGCGACAAAGGCATTTATTCTACTACTCATGACTTGTTAAAATGGTACGACGTCTTAAAGTCTGAAAAAGTTTTGAACAAAGAAAATCTCAGGGAAATGTATACTCCTAGAAGTTTTGAACATCCTGGATTGCGTAATTATGGGTATGGTTTTCGCCTCTGGGTAAATGATCTTCAACAAACCGAATATATCTATCATACAGGCTGGTGGAAAGGGTATAATACTATTATGTTTTTTAATTTAAGAGAAGATTTTGTTGTAATTTTACTTAGTAATAAATACAATAGAAGTGTATATAATATTAAAGAAATAGTGGACGCTTTGCATGGAAAAGATAAACAAAGTAACTTAGAAGAAAATATTTTGGATCAATAAAATATCAGTTAAATGAGAAAATTAGTCTTGCTTTTTGCAGTAATTTTTATTTCTGCTTGCAAATCAAAAACAGCCAAGGAATATAGTATAATAACAGAAAATCCAGCGTTTATACATGAAGCTTACGAAAAACTTACGGATGTTATCATCCACGATATATTTTCGCCTCCTGTATCAGCTAGAATATATGGATATGCATCAATCGCTGGATATGAAGCATTGATTGCCAATAATCCTAATTACCAGACAGTTGCAGGCCAACTGCACGGTCTTGAGGCATTTCCAAAAATAGAAGAAGGAAAAGAATATTGCAGCTCTTTGGCAAGTGTGAAAGCCATTATGACCATTGCTAGAGCGTTGACATTTACAGTCAATAAATACGATGATTACGAAAAAGAAACCTACCAAAAATTTAAAGATGCGGGTGTACCGTCGGATGTTTATGATAGATCTGTGGCATTTGGAGAAGCAATAGCAAAGCATGTTTTAGAATATTCAAAAAAAGACAACTATCTACAAACTAGAGGCTTAAGATACACTGTAAAAAATGAAGGAAATAAATGGGTACCAACGCCACCACAATATGCTGATGCAATGGAACCCTATTGGCCAACCATAAGGCCAATGTTGATGGACTCAGCAAGTCAGTTTCCTCCAGCACCTGTTATACCATATTCAAAAGACCCAAATAGCCCATACTGGAAAGAATTGTTGAAAGTTTACGAAACTGTAAATAATCTAACTCAGGAGCAAAAAGACATCGCATGGTTTTGGGATGATAATGCATTTGTGATGAATGTGCAAGGACACGTAATGTTTGCCAACAAAAAAATGACACCAGCAGGTCACTGGATGGCGATAACAAGAACAGCTTGTCAACAAACCAATAAAAACATCTACGAAGCTGCCGATGCATATTTGAGAGTTTCTATTTCTCTTTTTGATGGATTTATATCTAGCTGGTACGAAAAATACAAAAGCGAGAAAATCAGACCGGAAACTGTTATAAACGCTGAGTTTGACCCAAAATGGATGCCGTTTTTACAAACACCTCCTTTCCCAGAATATGCTTCCGGACATAGTACAATTTCTGCAGCCTCAGCTGAAGCTTTGACCGCCCTTTTTGGCGACAATGTGGCATTTACTGATTCTACTGAATACAAATACGATCATGGTGTAAGAAAATTCTCTTCATTTAGACAAGCTGCTTTAGAGTGTTCTATTAGTCGTGTTTATGGTGGCATTCACTATCAATCAGGATGCGACGAGGGAAATTTAGTTGGCATAAGAATTGGGCAATATGTTTCGGAAAAATTAAAAACAAAAAAATAATATTATAAAAAAGCCCTTTTTTGAAGGGCTTTTATTTTTAAAGAAAGGCTAGTATGGTTTATATTATAATGCGTCAGTATGTTCGTTTCGTTTTACGATTTTTTATAAAAAATATCGAAGTAAATGGAATGGAAAACCTACCTAAAAATGGCCCAGTGATGCTTGCTGGTTTTCACCCGAATTCATTTCTTGACGGTATCATTACAAATAGCATTATAAGTAGACCTGTGTGGTCCTTGGCAAGAGGAGACGCCTTTAAAAGCCCTTTAGCTAAAAAGCTTCTTTCTAAAATCTACATGATGCCTATTTATAGACTGTCTGAGGGAAAGGAATATCTAGGAAAAAACGATGAGACTTTTGAAAGATGTAATGAAATATTCAAAAACGATGGTCAAGTATTGATCTTTAGTGAAGGTTTGTGCTCAAATCAAACCGAACTTCTACCTCTTAAAAAAGGCACCGCAAGATTAGCCATGCAAACTTGGGCATCAGGAATGGAAATGGTGATAGTACCCGTAGCCTTAAATTATTCGAACTACAATAAGCCAGGCAAAAACATAATAATGAACGTGGGAAAACCCATAGAAAAAATAAAATTCGATGAAAACAACATTGATGGTGCAGCCATTAAATCATTAAATGAGAAGCTCTCAGAGGGTATTGGTGCCTTAATATCCAGAGAATTTAAAGCCGCTCCTGCTTTCAGAAATATCCTCTTCAACATAATCTATTTAACACATTTCCCTGTTTATGCTTTATTAAATCCTTTTGTGAAAGCCAAAACTAAAAAGACTGTATTCTTCGATTCCATTTATTTTGCATTATTGTTAATTGCCTTACCTATCTATTGGCTACTTGTGTATTTAATAATCAATGCTTTAATCTGATATTTCTTTGAAAAATGCATCTCAAAAAGGCTTGATTTTTATGCTTGGTGCAGCATTTTGTTTTTCTATTTCTGGAGCTTGTACCAAGGTTTTGGGTAAAAGAATAAGTTCGGTAGAGTTGGTTTTTTTCAGAAATATTATAGGCGTAGTTTTTGTATTGTTCACAATTTTTCGAAGACCTTTGGTTCAAGTTGGAGGCAAATTTAGCCTTTTAGTTTTTCGAGGGATCATCGGCACTTTGGCTCTTTACACTTTCTTTTTTAGTATTACCAAAATAGGTTTGGCCGAAGCCATAACCTATCAACAATCTTACCCTATTTTGTTGGCTCTGATGAGTACTTATTTGTTTAAGGAAAAACTAGATTCCAAAGGTTGGTTGGCTGTATTCTTAGGTTTTGGTGGTATTTGTTTGATATTTTTACCGCAATTCAAAATAGACATAACTTCCATAAAATACCACACATTTGGCTTGGCAAATGCGATAATGACAGCAATGGCTTACCTAAGTATTAAGCAGCTAAGTGCTTATTATGACTCTCGTTCCATCGTTTTGTCTTTTATGTTTTCGGGAATTGTTTTGCCAATAATCTCATTAATTGCAGGTCAATATTTTTATATAGATGCATTAGCTTTTATGTTTGGCACATTTAACTGGCCTATTGGCATTGAATGGTTGTGGATTTCTATTTTGGCCTTATCAGCATTGTTAGGCCAGATACTTTTGACCAAAGCGTTTACATTTGGAAATACTGGCGAAGTGTCAGCCATAGGCTATAGCAACATCGTATTTTCAATTTTATTTGGCGTATTATTGGGCGACCCCTTTCCAAACATTTTAAGTATACTTGGAATCCTTCTAATTATCACCTGTGGAATATATATAACCGCAAGAAAAAGCCCGAATCTGAAATAATTCTCAAAGAATTATAATTTCTTTGACGCTGTGTAATAATCCAACTTTTTTAAAAATTGATCTGTTTCTACTGAAATTTTCCAAAAGGATTTAAATCAAATTTTCTGTTAAAATTTATCCATTGCTTCTTTAACTTTCTGACCAACAGTATCCGCAATTCTCTGCTTTTGGGCGTTAAAAACAAACCAAACTATCATATAAATACCAATTAAAGCAGCAAAACCAATCCAAATGGAATTAGAGTAGTAGTTGATAGTAAGAGCTAAGAGCACATTCAAAAGAATGAAAATAATAAATAAAAAGAAAGCTAAAACCAACTTAACAATCAATTCTGAAATTAAATCTTCCGCCTTTTCTTGAACCTCGAGTTTTTTGAGCTCAAATTTGGCCTCAATGAGCTTTATGAAATTCTCTTTTAGCTCATCTATTTTTAAATAATCTGATATTGAAGATTTTATGCTCATAATATTTTTATTCTGACAATTGATATTTAATTCTCTTGGCTAAAGCCGGGAGCAATTGATTTATTCTGATTTCTAATTCTCTTGGCTAAAGCCGAGAGCAATTGATTTATTTTGAATTTTAATTCTGTTAAAGGACTAAAGTCCTTGTTTCTATTGATATTTAATTCTCTTGCCTAAAGCTAGGAGCAATTGATTTATTTTGAATTTTAATTCTGTTAAAGGACTAAAGTCCTTGTTTCTATTGAAATCCTATTTAAGATTTAACAAATGCCCTTAAATTATATTGCATCAACATTTACTATCACTTGAACACTTTTAAATTTCTTATCTGTAATCAAATTTACGATTTCTTGCTTTAATAATGCCTTGGTGGCTTGAATATTCATTTTATCTTTTTCTAACTTTAGCCAAACTTCAAACAGATATTTGTTCCTAATACGCTCAACCAAAGATTTCTCTGGCCCCATTACTCGTGTTTTTCCAAGGGTTTTTTCTAATGCCTGAGCCAACCTAGTTGCAGCCTGACTTGCTAAAACCTGATTAATATCTTTGATAGTTATTTCTATAATTCTTGAAAAAGGCGGATAATTATATCCCTCTCTATCAATAACTTCTGAAGCATAAAAACCTTCATAATCGTTTTGAAGCACGTACTGTAATATTCTGTTTTGAGGATTTCCAGTTTGAATCAACACTCTTCCTTTCTGTTCTCTCCTACCCGCCCTTCCACTCACCTGAGTAATCAATTGAAATGCTCGCTCAGCTGCTCTAAAATCAGGAAAATGTATCATTTTATCGGCATTATATATTCCGACCAAACTTACATGGTCAAAATCTAAACCTTTGGAAACCATCTGCGTTCCAACCAAAATATCAACTTCTCCTTTCTCAAACTCGCCAATGATGGCTTGATAGGCATTTTTTGAACGAGTCGTATCCAAATCCATCCTAAGGATTTTTGCTTCGGGAAACAGTTCGTATAAATCTTCTTCAATTTTTTCTGTGCCAACGCCTACTGTATTAACTTTTGTAGAGCCACAATCTGGGCAGGTTTTGGGTGCTGTTTCTTTGTGACCGCAATAATGGCACACCAAAGTTTTTTCAGATAAATGATAGGTAAGCGTAACCGCACATTGATCGCAGTGACCTATCCAGTTGCATTCTTGACAGTTTAAGTACGGTGCATAACCTCTCCGATTTAGAAAAATAATAGATTGTTGCTTATGGTCAAGATTATGCTTCATTTCAGCTAAAAGCTCAGAACTAAACTCTTTTTCAAGCGTTTTTTCCTTTCGCTCTTTTTTCAAATCCACTAATCGGATTTCGGGCAATTGAGCATCTCCGTATCTTTCTTTCAAAACCACAAAACCGTATTTGTCATTTTTTGCTTGAAAATAAGATTCAATAGATGGCGTGGCAGACCCCAAGAGCACTTTAGACCTAACCTTTAATGCCAACATAATGGCCACATCACGTGCGTGATAGCGTGGAGCGGGATCAAACTGTTTGTAAGAAGCCTCGTGCTCTTCATCAACTATAATCAAGCCCAGATTGTCAAATGGCAAAAAAATAGCAGACCGTACTCCCACAACAAACTGAAACTTTCCTTCCAATATTCCCTTCCATACCTCTACGCGTTCATTATCAGAGAATTTTGAATGATAAACACCCATACTGTCTCCAAAAACCACTTTTAAGCGATTAACGATTTGGGTTGTAAGGGCAATTTCTGGTAACAAAAACAAAACTTGAGAACCCGACTGGAGTACTTTTTGAATTAAATCTATATAAATTTCGGTTTTGCCAGAACCCGTAATTCCATGAAAAAGTACAATTTCCTTTTCGACAAATGCCTCCATTATCTGATCAGAAGCCTTAACTTGTCTTTCTGAAAGAACCATCTGAGCTTGAGTACCAACTATATCTTCATCAAACCTTGAAACAACCACCTCAAATTCCTCAAAGATTCCTTTATCTATGAGCGTTTTTAAGGAAGATTCTGATATATCTCCGGCCTTTAATATACTCTTTGCTACTCCTTCTTTATTTTTAAAATGAAGCTCATTGATGGGAACGTGGTTTAGGTATTCCAGCAATACCTCTTGCTGCTTCGTGGTTTTTTCTAATTTTTCTATTAAGTCAAAAACTTCTTCAGAGCCCTCATAAACCCGTTTCAGTTTAACTCTTTTTACTATTTTCGGCTTGTATTTATCTTTTACTTCTTCAAAAAGAATAACGGCATGTTTAGCCACTAAATCTTTTAAAGTCTTTGTTATGTCTGTTTTTTCTAACAACCGCCCCACTTCCTCATAAGTCATGGAATCTTCCTTAACCAGCACATCCATAAGCCCTTGCTCCTCTTCGGTCAGTAGTTCGGGATGGGCAAAATCAGGATTATATTGGACCTTAGACTGACTACTGATTTTTAAACCTGCCGGAAGTGCCACATTCATAACTTCGCCTACATGACACATGTAATATTCTGCCACCCACTCAAACAACCACAATTGGGTCTTGGTAACAACTGGCTCTATATCAAGTAGTTCTAAAATATATTTCGCTTGATATTTAGGAGGAGGAATATTGTGAATTTTTACAATAATAGCCGTCAATACTCTTGACTTACCGAATTCTACTACTACTCTTGAGCCCACTTTTACCAATGGTGCCATTTCTCTCGAAACCCTATAAGTAAAATATTGAGGAATAGGCACTGGCAAAACCACATCCACAAAAGATGTTTGTTCTAAATCAAATCCGGCTTCTTCAATACTACTCATACACAAATTTAAACTCAATTTTTGCAATAGTGTGGCTTATGAAATGAAAACTTCTGTTTATGTCAACTTAATATTTGAGAATTTGAATTTTAAACCTTGAATTCAAAATGAAAAACAAGCTCTAAAAATCGTTTTGTTTAACTAATTAATAAAAATCTTAAACAAAACTTATTTAATTATTTCAATAATATATAGAAATAAAAAAAGAAAATAACCAATACTTATAAATATTTATAGATTATAATTTGGTGTTTTGTTTAACTTTTTTAAATTTTGTTTAAACAAACTAACGAATCAATGACGGCTCTAGAGTTTAATTATGCTTTACAAACCAACACCAAAGTATTGAAGCCGTTCGCCATGAGGTTGACAAAAAATTATGACGACGCCAACGATTTAATACAAGATACTTTGGTAAAGGCGTTTTTGAATAAAGATAAATATGCAGATGGCACGAATCTTAAGGCCTGGCTATTTACGATTATGAAAAACACTTTTATAACGAACTACCAAAGAATGATGCGTAGAAATACTATCATTGACACAAGTGACAATTTACACTTCATCAACTCTACCGAAAGTATTGTGCAAAACGATGCATATTCTAACTTTGCAAATGAAGACATCAACAAAGCACTTGACAAACTAGATGAAACTTACAAAGTACCTTTCGAAATGTATTTTAAAGGTTACAAATACCACGAAATAGCGGAAAAAGTTGCTATTCCGATTGGAACAGTGAAAAATAGAATACATTTGGCAAGGAAAGAGTTGAAAGACCGTTTAAAAATTTACGGAGACTCTGAAACTATCTAAAAAGAATTTATTGAAAAAAGCAGTAGTAATAGGTTCAGGATTTGCTGGAATAGCAGCTGCAACGAAACTCGCCTCAGAGGGTTTTGAGGTTATTGTCTTGGAAAAAAACAAGCAATTAGGAGGACGAGCGAGAGTATTTGAAGTGGATGGTTTCAAATTTGATATGGGTCCGAGCTGGTATTGGATGCCAGATGTATTTGAACGATATTTTGCTGAATTCGGTAAAAAACCCTCGGAATATTATAATTTGGTCAGGTTAGACCCTTCTTATAAAGTCATTTTTTCTGCAGAAGAAGAAGTGAATTTACCGGCAAATTTTAATGACCTCAAACAAACTTTCGAAACTCTTGAGCCTGGTAGCGGAGATAATTTTGAAGCTTTTTTTAAAGAAGCAAAATACAAGTATGAAGTGGGAATGGGAGAGTTTGTTTGGAAACCCTCCCTCTCTATAAAAGAGTTTTTAGATATCAGATTACTTTCAAAAGCTATAAGTTTAGACCTTTTTGCATCATTTAGTAAGCACTTGAGGAAATTTTTCAAAAACCCTAAACTTTTGAAAATCATGGAATTTCCTGTGCTTTTTCTTGGGGCTACTCCCAAAGACACACCTGCACTATACAGCCTAATGAACTATGCGGAGATGGCCTTGGGCACATGGTATCCTATGGGAGGAATGCATGAGATCATAAAAGGAATGGTGAATCTGGCTGAAGACAAAGGGGTGAAGTTTTTAGTAAACCAAGAGGTTATGGAAATCGTGGCTAAAGACGGTTCAGTAAAAAAAATCATCACCAATGAAGGCGTATATTATCCAGACTTGGTTGTAAGTGGAGCTGACTATGAGCACACAGAAAGCTTATTGTCAGACAATAGAAACTACGGCAAAAAATATTGGGACAAACGCCTGATGGCACCATCGTCGCTTTTGTACTATATTGGCGTAAATAGAAAAATAGACAAGTTGGTACACCATAATTTGTTTTTTGATGAAGATTTTGCTTTGCATGCTGAAGAAATTTATACAAATCCAAAATGGCCTACCAAACCATTGTTCTATGCTTCTGCTCCATCAAAAACTGACGATAGCGTAGCACCAGAAGGTTATGAAAATCTTTTCCTACTTATTCCGATTGCACCAGACTTAGAAGACAAGGAAGAAATAAGGGAGAAATATTTTGAAATAATGATCCAAAGACTTGAAAAGTACGTAGGTCATAACGTAAAAGATCATATTGTTTTCAAAAAAAGCTATGCAGTAAATGACTTTAAGGCCGATTATCACGCATTTAAAGGCAATGCTTATGGCTTGGCAAATACACTTTTTCAAACCGCTTTTCTGAAACCCGCACTTAAAAATAAGAAATTAGATAACATGTATTATACTGGCCAACTTTCTGTTCCTGGGCCTGGCGTACCTCCTGCTTTGATTTCTGGTTTAGTAGTAGGAGATTATATATCTAAAAATCATTAAAACACTGATTGGAATGTTTGAATTATTTGAAAAATCAACCTTTGGATGTAGTAAGCTCGTAACGGAGCTTTACAGTACATCATTTTCGATGGGCATAAAAACCCTTGCGAAACGCTTTCGAGAACCCATATACGGCATTTACGGCTTCGTGAGATTCGCAGATGAGATAGTTGACACATTTCATGAATTCGACAAAAAATATTTATTAGATAAATTTAAAGCAGACACCTATGAAGCTATAAAAATGGGTATAAGTTTGAATCCAATTTTACACTCCTTCCAAAAAATAGTGCATGAGTATAAGATAGAACATGAACTCATCGATGCATTTTTATACAGTATGGAAATGGATCTAGGAAAAGTAATTTATGATGACAGCAAATACAAAGAATATATTTACGGCTCCGCAGAAGTAGTTGGACTAATGTGCTTGAAAGTATTTGTTGAAGGAAATCAAGAAGAATATGAAAAACTTAAAGGCGATGCGAGGAGTTTGGGTGCCGCTTTTCAGAAAGTCAATTTTTTAAGAGATATTAAAAGTGATTTTCAAGAAAGAGGACGTGTGTATTTTCCTCAGATTGATATGAGTCGCTTCTCGGCAGTGTCTAAAAAAGAAATAGAAAAAGATATCCAAAAAGACTTTGACGATGCCCTTAGAGGCATTTTAAACCTTCCTGTAGGAGCAAGATCTGGCGTTTATCTAGCTTATGTGTATTATCTAAAGCTATTTAAAAGAATTAAAAACACATCAGCAGAAAAAATCCAAGAGCAAAGAATCAGAGTACCTGATTTTGTTAAATTTACGCTATTAGCCAAGACATTAGTGAAGGGAAGTTTGGGGGTTTTGTAAGTCTACTTCGTAACAAACCCCGAATTTCGAATATTCTCAAAAAACTTGGAAGTGGCCTCGATGCAACTTTCTTCGTTTATAGCAAAATACCAAAACGTCTCCAAATCACCTCGATGCATTGAGCCGTTCATGTCACCACTTTGTGACTTATGACAAGCCTTTACCCAGTCTGCCACTATCATATAGCTGTGTTTCTTGTCTTCCCCAAAGCCAAAAGATCTATCGAAATAGAAAACTGGAGCTTTTGCCGAAATTCTGGTTTCAGGAAAACCTTCCAAAACGTCAAAACTATAAGTAAAATTTTTGTTCAAAGCTCTTCCACCTAACACGATGGGCTTCTTTGCTGCTTTTAAGTTTTGTACGGCTCTAATAGCCAAAATACTTGCAGTTTTGTGATGTGCGTGCTGCTCGGCACTTGGCACCAAACAAAAAACGTAATCATATTGACCTTCTTCCAATATTTTATTCAGTTTTTTCTCACAAAATGCCATATCCCAGCGTTTTCCTTCAAAAAAAGGCTTTGGATCAAGCTGGTAAAAATCATCCAATTGGTCAAAGAAAAAAAAGTTTCTGATACCCATGACTTCCCCAGAACACATCAATTCTTTTTTACGGATTAATGGCAAAGCCAATCTTCCTGTTGCCGAATCTGTTAGGTTTTTGTCATAATAGGTTGAGGCCACCAAGCCATTGTAACCACCCGAAGCATCAGTTATCAAAGCTAAATCTACAGTACCTTTCAATTCCCGAGTTATTTTGAAAACAGTGGCGGGAAACATAGTTTCATCATCTGGATGGGCAGTAACTATCAGCACCTTCGGGCCTTGGGCGTAGAGTGTATTTGAAATTAAGAATAGCAGAAATACTTTTAAAATTGGTTTCATGTTTTCGGGAGGTTAAATAGTAATCTAAATTATTTTCTTTTCAAATGTATAAGAAAATGAGAGAATTGCATGATTTCTATCAATGAAAATCAATGTTAATGAGTTTAAAGTTTGCAGGGACAAAACCAAAGTCGAGATTAGAAAAATTTAGGAGTTTTGTAATTATTGTTTTAAACATTATATGACATACTAAGGATTTTAGATTCATGATATCGCTTATTTATTTTTCCAATTAAGCTATCAAAAATTATAAAAAAAACAGTCAATCTAAATGATTGTAGCTTTGTATTGACCGATAAATAAGTTTACTTGAAAAAACCATGAAAATATAAAATTGATAATTGAGCATATCGTTTAAAGCCAAAAAACTATTAAACATTATGAAAAAAGCAATTCACATTCTACTTTTTATTGCACTTCCAATATTTACCAATGGACAAAATCAAGGAAAAATTTCAATCGGAGTTGGCACAAGTACTCAAATTGGTTCGGCTTCAGGTTTTATGAATAACCCAAAAATAAGCTTTGGAAGATTTTATGGAAAAAACATGGAAATGGGATTAAAAATAGGAGGCAACTACAAAAAAGTAAAATATACATCCGATATTACCATAAATAGCAGTTCCTTTGATGAATTCACAAGAAAATCTTTTCAAGGTGCTATTTATGGTCGATATTATATTAGTAATTATCGCTTACGACCTTTTGTTTTGGCTGAATTAAGCCTTGAGTCTAACTCTTATATGTTATACAAAAAAGTTTCAAATTCACAATTAAGTGGAACTGGTAACTCGACAACGGCTCTGTATTCAAAATTAGGTGCTGGTTTTAGTTATTCTATAACTAAAAGAAGGAATCTCTTTTTAGATGCGTCATTTTCAAAAAGCATTTCAAATAGCGAATTTAATAATCCCTTTCAATCAAACTCAAACTCAAATACTGTCAATTTAGATTTTAGATATATTTTCGGCAAATAAACTAATGGGCGGATAAGCTTTTAAGAATAAAATCTTAAGTGATGGAGATAAAGTGTCCACCAAAGTTCCCTCTGATAGAAACAAAAAAAGGTAAACTATTCGCTATGAATAACTTACCTCTCTAAGTTGTGGTGATGGACGGAATCGAACCGCCGACACAAGGATTTTCAGTCCTTTGCTCTACCAACTGAGCTACATCACCATTGTGATTTCACCACCATTCCCTGTTTGGGACTGCAAAATTAGACAAAAACTTTTTATAACCAAACAAGATTATAAAAAATAGTAAAAAATATTTCAGATACTTGTTTTTTGTCGAACTTTAACGATATTTGTATACAGTATGCATGCATACTGTTAATCTAAATTTTTCGAAATTATGCACTATATACCGCAGGTTTTATTTTTGATAGCTTTAGCTACCGCTGGATATTTCATCGCTCGTAGGATAATCCTCATTAAAAAAACCATACAATTGGGCAAAGCCGAGGATAGAACCGACAATCCTAGCATCAGACTGAAAAACATGTTGCTTTTGGCATTTGGCCAAAAGAAAATGTTTGCAAGGCCTATCGTTGCCGTTTTGCACTTGGCAATTTATTTGGGTTTTATAATTATAAATCTTGAAGTTTTAGAAATAGTTTTAGATGGCCTTTTGGGTACGCACCGAATTTTTCTAAAACCATTGGGAAGCTTATATCCTATACTTATCAATTTCTTTGAAATATTGGCTTTGGGCGTAATTGTAGCCTGCGTAGTTTTCTTGATTCGTAGAAATATTACCAAAGTGGAGCGTTTGCAAGGATCTCGTCATAGCGAAATGAAAGGATGGCCAGTGAAAGACGGAAATATCATTTTGGTTTTTGAGATAATATTAATGGCGGCTTTTTTGAAAATGAACGCTGCTGACAGTGTTTTGCAAGGCCGAAATGTTGGACATTTTGCAGAAAGTCAAACGGGTAGTTTTATTATTAGCCAGTTTTTGGTACCAGCCATGGATGCTTTCCCGAGTTCATTTTTGATATTTGTAGAGCGTGCATCTTGGTGGTTTCATATTATTGGCATTATGTGTTTTGCTCTGTATGTTACTTATTCTAAACACCTTCACATCGCTTTAGCGTTTCCAAACACCTATTTTTCTGATTTAAATCCGAAAGGTAAAATGAGCAATATGCCAACTGTAAGTCAGGAAGTAAAAATAATGTTAGGTTTGGAGCAAGCACCAGAAACCCCAGCAGAAGTTGGCAGATTCGGTGCAAAAGATGTAGAAGATTTGACATGGAAAAATCTGATGGACGCCTACAGTTGCACTGAATGCGGTCGTTGCACGTCTGCATGCCCAGCCAACATTACTGGCAAAGCATTGTCTCCTCGAAAAATCATGATGAGCACCAGAGACCGTTTGGAGGATATACAAAAAGGCTGGTTAAATAACGGTTACGAATACAAAGACGAAAAATCACTATTGGGTGATTATATAACTGACGAAGAAATATTGGCTTGTACAAGCTGCAATGCATGCGTACAAGAATGTCCTGTGATGATTAGTCCTTTGGATATAATTCTACAACTACGCCGCTACCGCGTAATGGAAGAAAGCCAAGCTCCTCAAAGCTGGAACATGATGTTCCAAAATCTCGAAACCAACATGGCTCCGTGGAAATTCTCACCAGACCAAAGATTTGATTGGGCTAAGGAAGATTAATTGGTTAATTGGTTAATTGGTTAATTGGTTAATTGGTTAATTGGTTAATTGGTTAATTGGTTAATTGGTTAAAATCAAGTTTTGTTTTTACTTTTTAGTTCATTTTGATGTATTTTCTCTTTATTTGTGAGACAAATTCAGATGGGGAATCATTCTCCTTCTGGTAGCCCAAATTCAGTTTTAAAATCATTTCTAACTAATGAACAAAAACATACAGAAACTCTACGATATAGCTCAAAAGCCTTCACGGAAAATTATCGGTTTGATGTCTGGCACATCTATGGATGGGTTGGACGTAGCACTTTGTGAGTATCAAGGAAGTGGGCTGGAAACAAAAGTAAAAGTTCTGAAGTTTGATACTGTACCTTTTGATGAAGATGTAAAAATTGAGATTAGAAAAGTATTTGCAAAAAAAGAGATTGATTTTCAGCAACTCTGTATGCTCAATCCTTGGATTGGGAACTTGCACGGAGAAATAGTAAACCAATGTTTGAAAAACTGGCAAATCGAAAATTCAGAAGTGGATTGTATAGCAAGTCATGGTCAAACAGTCTTTCATGCACCGCGAATCCTCCACAATATTGATAAATTTCCTAATGCTACGCTGCAAATAGGCGATGGCGACCACTTGGCGGTTAAAACGGGAATTTTGACGCTTTCAGATTTCCGGCAAAAACACTGTGCTGCTGGAGGAGAAGGAGCACCCTTGGCCGTTTATGGCGACTACTTGATATTTTCGGAGAAAGGAAAAAACCGAATTTTGTTAAACATGGGTGGTATCTCAAATTTTACATTTCTAAGTGGCGATCTCAACCCAGAAAAAGTATTCGCCACCGATACAGGTCCAGGAAATACGATATTAGACGCATTTACTCAAAAATATTTCCAGAAACCTTACGACAAAAATGCAGAAATTGCCCGCAAAGGGAAAGTTTCAGATAGCTTATTGAAAGAGCTTAAAAATCATGCTTTTTTTTCAGGTGCTTTACCAAAAACCACTGGCCCAGAACTATTCAATCTAACTTATTTAGAAAATGCGATTCAGCTTTCTGGAAATACAAATCTTTGCAATGAAGACATCATGGCTACACTCTGCAGCTTAACTGCTGACACAATAGTGGACTGTATTCTGTCTTTGAAAAATACTTCCTTACCTGATGAGGTATTTATGAGTGGCGGCGGGATGCACAATCCGCTTATTGTGGGCATGCTACAAGAAAAAATGCCCAACACCAAATTCTTAAAAACGGATGATATCGGCATAAACGGAGACGCTAAAGAAGCGGTACTTTTTGCTACTTTAGCCAACGAAGCTCTTTGTGGTGGCGAAACAGATTTTGGCCAAAGGCAAGGTGTACCGAGTGTGAGTATGGGAAAGATTAGTTTTGCGGATTGAGAAAAGATAGCTTCTCAAATAATGCCATTATCTTCTTTATTTGAATATCAATGTGAATTATTTGGCTAAAGCCAAAATGTTGAATTGATGCTGATCCACCCACCAGCTAAAGCTGGTGGGAATTGAATTCTCAAGTCTGAATATTCAAAGAATTGAAAATTTGATAAGTTTTGTTAAAAGCAGTTTGGGATTCAAATCGCAAATAGGAAAATTCAAAATCTTACGAATTGGATAAGTATTATTAAAAGCTGGAGGGAATTAAAATCGCAAGTAGCAAAATTCAAAAAGCTACAAATTTGATAAGTATTATTAAAAGCTGGTTGGAATTGATCTACCAATTCTTAATATTCAAAACCTACTTTCTCCATTTCCCAAAACCAATGCCTATTCCAATAACAGCAGACGGCGTAATTCCTTTTCCTGGCGACCTACCAAACATTCCCGACGCCGGATAACCTTTTTCGTAACCAGAAGATGGTGTATAACCCAAAAAATTATTAAATCCTCGAACACCCGCACCAAAAAATGCCTCAAAAACTGGAAAGTTTTTTAAATCTATATGTTCACGTCCTAATTTTAAATGGAAAGCTGCCACATTTACAAAAAAATGACGAGGATATGGTGGCAAATTAAAACCAATAGCGGGTGATGCGTCTTCTGGCACTAAAGCTCTTTTATACATGATTTCTGGCCCCCAATAACCTCTGGCTTTTTTTTGGGGATTAAATGGCCTAAAAAACCTTTTATATTCAAGTCTAAACATGCTCATTTTGTCATTCTCTGAATTCTTCAAGATTCTATGATTTCCAAAACCATAAGTGAACTGAACGCTTTGTTTAGCATCAATAAAATACTCTCCTACAAATTGATAATGCAAATCATATTCTAAAAATAAGGGTATCGGATTGTATTTTATTGCAAATTTTGGAATGGAGTCATTTAGGTTTCCACCAAATACCTGAGCAGATACAAAAAACAAAAAAATCGCAAGTCTCATATTGGAAATTTTTTCTAAATATAACTAATGTCCAAATCCTCTAGCATAAATAATTATTTTACGGTTAAATAATAATCAAATTGTGAAAAAATAATGAGCTTTTTAGAGAGTAAGAATAATACCAACGCCTATTTTAATAGCATACATTTACTTCTGACTTTAACTAGTATATAATTAAAATTTTATATAAATTAAATTAAACATTTATTAATCAATATCTTACAAAGAAAAACTTATTGATTCCTGAAAAATAAATTAAATAACTGAAAAAACAGTTGCAAAACTGAAGATTTAGTTTTAAGTTTGTTTCATGATGGAAGAATTGACAAAAACAGAAGAAAAAATAATGCAAATCATCTGGTCTTTAGGGCCATGTTTGGTTCGCGATATAATTGAAAAGATGCCAGATGAACCAAAGCCACCATACAATACGGTGTCGTCAGTGGTGAGACTTTTGGAAAGTAAAGGCTATTTGAGTTTTAAAGCTTACGGAAAAACCCACGAGTACTTTCCCATTATATCCAAAGAACAATATAAGCAAGTAACATTCAAAAAAGTGTTCTCTGACTATTTCGACAATTCTGTTGAAAGCCTTTTGTCGTTTATGGTAAATAAAGAAAACCTTAGCACAGAAGAAATAGAAAAACTAAAAAACATAATTGACAAATTTTAAACTAATATAAACATGGAATTTCTACTTAAATCCTCCGCTTGTTTAATTATTTTCTATGCCCTTTTTTATTTTGTTTTCAAGCGATTCTCCTTTCATTCAGCTAATAGGTTTTATCTAATATTTGCACTTATTCTGAGTGTAATAATTCCGATAATAAGCTTTGAAAAAGAAGAAATTAGATATGAAACAGCAAAAACAAATTTTGGTGAAAATCTAATGATAGAAACCAATTCTATGGATAATCTACCTGAAGTTCAAAGCATGCAGAAGAATGAAGTAAGCATTAATTGGCAGCAAATATTTTTAGCAATGTATCTTTTAGGAATGTTCATTTTTGCAGTCATGTTTTTTAGAAAAATATATCAAATTTGGGTTTTAACTAAAAACACAAAATATGAAAAACTAAAAAATCTGAAACTATTCATTTCTGATAAAAACAGTATAAATGCCTCGTTTTTCAATTTACTATTTATCAATACAAAATCACTAAATCCACACGAAATAAATTTAATTCTAGCACACGAAGAAGCTCATTTTCAGAAACTTCACTCTTTAGACTTATTGTTTTTGGAAATCTACAAGATCGTATTTTGGTTTAACCCTGTGGTATATTTTGTGCAAAAATCTATCAAAGAAATTCATGAATATGAAGTAGACTTGCGTATTTCAGAAGTTCACGATCGGAAAGAATACGCTCATCTTTTATTAAAACTTGGCATTTCTACAAACTATCCCATTCTTCATCAATTTGACAAAAAACCTCTTTCGGAAAGAATCAATTTTATATTTAAAAAACCAACAAATAACATGAAAAAGCTCTATTACACGCTATTGGTTCCAGTCGTTGTTCTATCTATTATGTCTTTTTCGCAACACAAAACTGTCATTATCACGAAGAACGCTGCAAATAAAACAACTAAAGAAAAATCTGAAATTAAAGCTTATCCATTAATAATAAAAAACGACAGGAATTACGGAACATGGGGAGTTTCAAAAGCTTATAATTTCCCCGCATCAAATATTTCCCTGAACTACATCACTACTGTAAACAACAATGGTTTTAACTATAAAGTAAATCCAAATTCATTTACTGAAACCAATATTTCGGATGTGAACAAAATACTAAAAAATAGAAACTTGGCATTAATAGTTAGCAATAAACAAATTGATTTTAGTGGAAATATCTCAAAACTGTCGGTTAGTTTGAAGCATTTGAAAACAAAAGCAACTAAAGATTTCGGAGTATTTGACATGGAAACATGTAGAAAAGAAGGCGAAAATGGAGGTTTCTTTATGATTGATGTATTTGACAAAAACTTCGAAAAATCACAAATGGTAACTATGTTTGGTTCGCCAAATTTACTAATCAACAAAAGCAATTTAAACAGAAAAGACCACTCCATTTTCAGTGTAAATTCTGAGTCGTCTATCATCAATCACAGTGCAGATAAAATAACATTCCAAGTTTCACCTGATAAGTTTACTGAGCTTGCCATTCAGGAAGCCTCGGCATATTTAAAGCCTTTTGGACTAAATATAACTCTAAACAGTTTTACAAAAGAGCAAAATGGGCTCTTAGATAAAGTAAATATAACATTTGGAGATGTTACTAAATCGTTCATATTAAGCGAAATGCGTCATTTAATAAAACTAAAAGATTCGAAAGAGACTCCCTATCGCTTGGATGAATCTTTGGTTTTCGATTTTGAAATTAAAACTAATGAAGCAAAGGTTTCAATTAATGATTTTTGGTATAAAGGAGCAGTTAAAAACAAAGAAAATATTGAAATATTAGATAATCCAAAAATTGAAAACAAAGGCTTAGAACATCCCCAAAAACCTATCCGCACAGTATATAAAACCAACTTTTTAGGCGACAACCCGATGGTAGTAATAAATGGAAAAGAATTTCCTGCTGAAATTTTAACAAGATTAAACTCAAATGCATTTGATTGGTCTAGGATTTACTTACCCAATGACAAAACGGCCATTGAAAAATATGGAGAAAAAGCCAAAGATGGATATTTTGAATTTAAATCAAGTGAAAACTATTTAATTACTGACGAAAAACAATTG
The DNA here is from genome assembly GCF_024343575.1 of Lacihabitans sp. LS3-19. Lineage (GTDB taxonomy): Bacteria > Bacteroidota > Bacteroidia > Cytophagales > Spirosomataceae > Leadbetterella. The sequence continues at coordinate 372,649 of NZ_RJUA01000001.1, read as the reverse complement.
GCACAAACTATAGATTTAATCAAAAAAGAGTTAGCAGTTCCATTGGCTAGAATTCAAAAAATTGAATATCAAGATGCTGAAAATGTGAACAGATTAAAAATCAAAATCAATAGGGTCGATAAAATCACCACTCATTTCAGTATAGAAGTATTGAAAAATAGTAAAGTATTATATATGATTGACGGCAAGCCAGTTTCAGAAGAAGAAATCGAAGACTCAAATTTAAGTTTTATTGGGGGTAGTTGTGGTGAAATCAATAGCGATGATATAATAAAAGAAACAGGCCTAAAAGGATACAATGGTTACTTTAATCTAATTACGAAAAAGAATTAAAAGAAATATCAGCAAAAAAACATTCCTATATTTTCAAACACTTAATATAATGGTTTCGCTTACCGACTTTGATTTTTAGAAGGTAAAGGCCTGGTCCGCCTAATAAATCGAGGTAGACGTTGTGAACACCTGGTTGGTACGATTTTCTGTGGATTTCACCCAATACTTGGCCTGAAACATAAGACTGAATTATGGTTAAGTCTGCTTGTACATACAGTCGCATATTCAAAAAAGCCGAATTGCCAGGAACAGGATTTGGATACAAAACAAAAGTATCCTGCTCGGTTATATTCTTAGGATTCAGTGGGTTATCTGGTGAATTAATATCCGCACTGGTTTTGGGTACCTCCGGCGGCGGTGGAAGTGTCTTGTCTTCGACAGTAGTTTTTATAAACCCTTTGGAGCTTATATAGGCAAATTTCTTTCCTAAAACACTTTCAGCGTATTCTGGCGATTGTCCAAACCAACTCACCATTATTTCATAATATATACTCCTAAAATCAGTATCAAACCAAAGGTTCTGGAAGTCTCTGAAAGGTAAAAATGCAAAGTGGCTACCAAAAATTTCTCCTTTTACTTCGTCTCCAAACGCAAACATCACATTGGAAGTGCCATGGTCAGTACCCATACTACCGTTTTCATAGGGTCTTCTTCCAAACTCAGATGTTGTAAGTCCGATGACATTTTTAGAATGTCCCAAAGATTCTATATCTGACTGAAAAGCACTGATGGCTTCGCTCAACTCAGCCAAAAGCCTTGAGTGAGCACCATCTAAACCTCCTTGGTTTGAGTGTGTGTCGTAACCTGTGTGCTCTACAAAATACACTTTAGACTTCAAGCCTCCATTTATCAATCTAGCTACCAATTTCAATTGGTTTGAAAGTGGCCTATCTGAATATTTCTCTATGTTTTTACCAGCATCAAAAGCCTTTTTAATAACTTTCGAATATTCATTTACCTCCACGCCTATCTGGTTTACATAATTAAACTCATCTAAAAAATAGGCAGAACCTCCAATACTGATTTTATCAGACTCAACAGATTTTGCTTGATTATACAGCTGTTCAGCATCTTCTAATACTATAGATTTTTCACCTGTTTCACCCAAAAACATCAAAGACGGGTTTTGTCCTACTTGTAAACAAAAAGGGCTCTCGGTTTTTTCAGAAGGTTTGGTTTTATCAAAATATCTACCCAACCAACCTGACCGCAAAGGCTCACTATCAGTGTTTGGCACCAAACCACTCAGCCAGATATCAGTTGATCTAAAGTGAGAATAATTGGGATTGTCATAGCCAAGACCATGCATAATGGCCAATTTACCAGATTCAAAAAGTCCTAACATACCATTTCTTGGCCCAAGTTTAAGATTTGGATGCATCGCCATCCCTTTGTCTTTACTTATCGGTGTAACTGCACTTTGTGGAATGTTTAATTTTGGCCTATATAAATTATAATAAAGATCCCACTCGTATGGTGTGATGGTATTGATGCCATCGTTGCCACCAAACTGCTGAATTATGACCAGAATATTGTCATTCTGGACCGCATAATTAGATGGTTCAAAAGCACTTACGCTCATTTTCCCGATGTTGAGATTGGCTACTACACCAACTCCCATCGTAGATTGTCTTATGAAATTTCTTCTTTTCATCATATCTAAAAAAGGAAATAATCTGGTGCTTTAATGATTTCAAACAGCAGGTTTCTTACCTTTTGTCCAGCTTGTTCTTTATTTTTAAAAATCTCATACCACTCATAGTCTGGAGCTCCAGCAAGTAACATGTTTTCATATTTCTTTACTCGCTCAGCACTCACTGGTCGGGCTATAAAAAGCTCAAGCATTCGTTCTGTAAGAATGTGCACATCACCACTACTTTCGATTGTATTTGCCCAATTTCCCAAAGCCAAGTCATTATTGGTATTGATAATTTCCTTTAGAAAATGTATTGTACTAGGTAGTGTTTTGGTAGATATCCAAGTCCTGTAACCTTTCCAACCAGCCACATTTGGTGGATTGAATAGTTCCAGCCCCAAAGCCGCCATAATGTTACGAGCATACAAATCATTGTATTCAAGATGGCGGAGCATCCCTATGATGGTTTCTGGCGGAGACTTAAGCTGAACACCGACATTTAAATCATCAAAAAAATGCTGACTTTTAAAAAGTTTTTTAAGCATTGGTTTGATTTCAAACTTATTGTCAAGCAATACTTTAGCCAATTCCCCTACTACAGCCTGGTCTGTTTTGGAGGGGTTTGCATATACGTAATATTCGTACATTTTATTTGCCAAAAATTTGGATACTTCCTGACCTTTTTTATTTAAAATTACATCTATCAGTTTTTTTACAGAATTATTAAATACGTTTTGTTCCGAGATTTCATAATTTACAGCGAAAACCTCACCCATAAAAAGTTTGGAATTAGCATCAAAATGAGAGGGATTTAAAAACGCTTTATAAGGCGTGCCTTCATCCGCATACATTGTGATTTTCCAGCCGGTAAGAATTTTGGCACCTTCTCTAATATCCTGTTCGGTATAATTGCCTACACCTATAGAAAACAGCTCCATTAGCTCCCTTGCAAAGTTTTCGTTCGGCGAATCACTAACGTTTTCGTTGCCATTGAGATACCTCAGCATGGCTCCATCTATGGCAATTTGTTCTAGAAGTGTTCTAAAATTTCCTGCGTAATTTTTCCTAAACAAGTCATTCTGTTTATACATGGATATTGCCGGAATATTATCACAAATGGCAAATTGCGTAGCAAAATGATCATGCCAAAATAACACGGTTTTTTCTAAAAAACTATCGCGGTCATTTTTCATTAGTATCACCCACCATTTGCCTAATTCTCGATTGTAATCTCCTAAATGAAGTGCCCTTTTGGCCGCCTCTTCTTCTTTTTGTTTTCCACTAAGATTCTGAGGGTTTTTGATTACATCATTTACAAAAAATGGCTGAATAGGACTAGTATTTTTATCGGCATTGGCAAAAAGAGCATCAACTACTTCGCCTGCGGTTTTTCCGACGTACTTATCTATTACAGAATTGGTCATACTAAAAGTAGCTCTCCTTAAAAGATGTCTAACCTGGAGTCTATTAAGGGGTTGTGTGTATTCGTCGAGGCTAGTATTAACCTCAGTTCGGTTTTGGGAAGTATCAAACAAACCCTCTAAAAAATTCCTCCTCGATATGGCAGCCATATAAATCCTAAAAATGATGTAATTTAGTCAGAAAATGCTTTTGATACAAAATAGAAACGTAATAATCGGCCTTTTAGTAATTAAATAAATCGATAATTTGGAAGGCCTAAATGAATAAAACATATATTTGTGAATTGATCAACCTTAATTAGATATTGAAATGAGAAAAAACTTGTTTGTACTGCTTTCTGCTTTAATAATTAGCAATATTGCTTTTGCCCAAAAAGGGAAATGGGTGAAGTTGTCTGACGGAAAAACTTTCAACAATTGGCATATTTATAATCACGCAGGAGAACCTGTAAACGCAAAATGGAAAATTGTTGATGGAGCTTTTGTTTTCGACAATACGGCCAAAAGTGATTTGAAAGTAAACGATTTAATTTCAGATAAATCTTACGAAAACTTTGAATTGGAAATGGAATGGAAAATTGCCAAAGGCGGGAATAGCGGAATATTCTATGGCGTATATGAAGACACAAAATATAGTACACCTTATCTTACTAGCCCCGAAATACAGGTATTGGACGACGAAAATCATCCAGATGCAAAACAAGGAAAAGATGGTAACAGAAAGGGTGGTTCTTTGTATGATATGATTCCTTCGGCATCAAAAGCTAAACCTTTTGGCGAATGGAACAAAGTGAAAATCAAGAAACTAAACGGGCAAGTTACTGTTTGGCAGAATGGCGTTTTGGCCGTAACATATCCAACCAATGGCCCCGAGTGGGAAGCAATGGTAGCTGTAAGTAAATTTAAAGGTTGGGAAGGATTTGGCAAATATGCCAACGGCAAAATCGGCCTGCAAGACCATGGCAATGAGGTAGCTTTTAGAAAAATCAAGATTAAGGAATTGTAAGACAAAATATTTAATTAAAACGCCGAAGATACACGACCTTCGGCGTTTTTTTTTATTGCTTAAACTTAATCTGAGTCCCTTCACTTATGGGCAAACTTGGTTTCCCACGATATTCTTCTACAATTCCCGAAATCAAAACCGTGCGGCCAATATCTTCTGGCTTGAGGTTTACCTCTGAAAATGCATCAGGAAAAACCGTAACGCCAATTTCGGTATCAGGATAACTAGCATCTATGTCCAGAAACAGAATATCTTTCCCGTTTCTATCTTTAAACGGTTTAAAGCCCTTTAAGGTGCCTTTCAAAACCACTTCTTTACCAATGAAATTTTTAGCTGTTGCAGCTGAAATAGTATCAGATTGCCCAAAGCAATTGAGACTTATTAAAAAGAAAACAGAAAGAATAATAGATTTCATTTTGGGCTTTTTGGTTAAATTGAGAACAAAGATAATCTGAAAACAATTATAGTTTTCAAAATTAATGCATCAAAAAAGCTCCACTACGCCATTTGCTATCCTGTTTTCTAAATCCAACAGAAATCGCTTGTTTTCTAATCCACCAGCGTAACCTGTCAAACTTCCGTTGGTTCCTATCACTCTGTGGCAGGGAATTACGATAGCTATTGGGTTTTTACCATTAGCCGAGGCTGCTGCTCTAATTACTTTAGGATCGCCAAGTCTATTGGCCATGTCTGCATAAGTCCAAGTCTTTCCATAGGGTATTTTACATAATAATTCCCATACTTTCTTTTGAAAATCTGTACCATCAGGTGCCAAAGGAAGGTCAAAATCTTGTAATTTACCTTCCATAAACTCTCCCAATTGTTGTTTAGCTATTTCAAGCACTTGTGGTTGAATCTCAGATGGTTCTTCTAATTCTTTTACAAAACTTATGGCTTTAATCGCTGTTTCGTCCGATTCTATTTTAAACAAATGATCAGAAGTTTTTAAAAATGTTTTGAAATATTCTGCCACAATTTTGGGTTTGGATACTACGAAATTAAACAAAAAGGCTGAACTTTGATGCTGAAAAAATCAGCAAATGCAAATAGAGGAAATTTACGAGAAATTTATAGCCAGCAAAGGCATCACGACCGATACACGCAAAATAGGTGAAGGCCAAATGTTTTTCGCACTGAAAGGTGAAAAATTTAATGCCAATAATTTTGCAGAACAAGCCATAGCCCAAGGTGCAAGTTATGCTGTAGTGGACGAAATGGAACATGCACAAAATCCACAATGTATATTGGTGGACGATGTGTTAGAAACACTTCAAAAACTAGCTAATTTCCATAGAAAAACTTTCCAAATTCCGGTAATTGGACTGACAGGGTCAAATGGTAAAACTACCAATAAGGAATTGTTGACGAGAGTTTTAAGCAAAAAATATAAAGTACATGCCACAAAAGGCAATCTCAACAACCACATCGGCGTGCCATTGACCTTACTCGATATGCCACTCGATACCGAAATGGCCGTGATAGAAATGGGTGCAAATCATCAAAAAGAAATAGAGATGCTTAGTGACATTTGTGAGCCAACTTTTGGGTTTATCACCAACCTTGGAAAAGCCCACCTCGAAGGTTTTGGGGGCGAAGAAGGTGTAAAAAAAGGCAAAGGAGAGTTGTTTGATTTCTTGAAAAACAATAGAGGGACGGTTTTTGTAAACCAAACCGACGAGAAAGTTTTGGAACTTTCTAAAGAAAAAGATTTGATGTTGGTTGTGTATTATGGCAATGACGAATTCTCTTTAATAATGACTGCCGAAAGCCCAACGGTGTCATTTCAAACGCCTGATAATGAGCAAGTATATACCACACATATTGGAGGAAAGTATAATTTTGACAATATGCAAACTGCCTATAACATAGGTCGATATTTTGGTATTAATTCAAATGATGCAGCACAAGCTATAGCCGACTACAATCCTGACAACAACCGATCGCAAGTGATTGAAAAAGGCAGCAATTCTTTCCTGATGGACGCCTACAATGCCAATCCGTCTTCAATGGCAGCCTCAGTCAAAAACTTTGGAAACTTACAAACTGAAAAACAAAAAGTTGTGATACTTGGTGATATGTTTGAACTAGGCGAATTCAGCCAAACTGAACATTCTGCTTTAGGAAAATTAGTAGCCGAACAAAACTTCGATATTGCAGTGCTTTATGGCGAAAATATGCAACACGCTTTGCCACATTTACCTAAAGCCTATTATTTCACAGATAAATTCTCCCTACATAACTGGTTGATAGAGAAAGCTTTTACAAACACCTATTTTCTTGTAAAAGGATCAAGAGGCGTTGGTTTGGAGAGTATTTTGACGGTGATGTAGCACAATTTTCCAAAATTGTGCTACTGCTTTTATGAAATATAATTATTTTAAGAAATAGTCATTTTAAATATTTCTCACTTGAAGACTACACTTTTTATTTCCTCTTTAATTTATTATGTATTAATAATCAGTTAATTATGTACATTAAATTAAAAAGCTTTTTAGAATATACAGGTAAAAACTAAAAGATGCTTTTAAGATATACAGGTAAATGAAAATTAGTATCACGATTTTTCAAATCGTGGAAATTGAATTATTTCAACATTTGTTTTTCAGCGATTTGGAAAATCGCTTTACGTTAGGATTGGAACGCGTTTGAAATGTTTATATCTCATGTTACATGATTTTGATTTAAAATTTAATTTTATAAAACTTGTGATTTTAGGCAAGCGTACTCATTTTTGATCTATCATGCTTTTGAGCAATTTAGGAAAATTGCTCTACCTTTGTAAAAAAACAAAACATGTCTTTTCAATCGCTCGGCCTTTCGAAACCTTTACTGGATGCCATTCAAAAAATGGAATATGCTGAACCATATCCCATTCAGTCAAAGGCCATTCCTGCCATATTGAGCGGAAAAGATGTGCAAGGAAATGCCCAAACGGGATCTGGTAAAACGGCGAGTTTTGTTTTGCCGATATTGGAGATGTTTCATAAGAAAAAAGAATCTCGAAATCTGCATTTGAAAGTGTTGATACTAGTGCCTACGCGTGAACTTGCGATGCAAATAAGCGAGGTAATTGATTCATTTTCAGAGCACTTACCCATAAAAGTTAAAAACTTGGCTGTTTTTGGTGGTGTACCATTAAACCAGCAAATGGTCAGGTTAAAGAATACTGAAATATTAGTTGCCACGCCTGGTAGATTGCTAGATATGGTTTCGACCAATTCTATTCATTTGGGTAAAATAGAAATCCTAGTCTTAGACGAAGCCGACAAAATGCTAGATATGGGTTTTCAAGATGAAATGGCCGATATCTTACGTTTGATTCCTGCCAAACGCCAAAACATATTGTTTTCGGCAACCCTCGATACCAAGCTTGATAAGATAAAATCATCGGTGCTGCACAATCCTGAAATTATTGAGATTGAGGCAGAAGTTCAAAATCTTGACTTGATAAAACAGACAGCTTATATTGTTAATGCTGAACGAAAAGGGCCGCTGCTAAGACATTTGATAGTTTCGCAAAATATGGTACAGGTCTTGGTTTTTGTGTCGAGTACCCGCACAGCAGACAATGTCGTAGCCAAACTCAAGAAAAATGGCATAAACGCCTCGGCCATTCATAGCAAAAAAACGCAAGCCGCAAGAACCGAAGCTTTGAGCGGATTTAAGAAAGGAAAAGTCAATATCTTGGTAGCCACAGATTTGGCTTCTAGAGGAATCGATATTCAGTTTTTGCCATTTGTGATCAATTACGAATTACCTCGCTCACCCAAAGATTATGTGCATAGAATAGGCCGAACCGGTAGAGCAAATTCCCCAGGAGAGGCCATTTCATTGATAACCCTCGAAGAAGAACCGCATTTTTATATTATCCAAAAAAAGATGGGGAAAAGAGTTGAAAAAATAGATGCTGAGACTTTAGATTTTGGTTTTTAAAAACATAAAAATGAGCGTTATAATTTTATTTAAATTATTATTATTCAGCACTTTATATTATTCTGGATTTTCACAAAATGCACTTCCTGAAAGAATGGACAGCTTATTGAATTCTAAAAATCCACGGGGTTTTAATGGAGTAGTTTTGGTTTCGCAAAACGGAAAAGTGAAATATGAAAAGGCTATTGGTTTGGCTAAAAGTGAAGGCATTGAACCTTTAAATAGCAAGAGCAAATTTGTATTATTGTCTAATAGTAAGCAGATTACTGCAGTTTTGATTTTAAGAGAAGTAGACAGAGGAAGAATAAATTTAGACCAAACAATAAAGCACTATTTACCGAATTTTCCTCAAAAATGGACTGATTCGGTTACTGTTCATCAGCTATTAAATCATACTTCTGGTATCGTAAGTTTCGAAAAACCTTTAGCCACAGTACCAGGAACGACTTTTAAGTATACGGATTTGAATTATATGCTTTTGGGAAAAATTATTGCGGCAGTTACTCATACATCCTATGAAAAAGCAGTTGATGATTTGTTCAAAAAATGTGGAATGAAGAACTCAGGTTATCCGAATGAAGGTTTTCAGATAAAGGCTGTTAACGGTTTTAGTTTTTCGGAAAACAATGAAAAAACTGAAGTAAAAACCTATCTGATAGTTGAGGATAGAATTCCTGCAGCAGGTTTGATTTCTACAGTTGGCGACTTGGCGAAATGGAACCAAAAATTACACGGAGGCAAAACCCTAAAACCAGAAACTTACAAGAAAATGGTTAGCTATAATACGCTTTCTCAACACAATGTTTTTGGAGAAAAAGCAATTGGATATGGTTATGGAATAAGAATAAATGACAAAGCAGAAATCAAAGAATATGGACATACTGGTATAGTGCCAGAGCAAGGCTTTACCTCAGTAAACTTGTATTACCCCAAAACCAAAACGAGCATTATAGTACTTGAAAATCAAACCTTTGATGATTTTAGCATTAGCTATTATTTTGAGGCTGAGGTAAGGAGGATTGTTTTGGAAAGTGGGATTTTGGAATAAAAAAAGAGCCTTTCGGCTCTAATTTTTATTTTTTTTATGATAACGCACGCTTACAATATTCCAAACATTTCTGTACTTCCTTTACTGAATCGGAGCCTTCTGGTATTTTGTATTCCAATTCTACAGTAGCTGGGAATTTGTATTTATTGTCTCTCATCATTTTTAATACTTCTACTAGAGGTGTATCTCCTGTACCCCAAGGTAAATTACCTTTTCCATGAGCAGCATTTTGACGGTCTTTGATGTGCATACTCAAGATATTATTGTGCATTTTATTCACAAATGCTATCGGCTCAATGTTTCCCGCCGCCACAAAGTGACCTAGGTCGAGATTCATTCCGTTGGCTGGAGATTGAGCTAAAGCTGTGTCCCAGAAAGTTGGCGTTTGTTGCTCATGACCATGATAACCAACTTTTACGCCATATTTTTCAGCTATTTTCCCTAATCTAAGCGTTTGGGCATCGTCAGAAGGATGTTCTAAAGTTACTTGGTTAGCTCCTAATGCTTTAGCTGCTTTCATTCCGTAAGCTACTTCTTCATCTGAATTGTCTTTTCCAAATGCACTGGGCTTAAAACCATAAATTTTAACACCCGCTTTCTTATACATTTTACCAAATTCCTCAAACTTATTCATAGGAGCAGACAACCTCCATTTTTTTACTTCCGCATTATATTCTTTCATTAATGCTTCTGACTCATCAAGTTTTTTGTTTTCTTCGTCAGTCAGAGGTTGTTTTTCTCTTCTTTTTCTCATCAAAGGGAAAAAACTACGAAAATCAACAGGATTCTGCGGTCTTCCTGCATATACTTCGGCAGGATCTCCCATGAGTTCTGTGGCACTTATTCCTGAGTCAAGAATATATTGCAACGTTGCCTCCGCACTTTGGTCTTTCATTTCCCTAAACGAATAGGTAATGACGCCAATCTGAACGCCTTTGATCAAAGAGCCAGTTTTATATAAATCCGAAATAATAGCTGGTGCACCGAATATTTTGCTAGCTCCAAATACCGAACCTGTTACAAGTGCAGCATTGGTTAGGAACTGACGACGTGAAACCGAAGAATTGTCTGTTTTTTTCATGAGAATAATTGAATAAATTATAGAGATAAAAATCTTATAAATCTACAATTTTAAAATAAATAAATCCTATAAAAACGACCTTTTTATGTGTTAACCCGACAATACCATGAATTTTACCGACCAAAACATTTTCCTTCAAAAATATAAGTGCTGGTTTTTGAAAACAAAGCATAATATAAAAGGTTTAACATAGGAAATCAACAAACGTAACACCAGATAATGAAACGTCTCGAAGTCGAACAGTTTTTGCCAATTAGCCTTGAAAAAGCATGGGATTTTTTTTCGTCACCAAAAAATTTGAACGAAATTACGCCACCCGAGATGACCTTTCAAATCCTATATGACATACCTGAAAAGATGTACGAAGGTTTGATGATCAGTTATAAAGTATCTCCCATGCTCAACATTCCGCTAAACTGGGTTACTGAAATAACACATGTAAAGGAAAATGAGTTTTTTGTGGATGAGCAGCGTCTAGGACCCTACAATATTTGGCACCATGAGCATCATTTTAAGGCTGTAGAAGGCGGTGTATTAATGACTGACATATTGCACTACGATGTAGGCAAATGGATTTTCGGTTGGATAGCTGGTAAACTTTTTGTGGACGCTAAGGTGCGTGGGATTTTTACCTATAGGAAGGTTGTTTTGGAAAAGATGTTCCCGAAAGGTAAGTGATGTTTGAGGGGAAATGGGCATAGTAATGTTTGTGAGGACACAAACATTGGCATAGTGATGTTTGCTAGGACACAAACATTAGCTGGGTTGTTTGTGAGGACATAAACATTGGCATTATTTAAACGCCAAACCTAGCTCCTCTTTGTCGTCAAAATGGCTTTTTACTCCTTTTACATCTTGGTAGGTTTCGTGACCTTTACCCGCCACTAAAATTATATCTTGAGGACCTGCTAATGCAGCTGCTTGCTTTATTGCTTCTCTCCTATCTGTTACTTGATTTACTTTTCGTCTTTGGGTAATACTTACTCCTGCTTGCATATCTGCCAAAATATCCTCAGGTTCTTCATTTCGAGGATTATCCGATGTTAATATCACCACGTCAGAAAGTTCACAGGCTATTTTAGCCATTAACGGCCTTTTACCTTTGTCGCGGTTGCCTCCACAGCCTACCACCGTTATTATTTTTTGTTTTCCTTCTCTGAGGTCGTTGATTGTTTCCAATACATTTTGCAATGCATCTGGCGTGTGGGCATAGTCAACAATTCCTACTCGCTGATCTGGGGCCATTATCTGTTCAAACCTGCCTGGAGGTGGTTTTAGTTCCGACAAAATAGTTAGGACATTTTCAGAATTTTCTCCTAAAAGCATAGCTGTTCCATAAACTGCTAAAAGATTATATGCATTAAAATTACCTATTAATTTAAACCAAACTTCCTGTCCATTTACGTCCATTTGCAAACCAAATAGCCCACAATCCATTACTTTTCCCTTAAAATTCCCAATGTTTTTTAAAGAATATGAATTTTTAGAGGCCGCAGTGTTTTGCAACATCACTTTACCGTTTTTATCGTCAGCATTTGTAAGAGCAAACGCCGTTTTGGGCAACATATCAAAAAAACCTTTCTTGGCTTTTATGTAATTGTCAAAAGTGCCGTGGAAATCTAAATGGTCTTGCGTAATATTGGTAAAAATACCTCCTGCAAATGTTAAGCCTGAGATTCGTTGCATTTCTACTGCATGCGAACTCACCTCCATAAAAACATATACACAGCCCTTTCGGTACATTTCTGACATCAATTCATTGATTTTCACTGAATCAGGCGTGGTATGTGTTGAAGGAATTATATCATCTTCTATTTGATTTTGAACTGTAGAAAGCAAGCCACATTTATAACCAAGTTTACGGAAAAGATTGAATAGTAAAGTGGCTATTGATGTTTTTCCGTTGGTACCAGTAACACCTACAAGTGTCAGGTTTTTTGAAGGATTGCTATAAAAATTCCCTGCCGCTATCCCCATTGATTTGGCCGAATTTTCAACCAAAACATAGGTAATATTTTCAGATAAAACTTCTGGGAATCTTTCACAAAGTATTGCTATGGCACCCATTTCTATAGCTTTTTCAATGAAATTATGACCATCCACCTGTGTGCCGGGAATAGCTACAAAAAGAGTTCCTGCTTCTATTTTTCTAGAATCAAACTCGATTTTTAAAACGTTAATATCTGTTCTACCAGAAACCGACTTTAAAGGTATGTTGTATAATATTTCGCTTAGAAGCATCTTAAAAAAATTTCTGGTAAAGATAATTTAGGAAATTGGTTCGAAATAACAATTGGATGCAATTCTGTAAATATATTTGTTAAATTTGAAAATAATATTTTCCAAACAATTTTACGTTATTAAACCAAACTTTACCATAAAATATTAATGACAACCAAACTAGACAACAAAAACATTACACTTGTTACATCCATTTTGGCTTATTTTTCTAACTCTTTTATTGTCAATTTGCCTTATGTATTGGGAGATACGCTATATACTGACTTACAAATTCTCCCCGACAAAATTTTATTTTTTAACACCTTAGTGCTTGTAATACAATCATTGGGTATTCTCACAGGAGCCTTAGTATTTAGTTTTTGGGCAGATGTTAAAGGAAGGCTTTTTATCCTTTTTACTTCAATTTTCATATACTCCTTGGGTACATTTCTTGGAGGGTTTGTTACAAATATTAATACCTTTTTAGTTTTAAAATTCATTGTAGGATTTGGCTTAGCCCCAGAACTTGGAATAGGTATAGTATTAATAAGTGAAATATTCCCCAGATCAAAAAACAGCCTTTTTGTTGCTTTAATAGCTATTTTTGGATTTAGTGCAGTGTTAATATTAAGCATCTCGAGTAAATATTTCGATTGGAGAAATATTTATTTTGTTGCTGGCCTTGGGGGATTATTGATAATGTTGGCCCGATTTGCAACATTCGAATCAGACATTTTTTTAAAAATCAAAAAAGACAATGATGGTTTATCTAGCATTTTAAATACCTTAAAAAGTCGAAAATTTTATTTACTTCTGTTTGGCCTCTTACCCATTTATGTAATTACGGCGGGTTCTACATTTCTAACTTCGGAAATTTACCAAACCTATCAAGTATCTGTAAAAAAGGATTCGTTAGCAATATGCTTTGTCTTAGGTGCAATAAGTGGTTTTATATTGATACCTATTTTAACTAATTACTTCAAATCCCGAAGATTAATCTTCAAAATATGTTTTTTTTCACTCTTACTTATTAGTGTTTTTACCAGTTTTAATGGTTTTTTAGGCGAAAAAGGCCTTAATAGCGTACCTTATTTTTATATTATCGTAGTTCTTTATGGTTTATCGTCTGGCTATCTTTTCGAGTTTTTGATATTTGCAATTGAACAATTCGGTACCAATAAACGAGGAAGTGCAACAACTTTGCTTTTTTCTTTAGCCAGATCTTCTGTTTTTTTGTTTACCATTTTAATACCCAACCTCAATATCTATCTTTTCAAAAACTTTTTAAACACCTTACTTTTCATTGAAAGTATTGTATTCGTTTTTGCGATTTGGGCCATTTTCAAACTCGACGAAACATTTAACAAAGACCTCAATTTTATAGATTAAACGTCTGTCCATCTCCGTACTTTTTTGTCCATTTTCGGACGAAAAAATCTATTTATTTAATATTAAAACACTAATAATTAAACCTTTAAATTTTTGGCACAAAATTCGAATCTTCTATATTCAAAGAAAAAAACTATGATAGAACTTTCGAATGTCGGCAAATATTTCAAACAGGGTTTTGGGAAAGTATTTATTTTAAAAAATATAAATCTGAAGATAGAAGCGGGTGAGTTTGTGTCTATAATGGGACCATCGGGCTCGGGTAAATCTACGCTTTTGCATATTTTAGGTTTATTAGAAGAAGCCTCAGAAGGCACATATAACCTGTTAGAAGAAAACGTGACTTCTTTAACGGAAAAAAAGAAAACAGAAATTCATCGAAATACCATTGGTTTTGTATTTCAAGCTTATCATTTGATAGATGAGCTAACCGTTTACGAAAACATAGAAACGCCGCTACTTTACCAAAACATATCGTCATCAGAACGGAAAAGTCGTGTGGCAGATATCTTAGACAGATTTCAAATTGTCGCCAAAAAAGACCTTTTCCCAAATCAGCTCTCAGGTGGCCAGCAGCAGTTAGTTGGTATAGCTCGGGCATTGGTAGCACAGCCAAAAATCATTTTTGCTGACGAACCCACGGGCAATTTACACTCCGACCAAGCAGAGTATATTATGCAGGTCTTCAAAGAATTGAACCAGAAAGACGGTGTAACGATAGTGCAGGTGACCCACTCCAAAACCAACGCAGAATATGGAAATAGAGTCGTGAATTTGAAAGATGGATGGTTGGTCTGAAAATTTCTTTAAGTGTTAATTTTTACAATGTACAAACTATGAAAAAGCTATTTATAATTATTGGAGTTTTATTTGTTGGAAATCTCTCTGGGCAGACATTTACCTTAAAAAAATGCATTGAAGTTGCAAAAAGTAACAACCCTACTTACCAAAAAACGATTATAAACGCAGAAGTTGCAAATTCAAACCTTGCCTCTGCAAAAGCCAACAAGCTGCCTACGACTCAGGCTGTCTTGTCGCAAGGAATGAATTTTGGAAGGTCTATCGACCGTTTCTCCAACGACTACATTAATCAACTTTACAACTCGACTTATGGCGGACTACAAGTGAGTATGCCAGTTTTTAAGGGTTTTCAAAAACAATACTTGACAGAAAGTGCTCAAATTCTGCAAAATGCCGAAACCTATAATATTGAAACCGAAGGAAATAGGCTCTCTATTAATATTTTGAAGGCATATTTGGATGTTTTAGCCACACAAGAATTGTTAGAAGCAAGCAAAAAACAAGTAGAAAACTCAAGAACACAAATAGCAAAACAACAAAAAATGTTGGATGCTGGCACCTCTGGAAAACTCGAACTGATTCAGTTTAAAAACCAAGTAGCTGCTGATGAAGGAAGCCAAATAGATGCGGAATATAATCACCAAATTGCAAGATTGACTTTGTTTCAATTGATGAACATTAAACCGAATGAAAGTGTGGTTTTTGAACAAATAATTCCTTTTGAAATCGGGCAGGAAACAGTGTACAATGAAAGTAGCAATCCAGTAGAGTTTTTGCCAGAATATAAAAGCCTAAACCTTCAATCCAAAAGCTTTGAGAAACTAATAAAAGCCAATAAAGCGGAGAATTTTCCAGAAGTTAATCTTTACGGACAATATGCCACTTTTTATGCTTCTACCAATAGCGAAAGGAGTTTTTTCCAACAAGTAAATGATACAAGAAATGGCTCGTTTTCACTGAATATTGCGATTCCTATTTTCTCTAAATTTCAGAATTCTCCAAGAACGCAATTCTTAAATGTTCAGAAAAAAATGGTAGAAAACACTAAACAAATTAGCCAAAATACGCTAAATCAAGACATTGAAACTGCCAGATTACTATTAACTGCTTTTGGCGAACGCTATAAAAATGCAAGTAAGCAAGTAGAAATCAGCGAAGAAAACTTAAAGTATGTGGAACTTAGAATAGACGCAGGAACTATAAACCCAATAGAGTTTGCTTTAGCCCAAACCAATTTGGCACGGGCAAATGCCAACCAAATTCAGACAAAATTCAGGTGGATTTTGCAGAAAAAACTCCTTGGATATTATCAATCTGGAGAATTTGATTTTCTCTAAAACATGGGTTATTTTAAAAGCTTTCTTAGATTTACATAAATTTCTACCGCCTAATGCAAGATAAAAGTATTTTAATAGTGGACGACGACGTTGACATTCTCAATGCGGCGAAGCTATTGCTGAAGCGACATTTTAAATCTGTAGAAATAGAAAAAAACCCTGAGAAAATCCCATATTTACTCAACAATTTCAGCTTTGATATTATACTGCTCGACATGAACTTTAGTCGAGACGTAAACACCGGAAACGAAGGATTCTATTGGTTAGATTTTATTTTAGATAAAAACAAAAAACAAAAAATTATCCTCTTTACTGCCTTTGGTGATATTGAAATGGCCGTTAGGGCTATAAAAAACGGAGCTGCGGATTTTATTCTTAAACCTTGGGTAAATGACAAACTTTTAGAAACTCTCCGAAGTGTTTTTTCTAAAAGTGAAAACATAGAAAAACTCGAGGAAAAATCAGAAATAATAGGCGAATCTGACGAAATAAAAGTGGTTCTCGATTTAATAAAACAAGTTTCTGCTACAGATGCTAATATACTTATTTTAGGAGAAAATGGCACAGGTAAAGACTTGGTAGCTAGAGAAATTCACAAACAATCAAAACGAAAAGAGAAGACTTTTGTACATGCTGATTTGGGTTCAGTAAGTGAAAACTTGTTTGAGAGCGAACTCTTTGGGCATGTAAAAGGAGCGTTTACCGATGCTAGAGATGAACGCATAGGAAGATTTCAAGAAGCAGACAAAGGAACGATCTTCCTTGATGAAATAGGAAATGTGCCACTTACTTTGCAAAACAAACTCTTGTTTGCTATCCAAAACCGAAACGTGGTGAAAGTTGGCTCTAACAAACAGATTCCGTTTGATGCAAGACTAATATGTGCTACCAACGAGGCGATCTATGAAAAAGTAAACGAAAAAACTTTTAGACAAGACCTTCTTTTTAGAATCAACACCATAGAAATCAATTTGCCGCCTTTGCGAGAAAGAGGCTCAGATATTCTGCTTTTGGCAGAGCACTTCTTGGGAATTTATGCTAAAAAATACAACCGAAAAATTAAAAGAATTAGTGTGGCCTTGCAAAAAAAGTTAATGTCTTATCATTGGCCGGGCAATGTACGTGAGCTGCAACATGTAATAGAAAGAGCCGTAATAGTAACCCAAAGTCTACAACTGGCCGAAGAGGATTTTGTGATAAGAAAAACATCTACTGCAGAACCCCTTATAGTAGATTCTTATTACCTTGAAGACTTAGAAAAGCAACTGATAGTAAAGACTTTGAAGAAATTTAACGGTAATATCACTGATGCCTCGAAAGAGATGGGAATCAGCAGGCAGGCTTTGTACAGGAGAATCGAAAAGTTTAATTTATGAAAAACTTTAGCCTTGGTATTTCCTTTCGTATTTTTTTGATTCTGATTAATTCATTGGGATTTGCCTTTGCTTATTTAAAAAACAATATCCCACTTTGCATCATATTTGGACTGATTGGAATAATATTAGCGGCCAATTTATACAAATACGTTACTTCACTCAACCGCAAAATGAAGCGACTTTTTGAGTCTATCAAATACCAAGACTTCGCCATCACTTTCAAAGCTGACAACAAGCTTGGAGATAGTTTTAAAGATCTTAACAAAGACCTTAATGCCGTTATAAATAGTTTCAATCTTGTCAGAGCCGAGCGGGAAGCTACACTGCATTTTATCAATGCGATTATTCAACAAATAAACGTGGGAATACTCTCCTATGACACAGAAGGCAAAATTGAAATTAACAATCAGGCTGCCAGCAAACTATTAAAAATCTACCGACTAAAACACATAAATGATATTCAAAAAGAAAGTCAGGGAGTCTTTGAAGTAATTACTACCTTAAAACCCGGAGAATCAAAACTCTTAAGTTTGGCTGACAATGACCTTTCTTTTTCGATCACAGAGATACAAATGAGAGGTCGGAAAGTTCGCCTTTTGGCCATACACAATATCCGCTCTGAACTGCAAGTAAGAGAGTTAGAAGCTTGGCAAAACCTTACCAAAGTTCTTCGACACGAGATAATGAACTCCGTAACGCCGATTGTTTCGCTAGCCGAAACTATGAAAGACATTGTAGAAAACGAGATTTCTGCTCAAAACGAAAAGGAAGAAGATTCTATAAATGACCTCAAAGACGCATTGTTAACTGTTCAACGTCGTGGAAACGGAATTATGAAATTTGTTAATGCGTACCGAGAATTCACTTCGATTCCATTACCCAACAAAACGGTTACAAACGCCAGCGATTTATTCAAAACTTTGGAGGGAATCTTTACCGCAAAAGCCAATGAAAGTCAAATAAAAATCAGCTTTGAGGTCTTGAAAGATTTTGAAAGTATCATTGATCCTGACCAAATAGAACAAGTGTTGATTAACATTATTAAAAACGCTTTCGAAGTGAATTACAAAACTTCGGACCCCGAAATTACAGTAACAGCCGACTATGCTCAAGGTGTAAAAACCGTTTCAATTAGCGACAATGCAATAGGTGTGGAAAAAGAAGTCCAAGAAAAGATTTTCATACCGTTTTTCACCACAAAAAAAACGGGTTCAGGTATAGGGTTAAGTCTTTCCAGACAAATTATGCAACTAAACGGCGGAAATATTAATTACTTCCAAAACCAACCCTCAGGGTCTATATTTGTTTTGCAGTTTGGGTAAAATCTTTTTACATTTCTCAATGCGAACATATCCCCCACTAAACAAATAATCTTTTAAGTTTTAGAAAAAAAACAAAACTTCGTCATTACTTTTTTAAAGTAGTTTTTAACCAAAACTTACGCTTCACTGACATAATATTTTCCATTTACTCTAATTAAAAGCTTTACGGAATAGCTTTTTTCTGCTCTAATATTCTACCAATGAATAAAATCCGAACTTATTAAACTAGATCTGGACTTAAGTAAAAGACATAATTGAATTTTGCTCAATTTATTAGCAAAACATAGCAATATTTTTTAGCATTGGATTTTTAACATAAATTTGAACATCAATAAAGCACTTGTAAATACTTCAATACCAACGAGTAGCTTGCTTTCAATTAAAAACTTAAAATCTAATATCATGGCCAGAATTATTGTTCCCAAACACTTAGTAGAGTCAAATCATGAGATAACCTCTTTGCTAAAGAATCATTTCCCTAATTTATCTTCAGAAAATTCAAGATCGTTTAGTCATAATTTTTATGACACAAACAAAGATGATAATCAAACCTTGACACCGATATTAAGAAGGGTAAAGGGTACATTAAGCATCATGGGATTCGCTCGTTATTGAGCTAACCCATTCAATCTATTATTATATTTTTCAAACCTTCAGTAAATTATTACAATCAAAATCATGGCCAGAATAATCGTACCAAAGCATGTTGTGAAGTCAAACGGAGAAATTCCTGCACTTTTGAAAGCCCAGTTTCCTGATTTGTTGCCAATGAAAATAAAATCATACAGTCACTTTTATTTCGGCACTGTAAATCAAGGCAACCAAACACTGATGCCAGTTTTTCAAAGAGAAAATGGTACTTTAAGTATTAAGGGGTTTGTGTGAGCGTGCGAAATTTATAATCCTTAAATTTGGAATTTTGCAAAACTGACTATCATAAGAAATAAGCTCAATGTTTTCGCTTATAGCTTGAGCTATCAAAACCATATAAAATGGGTCTTTATGTGGAAAAACAGTAGTCCGAAAAGTTTCAAGGCGTTTCAAAGTTATTGGTAAACTTTCAAAAGCGTTATCTTTAAAAGTTTCTCCAAAGCTTTCTTCAAATTTTAACTTTCCAATCTTTTCTTTAATTGATATTTACTGGCGTCCGAATAAATAAAAAAAACTCAATATAACTATTTGAAAATTAAACCCTTACAGGGTTTTTAATTCAAGGGGGTCATTTTTATTATAATAAAATCACCCCTTCGGGGTTGTTGATTATCAATTGTTTATGAGTTAGAAATTCAATTTTCAATATTTAGTTGGATGCTAGTAATTGATATTTCAAAAAAACTAGCGACACTAACTAAAGTTGCGTTTTCAGCACCTGATATGATATTTTAATGCTCATTTTTAAGTTTTTCTAGTTTAGTCAACCACCAAAATAAAACATGGGTATCAATTAGTATTTTTCTCTTTTGGAAACATTACGCTATTAATAAACAATTCGTTTGCAGAAACCTCGGATTCTTCCCAATTACCAAGGATTTTGATTTTATCTTTTAATTTACCTGGTATCCTTTTTTGCTTTACTAAAGGAGTCAACTCTACAAGGGGTTGGTTATTGCGGGAAATTATTTTTTTTTCATCACTTAAGACCCTATTTATCAGTGCTAAAAGTTGACTTATGGCATCATGAACATTTACCGTTTCCATATTTTTGATTTCGTATAGTTAAGTTAGCTAATAACACAAATTATTTCCTCATTTAATATCGCTGATTGATTATGCTGATTTCCCCAAAACTCACTAACTTCATACTTCAATATTCAACCATAAAAAATGAAAAATACAAATACTCAAAATCGAAGGCGATTTCTAGCAAAGGCCGCCACTGCTTTAGGTGGTTTTATGATTGTTCCTCGCCATGTTTTAGGTGGCAAAAATGCTCTGGGCGAGCTTTACAAAGCTCCTAGTGATATTATTAATATGGGTTTTATTGGTACTGGAAAACAAGGCAAAGGTCTGGCAAATTCGTTTTTAAACACGGGCGAAATTCGTATAACAGCCATCAGCGAAGTTTACAAAGCCAAGGGGGAGCAAATGCTTGAAAGGATAAAAGGTGTCTATGACAAAAATACTGCATTAGGCACTTATTCAGACATTGCAGTTTACAATGACTACCGAGAACTACTTGCCAGAAAAAAAATAGATGCCGTGGTGATTGCTACACCAGACCATCAGCACGCAGTAATGGCTGTAAAAGCAGCGGAAGCAGGTAAAGATATTTATTGCGAAAAACCACTTGCACTTACGGTAAAAGAAGGCCGAGCTATGGTAAATGCTGCCAGAAAATACAAAAGGGTTTTTCAAACGGGAAGTATGCAACGCTCCTGGCCAGAGTTTCGTCAAGCAGCAGAATTGGTGCGAAATGGCTATATCGGAGATATAAAACATATTAAAGTTAATGTTGGTAAGCCACCAGTAAGATACAATTTGGCAGAAGAAACTATACCTGAAGGACTGGATTGGAAACGTTGGTTAGGACCAAACGAATACGTCCCCTTCAACGCTGAACTGGCTCCTCCACTGAGCAAAGATGTGTTTCCAAACTGGAGGCTTTATAAAGAATTTGGTGGTGGAATGGTGACCGACTGGGGAGCTCATATGTTTGACATAGTGCAATGGGCACTTGATATGGATGGTAGTGGACCGGTTTCACTAAGCCCACCAGATGGCAAAGAAGTAAAACATTTAACCATAAAATATGCCAATGGTATAACCATGACGCACGAACCTTGGGAATGGAACAATGCTATCCATTTTATGGGTTCGGAAGGAGAAATTAAAATCCAGCGAAAAAAAATCGAAACTAGCCCAGTCGAGTTAGCCACAAGGTTTATAGGAGAAACAGAAAAACACGTTTATAAAAGTGAAAATCACTATAAAGATTTCTTACAGGCAATGAGAGATAGAACCAAACCAATATGTGATGTTGAAATTGGCCACCGCACCTCATCTTTATGTAATATCGCCAATATTGCCTACGAACTTGGCCGTCCTTTGACTTGGAACCCTGAAAAGGAAATATTCAAAGGAGACAAAGAAGCGAACGCACTTTTAGGAAGGAAATTGAACGGAGAATGGGCTATCAAAATTTGACATTTTTGTATTCATAAAAGAAAATTGATTTTATTTTTCAAAGCAAATCATGGTAAACTCTGAAAATCCATTTGGGGTTTATCTTTTTTTATAGGCCTTTCGAAAGTTGTTTTTATCGTAGTAGTTTCATCAAAAAAGCCACAGTTTTTCAAAAAGAATGCATCTCCTTTTAGCCCACCAGCATAATCTTTGCGGTAAGCAATTCGTGCTGTAGCATCTGCCGAAAATGTGATTCTATTGATTTCAACCCAACCATTTTTGAGGTCGAAAACCCATTGGTTGCCGTATTCCGCTTCACGCTGAATATTTCCCGTTTCTGGCACAAAATTCTCTAGAAAAGAATAAAGTCCATTCAAATAACTATTGGTTTTGGGTCTTTTAAAACTGGCTATGAGTTGCCATTTGTTTTCTTCTGGAGCAAAAAAATAGGCCGAATAGGTCGTAAAATCATTTCCATCGGGTTTGGCACCTAACAAAAACTTATAGGTATTCTCGACTTTCCAGTTGTATTTCAAATAGCTCTGCCCACCAGCACCTTCGTTGCCAAACTCGCCAGTGTAAACATTTTGCCCTTTTTTGAGCAATCCTATTTTTTGGTCTTCGGGTATTTTACTTGGATCATCTGTTGTGAATGGGCTCCAGATTGAAAACAAAACCCTACGTTCGGTTTCAGAATTTACTTGCATACCGAAATACCCATTTTTAAATCCATTGGCCATATAATAGGAACCAATCACGTCATTGTTCTTAGGTACTTTGATTTCAGAATAAAACCATTCTATGTTTTCCAAGCCTTCTGTATTGTAATTGAGATGCACCGAAGGGCCGCGTCTACCCCAATAGAAGTAATTGCCTTCGTTGTTTTTTACAAAAGCCGTTTCAACATTTATAGCCGAACCACTTACCCCAATGGCTGATATTTGACCAAATGAAGATCCTTGTTTTTCTATTCCTTTTATTTCAATTTTTATATAGCCTGGGTCTTTTATTTCCCATTCTCCTGCCATTGTTTCAGGCATGTTAGCTGTTTGGATAATTTTATTTTCCCCAGCAATTCCAACCTGAATTTTACTTTTTTCACTTGTAAGAATTAATGAAACTTTCAAGTTACCAGCTTTAGAGACTTTTAAATATACTGTACATATTTGATTTTCTTTTGTCCAATTTTCTAACCCATTTTTGGTTATATCAGCCCCATTTGTAACCCAAGCATTGCCTCCAAAAGGTACGATATGTTTATTTTCATCATGCAAAACTACAGGAGAAACAAGGCTGGTGCAGCAAAAAACTATAAAACACAAGGATACTAAGATTGAAAAGCCTTTCATAAAATTTCTTTTAGCAGACACATTGTTTGTTACTGAAAATATTTTAGTCTAAAATTGCATAAAAAATACCAAACCAATGGCCTCCATATTCACAAAAATCATAAATGGCGAGATTCCTTGCCACAAAATAGCCGAAACAGAAGATTACTTTGCGTTCCTTGACGTGTTCCCTTGTGCACCTGGACATACTTTGGTAATTCCCAAAAAGGAAGTTGACTATATTTTTGATCTTTCGGATGAAATGTATTTAGGACTTATGGCATTCGCCAAATCTATTGAGCCAGCTATCCGGCAAGCTGTGCCTTGTAAGCGAGTGGGCATAGCTGTGATAGGCCTAGAAGTGCCACATGCACATGTGCATTTGATCCCCATGAACAGCATGAATGACATGAATTTCAATTCGAAAATCAAGATTTCACAAGAAGAGTTAGCTGAGATTGCTACTAAAATAAAGTCTTATTTATAATTCAGTTTTCTTGAAATCTAAATTGGTTTTGACTTTAAACTCCCACCAATATATAGCACCCAAAAATAAAAATGTGAGGAGCATGTGGTAAGGAACAGAATATACGAAATTGCTAATTTGGATTTTAGAACTTATAAATATCAAAGCCCCTGCAGCAATTAAATATACCATCACCGAAAGCATTTCATATGGAACTGGGTAATATTTTTGGCCAAAATAGTAACAAGCAGCTACCATTAAAAAGGATGAAATGGCGAAGGTAATCGCACAACCTAAATAACCCATGGTCGGAATCAAAAAGTAGTTAAGAGCCACTGTAACTATCATTGCTCCTACAGTAAGGTACGTGCCGTATTGGGTTTTGTCTGATAGTTTATACCAGATGGACATGTTGCCATAGACACCAATAAACAAATTGGCCAATAACAAAATGGGCACGATATAAACAGCAGACCGGTAGTTTTCACCTATCAATAATTGAATCCAGTCGAGGTTTAGACTAACGCCTACCCAAAGAGCTATACAGGCGATAGTAAACCATTTGGTGCTGAGAGCTATCAAATCTGGAGAGTTTTTGTCCCCCATTTTTGCAAAAAATAATGGGTCAGCAGCGTACCTGTAAGCCTGCACCACAAGGGTCATAAAAATAGAAAGCTTGTATACTTGAGCATAAATACTGAAAGCCACATCTGGATCTTCAAAACCTTGGTAAAACCCATAAGGAAGAAGGTCACGGAACATTAAGCGGTCGGCAGTTAGATTTACAGAACCCGCTAATCCCATAATCATCAAGGGATAAGCGTATTTTAATACGGGTTTTAGTTTTTCAAGATTAAAAACAAAACGAAATCCAACAAACTCTTTCCAAAGTAATCCAAGACAAATAAGACTGGCTACATAATTGGCCCAGATGATATAATCAGGCCCAACAGATGGCAAATAAAACATAGCTGCGTAAGATTTCAGCTCAGGTAAAAATGTGCCTTTGAGTATATTGTGGCAGAAAATAAGGTAGAAAACATTAAGGCCAATATTGATAAAAATCCAGGCTAGTTTGATGCTCACAAACTTTTTGGCTTTGTTTTGAGCTCGAAGTTTCACAAAAGCTATAGCAGCTACCGCATCTGCTGCCATTATGATGGCCAGCATTATTACAAGATGCTCATTGCCAGGAAATTTCAGATAGTTTACGATTGGTCCAGCAAAAAATATTATTATCGCCGCCAAGGCTATGCTTAAGACCAAAATAAAACTCAAAATGATGTTGAAATACTCCGATTGGTTCTCTTTTTTGGAGCCGTATCGGAAAAACGCCGTTTCCATCCCAAACGTGAAAAGGATGTTTAATGGAACTACCCAAGTGTATAATTGGGCGTTTTCTGTTAAGAGGCTTTGCTGCTCAAAAACTCTTGTGTGGACTATTACCAAGAGCCAGTTTAGTAAGCGGCCGACTATGCTACTCATGCCATAGAGAACGGTGTCGCCTGCTAATTTTTTAAATAAACTCATTTATCCAAATCAAAATTGAGTCGCAATGTTCCGAATTTTTGGTTAAGAATGCAAAAGAATAGGCGACTTTCGTTCTACTGTGATAAATAGCACTAACTCATGAAAGAAATTTTCATATTTTTGTCTATTCAAACCATAATAAAATGAAAAAAATATTTTCCCTGTTAGTCTTTAGTTTTATTTCACTTACAGTATTAGCACAGAAGGATTTCTATGAGCTTCGTGTTTATGAAATGAAATTTGGTTCGCCTGCCTCCGGTTTGCACAATTATCTCGAAAAGGCACTTTTTCCCGCCTTAAACCAACACGGGATAAAAAACATTGGAGCATTCGAAGAGTGGAGCCAAGACAATCCTTCGAAAATCTATGTTTTTATTCCTTTCGAAAGTATCATTCAATATGATGCTGTAAAAAAGGATCTTGCTGCAGATCAAGGTTTTGCTGCAAGCAGTGCTGAATATAATCAAATAACTACAGACAAGGCTCCTTTTAGCAGATACGAAACTTTTTTATTCAATGCTTTTTCGGGAATTCCGAGGCTATTAAAACCTGATGCAGGTTCGCAAGTTTTTGAGCTTAGAACTTATGAAGGCTACATAGAAGATGCTTATCTAAGAAAAGTAAAAATGTTTAACGATAGCGAGCTGCAGATTTTTAAAGAAACAGGATTGCATTCGGTGTTTTTTGGTGAGCGGATTGCTGGTGGACAAATGCCATGTTTGACTTATATGTTATCTTTCAAAGACATGGAAGAGCGTGATGCCAATTGGAAGAAATTTTCGGCTCATCCAGAATGGAAACGCATTGTTGGCTTACCTGAATATGCCAATACGGTTTCAAATATTCACCGTGTATTTTTGAAGCCCTTGAAGTATTCGCAGCTGTAAAAGTTTTTAAAATAGCATTCATTTTGAAAGCGGTCAGATTGGTTATCTGGCCGTTTTTTTTATGATGAAATTTTAGATATAATTTCAAAATAAAGTTTGAATCTGAATAATTGAAAGGACAAAAACAACTTTAATCCACCCCCATCACCTCACTCACACCACTAACTCCATTTTCATTAAAAGCTTCGATGGCAAAGTAATATTTCACGCCCACGTTTAGGGCTCTGATTTCTTTTTCGTTGGGTTCGTCAGCCCATATTTGGTAAGTTTGATAGAGTTTGTCTGGGGCTATTCCCCACAATATATTATAACCGACGGCTCCTTCTACTTTGTCCCATTTTACAAAGGCATTTCGCTCATCTGTATCTCTTTTAGCTTCTAAGTTTTTTGGCGTTTGGGGTGCTTTTCCGCCTCCATTACCAAATATTCTGATGTCACTTATTGCCAAATTGGGCATCGGAACGTGAATATTTTCAAACTTTATATATCTGGCTTTTATAGCTTTTGGAAGTTCGATATACGCATTGGGCCTGTCCCGTTTTTCGTTTGAATTATCCTCAATTTTAGTCCAGTTTTTTCCATCCAAAGAACTATAGATTTTGTATTGAATATAAACCTTTGGCAATGCCGAATCATAAATATCTGATTTGTAGTCTGTATAGTTTATTTGAAGGGCATTTACTGTGCAAGCCTTTTCTAGATCTATGGTAAGCCATTCTCCTTTTTTGTTTGTATTTGCTACCCAAAATGTCCTAGGGTTTTCGTCTGTCACCAAACTCGAGCCAAATTTTTCCTCTTTTTGTGAAGAAGAAAGTGTTGGCTTTTTATAAGAAAGCAACATCCAGCCAGTGAAAAGCTCGTCTTTGCTTGTCCATTTTTTTGTGGGCAACCTATGCGGAAAATCTGCAAAGCGAGTAATAGAGTGCATTTGTCCGTCACTGTCAAAATCGGTCGGCACCATCTCTATTCTGCGTTCGAAGTTCCAGTTTACGGCTATCCATGGCGTGCCCATGTTCCAGTAGTTGCCGAAATTGTCTTTGAAAGTACAGCCATGACCCATGCCCTGCATAAATCCACCCGGCTTGTACGAAATCGGGTTGTAGGGAGCGTAGGTAAATGGCCCAAGCGGATGGTCACCTACATAAGTGCCATTGGCGTACACGTTGTATTCGGTTCCAGGAGCACCATACTGTAGATAATATTTGCCATTGTGTTTGGTCATCCATGCACCTTCGGTAAAAGGCGTTATGTCTGATTTATGATCTTGACCGAATCTTTCCCAGCCATGATTTTTGGGGTCAAGATATATAAAAGGCTTATAGTCACCTTTATAGCTTAGTTTTTTGTCCTTATCAAGCTGAGAGCCAAACAACGGATAGGTATTAGATGAACCCCAATACATATACCATTCTTTCAAGTCTTCGTCGTAAAAAAGGGCGGGATCCCAAGGGCCTACATCTTTGGGCAATTGCGGTAGCCAACGATTGTAAAATTCTAGTTTGCCAGTTTTGGGCGTAGTGGTATAGAAAATAGGACGCTGCTGGAAAGTAGACTGAAAAAGAAACAATGTATCGTCTTTAGACCATGCCGCTGGAGCACACATGTCTTCCATTGGCCAGCGAGAGGGCTTTACATATCGCCAATCTGATAGGTCCTTGGAATGCCAATAGCCACCCTGAATGGTATGAAAAAGATAATATTCGCCTTGGTGATTTATAATAACTGGATCAGCTCCACTTCGGTAGGAAATTTTATCATTTACTTGTTCCCAATTGTACTGATAGTTGATATCCATAGGATTACAGTACGTTTTTTTTGGAGCAGCATTAGCGGCAGGAATATTCAATTGGGGCGATTGAGCACAAACAGTTGCACTAAAAAGCACAAGAAACAAAAGGTTTTTTTTCATATTTAAGGCAAAACTTCTTGCTAAAATACGAATGTTTTTAATAGAAAAGAAAAATGATGTGTGGAGTCTTATTTTGGAGTGTTTTAATTGAAAAACAATGGAATATATTATCTTCCGAAAAGCATTTCGAGGTACAAATAAGCAATTACATTAATCTGTTTTTAAACTTTTCACAGGGTTCATGAGTGCTGCTTTGATGCTTCTATAGCTGATAGTTAGAAATGCTAAAAAGATTGTAGCTAAACCGGCAAGCACAAAAATCCACCAATTTAATTCAGTTCGATATTCGAAATCTTGCAGCCAGTTTTTCATTGTATAATACCCTAATGGAAAGGCTATAAAAAATGATATGCCAATCATATACAAAAACTCTTTTGAAAGTAAAGCGACAATTTGGGGCACACTGGAACCTAATGACTTACGGATACCAATTTCCTTAAATCGCCTCTCAGTTGTAAATGTTATAAGGCCATATAAACCCAAACAAGCTATGAACACTGTGAGAATTGCAAAATAGCCTAATATAGAATTCATATTGGATTCTTTCTTGTAGGTTTCATTAAAAAGTTCGTCTAAAAAAGCATAATCAAACTCTTCTCCCGTGCCAAATGCCTGCCATTTTTGTTGCATATTAGCAAGCAACCCAGAGATATCTCCTGTTTTTGTTTTGACTATTAAGCCATAATATGGATTATACTGCATAATCATTGGTTCAATGGGTTCATGTAAAGAGCGAGCATGAAAGTCTTTGATAACGCCTATAATAGTGAGTGCTTGATTTTGGTTATTGGATTGTTTAAAAATTTGTTTTCCAATTGGATCATCAGTTAATCCAAAAGTTTTTAAGGCCGTTTGGTTCAAAATCACATTTTGATTTTCTGTAGAAAAATCTTTCGAAAAGTTTCGCCCTTTTATCAAACGCATACCTAATGTTGGAATATACTCCTCGTCGATATTATACGATCGCGTTCTAATCTTATCTGGTGAATTGGCAGATGTTTTAATTATTTCCATGCCGTCGTCTGTTGGGCCAGCTGGAATAAACGCCGACATAGTTATACTTTTTACCTTGGGGTCAGCTAGCAATTGGTCCTTGAAAACCTTTAGGTTATTTCCTAATATTCCTGCATGTCGCATGACTATTAAGTTTTCTCGCTCATAGCCCATATCTTTATTGTGGATGTAATCCATCTGCTGATTAACTACCAAAGTAGCTATAATGAGCGATACCGAAACCGCAAACTGAAAAACAACCAAAGTACTCCTGATTCCTTTGTTTCCACCTGAAGAAAATTTGTTTTTCAAGGACTCTAAAGGCTTAAAAGAAGACATGAAAAATGCGGGGTACGCACCAGACAAAATACTGACTATTAGTGTCAAAACTAAAAATATAACCAATGTGGATGGTCTTAGCAATAGTTTCCAATCCAAAGATTTTCCTGAAAGGGCATTAAAATATGGTAAAAAAACAAAAACTAAAGTCACTCCTAAGACCATAGACAGAAGCACGGAAAGAAAAGATTCGGATAAGAATTGTAGCACCAATTGGTTCTTGGCAGACCCTAAAACTTTCCGCATGCCTATTTCTTTTAAGCGTTTTGAGGCTCCAGCTGTTGATAAATTCATAAAATTAAAACAGGCTATCAGCAACATCAAAAGGGCAATAGCCCCAAACATATAAACGGTTTTTATATCTCCACCCGTTGATAAGTCTCCATTTGTGAAATCAGAATAGAGATGGATTTTGGTCAATGGCTGTAAAAATAGTCCGATGGAATTTCCTTTGGAAATAAACTCTTTAAATGACATTCCAAAACCAGACCTTATCTCGTCACCCATATATTTTTCGGCTATAACAGGCAGTTTTGCTTCTAAGGTTTCGATGCTATTTTGATTATTTAGCAATAGATAAGTTTGAAAACTCCCTGACATCCAACTTTGGCTTTTAGCGTCCATATTATTAGCCAAAGATGTAAAAAGATCAAACTGAAAATGGGAATTCTGAGGAATATCTTCAATAATACCACTGACAGTAAAAAACCCCATTCCTTCAATTTCTAAGGTCTTGCCTACTGCCTCTTCAGAACCAAAATAGGTCTTGGCTTGAGATGAAGTTAGCACAACTGAAGATGGATTTATTAAGGCCGATTTAGCATCTCCATTTTGAAATTTAAGTGTAAATAATTCAAAAAAATTGGGGTCAACTTGAGCCATTTTTCCGCTCCTCAGTTTTTTCTTACCTGTATTTACCTTCTGAATATTAAACGTGTTCTTTAGGCGAGTATAGTCCAAAACCTCTGGAAATTCTCGTTTGAGGGTTGCTCCTACTGGTGCCATCACTGAAGACTCCCGTATGTTTTCGTCCCCAAGCTTTGCCTTCAAAGTAACTCTGGCAATTTTATTTGCATTTTTATAAAATCTATCATAGCTGAGTTCGTCAAATACAAAAAGTGAAATAATCAAACAGGTAGCTATACCAATACCTAAACCTGTAATGTTTATCAAAAACATCACTTTGTTTTTTTGGAGATTCCTCCAGGCAATTTTTATGTAATTTTTAATCATTTTAATATTTGTCTAAATACTTAAAATAAATATTTTGAGAAATTTTCAATCCGCTTTTAAACTTTTGACGGGGTTTAAGTTTGCTGCTTTATAGCTAAAGAAACCAATCGTAAATAATGCAATTATGAATATAGCTACGAAAAACAAGGCCATGAGCGATATATTTATTTCGGGATGAAATACAAAAAAACTTTTAAAAAACACTCCTCCTATAATGCCTATTGGAATGGCAATTAAGCTGGATATAAATATTAATTTTAGAAAATTTCCAGACAATGTTTTAACAATGTTAAATACAGATGCTCCCATCACTTTTCTAATGCCTATTTCCCTAAATCTTTTTTCTGTATTATAAATAACCATTCCCAACAATCCCATCACCGCTATTATGAGAATTACAAAGCAGGCCATTCCCATCATTTTCATATCTTCTGCGGGATAATATCTTTCATAAAGTTCTATTTCTGACCATCCAAACGACTGCTGCTGAAACGGATATTGTTTTTTCCATAAGCTTAACATTTCTGCTTCAAAATCAGACTTGCTGGTTTTAGTATTTGTCTGAATCACAATGGTTTGAAATGCGGCAGGATTATATTGAAATACCAAAGGTTGGATTGCAGATTGATAATTGAAATGACAAAAATTCTTAATTACACCTATTATTTCCACTTCGCTGTTGTTCAAAATCATTGATTTACCAATAGCTTCTTTAGCAGAGCCTAGTCTTAGTTTTTCAATTGCTTTTTCATTAATTATTACAAAGTTACCGGCAGAATCAGAACTCGAAATTGGCAAATTTTGACCAGCTAGAAAACTCAAATGCATGTTCTCAATAAAATTTTTATCTGCAGCGTAATAATAACTTGCTTGATATTCATCTTTTTTGTCGGCCTTTATGGCATATTCGGCAGCTGAACCACCAAATGGAACAGAGCAGAGACCGACTTTTTCTACATTTTTGTTTTTAGAAATTTCGTTTATCAACAGAGGATAGTTTTCATCAGAAATCGAAATGTTGGCGATGCCTTTTCTATTGAAATTTCCATTTTCTGTTGCCATGTAATTAAACTGATTGTACATGTGGCCTATCTGAAAAATAAATGCCATAGCCACTACAAACTGTATGACCATAAGAACTTTACGAAGATTAAATTTACCAAAACTTGAGGGAGAAACGGACCCTTTCAGCACCTTAACGGGCTGAAAACTTGAAAGAATCCAAGCCGGTAAACTGCCTGCTGAAACACCCAAAACTAAAGTGAAAAATACAAAAAGAAACATAATAATATATTGATTATCCACTTCCCAAGTCACCCAGTTAACATGAATGTATTGTTTCATAAACATCAACACCAAAATGCCGATTAATAAGGCAAAAAAAGCAATCATTATGGCCTCTACCATAAACTGAAGGATTAATTGAGAACGAACGGCACCCATTACTTTTCGTACCCCTACTTCCCGCGAGCGATTTAAAGAACGAGCCAATGTAAGGTTAGTATAATTAAAACCCGCTAATAACAATATCATAACCGGAATAGTGAAATTGAAATAAATATCACTCCATCTGTTTACATAAGGGTTATTTTGAAGGTCTTCTTTGCTTGGCGAAATACTGGCAAGTGCTTGCTTTCTAAAATCGTTTCGTTTCTTAAGATCAATCAAAAATGGATTCGTTTTTTTTGCAATTTGTGCAAGAGCTAAATCCAGAGCTTCTGGTCTAGTTCCGTCTTTGATTTTCACAAAAGTATAATTTTCATAATCTCCCCAAGATGGCTGAGCGTTAGGAAAAGATGACATAGAAACCATAACGTCACTTTGAAATTGTGTTTCTTTTTTAAAAGGTTTCAAAACACCTGTTATCTTAAAAACGCCGAATGTTGGGTGTGTAAGCGTTTGCCCAACAGGATTGTTTTTACCATAAAATTTTTCTGCCATTTCACTACTTAAAACCAAAGTATTTGGTTCAATTGGCAAGCTCCCATTTTGAATTTTAAAATGGAAAATGGAAAAGAAAGTGGGTTCAACATATAGGGTATTTACCCTTAGTGACTTTATTGTATTATTTAGTTCCCAATTGTATGCTCGAGCTGTCTTTGTGGCTGTTTCAATAGTTGGATAATCATTTTCCAATAAATCGGCCAATAAATAAGGAGTGGAAGCATAATGTGTTTGACCGCCTTCATTGGTTTTTTCGTCTGTTATAATTCTAAAAATCCTTTCTGGGTTTTGGTGAAAATTATCAAACTCAAATGTACTCTGTAATTGCAAAAGAGAAAGCAAAGCAAAAGGCAATGCAAGACCCAAACCAACGATGTTAATAAAGGAAAAAAGCTTGTTTTTCCAGAGACTTCTTATGGCAATTTTAAAGTAATTCTTAATCATAATTCAATTTTATTTTAAAAATGAAGGAGCTAAACTTACCTATGAAATTTTGACTCCTCCATTTTAAACAAATAGATTTTTCATAACCTAAACTTATAAGGTCAAATGCCATGCCAATTGCATAGTGAATTAATCTTCAGGTATTTATGATTTATTGTTTCTAATTTTTCGTCCGTAATCGAACACTTTTGTACGTCATTGGACGTGGAGTTTAGTTATTTGAAAATAATGCAATAAGATCTTAATCAGTGATTAATGTTTAATATTCTTTTGTTTTTTCTACTTAAGATGAATTCATATTCAATATCCTTATAATCAAATTCATATACTTAATTTTGACTTTAGAATTAAAATTCTCAATTTTATCAAATATCCCTGAAATATTATAAAACCTATGGAAATTCTTGCTGAAATTCTGAAAAAAATCTCTCTGAAATTTTTTGGTTTGTTTTTTTTGTTGATTATCAATGGTTTCATGCTAGTAGCACAGGACCCAGCAATTATCCCCAAATCTGAAGACTCACTTGTTTTATTTTTAAAAACCTATCCCAAAGACACGGTTTATGTCAGGGCTTTAAGGCCTTATACTTTAAAGCAAATTTATGATCACGCTGATTATAAAAAGGCAGATTCTTTGATTGTGGTGATTAAACAATTATCAGAAAAACTAAATTATGGTCGAGGAATTTACTTTCATTATTTATTAAAGGCATTGGTTCACAATCAAAAAACTGAATCAAAACTGGCTCTTGAAAATTTTAAAATGTGCCTGGGAACTGTCAAAAAATACAAGCTCAATAAAACTTTGGAGGAGTCTTCACTCAACAATATTGCTGTTGGCTATGAGCAATTGGGCGATAGGGAAAATGCTCTGAAGTATGCTTTGATGGCCGTAAAAGTGCAAGAAGATCCAAATTATCCAGTAAAATGGTTAGATCATGGGCCTTATGGAATGGTGAGTAGCATTTATAAGTTTCGGAAAAACTACGAAGAGGCTATTAAGTACAATAAAATGGCCTTTGAGATTGCCGAGAAAAAAGAGGATAAAATTGGAATGGCAATCCATAAAAACAAACTAGGGAATATTCTGGATGATCAAAGTAAAACAAACGAAGCCTTAAAAGAATATCAAATGGGACTAAAGTTGGCTGAAGATGCCAATTACCCTTTGTTGCAAACTGATCTTTTGGACAATGTGGGAAGACTTTTAATGCAAACTAAAAGATATGTTGAGGCAGAGAAATATTTAAAGAGGAATGAAAGTTTAAGCGAAAGTTTGAAATCTCCCGAAGCTCAGAAATCCGCCTATCATAGTTTGGGCGAGCTTTATAATGTCCAAGGGAAATTTAATCTTGCAAATGCTTATTTCAAAAAAGCGTATTCAAAAGCCAAAGATTTCGACGATTATACGGATAAATACACCACATCTAAATCTCTATCAGAAAGTTTTGCACAGCTCGGAGATTACCGAAATGCCTATCAGTATTTATTAGAAGCCAATGTGGCCAATGACTCTGTTTTTTCGGCTGACAGTGACGAAAAAATGCAAGAATTGCTCACCAAATATGAAAGCAAAAAAAAGGAGGCGGAAATTAAGCAACTGGAAACTGAGAAAAAACAAGCCAATATGCGTTTGATTCTTTTGGCTATTTTAGGGGCTTTGGTAGCGGTAATTGCATTTTTGGCTTTCAATTCTTACAAATCAAAACAAAGGATAAAAGTTTTAGAAAATACCCAAAAGCTTAGAAATCGTATTTCGGCTGACCTTCACGATGAAATTGGTAGCACACTAAGTAGTATTTCTATATTGTCTGAATTGGTGGCTTTTCAACAAAAAAAGGAGCAATTTAATCCTGAAATCATGACTCAGGTAAGCAATGATGCTAGAAATGTAATAGAGAAAATGGATGAAATCATTTGGACCATCAACCCTGACAACGATGAGTTTTATAATCTCGAAACGCGACTAAAATCTTATGCTATTCCCATGTTGGAGTCCAAAGACATTGATTTCAAATTTGATTTTTCGACGGAACTTGAAAACATCAAAATAGACATGGGCAAGCGTCGGGATATTTATTTGATATTGAAAGAAGCCATCAACAATTTGGTGAAATATAGTAATTGTAAGAATGCCAAAATAGTTGCCAGGATAAATGACAAAGCTCTAGAAATGAGCGTATCAGATGATGGCTTTGGTTTTGATATGAATGCGAAATCAGACAGGAATGGACAAAAAAATATGCACAGCAGAGCAAAGAAGATTGGAGCTCATTTGGATATTACAAGTGAATTAGGAAAAGGCACAAAAGTAGCACTAACCATTCCTATCTAAATTGTAAAACCATATATTTATCTGATTGTTTTATTGTAAAAAAAGTATTCACTTTGTCTTTATAACAAATGAGCCAACACGTGATCAAAGTAGCACTGTATGAAGACAACCTAACACTGAGGACCAGTTTGGCTCATTTGCTGCAAAGTTCTGAAGAGTTTGAGTTTCTTGGTGGGTTTGAGTCGCCTATTGAAATTCTTCAAAATTGTAAAGTGGCTCTACCAGATGTGATTTTGATGGATGTAGATATGCCACACATGAATGGCATCGAGGCCACCAAATTGGTAAAAGAGCATTATGAAAATGTCAACATTTTGATTTTGACGGTTTTTGAAGACCGCGACAAGCTATTTAGTGCATTGCAAGCTGGGGCTTCGGGTTATTTGCTCAAAAAATCAAAAATCATAGAAATCATCGAGGCCATTCATGAAATTTACAATGGCGGTTCACCCATGACACCAGCCATTGCACGAAAAGTTTTGGAGTTTTTTACTCAGCCCAAAGTGGTAAAAAATACAGAAAACAATCTTTCAGATAGAGAACTTGATATTTTAAAATGCCTTGTAGATGGCGACTCTTACAAAATGATAGCTTCTAATTGCTTTATAAGTATGGGTACGGTGCGAAGCCACATCAATAATATTTACAAAAAATTGCATGTCAATTCCAAGTCAGAAGCAGTAGTAAAGGCCCTTAAAGAAAGGTTAATTTCATAATATTATTTTAAAAATGAGTCATTTCAATACCCCAATTTCGAAGTTTTTCTTTTTGTTTATTTTTCTACTATTTGCCCAAACGGCTTTTGTTGATACCATAGGGATGTTTCCCCTTATCATTGATTTTTTGCATTGGTTAGTTCCGGCTGTTTCCAAAACTTTTAATATTGTAAGCTATCCCATCACTGTGTTTAGTAATGGAAGCGGAGATACTACCTACGACTGGGTTTTGAACTTAATTATTTTCTCAATAGCTTTCTTTGGTGCTGTCATTTGGTTTATTATGGCACGAAATAAGACTAATTATGAGCGACTAAACTATTGGTTAATAGTAGTTTTACGCTTTTTTGTGGCACTAATGCTTATTGACTACGGTTTGATTAAAATCTGGAAAATGCAATTTCCATATCCTAGTCCATACCGTCTTTCTCAAACTTACGGCGAATCTAGCCCAATGGGATTGGCCTGGACTTTTTTGGGTTTTTCGTATGGATATAACCTATTTATGGGTATTGTTGAGGTGCTGGCCGGTCTCATGTTTTGGCGTAGAACGGTAGTTTTGGGTGCTATTATTTCCCTTTTTGCCACAGTTAATGTCATGGCCATAAACTATTTTTATGATGTGCCAGTCAAAATATTTTCTACCACTCTTTTTATAATGACATTATATATTTTGTCTTATAATCTTAAGGATTTATTTGGCTTTTTTCTAACCGACACCCCTGTAAAACTTAACATCCAAAAGGCATTCAGGTTTCGAAAACCGATTTTCAATAAACTCTTAATCGGTTTTAAATATACGTTTTTATTATTCTTAATTGGAGGTGGAGTGGTATCAACAATTCAAGGTCATAAGGAATTAAATGGTCCAAAACACGAACTTTTTGGTTATTATGAACTACAAAGTGATTCAATTTCTCAAGACATAAATTGGAAC
This sequence comes from Lacihabitans sp. LS3-19, assembly GCF_024343575.1. Lineage (GTDB taxonomy): Bacteria > Bacteroidota > Bacteroidia > Cytophagales > Spirosomataceae > Leadbetterella. Next base: position 335,562 of record NZ_RJUA01000001.1, on the reverse strand, counting down.
AAAATCAATTTTGCTAGCAATGATCTTTTGAGGGCATATGATAAGGAAGGAACTACAATTTATCTCCAAGCAAAAGTTGATACGATTAAAAAAACACTTTTTATAAACGAAAAAGTCAAACTCAATAAAACCTGGAATTATAAATATACACTGAAGAGTGACAGCTAAATTTTAGCAAATGACAGCCTTTCTAGTAAGGTCAAATACCTACGAAAATACCCTGAAAAGTCAAGACTCATGAACCGCGGATTTCATTGGATCAATGAAACGCCATTTAATTATTGAGAAAGCAAAAACCATATATTTATCCGATTGATTTTTTTTAAATTCTATCCGAATTTTGTCTAAAAAAAGTCATGAAACATCTCCCAAGAAAGCAACATTCCGAACTCTTGCTCCAAGCCAATGAGGCAGTAAGTCATATTGAAAGCGACAAAAATTACAGTTGCTTTTTTCTAAAAAACGGTCAAAAAATTTTAATGGCCTACTCGCTACTTGTTTATCAAAAAGCACTGGAAATATCATTTGTCAGAATAAATCGCTCGCTTTTGATAAATAGAAATGCAATTGAAACTATTGTTGAAAATCGACTTTCTACCGTTGATGGTCAGATATTTATGATTTCACGAAGGCGAAAAAAAGCATTGATGGCCTTTGTATTTATGTTTTTTATTCAAATTTCGATTGTAATAGCCCAGAATGTGGTTGATGCCAACCCTCAAGGAACCGATGCCATTCTGGATGTAAAAGGATTGGGTAGTACTGTTCATCTTGGTATTGGTAAAGCGGCCATCCGTGCGAATACGGGAATTGCTGTCCAGAGTGATGCCGTAGTAGGTACATTGGGAATTTCGGGGAACTCCAATTTAAGTAATTATGGATTATTTGGTTCTGCAATTGGCCAAAGAACGGCACAATCAAACTTCGGAGTATTTGGAGTTGCAACAGGTCTTGTCAGTAATAAATCTGTGGGTGTTTTTGGAGAGGCATCTCAGAAAGGAGGTGATGCATACGGGGTGGAGGGCTATAGCTTTTTAAATGACGCAACTGCAGTCAACAAGAAGGGAGTAGGAGGATATTTTGTTTCAACGGTAACCTCAAACACGCCAAATACAATAAAATCTTATGGTGTCGAGGGAGTTTCAAACGGAACAAGTGGAGGCGTGAATATCAGAGCTGGAGTAAAAGGTGAAACCAGTGGGGTAGCCAATCAACAATCTCATGGCGTTTGGGGCGAAAACTATTTAGCTAATGGTGTCGGAAGTGGTGTTAATGGCGAAGTAATTATGAATTCAATAAGTTCTGATCTTGGCTTTGGTGGGAAATTTTCCGCAATAACCTTTTCAAACGTCAATGGATCGGCTGAAGCATTGGGAATTACAGGTTCTGTTTTTGGCCAAGGAACTGTGAGTAAAAGAGTCGGATTGAATCTTATTGTTACTGGAAATTCTTCTTTAAATTCTTATGGAATTTTTGCAAGTAATACAAATAGTAATTCGACTGCATTGATTGATTATGGTGGATACTTTAAAGTGGCCGGAACTTCTGTATCTCAAAAATATGGGCTTTTTGTAGAAACTGAGGGGTCTGGTAATCTTTATGGGGCATATATAAAAGAAAAAACAGGTATAGGTGTACTTCATCCAACCGAAAAGCTTGAAGTGGATGGAAGACTCCGATTAAGACACAATGGGAATAATGCAGGCATATTTATAGAAAATAGTAACAATGTGCTAGACGAGGCAAATTCAACTTTTGTAGGATTACAAAACGCAACGCAAAACAGTGAAAAATTTGGAGTGAAAATTAACAACGATTGGAAGCTTTTAATAGGAAATAATGGCCTAACAGAAGTAAATGGCTCATTGAATGTTGCTAACAATTTACAAGTTGGCGGCACTCTTGGCTTGGGCAGCGGAACTATTTCGAAATTTATCAGAATAGAAACTACCATGTCAATAACCTATGCTGCAAACAATTTTACAACACTTTCTGTAACAGCTACAGGTGCTGTTCCGGGTGATAATGTGGTTTTGAATTTTACAGGAGACATTGGTTCACTGTTAATATCTCAGGTTTGGGTTTCATCTTCTAACACCGTTTCGGTCAAATTATATAATCCTACTGCTACTAGTAATTCCTTTCCAAACAATACACCAGTAAGGATTATTCTTACACGATAAATAGACTTTAAAAACCATATATTTATCCGATTGACGAACGTGGATTTAAGATCCAATTTTGTAAAAAAATAATAATGTCATGAATAAATTTAATCTCTTAATTACGGCTCTGGTTTTATTTAATGTAAGTCTTTTTGGGCAATCGGTAAGTATTTCGCCAAGCAATCATTCCCATATCAAAATGTTTAAACTATCAACTAAAGTTAAACTTAGGTTGGTGGAAAGCAATTAACAATAAATGGAGATTTCAATTACTTTATTGAAATTAACTAAAAACTAACATTTTACCCTTTTAGTAAATCCAAAAAATAAAGTTTAGTTTTTAAAGTTTGCTAAGAATTTTAGATTTAAAGTAAGCATTTTTAAAAATTAAAAAATCATTTCTTTTGATAAAAAATTTTAATAAAAAACTCATGAAAAAACTAACATTTCTTATTCTTTTTTTATTTAACATAGCATTTGGTCAATCTATTACTCTTCAACCTGGCTCCGGTGGGTTTGTAGCCATTTCGTCAGTTTCATCCTTGGGTTCTTGTGGGGTAAATGATAAAGCAAAAATGGTTTACCTAAGCACTGATAACAAATTTTATACTTGCAATGGCTCCGCTTGGAGCGTAATTGGCACTTTTAATCTTCCTTATGAAGGTACTGCTAACAATTTTACGGGATATGATGGTGGTTCTTTTAAAATCACTAATACAAATCTAACTGGCGAAGCTGTAGCTATCAATGCTACCGTTATTGGAATTGACGGATTTGCAATTCGGGCTAGAGCAACCAATACCAGCCCGAGCAGTGCCTCTGGAGCTATCTATGCCACAAATTCTAGCACAAATGGAAATGGCTATGGAATAAGTGGAGGCCATGATGGTGGTGGTATTGGTTCACAAGGATATTCCAATAATGGTATTGGAATCTCAGGTACTTCTATTTCTGGCACTGGGGGGTACTTTTCTTCAGATTTGGGTCCATCCTTGCGAACGGGTACTGGCAATGTTGGAATTGGTTTAATTTCACCAAATAACATTCTCGACGTAAACGGTAGAGCAAGAATCCGGCATAACGGAAATACAGCGGGTGTATGGTTCAGCAATTCTACAAATGGCCTTTCTGATGCTGATGGTTCATTTGTTGGATTAAAAAATGATACAGAGGCGGGAATATGGATTGGAAATGCCTGGCGTTTTTGGGTAAATAATGCTGGAACCGCAAACATAACAGGAGAGGTCAATCGAACACAAACCAGTACTGCAAATGTCGTTCCTATAGCTTATGGTAATATAAGCGAAAATGGAACAAAAAATGCGGCCTCAAGCACGGATAACGTAAGTGTGGTGAGATTAGGTAATGGATTTTATGAAATAACAATTACTGGTGAAACGTATGACATGATTAATTACACCACTATTGCGACTTTAAACAATGAAAATGTATTTGGTTTTATTTCTTCGGGCTCAACTAGCGGTAAACTAACGGTCTATACCGCCAATAGTTCGGGAGTTGCTTCTGATAGATTTTTCACATTTGTGGTTTATAAAAAGTAATGGTTTTTGAAAAACTGAAGGAATAAAACTTCGAAGAATAGTATAAGCTTTTGGGAAATATGGTTCGCTATAAATATTTCTAAATCCTCACCTTCTTCCCAGTTTCGGCTGCTTTATAAATGGCATCCAATACTTTCATGTCTTTCCAACCTTCAAGCCCTGAGATGTGATCGGGCATTGGTTTGTTTTCCAAAATGATTTTACTGATAGCATCCATTTGGGCTGCTTGCTGGTTTATTTGTGGAAAGTCCATCTCTTTTTCATGTGTGCGTCCTTTGAAAGGGCCATAACTGATGGCGGGACTCAGTTCAAAACGTCCGTTTTCGGCACTTGCATAAAGCCTATCTATACCCGCCGCAAGCGTTGAAGTGGATGTACAAACTGCACCACTGGGGAACTCCATCTGCCAAGTGATAGATTCTTCCACTTCGGTAAACAATTCTTTTCGTAAAACTGGCCCAAACTGAGCAGTAACTGCAATAGGCTCTTCGCCGGTAATATATCTTCCAGCTTGTACACAATACACGCCCAGGTTCATCAAAGGACCGCCACCCGCTAGTTTCTTGTTTAACCTCCACTCGCCTTTTTCGCCAGCAAAATATCCTAGAGAAGCTTCAACAACTCTAACTTTTCCGAATACTTCCTTCTGTCCTAAACGCATCATCTCCATGTTATATGGCTCAAAATGAAGACGATAGCCCATGGCCAATTGTACATTGTTTTCTTTACAAACCTTTATCATTTCTAAACAATCCGCTGCCGAAACCGCCATTGGTTTTTCTACCAATACATGTTTTTTGGCTCTGGCGGCACGAATCGCATATTCCTTATGCATCGCATTGGGCAAAATTATATATACCAAATCAATATCAGGATTGTCTTTGATGGCATCGAAATTTTGGTAATTGTATCTGTTTTTTACTGGCACTTTGTATTCTTTCCCCCAAGACTCCAGCTTTGATGGCGTTCCGCTGACCAAAGCACTTACTTCGCAATATTCACAATCTTTCATCTGTGCCACCATGTATTCTGCATATCGGCCAAGACCCACTAGGGCTACTTTGATTTTTTTACCCTCATATTTTTGAGCAGGATTTGCTAAAGCAATTGCTGGAATTATGGCCGATGTGGCGGTTATTCCTTTTATGAAAGATCTACGGTTTATGGCTTTTTTCATGAAAAAATCAAATTTTTTAAAAATGAATCTAAGTAATTGAAAATGAAAATTAAAGGTAATAATATCCTAATGAAAGGTATTAATAAATTCAAAATTTTATAACGTGTCCAAAATACACTATATTTGATTCTTCAACCTTAAATAATATCATATGTTACTAAAATTAAAAAATTCGGCAAAGGCATGGTATATACTTTGCATGTTGTTAATCTCGGTCGAGGTTATAGCTCAAGATGGCACAATATATCCACTTGAAACACCTTCAGAACCCAAGGCAATTCAACTTGGAACAGGAGGTGTTGAAAATCAGCCTGCATCCGAAACTTGGTTTCGCCAATGGGGAGATCCGATGGCTCGCAACATTACCAAAGCCACATTAACACCTTTTTTTCCTGAAGCAGGTAAAGCTAACGGTACAGCAGTAATAGTTGCACCAGGTGGAGGTTTCAGTTGGTTATCTTTAGGAAATGAAGGCTGGGAAGTGGCCGAAGCACTTGCTAAGCAAGGAATTACCGCTTTTGTATTAAAATATAGACTTAACCCTACACCAGAAAAACTTGAAGATTTTACTGCATGGATGAATCGCCCTCGCCCTCCAGCTCCCACACCAACGGATGGCTCGAAAGCGGTAACGCCTCCACCAGCTCCACAACGAAACCTAGACAATCAATTGCAAGATGCGGAGGCAGCCTACGCACTGATTATTAATAGAGCTACTGAATGGGGCGTGGATACAAAAAGAATCGGTATGATTGGTTTTTCGGCTGGTGCAGGCCTGACCATGCATGCTACTTTACATTCTAAAACAATGAAACTGGCTTTTATTGGACCGATATATGGAGGAATGGGACCAATGGAAGTGCCCAAAAATGCTCCACCCATGTTTAATGTAATTGCCTCAGACGATTTCCTTTTTAGAGGGCAATTTGGAGTAATCGATTCTTGGTATAAAGCTGGTATACCTGTCGAATTTCACCTTTACCAAAATGGTGGCCATGGATTTGGTCTTGGAAATCCCAACCGGACGAGCAACCGTTGGTTCGATGCCTTTATTCATTGGCTAGATGTAAATAAGTTTCTTGTGGCACAATAAAATTTTATTAATAAAAATTGGTAGGATTTAAAATAAATTCTACCAATTTTTTAGTACTCCGCTTTAGAACTTTGAATTTATTTCTTACCTCCGATCAACAAACTCTCCGTAAAATTTAAAGTACTTCTTTATATATTTTCGAAATAATACAGGTTTTTTTTAGAAAAAATATTTGGATTTTTTGTTTTTTTATTCTACATTTGTAGAATAAAATATAAAAACGTAGAAATGAAGTTATCTAAAACTGAAGAACAATTGATGGAAATTATTTGGCAAAACGGGGCAATTTTCATGAAAGATTTACTTGAAGCCCTACCTGAGCCAAAATTAGCTGCTAGCACCGTTGCCACAATGTTGAAAAGAATGCAAGAAAAAGGATTCGTTGCATATAAAATTTTTGGAAACTCTCGAGAATATTATCCTTTAAAGTTAAAAGATGAATATTTCTCAAAACAAGTAAATGGTATTATTCAAAACTTCTTTGGAAACTCTGCATTTCAATTTGCATCTTTTTTTACTGCTAATGCAGATTTAAACAATGATGAATTAATAGAATTAAAGGAATTAATCGACAAACAAATAAAAAATAATGTCCCATGATAAGTTATTTTTTGAAAGTCATCCTTTGTTCGGGGATTCTATTATCATTCTATTATTTGTTCCTTGAAAAGGTTAAAATATTTCAATTTAATAGACTGTATTTGCTCAGTTCATTACTGATTTCTTTTTTCATTCCTTTGGTTGAACTAGAGATAAGTAACACACTTTTAACTCAACAAACTTTTGAATCTATAAAAGTTAAAGAAAACAATAGGCTACTAAATTACAATTTGGTTGAAACGAATAGTGATAGCAAAGTAAATGAAGAAGTTTCTTTAAGGCAGATTTTTTGGTGTGTTTATCTACTTATCTCTGGCATTTTAATTTATCGTTTTTTTAAAGGTATTTTATTCTTTAGAAAAAAAGAAATTACTAATCAATCCATTGATTATGAAGGATTTGAAATAATATTAACAGACGAAAATCAAACGCCTTTTAGTTTTCTTTCTAAAATCTATTTAAACAAAAATTTATTTGAAAATAAACAGATTGAGACGGAAATAATTGAACATGAAATGACTCATATAAAACAAGGTCATACTTTTGATATTCTATTTGTCGAATTCCTTTTTGCATTGTTTTGGTTTAATCCATTTATTGTACTCTATGGAAAGTGCATCCGATTGAATCATGAGTTTTTAGCAGATCAATCTGTTTTAAGTAAAAACACCAATAAGTCTAGATATCAGTATCTTTTACTGAACGAATTTGGGCTTACTGAACCAAGGTTACTGACAAGTAAATTTAATTTTTCTTTCACAAAAAAACGACTAAAAATGATGAACAAAGAACAGAACAAAAGCAAAGCCATATTGGTAAAAATTTCGATGCTGCCCTTATTACTGATATTAATTTCACTATTTGGAAAAATTGGAGTAGCCCAAAGTCCAAAGAATGAAACAAATGAAATAATTCCTCTAACTGAAGCTACACAAGCTCAAATGAATGAATATGAGGAACTTGTTAACAAATACCTTACAACTTTTAAAAATGGCTCCAGCACACTCATTAATACTCCAAATGACGAAGACAGAGCCAAACTTCAAGCTATTTTTTTAACGATGAACGCCAAACAACAAGAGTCTCAAAAATTCATAATGATTCCACCATTACCGCCATTAGCTATAAATAAGCCTTCTGAGAAAGAATTTGAAGCCTTTAAAAATGGAAAAGTTTACGGCGTTTGGTTAGATGATAAAAAAATTCCAAATACTGAACTGAATAAATTAAATGCAGAGGATATTTATCATGTATTTGTAAGTAAACTATATCCAAATGCCCAAAAGACCATTGGATACAAGTATAAATTCCAAGTAGATTTAATGACAAAACTCCATTATGAAAAATATCTAGCTTCGGAATTAGAAAATAAAAATTATATTTTAATGCCAAAAAAAGTTAAACTTTAGAAAAAATTTAAGACAAGGATTCTCAAATTTTGCAGAAATCCTTGTCTTAATAAAATTTCTATTATTCACATTTAAAAAGTAATATTCCAGTATAAATGGATAATGTGTTTTTGACAATTTAAAATTCTTTCACTCCGACCTCAAACTCTTCGCAGGATTCAACAATGCAGCACGAATCGCTTGAAAACTAACGGTGGTCAAGGCTACAAAATGGCTAAATCTTTCCTTCTTGGTCGCCCATTTTAAGGTCGAGAGCTATAGCCGCAATTCGGTTAGCGTCTGGCAGAAATCCATCGTACTTTTTTTCATGGAAAAAATACATGGTCAAAAACCAAAAAACAGCCAAACCGATGGATAATCCCACGACATTTATCAAAGAATAAAATGGCTGCCTTACCAGGTTTCTAAATTCTATTTTGAATCATAATTTTGCTATCTGTTAAATTTTGGCAAACCTTTGCAGCGTGCCAAATTTTGGTTGATTATTCAGACTTCAAACTATCAACCGGGTTTAATAGAGCTACTTTAGCTGCCTCAAAACTCAAAGTTGCCAATGCTATCAAACAAGTTATGAATCCTCCTAAAACAAAATACCAAAGTTTTAGATCAATACTAAAAGCGAAATTTTGTAGCCATTTATTAATTAAATAGTAAGCTATTGGACTTGAAATAACAATGGCCAATAGAATCAAAACAAAAAAGTCTTTGGTTATAAGTGTTAAAATATTAGCTACACTTGCTCCTAATACTTTGCGAATACCTATTTCTTTTGCTCTTTGTTGCGTTGCAAAAACTACCAAACCAAACAAGCCCATACAAGATATAAGGATGGCGATTCCTGTTACAGTATTTAGTAGTTTGGCTAGGCGAGTTTCGGTTTCGTAAAACTGCTCGAAAACTTTGCTATAAAACCCGATTTCGGGCATGGCCATTTCGTTTGGAAATATCTTTTTATAAATCGCGTTTATTTGGCTTTGAAGAACCTCTCTATGGTTCTTTTCTATTGATGTGCTTAAAAATGAAATGTTTCGGGCATTCTGTGGTCTAGATCTTAGGAAAATAGGCTCAATTTTGTTGTGAAGCGATTGGAAATTAAAGTCTTTTAAAACCCCAACTATTGGAAATTTAGTTTTAGTACCGTGACTGTCATAATAATCCAAGAGCTTACCTACTGCCTCTTCTGGCTTTGAAAAACCAATAGCTCTCGCGAAACTTTCATTTACCAAAAACTCCCTAACAGTATCGCTTTTCGAGATATTTTTACCTGCTAAAAGTTTTAACCCAAATAGCTTAATATAGTTTGGATCTATGCATTTTTCGTGTGATTGTACGGTAAATTCTTTCTCATCATTCATATAAGAAATACGGCTTGTAGAATACCCCTCTCTAGCTGGAACTTCGCTTAAGCTTAGAAGTTTTATGTCTGATAATTTGGCTAGTTCATCAGCTAAAATATTTTTTTTTGATCTATCAATATCCCAGCTAAGATTAAAAAATTGAATAGCATTTTTATTTATTCCGAGGTCTTTATTTAGCATATATTTACTTTGAAGTACAACCATAAACGTTCCCATAATAAATGTTTGAGCTATACTAAATTGGAACACAATTAGATATTTTCTAAGTAAACCCGAGCCATTATTCCTATTTTTGTTAAGATGGGATTTTAGAGTTTCCGTTGGAGATAATTTAGAAATAAGAAATGCCGGATAAACTCCTGATAAAAAAGAAGTTGTTAGAATAACAAAACCCAAAATAAGTATAAAATCGAAACTTGTAAAATCAAATACGAATGTGTTTGGGAAGAAATCTTTGAAATAAATGAAAGTAGGCTGAATTATTATCAAAGACAAAACGGTAGCGAACAAAACCATTATAAATGCTTCAGTAAAAATTTGCATAATCAAACTAATCCTAAAGCTTCCCAAAACTTTTCTAATGCCCATTTCTTTGGCCCTTGAAACCGCCTGAGCGGTCTGTAGATTTATAAAATTTATGATTGCCATAAATAAAACAAAAAAACTAACAGCCATTAAAATATAGATAACTTTTGGGTTTATTACTCTGTTGTAATCATTAGAATAATTGGTATCATAGTGCATTTGGTCTAGTTTCTGTAAAACTAAAGTTCGCATGCTAAACCACTTATCGCTCGTGTCCAAATGTTTAGCTAGAAACACGGGTATCTGTGCTTCAAAAGCTTCTTTAGTGTAGTTTTTGTTTAGTTTTACAAAAAATTGATCCCCCGAATTGGTATTGGTCCATTGATCAAAATTAAAATCATCTGCAAAACGTGGGTTTTCTATAGAAGCATAAGAGATGAAGTCATTAAAACTAAAGTCTGTATTCAAAGGTTGATCTTTCACTATTCCAGATACAGAAGTTTGTAAAGAATCTTCATAAATTATTTGTTTACCAATAGCATTTTTGGGGTCTATATTTCCAAAATATTTAAGCATTTTTGACTCAGTCAAAACTACTTTATTGGGTTCGCTTAGGCTAGTGTTGGGAGATCCAGCAAGCCAATCGGATTTAAAAAAATCAAAGTAAGAAGAACGACAAATTATCATGTCTGTTCTTGCATTAATTCCAAAACTCGGTTGTGGAAAAAACTTAGGATTGGTGGCATCTGGAACTTTGGCTTTAGCCCAATAAGTCCTAAAAAAAGTTGAATTTTCTATTCCCTTAAGCTCATTTACCATGACAGGAGGAATTGGAGCAGAAACGCCACCATTAAAATTGAAATCTCCCGCTTCGTTTTTAAACCTAGAGGTCAGACGATATACATTTTCTGTATCGTGTCTAAAGCTTTCGTAACTGAGTTCAAACCTTGTTAGTGAAAAAATTATTAAACAAGTACTGATACCAATAGCTAAACCTAAGATGTTTATGCTCGCAGTCACTTTATTCTTAAGGAGATTCCTCCATGCTATTTTGAAATAGTTTCGTATCATAATTTTATATTTTTTGCCACGAATACACGAATTTATTGGTGCCTTCGTGGCATTTTTTCATTCAGACTTCAAACTTTTCACGGGATTCATCAATGCCGACTTCAATGCATGGTAACTTACGCTTGCCATTGCAATCATCATAGTTAGGAGCAGTGTAAGGCCAAAATATACCCAGGTGATGTCTATCCTAAGGACAAAACTTTGCAGCCACTCTTTAGAAAAATACCATGCAGTAGGGAATCCGATTAAGGTAGAAATCAAAACCAATACGACGAAATCTTTTGATAGCAGCTGGAGAATATTACCAATATTTGCTCCCATTACTTTTCTTATTCCAATCTCCTTTTTGCGTTGTTCTGCCATAAAAGCAGCCATGCCAATCAGTCCTAAACAGGCTATTATGATCGCAATAATCGAGGCAGATTTATACATCAGACCTAGTTGATTATCAGCCTTGTAGAAGTTTTTAATGGTTTCTTCATAAAAATCTCCATTGAATGCGAACTCAGGGAAAACAGTATCATGAGCAGCTTTAATTTTTGCAACAGTTGCCTGTAAATTTTGACTTTGAATCTTTATTGAGCACTGCCATAAAAAACTTGATTTTCTTGAGAATATCAAAGGATTATTTTCTTCTTTGGCACTCGCAGTTTGAAAATCTTTTACGACAGCAGCAATCGGTGTCCAATCATTCCCTCCCAATCTAACTTCTTTACCCACGGCATCTTTGGGAGAAATATTTCCAGCTTTTTTCAGAAATGTTTCATTTACAATAAATCTCCTAACTGTATCTGTATTGGGAGGAATCGTACCGGCTAAAATTTTTAAGCCATAAGTTTCGAAATACTCTGCATCTGAAAATTTTAAACTTACATTATATCCTTCATCCTCTGCACGGTGATCATACGCAAAGTTGGATTGCCAGTTGTTAGTAGATGATGGGTTGTCGCTATTAAAACTTAAAGATTTTACTTCCGGAATATTAGAAAGCATGCTTTTTAGGCTTTCGTATCTGTTGGAAAGGTCAGTATCAACATTGAAAATATAAACACCTTCTTTGATATAACCGAGATCTTTTGTGTTGAGCATTTTTAGCTGCCCAATATTGATGAGCGTGGAAAATATCAAGAAAATAGCAATTGCGAACTGAAATATGATGAGTCCCTTTCTAAAAGAAAAACCAGCTCTCCAGCTTGAAGTATTTACTTGTCTAAAAGCTTCAAGTGGCGAAAAATTGGACATAACAAAAGAAGGATAAAGTCCAGATAATAAGCTAATTGCAATTAGTAATATGATAGAGAATGGTAACAGGAGTTTATTGGAGAAAAGTGAAAAATCCTTTGGTAGGTCGAAAAGTTCGGTTAGCCAATGCTGACAAACAGATGCCACTATTACGCCAAGTATCAAAGATAAACCCGCCACCAGAAAAGTCTCAATAAGAAACTGAGCCGAAAGCTGACTTTTTAGACTTCCTAGCGTTTTCCTTACACCTACTTCTTTCATTCTATTATTGATGATAGCCGTAGAAATGTTGATAAAGTTGAAACAAGCCATCAATATTATCAATAAACCAATAAGGCTTATTCCGCTGAGTTTGGATTTTGAGACAACCTTGCCTTTAAAATTATCAAGTTCAGCATCGAAATGCATAGTAGATATTTCCTTTAGAAAATGTTTGTTCTCGTCTTTGTCTCCCCTGCCTTCGTAAACTTCTTTTGAAAAAGCAGCTAATGCATTGTTCACTTTTTCCTTGGTTTGGTTTTCAGCTAATTGAAAATACATATGATCATTGCTACTAGTACTGTTCCAATTATCAAATTCTGCATATCCCCATTTTACGGGATTTTTGCGTTTGGTTTCATAAGAAAATACCAGATTTAAGGCGAAATCTGTGTTTAGCGGCACATCCTCTAATACGCCAACCACTCGAATAATGTCAGTATTATTTACTTTTATATATTGACCAAGAGCTTTTTCGTAGCTTCCAAAATATTTATTTGCGAAGTCTTTAGACAAGACAACTACATTGGGTTCATTAAGCGATTTGGGATTTCCTATAAGCCAAGGAAAATTAAAAACCTCAAAAAATTCAGGTCCTGCACATATGCCATCATCCTCTTCTATATACTTTTCGGGACTATCTTGGGTGGCATTTTTCATTATTGTCACCTGAGGGCCAACTATTCCGTAAATCGGAATAAATTTGCCTAATTCAGGATGTTGTTCCATCAAAGTTTTTTGGTAAGCCAATGAGCTACCAGTTGTCAAGTCTACCACACCTGACTTTGTTGTGGTTTCTTTTACAATTCTGAATATCCTTTCAGGGTCTTTATGAAAATTATCGAAGCTTTTTTCAAAACTTACATAAGCAAATATTAAGATGGCCGTAGCAACGCCAAGTCCTAAACCTAAGATATTTATTAGGTTATATCCTTTGTTTTTTTGGAGATTCCTCCAAGCGATTTTAAAATAGTTCTTTATCATAATTTTGTTATTTCTTATTTGAAAATAGGCCTTATTTGAAAATCAATAACCAGTTTTTCAATTACCTATTACTCCGTTTTCAAACTATCCACAGGGTTCATAAATGCCGTAGAAATAGTTTTACTGCCTATTGAGAAGGTCACTAAAACCAATATTAAAGCTGAAGGGATGGCAAACAGCCACCATTTGATTTCTATATGATTGGCAAAGTTTTCTAACCACATGTTTACTAATTTGTAAGCAATTGGTATTCCAATGAGCATAGAAATTACGACTGTTTTTACGAAGTCTTTAGACAAAAGAAGCATCACATTAGAAGTACTCGCTCCTATACTTTTTCTGATCCCAATTTCTTTAGTTCTTTTTACAACAGTGAATGTGGCCAAGCCGAAAAGCCCTAAACATGCGATAAAAATGGTAAACAACGTCAAGGCTCCAAATACTTTTTGGAAACTCTCTTCGGCTTTGTACTGCTGGTCATACTCAGTATCTAAGAAGAAATATTGAAATGGTTTTCCTGCAAAATTCGCTTCAAATTGAGACTTTACCAGAGCTAATTGCTCATCGGCTTCGCCACTTTGAAACTTGACACTTATATGCTCTTGTTCGGAAGCTGAATATATGTGAATAATTGGTAGCTGTGGTGACTTTGGTGAAAACTGACTGTAATTTTTGACAACACCTTTGATATTCCATTGGCTTCCAAAGAAACTTATTTCCTGTCCTAGGGCTTCTTGGGCCGTTGGAATACCCCAAATACGAATAGCTTCTTCATTGACAATTACCTCCTTTTTTTTATCGGCTTCATCTCCATATCCAGACAAACTATTAGAATTGTAATTTTCGCCTGCAAGGAACTTTATGTCCATAAGACCAAAATAGGCAGTGTCAATTTGGGTTAAATTGAAGTTAAAATTGGACTTCTTTTGAGTTTTTGACAGATTTATACCTGTAGTGGTACTAAAAGCCGATTGCGGTGAACCAGGTACTGCAGTTGAAGTAGCTACTGACTTGACTTGCGAATAAGACATAAGACTTTGCTTAAAAACCGCATAGTTTTTCGAAACGTCGCTTCCATAGGGTGTCCGTATAACGATAGTTTGCTTGGTATTAACGCCAAGGTCAACATTCCTCAAAAATTTAAGCTGATTGTGCACAGCAAATGCTTGAACCAGCAATACAACCGTAATGCTAAACTGAAAAACAACCAGCGATTTACGAAGTAAAACACCTTTTTTAGAATGAGAGAAACTTCCTTTCAACACTTGAAAAGGAACAAAAGATGAAAGTACCATAGCTGGATAAATACCAGAAAGAATGACATTTAGCATTAAGAAACCAGCTAAACTCAACCAAAAGAAAGAGTCACTGAATAGGGAGAAACCACTTGGAAGACCAGCCGTTTCTACAAAAATTCCTCGAATTAAAGCAATAACTAAAATTGCCAAAACCCCTGCAAATAGATTCACCATTATAGATTCTATAAATACTTGAGTCTGGATTTGAAACTTGGTAGAACCCACTACTTTTCTCATTCCCATTTCTCTTGCACGATCCATTGCTTTGGAAGTAGTAAGATTCACATAATTAACCAAAGCACTAATGATAACCAAAAAGGCAACTAACAGAAGCAAAAAAACGGATCTTGCTTCCCCGTTAGGCTCTATTTCAAAACCCTTGTTGGAATATAGGTGAATATCGGCAATTTTCTGCCCTATAAACCTTTCGTCAGAAATGATTTTTTTTTCAACAAGCCCTTCATTGAATTTGACAAGGTTTTTGGTGAAATTTTCATAAGAGGCGTTGGGTGCTAATTCTACATATGTTAGCGTATTATTTCCGCTCCAGTTATCTTCTTTCTCACCCAAGTCAGATAGCATGGTAGGATATGAAAGAAGTATGTCAAACTTCAAATGGGTGTTACTGGGACTATTTGGTATCACACCAGTAACTTTTAATGTAAGCTTATCACCATCTTTAAGCTTAAAACCAACCAACTTGATAGTTTTACCCAATACGTCAATTGAGTTGAAGTATTTCATAGCGGTTGCTTCAGAGAGTACAACCTCTCTTTCTCTTGTCATAATACCCTCCTTTTTACCAGCAAGTAAAGGGATAGAAAACATGTCAAAAAAAGACGAATCTACCGCAAAAACTTTTTCGGCAATAAACTGTCTATCATCTACCTCAATAGTAACGGAAGGTTCTCCTAGGGGGTAAGCTCTTGTGCCATTTGAAACTTCAGAAATCTGATCAATAAGCAACCTTGCCAAAGGTGGATTTGTCTCACAATCTTGAGAAACCACCGATTCTCCACTGATGATATCTGTGGTTAATCTGACAATTCGGTCGTTTTTGGGATAATTGTCTTCATAGCTAAGTTCATATCGGACATATTGGACAATCATCAGCGTAATAGCCAAGCCAAATGCTAATCCAAGCAAATTTATTGCAGTGAATGATTTGTTTTTGACGATGGTTCTCCAAGCGATTTTGAAATAGTTCTTTATCATTCCTTTGTAAATTGATATTGGGAAATTGGTATATTAGTTTGCATTTGAAATCAATTTTGAGTTTACTAATTATCCATTATCGTTATTCTGTTTTTAAACTCTTCACAGGATTTACCATAGCGGCTTTAAGTGATTGAAAACTTACTGTTAACAAGGCAATAACTATAGTAAATACACCAGCTACAAAATAGGTCCACCAAGGCATAGAGATTCGAAATGTAAATCCTGCCAGCCACTGGTTTAGATAATACCAAGCAAGGGGTGCGGCGATTAAAAAAGCAATCAAAACCAATCGCAAAAAGCTAATAGAAAGCAAACTCATAATACCAGAAACCGAGGCTCCTAGTACTTTACGAACACCTATTTCTTTGGTTCTTTGCTCAGCGGTATAGGCAGCCAAACCAAACAGACCAAGACAGGCAATCATTATGGCAATAATAGAAAAGAACAAAACGATGTTAGACATTCGGGCCTCGTTGGCATACAACTGTGCCACGTAATCATTTAGAAAAAGATAGTCAAATGCCGAATTTGGAAGGTTTTCTTTGAAAATTGACTCGATCGTACTTACGTTTTCTTTAAGGCTTCCGCCCTCAAATCTTATCAAAAGATTTGGTCTGCCTTCTGAGTTGCTATTATGAAAGGCATAGGCTCCTATCGGTTTATGAAAATCCTCGAAATGGAAGTCTTCAACCACGCCAACTATGGTGGTATTGTTCCAACCAAAAAGACTATAAGCTGTTTTTCCGATTGCTTCTTCGGGTGAATATCCGTAAAATTTTATTGCAGATTGGTTGACCACAACTTGCACAGTGGTGTCAGTTTTCGAAACTTTATTTGGAAACGTAGTTCCTGCCAATAGTTTCATACCTAAGGTTTCTAAAATCTCTGGCGAAGCATGGTTGGTTTGTATTGCAAAATTGCTCTCAGGAGCTTCTGGTTTCGATAAAGTCCTTCCACTTGCTTGACCACCTGGATATGCTTGAGCTCTGGCTATGCTTTTTACAAAATTCTGGCTTTTTAATTGGTTCATCAGACCATCAATTTGCTCCTTACTTTCGGCACCTTCGGTAGACACACTTATAATCTGTTTTACGTCATAACCCAAGTTTTTGTTTTGCATAAAATGCAATTGACTATAAAAAACCAAAGTACATATAATGAGCACAATAGACGCGGAAAATTGAAGTACAACAAGACCTTTTCTGATAGTTTGAGCAGAAATAAAGGTGTTTTCTTTTCGGCCAAAAAGAGAAAGTGGAGAAAAAGAAGATATCAAAAGAGCTGGATAAGAACCCGCTAAAAAAGCTAATCCCAAGGTAGAAATTGCTATGGCTAAAAATACCTGAACATTTAAAAGTTCAGTAAAATGAATATTGCTTTCAGCTATAAAATTAAAAAATGGTAAAGCGACAATTAATATTATAATACCCACTATTGTGGCAAAAAGAACCATCAAAAATGACTCAACATAAAATCTCTTTATTAAGCTAAATCTAGTGGCACCCATTACCTTGCTCAAGCCTACTTCTTTTTGACTTTTTTGTGATTGTGCTGTGGCCAGGTTCATGTAATTTACACAAGCAATGATAAGTATTGCCAAAGCCAAAGCTATTAAGATTTTCACCTGTGTTATGTCCCCAATACGCGTTGTGCTTGATTCTGAAATGTGCGTAGAGTATAAATGCACTTTTTCTAAAGGTTGAATCCAAAACTTAAACCATCTTTCTCCTTCGGGCACATTGTTATAAAGAACCGTATTAAACTTTTTGGCTAAGGATATTAAGTCTGTAGCTGGATTTAAGAGGAAATAAGTCTCATAGCTGGCATTGCTCCAATGCAACTCTTTTGATGCCCATGCAATGGTCGAGAAAGACCCCAAGATTTCGGCATCCAATGTTGAATTGTTAGGAAAGTCATCATAAACTCCGCTCACTACTACTGTGTAGTCGCTGTCGATTTTCAGGCTTTTTCCAATGGCGTCTTTATCTCCAAAATACTTGTTGGCCGTTGTTTTACTAAGTATTACTTTATTCGGAGCATCTAAAGCAGTTTGGGGATTTCCTGACAATAATTTAATATCAAAAATATCAAAAACTCCAGCATCTGTCCAGTATACTTTCTTTTCTGAAAACTTATCCGTTTCGGTATTTACAAAAGCTGTTTTTCCAAACGAATGGCTTAAAAATCTGGTATAAGATTTAATTTCGGGCAATTCTTTTGCCATAATGGGCCCAGCAATATTAGGTACACAAGCCCATTCATAATTTTTGCCATCAAAACTGGCCGTTTGGCCTATTCTGACTATATTATCATAGTTTTTGTTGAATTTATCAAAAGACAATTCTTGCTTAATAAATATAAAAAGGAACAAGAAAATGGCTACTCCTACAGATAAACCGAAAATGTTAAGGATAGAATAAACACCGTTTTTCTTTAAATTCCTCCAAGCGATTTTAAAATAATTCTTTATCATAATTTTATAGTTTATAATTTCAATGCAGCTATTTTCTTTTATTAGAAAATTGACTTATTCTTTTGAACCAATAACCTCCCAATATCTATCGGGACACCAATAACTAATAGTTAAATTATTCTCCTCTTAAACTCTTCACTGGGTTAACCAAAGCGGCTTTGATACTTTGGTAACTTACAGTCAATATGGCAATCAATATAGCGATACTGGCGGCAGATGCATATACCCACCATGCAATGTTGATTCTATATGTAAAATCTTCAAGCCATTTGTTCATAACAAACCAACCTAACGGCAATGATAATAAAATTGATATTCCAACCAATTTTAAGAAATCGCTTGATAATCTGAAGGTTATCTGTCCAACGCTGGCTCCCATTACTTTACGTATGCCTATCTCTTTCACTCGCTTTTCGGCGTTAAAAGCCGCCAATCCGAATAAGCCCAAACAAGCTATGATGATAGATAAGATAGTAAAAGTGATGAATAGCTTCCCAAGTCTTTGCTCGGTATCATAAGTACTATTAAATGAATCGTCTAAAAAATACTGATTGAAAGGTTGCCCAGGTGCTACTTTTGCCCATGCTTGTTTTACGCCATCCAAAGTTTGTTTGAAATCGCCCGGCTGGATTTTTATGGTAAGTTTGTTGGCTCGTTTTCCCAAATACATACTCCAAGCTCCAATTTTATCTTTGAAAGAAGAAAAATGGAAGTTTTTAGCTACGCCAATTACGGTATAAAATATTCTTTCGTCTTTGTCCATTAGTTGTGAAAGCCTTTTTCCCAAGACTTCTTTTGGCGTAAATCCCAAAATAGCAACTGCCGATTCATTTAGGATTATTCCCGTAGAATCCGTGCTAAATTTTCTATCAAAATCGCGTCCAGCTATTATTTCTAGATCTAAGGTTTTACCATAATCATGATCTACCGTCCAAGCTTGCATTTGAACCGTTTTATCTTGGTTTTCAGAGCCTTCTAATTGGTAGCCATTGTCTGACCTGTTAGAAGGTGTAGGCAAATACGAACTTAAAGTCGCCGAACTCACATTGGGCAGTTTTTCCACTTCTTGTTTAAAAGATTCCACTTGATTACCAGCGGCGTATACATCGTCTACGACCAATAACTGCTCTTTGCTGTAGCCCAAATCTTTGTTTTGAATGTATTGAAGTTGCTGATAAACCACAAAAGTACTCACCATTAAAAACACCGAAATGGCAAACTGAAAAACTACCAAGGAATTACGGATTTTGCTTCCACCTAAACTGTTTTCTCCAGCAGACTTCAAGACTTTGATGGGTACAAATCTTGACAGAAAAAAAGCAGGATAACTACCTGAAAGCAAGGCAAGAAATACAGTAAAGATTATAAGTAAAATCCAGAAAATTGGGTTCAGAAAAGGCAAAGAAATAGATTTGCCGGAGAGTTGATTAAAAAACGGCATAGCTATTAGTGCAAATATTAAAGCTAAGCCTAATGATAGAAAAGTAACGACGCCTGATTCTGTCAAAAACTGTTTTATCAAGCCGAATTTATCAGAACCTAAAGTTTTACGAATACCCACTTCTTTGGCTCTTTTCATTGACTGAGCCGTGGAAAGATTCATGAAGTTTACCGAAGCTAAAATAATCAAGAAAATGGCAATGAACGAAAAAATATAAATGGTTTGTTTATCGATATTAGGATTCATCTCAGCTCCTCGATTAGAGGATAAATGCAAATCATTTAATGCCACCAATGAGTATTTTATATAATTGCCTTCTGCCTCAAAAGATTTTCGAGTAACACCTGGCATCAAACCTTGAGCAAATGGAACTACATATTTATCAAATAATTGATATAATGGAGGATTTAAATCAGTAGGTTTTGCATCGGGTTTTACTTTAATAAAAGTATTGAAATTATTGCTTCCCCAGTTTTGTAAAGCTTTAGATTCATCGTAGCCTTCCATAGCCATAAAAACAGAGTAATCTCTTAAAAATGAGTTTTTAGGTAAGTCTTCAATTACACCCGTTACTTTAAAAGTTTCATCGTTATTTATTAAAATACTTTGTCCCAAAGCCGGAGATTTCCCAAAGTGTTTTTCGGCGGCAGTTTTACTTAAAATTACCGTATTTGGATTCTTTAATGCGGTAGTTGCGTCTCCTTCAAGTAGTTTTAGGCCAAACATCTCCATGAAGTTAGCATCAGCAAAAGTGCTATGTTCTTCTTTTAAATTATCCAAAGAATTGCTTTTTCGGACCAACATACTTCCCCAAGTTCTGAACCGTGTGGCATCTTCAACTGGAGCATAGTCTTTTTTCAGGGTTGAAGCCATGGGTGCTGGAGTAGTAGAAAATTCCTGAGCCTGCCCGCCAAATTTTATGTCGGCATTTACTCTGTAGATTCTATCAGAATCGGCAAACATTCGGTCGTAACTAAGCTCGTCATATATGTAAAGACCAATCAGAAGTGCTCCAGCCATACCAATGGACAATCCAAAAGTATTTAGAAATGTAAAAAATGGTTGTTTTTTTAGACTTCGCCAGGCGATTTTTAAGGAATTGCTTTTCATAATTTTAATTTTTCGGAAATGAATATTATTGCTTTTTCCAGCACAACATCACGATTATTGATATAATCATTAACAGTAGGAATTATTTCAACATCTGGTTTTATGCCTACTCCTACAAAATCTCTTCCATCTGGATAGGTATCTTGTTTTGTACACACTCGGGCTCTACCTCCACCAGGTAAGTCAAAAAGGAACGGTTGGCCAGTACTACCAAATGTTCGCTCGCCAATTTTTGTAAAATGTTTTTGATTGTCTGCACTGATTAAAAAATCTTCGGCTGCTGAAGCCGTATTATGACCGATTAAAACCGCAGTCGGAACTACCAATCTTTTTTTATTTATTTTTATCTCAGTAGGTTCATAATCAAAGTCATAGAACATCTGGTCATGGTAATAAAGATAGCTTCTTTTTTTCCAATCGTTATTAATGGTATCATTTGGGGTAACATATTTCCCCCATGCTTTAAAAGCTGCCCGGTGTTCACGTGTTCTATAGCGAGAATGATGAAGAGACTTGTCATTGGTAAGATATTGCAAAATATCTGTGCCAATATTTGTACTACCTCCTCCATTATTTCTCAAATCAATTACAAGGCCTTTTGCTTTATAAATTTCGGGAAGATTTTTTTCAAATTCTCTATTGATTTTATTATTTCCAAATGAATTAAGGGCAATGTAAAGAATATCATTCTGATGCCATTTCATTTCAAATAAACTGTCATTTTTAAAAGGGGGAAACACATTGGTTTCTTCTGTTTTTGCGTGTTTTATGGTGATAATTTTTATTTTATTTTTTGGAGATTTTATTTTAATGGTATATGTTTGGTCCTCAAGGCCTTTTAAAAGACTATAAGCAGCTATATCTTCTAAAACATAATCTGTCGAAGAAGAAATAAAAGGTTTTACATTTTGGTCTAAATATTCGGCTGTGCTCAATCCATTTACTTCAATTATTTCACTACCAATGGTAATTTCATCTTTTTTACTTTCGTTTACACGCTCTATTATTACTTTCCCATCCACATTTTTTAGGAATAGGCGATACTCTCCAAACATTGTATTAAAAGTCAATGGCTCTAAAATATTTGGCATATATATGTTGGTATGTCCATCTTTTAGCAAAGCACAAAACCTTTGTAATTCTCTGTAATAATCATAATCATTTTTAGTTTCTTGTACTTTTAGTATATACTCTTTGTAAGCATTTTCCCACATTTTTTTATCAATTTTTTCAAGATAAACGAAGTTGTAATTTACCTCTTGCCAAAATTTTGAAAGTCCATAGACTTTATCTGTACTTGTCAAAGTATTGGGTATATTTTTTTGAGCATAGGAAAATACCGCCAAAAGCATAATCACTGAAATTAAAGAAGCAGTTTTTTTCATAATTTTATGTTGTTTTATTCCGTTTTCAAGCTCCTTATTGGATTTACATTTGCAGCCCTAAAGGCTTGATAGCCAACAGTAAAAAATGTAATAACAAGGGCAATACCACCGGCTAACAAGAACATCCACCCATGCAGAGCGGTTCTGTAGGTATAACTATCTAGCCATTGGTTCATTAAATAATATGCCAATGGTGTGGCCAATACAAAAGCGACAATGATTAATTTCAAAAAATCAACTGTAAGGTTTCCAATGATTTGAGAAACCGTGGCTCCTAAAACTTTCCTTACGCCTATTTCTTTGGTTCTTTGCTGGGCCATAAAAGCTGAAAGCCCAAATAACCCTAAGCATGAAATGGCTATGGACAAAAAACTAAACAACAATACCAGCTTGCCGACAAACAAAATACTTTGAAACTTTGCATTGAAGGTATCGTCTAAAAACTGATAGTTAAAAGGATAATCTGGGTCGATGGCTGCAAACTTATTCTTAATGGCTTCAATTTGAGTGTTATATGGTTGGTTATCGGTTAGCTTTATTGCAATACTGCCATAATCAGGAAATGAAGAATAACCATTGGGAAAAAGTATTAGTGGTTCGGGAATGCCATATACATCATTAAATACAAAATCTTGGGTTATGCCCACCACTGTGAGAGGTGGGTCATTGCCTCTTAGTATTACTCCCCCAACTTTTCCTTCTTTCCCCATAAATTTAGCCAAAGCCGGGTTAATAATAACATTTGCTTTTTCCTGGTCCACATTTTCATAAAATCCGCGACCTTGAGCTATTTTTATTCCTACCACGTCTAGGTAATTAGGAGTAATACCATTAAAAGTGATGAGCTCATCTTTAGTTTCTTCATGGCCTTTCCAATGGAATCCACCCCCGTTGCTATACATATTAAACAGCGTGCCAAAAGTCATGGCAGCATCATGTATAGTTTCTGAATTTTTTAAATCTGACCTGATTAAATCAAAACTTTTAGTGAGATTTGTTGAAACTGGCAACATCAAAATCCGGTCTTTATTAAATCCAAGATCACGGTTTTTGGTATGATTAATTTGATTAGATACAACTATGGTGGCAATAATGATAACGATGGAAATACTAAATTGAAAAACCACTAAACCTTTCCTTATAAATTGGCTGCTTGGGTTACCTTTTATTTTCCTGTTTAGTGCCTCTATAGGATTAAATGAGGAGAGAAAAAAAGCTGGATAAGTACCCGCCAACAAGCCGCAGAAAATTCCGATTAAAGCAAAATACAAAATGTGTGTTGGTTGAAATAGGTTCAGCTTCAAAGGTACATCTATCATTTGCCCAAAAACTGGTACCAACAAGAATAATAAAATAATGGAAACAGCAACCGAAAACAGCGAAATAAGTGTACTCTCAGCAAAAAATTGAACTATCAACTCTCTTTTGCTGATGCCTATAGCTTTTTTGAGTCCGATTTCTTTGGCTCTTTTTTCACTTTTAGCAGTGGACAAATTCATGAAGTTGATGCAGGCAATTAGTAAGATTATTATGGCTATAATAAAAAACAATTTAACAAATTTTATGCTGCCCTCTGAAGGTATTTCAAGGCCGTTTTTAAAAGTATTATACCAACCCAACTTGGTATATGGATACAAAAAAACCGAATGATTAACTTTTCCACCTGACTTGTTGGATATCAAATTTTTGATTTGAGTATTGACTTTTTGGTAATCAACACCTTGATTCAACAACACGTAAGTACGCATACCGCAGGTTCCCCAATGGCTCCAAGTAGTTTTAAAATCATCATTTAGAAATTGATTTCCAAGTGAAATGACCCATTCGGGGTTCATGGTCATATTTTCAGAAACATGCTCAAAAACACCTGAAACTACAAAATTTTGAGATTTATTGAGGCTTACACTTTTACCTATTGGATTTTCAGAGCCAAAAATCGCCTCAGCCATTTTTTTCGAAATTACTACTCGATCATTGGTTCCTAGCCATTTTTTATCTAACTGATCTATAAAGGGAAATTTAAATAAACTGAAAAAGTTACTGTCAGCATAAACCCCTTCAAAACTGATATTCTTTTCTTTAAATCCAAAAACACCTCCCGAATACATGATTCGACTTGATTCTTTTATTCCTGGCACTTCTTTATCCAAAACTGGCCCTAGTGGCCCACTTGTGGCACTCATTGTATATGTATCATCGCCGTAAGCTTGATTGTTTTTGACTTGATACAAATTTTCAGAATCAGGCAAAATACGGTTGTAATGATAGGTATGTTCAATCCACAAAAAAATAAGGGTAGCACTTACTATTCCTAGCGAAAGGCCAGTAATGTTAATTAGGCTAAATGATTTGTTTTTAGCTATATGACGCCACGAGGTAGAAAAATATCTTTTAAACATAGTTTTACTTTTTTATTCCTGTTTGTTTCACCTTATGATTTTAGGTTCAAATAAATCTCCTCATTTCTTTTATTTATTCCGTTTTCAGACTTTTCGTCGGATTCATCAGTGCCGCTGCGGTGGATTTGTACCCAACCGTTAATACAGCGATAAGAACCGAACTAGCCAAACTTACCGCAAATATTTCCCAGCCTATCGAGATACTATATTGGTAATCTTGGAGCCATTTATCCATAGCCCACCATGCCACAGGAGCAGCAATTATAAAAGCAACTACGATTAATTTGGAGAATTCTTTTCCGAAAAGTCCTAAAATACTGCCGATAGAAGCACCAAGTACTTTTCTGATTCCGATTTCTTTGGTCTTTTGATTGGCCATAAAACTAACCAAGCCAAACAAGCCCAAGCAACCTATCAAAATAGCAACAATAGCAAAAAAGTTAACCAATTTGCCCATGGTCAATTCATTCTTATAGGTATTGGCCACTTGTACATCAACAAAACTCGAATTGAAAAAACTTTCAGGATAGACCTGGTCAAATGCGGCATTGATGGCCTCGAGGGTAGGCTTAAAATTGCCAGTATTTAATTTGATATTTGCAAAATAGACGTTTGACATTTTTGAGGTCATTGTGAGTGGATCTATTTCTGAACTAAGACCTCGCATGTGAAAATCCTTGATTACACCTACAACAGGTAATTTCTTACCACGAATATCAATCGTTTTGTTTATAATATCTTCTGGTTTTTTGAGTCCCAATTTTTTAACCATCGTTTCGTTGACCAAGTACTCTCTAGCGGAGTCTGATGGAAGAATATTTCGACCTGCCACCAACTCGATTTTGTACATATCCAAGTATTCGGCATCTATGTCTTTGATATTTGTTCCCCATTCTTCAGAATCTGGTCGATTATCAAATACGATAGATGTATTGCTCGTCCAGTTTGTCATTGGAGCCCCACTCATAGAATAGGAGAATTTGTCAACACCCGCCAGACTTTGCACTTTATTTTTAAAAGTGCTCATTTTCACCAAATCCTGCTCTGGAGTGAAAGGCAACTGAACAGTAACCACAGCTTCTTTTTTGAATCCAAGGTCTTTATTTTGGAAATAGGTTAACTGACTTGCAACCACAGCCATGCCAATGATAAGCATTTGAGAAATAGCAAACTGTGTCACTACCAATCCTTTGCGTACGTTTATTCCGCCGAGTTGTTGGGTTGAAATTTTGCCTTTTAAAGCAACCACAGGCTGAAAACCCGAAAGAATCATGGCAGGATAAGCACCTGAAAACAGAATAACAAAGAGAACAATCCCGATTAAATAAAACAATAAAACAGGACTATATAAGAAAGTAAACTTGAAAATTCCGTCTAAATTATTTTGAATAAGGGGTTGTGCAATTAAGAAAAGTAAAACCGAGATAATAATTGAAAAAATAGTTATTAAAGCAGTTTCAAATATAAATTGCCAAAATAATTGGGCCTTTGTACTACCCATAACTTTGCGTACGCCTACTTCTTTGGAGCGTTTCATGGCTTGTGCCGTGGCCAGATTTACAAAATTTATACAAGCAGTTATGATCAAGAACAGAGCAATTAGCAATAGCGTATAAATTAGTTTTTTATCTACGTTACCGATGTCTGTATTAAAATGATTATCAAGTAGATATGACATCGTAAAGCGAGTGTCCTTTACACCATCTGGCTTATATTTTTTGATAAAACCCAACATTTGCTTATCCCACATCGCCTTTGTGAATTTTTGATTCAAAGACACAAAACACTGGGTCGAACTGTTGATACTTCCAAAATCTTTATTTAATTCTCCACCGAAAAATTCCTTTAAAGAGGAATAGGAAATAAATATTTGAAAAGGAAAATCGGTATTGTCTTCGTAATCTTCAAAAACGCCATCTACTTTGGCATTCAGTCGTCCATCGTATTTTAATACTTTACCAATACAGTCGGTGGTACCAAAAAACTTCTCTGCATATTTCCTGCTTATTACCGCATGGTTTGGCTCATTTAATGACACAGGGCCACCTTCAATCCATTGGTAATCAAATATTTTGAAATAATTTGCATCAGCAAAAGCACCACGCTCATCTAGATCGAATCCCGTTTTTTTAAACTTCTTGGTTTGACCATTTTCGGTAATCAAAACCATGGGATTGTATTGCTCTTCAATCATGGCCAACTGCTCGATTTCTGGATATTCGTTTTTCATGGCTTGCCCGAAAGGATAAGGTACACCTGTTGTACTTCCATCTTGGTTGCCATTGGCGTCTACCCAATTGGTTGTAACCCGATAAATATTGGCAGCATTTTTATGGTGCTTATCAATCCCGAAATGATATCTGACTAAGGCAAAAATCAAAAACGCAGAAGTAAGCCCGAGCGAGAGCCCAGCAATATTTATAAGCGTATAGGAACGATTTTTCAATAAATTCCTAAAGGCGATTTTTAAATAGTTTTTAAACATTTTTATAGCTTTTTCATAATTTGTGACTCGGAAGGCAAACAGCTTTTAGCTTTGGGTCAAAGATTCAATACTTTCATTTTAAAATTCTGTAAAGTGATGAATAAGCATAAGCTTTTACACATGAAAGTTCTCCGTAACTATCTTACCGTCAAATAGATTGACAATACGATGAGCAAAACTAGCATCATATGGCGAGTGCGTTACCATAGCTATTGTGGTGCCTTCAGCGTTGAGTTCCATCATAAGCTTCATTACTTCTTCTCCATTGGTTGAATCCAGGTTACCCGTTGGCTCATCGGCCAATATCAACTTAGGCTTGGCTACTACGGCTCTTGCTATAGCAACACGCTGCTGCTGTCCTCCAGATAACTGTTGGGGAAAGTGATTACGGCGATGCATCATATTCATACGCGTTAGAGCTGATTCCACCATTATTTTTCTTTCAGCAGTTGGAGTTTTTAAATATAAAAGCGGCAATTCTACATTTTCGAAAACAGTCAACTCATCTATCAAATTAAAACTTTGAAATACAAAGCCGATGTTTCCTTTACGATGCTGAGCTCGCTGACGTTCGCTCATTTGTGCTACTTCGGTGTCGTAGAAAGTGTAGCTTCCTTCGCTCGGATTGTCAAGCAATCCAATGATATTAAGCAAGGTAGATTTACCGCATCCCGACGGACCCATAATGGCTACAAATTCACCATCTTTGATTTCTAAATCTATGCCGTTTAGGGCGGTAGTTTCGATTTCTTCAGTGCTGAAGACTTTTTTTAAGTTACTGATTTTAAGCATATTTTATTCCCTAATCCTCATCTGAGGAACGCCAGGGTAGGCGTTGTTTTTATTTCAAAAGTTTTATATTCTATTTTGTTATTCTGATTATTAATTTGACAGAAATTTTCAACAATTAAATCCGTGTCCAATCTTTTAAATCAGTGTTCCAATAAGCTCCTTAAAACACCAACACTTCTTTCTCTCCAAAATTCTCATAACCACTTGTTATCACTTTCTCACCTGATTTCAATCCGCTCAACACTTCGAAATATTCAGGGTTTTTACGTCCAAGGCTAATGTTTCTTTTCACTGCTCTTTTTCCTGAAGCATCAACAACATAAATCCAGTTGCCCCCTGTATCTGAGAAAAATCCACCAACCGGAATCAAAACTGCTTTTTCAGCTTTGCCAAGTTCTAACCTTACTGGTGAAGATTGACCTCTTCTAATACCATCTGGAGATTTGCCTGTAAAAGTCAAATCAACTGCGAAACGGCCACTTTTTACCTCAGGATAAACTTTTATGATTTCTATCTCGTGCGATTTTCCGTTGAACTCAAAACTTCCTCTAAGTCCTGGAAATATCCTAGAAATATAATGCTCATCGATATCTGATCGCATTTTGAAACCATCCAAATCATCAATCTGACCTATATTTTGCCCTTGGTTGATGTTTGATCCCACTTCTACATCTATAGATGACAAAAGTCCGGAAACGGGTGCTTTTACTACGAGATTTTCTAAAGTTTCTCTCCAAAGGTCTACATTACGTTGTGTTCTTTGTAGTGTGCCTTCCAACTGTTTGATCTGTAGATTTGAGCTTTCTTCTTGATATTTTTGAGATTCTATTTCAATTCCTCTTTGGCTAACATAACGCTCATATTCTCTTTTAGATTTTTGAAAATCTGACTCAGAAATCACATTATCTTTAATGAGTTTTTTATTGCGTTCGTAGGCATCTTTGGCCTGTTCCATTTGAAACTCCAGCTCAGAAAGCGTTTTCCTCAAGGTGAATTTCTCCACTTTCAATCTTTGTCTGGTATTTTGCAGGTCGTTTACCAATCTGTTTGCCTCGGTTTCTGACTGAAGGAAATTTAACTTTAATTGTTGATTCTCAAGCCTTAAAATGATTTCTCCCTTCGCTACTCTTGTACCGCCTTCTACCAGTTTTTGGGTTACGTAGCCACCTACAATGGCATCTAATTGAATGGTTTTTAGAGGTTGTACAGCACCTTGTACTATAATAAACTCATCAAAGTTTCCTTCTTTTACATCAGAAATAGTGATTTTTTCAGCGTCTACGTTAAGTTTTGATCTTTTATCTGAAAAGAATACCAAATAGCTTATGAAAGCTACCAATGCCACACCGATTATTGTGAGTGTTATTTTTTGTTTGTTCCAGAATTTTTTCGGCTTTATTACGTCCATTATCTTTCGTTTATTTCATTTGTGTTTTATAATATTCCTATTTCGTGCCAAAAATACAACACACTTATAATCAATAATTTATTAAATAACAGAAAGACAATTTTGTCCATTTTCGGACGTGTTTTGTCCGTTTGCGTTGGGAATTTTTTGGAGATAAAAAGGCTGTTAAAAAGAAAAAATAAGGGAAGTATGCATCAGAAGTACAACTAAGGCTATTATTTTTTCAAGAAACTAAAAGTGGGGGGAAGACTTCTAAGAAAAGTTGAGAATGATAAGTACTTTTTGTAAAATAAACATGTATTCGAAATCCAACTCCGCATGAGGGATCGTCGCGGAGCTCTTTGTGGCCTGGCCTTGGCCGGACACAAAAGCGGGATCAGAGAGCCCGACCCTGGCACATGTAGCGATAGCGGAATGTGTCAGGGGCATGCCCGAAAGAACAATTGCAGTGATGATTTCTTTAATAACAAGTCCTTATTTCGGCTGTAAAAACATTATTTACGCTACTGTAACTGTCTGAGGCTTTTATCATAAAACCGGGGCTTAGGGTTATAGAAGAAGATGCCTGAAAATGATTTGTTCTGCCATATTGAATACTATTGGCGGCATCAATACTGCCTAGGCTTGATTGTGAACTTGACCTGAGTCTTGAAAATTGACTGAATGAAACGTCTGTGAGTTCACATGGTTTATAATGGAAAAACTCTCTGCCGTTAATCTTGTTGTCGGCTGAAAAATATAGTGTTCCATTAACAAAAAAAAGGTTAAAAGGATTGGAGCTATTTATTTCTGTCACGAAGTCATCTGCTACATTATAAGCCAAGACTGTTCCACTTTCTGTACCGTCTGTTTTCCAAAGTTCTCGGCCATGGTGTGCGTCTTCTGCAGAGAAATAAAGGGCGTTGTTAACTATACAAAAATCTGATGGAGTGCTACTATAAATACCATAATGGATGTCTTTTACCATATATGTACCTACTTCGGTTCCATCACTACGCCAGAGTTCGAAGCCGTTTGTGCCGTCGTCGGCGGTGAAATAAAGGATGCCGTTAAGAAAAATCAGTTGATTGGGCGAACTTGAGCCTGTTGGATGGATGTTTTTTACTAAATGCGTATTGGCGTTTGTTCCGTCTGTAATCCATAGCTCCCTCCCTGAGGTTTTTGTAGTTGCAGTAAAAAATATATTTGAACCAGACCCTTTTATAAAATCACTTGGACTAGAACTATTTATTCCTCCAGCTATATCTTTTACCAGACTTATGGTGTTTCCGTCAGAAGAATAGAGTTCGTATCCTGTATTATAGTTTGTATACATTCCGAAAATAAGCTTGGAGCCATTATTAATAATTTTAGAATTTGGGTCGGCTGAGCTATTGAAACCATTAAAGTTTTGTACTATGGTGGTATTAGCAGCAGTACCGTCAGATTTCCATAACTCTACTCCCTCTGAGGGCGTATTTGCCCAGAAATACATATTGCTGTTGAAGCTGACCAATGAACTTGGAAAACTGTCGCCACTTGGGTTAATATCTTTTACTTTTACGGTACCTGCTGAGGTACCGTCAGATTTCCATAGCTCTATGCCATCTGTATCTTCAGCCGCAAACATAAAATGTGTACTATTTAATGCCGTCAAATGTGCAGGATTACTGCTGTTTTGAACAGAACCGGTGGTTCCTGCATATATGTCCTTCACATTATAGGGCTGATAATAAGTTTCGTTATCTACATATAATTCTTTGCCCCATGAAGACTCTCCGCCAAAATATATTTTGCCATTAAATGCCAGGTAATCAGAAACGTTTTTAATTTTTAAATTCCAAGAATTGCCTGGATTGACAGCCGTATTTATTCTAAAAAATGATTCATTGAAACCAGAGTATCCATTATAATAAACGGAGTTGTTGAGGATTCCGATTTGATCAGGTGAAGTTCCGTTGTTTATCCCAATAAAACTACTCAAACGAACCGTTCCAGTAGTGGTACCATCTGACTTGTATAAGCCAAAGCCATTTTGGCCATTTGTTGCCGTAAAATATACCTTGTTGCCACTTTTGATATAGTTTGAGGGTGAACTATCAAATATGCCAGTTCTTATGTCTTTCAGGAGGGTGGTTGTTGCGGCTGTACCTCCAGACTTCCAAATTTCATCGCCAAACTCTCTCGTTCTGATATTGAAAAAGACATCAGAGGTGCCATTTTCGAAAAAAGAAATTTGGCTATTCAGTCCATTGCCATTATCAAAATATTCATAACTTTTTAGTAAAACTGTGCCAGCGTTTGTTCCATCGGATTTATAGATTTCTTCACCTTTTCCAGATGCTGATTTAACAAAATATAAGGAGCCATTTAATGCTTTTAATTTAGAACCAGAATGGTTTAGTGCTAACACCGTTCCGGCAGCTGTGCCATCTGTTTTATATATACTGCTATTGGAAGAAAAATATAAAAGTCCGTTTAATGTGGTGTAAAATATAGGATGGGAACTTTGGCTGCCGGGTTGTAAATCTACGACCATTTGAGTACCTGCAACAGTGCCGTCTGATTTCCACAGTTCGAAACCTGAAATGCCATCGTTTCCTAAAAAAAACAAATTGCCATTGTGTTCATAAAATAATGCAGGGAAATATGATCCAAAGTTTTTCAGTGGTATAGTTCCGAGTGTGGTTCCATCAGAAGACCATAAAGTGAATTCATTTAAACTGTAGGTTTGAGAAACAAAAAAAAGTTTGGTTCCTGCTTTAAAAAGTTTAGAGATAGACCCAATATCGGAATCATTATATATAGATTTGACAAATACAGTATTTCCTGTAGGGTAGTTACCATCTGTTTTCCACAATTCGATGCCATTTCTTGCCGAAAAAAACATTTGATTTCCAACAACCGTCAACTCCTTCGGCTGAATTGCTTGGGTACCAGGATAGATATCGAAATATACACTTGTACCTACTGGTGTGCCATCTGAACTCCAAAGTTTTGCACCTTGCGGCGTGTAATTTACAAAAAAAGCCAGATTGTTGAAAAAAGTTAGCTCACCAATTGAACTAGCATTTAGGTTTGTATTTATATCTGTAATACGGGTGGAATTGCCAGTAGCTTCATCATATTTCCATAGTTCTCTGCCATTAAACTCGTCATTGGAAGGAAAAAGTATAATATCCGTTCCGCTCGTATTAAGCTTTACAATTCTATCAATATCAGTATAATTTCCAAAATAATTGCCTTCGTAGACCAAACTCGGACTCTGACCAAAAACAGGGATACCCTGACCATAGACAGAAAGAATAATTGAGAAAAAGGCTAAAAATAAAATATTTTTCATGTCAATAATACTTGTAATTTTCAATCAATATGTTTTTGACTTTCATAAGAATAGAATTACCAAAATCTAAAAAAATCAGTGAGATAAATTTTCCAGTTTAAGCATTAACAATCTCATCCAGTTTCATTTTAAAATCCTTCCTTTTTCTTCGAGAAATTTTTAGCTCTAGATTGTTTTTTAGCTTAGCAAAAAGGAAATTTTTTTCATCATAACTTTTCAAATAATTGAAATTAATAACTGAAGATCTGTTAATTCTAAAAAAATTCTCAGAGTTGAACCTCTCTTCCAGCAAGCCCAAATGTGTGGAAGTCAAAATCACCTGACCTGTACTCAAAAGAGTTTTGGAATAATTGTCTACCGCAAAAAGTGCAACCACCTGGATCGGGTTTACTTTTGTTCTACTGCCAATTTTTACAAGGATGTTTTTCATGGAAATTTGTACTTTGATGTTTCACTCTTAATTTTCTTGTACAAATTTCTGAATTAAACATACCTAAGTAAATAGCGAATGTTCGCTATATTTTATGAAAAAATATAACTGAGAATCAATTTCTGAGAAGTCGATTTTAAGTCCTATTAGACTTTCAAAAAAAGCCCTTGCTTTTTAAATTGAAGACAGTTTTTTATAAAGAATCTTTATACCAACCTCTCTCTTATGGCTTTTGAAATGGCTTCTTGTGAAGAGTTTACGTGCAGTTTTTCATATACTTTTCTAATGTGTGCATTCACGGTATGATAGCTGATTGTGAGGCTTTCGGCTATCATTTTATAACTTTGACCATCGACGAGGCACCTCAAAATATCCTTTTCTCTTGGCGATAAATCATAGAATTCTGTTTGGGTTTGAAATTGATTTTGAAAGAGCGTCAAAACCTGTCTAGCTATGGAGGGAGTCATAGGCGAACCGCCGTTTTTTATCTCCTCCAATGCTGCCAACAAGTCATTTGGCGAGGTCCCTTTTAAAATATAGCCACTAGCACCTGCACAAATAGCCGCAAAAACACTCCCGTCGTCTTCAAAAACCGTATGCATAAGAATTTGAATTTCAGGGTATTTTGCTTTAATCTCTTTTACGGCCTGAATACCCGATACCTCTGGCATTTTAATATCCATTATGATAATATCTGGCGTGCTTTTATTTACTTTTTTGACGGCGTCAATGGCATTATTAAAAGTCCCAACGATATAAAAACTTGGATTGTCTTTTAAAAAAAATGTGAGGCTTTCAAGAAAGCTTTTGTTGTCATCAAAAATAGCTATTTTTGTCATGTAATCATTGTTTTAAATTCTGAATTAAACCATCGGAATGGCAATCCTAAGTTTAAGGCCATTTTCATTTATAAACTCAACAGTACCGTTGAGACTTAAAATTCTTTTTTGAATATTTATCAATCCATTTCCACTAGAAGCCTCACCTATATCAAATCCCTTCCCATTATCTTTCATTTGGACGAGAAGCCAACTCCCCTCTGACTTTATGATTATTTCTACTTCTGTAGCATGGGCGTGTTTCAATATATTGTGGATGGATTCCTTCATTACCAAAAAAAGGTTACGCTGTATTTCCAGGCTTAACTTTAAGTCCTTTTTGGTTTTTTGAACAAACTTCAGCTTAACCTCACTCGGGGACAAGAAGTCATTAGCCAAGTTTTTTACTTTCAGAAAAAAATCTACGGCATCATCATTTTCGGGTTTTATGGTCCATATAAGTCCCCGCATAGTCTGTACCATCAGCTTGGAGTCTTCTAATATTTTTCCCAGAATCATTTCTACATCAGAACTTTTGGACTCTTTTAAACGCATTTGAGCTATTTCGGTCAGAAAGCTAATGTTGGCAAGTGTTGATCCTACGTCGTCATGAAGATCTGACGAAATCTCATTTCTTACGGTTTGGAATCTATTCTGTTGCTTTAGTCGAGCTGTTTGAAAAAAATAAAAAATTATTCCAGCAATTAACATTAAATACCCAACAATAGAGACCGCAAACCAAGGTCTCTGCCAAAAAGCCTCCTCAATTTCAAAATTCAAACTAGCAATCTTATCTGGAAACCTCATGTTCCTTACCTTAAATTGGTATTTCCCGCCAAACAAATTTGTATAATTATAAACCGTTTGACTTCCGACATTTATCCACTTATCGTCAAACCCCGTTAACATTATCTCATAAACTGGGCTTAATGTATCAGATAAGTCTATATACGAAACAATTAAATGTGACTTTCTATAATCTAGCTTTAGTGGCTTTTCTGAAATAATATAGGAAGAGTCATTAAAAGTATCTGAACTCCTAAAACTGGTAATTTTGACTTCCTGACTGAAAGATTTTAGAGAAATAAAAACAAGAGCAATAAGTAAAAATTTAGCCATTCTTCAATTATTGAAATCTTTGATTTTCTCGAAATTTGGCTTTTGTTCTTTAGAAGCTACATAAAAAACATACGCCAAAAAAGTATAATAAACTAGACCGACAACTGGGTTTGCTTTATACCAAATAAGATTAAAAATTCGCTCATTTAGGTATTTATAAAAATAGCTTGAGGCGAAGTTTATGACAACGTCATAAAAGGAATAAAATAGGTGAATACCCAGAAAATACTTTAAAGAAAGATCCAATTTTGAAATAAGCCTAAAAGCCAAGATGCAAGCCACAATATTAAAAAAATCGATAAATATATAAGGCAAAATATTCATCTCCTTGAAACCCGTTTTATAATAATCATAAGATAAAAAAATGACTATAAAAATGGGAAAAAGCAAGATCACATTTTGAAGCCTTCTAAGAAGAATAGAAAAAAATAGAGGGAAACAAATACCTGAAATTAGAATTGAATAATAATAGAAATAATGAGTATTGAAGTGTTTTGATAAAACATCAACATTAGAAATCAACATCAACAAATTGCCCAAAAATAAACTAAGCCAAAGCACCTTAAAGTAAACCTTTAACTTTTTAAAAAAAACAAACCCCACCAAAGTAGGTAGCATACTATAAAATGCAGAAAACGTAAATAAGTCAAATTTAATGCTACCTAATGTCATTGTGGACAGTTGTTGGGACAGGGTCTTATGGTCCAGTGGCCAGAAGGTAAGTTTATACATGTTGGAGGCCCAGATCCACCAATAGTAGATAAATACCGTGGACTAACTGAAGATTTGGTGAATACCGAACCAATAGTATTACTTTCCACATTTGAAAAATAAGGCTTATCAACAGCCACAAGCTCTGGTTTTTCTTTTGTACTGCCATAAGTGCCATGATAGCCAATATACAAGTACATACTAGTGTAAGGATACTGAAAAATATGATGACCTAGATTGTCTTTACCAATAAAATACCCCCTTTTGTTGTTATTAAACTTTTCTATCAATGGGTCAGTTAATGACATTCGCGTCCAAGTCCCTAAGTCTCTATTGGTACATTTAAAAAAATATTTGGTTTTATTTTTGTTGAAAAACCTCACATTTTCGGTTTGACAATTAGAACTGGACCATACTCTCTCAACTACAGCCAAAGCAATGATTAACTCTTCTTCAGGCAAAATACTTGAGGTACTATTGGGTCTAACTATACCCACAAAAACACCATCAATGGCATTGATATTAGCTTGAATAGTTTGCATAGGTTCACTTACATTGTTGTTCAATCTAAAATGATTTTTGGCAAAATACAGCGGATTATCAGAATATTTAAGATGAGTTAATGAGTCAAAATATATAGGTACGGGATAGGGTGGAGTGACGTTTGCAATCTTATGATCAATAAGACCATTTTCCCATGGACTATTGGTTTGACCATCTGCAGTGGCCAGTTCAAAGTGTGAATTAACCGCCATGTCTTGCTGTTTAAAATCCGCACAAGCTGAAAATAAAACAATCGCCAATAATATCGCTAAACCTTTCATAATCATATTTTTAGTTTTCTCTAAATTATAAACAAATAAATTCATTATGCTAATTTTTATATGAAAATATGCAATGTTTTTGAGGTAATGGTATTTTCAATAATTGTAACTACATTTTTTTATTTAATTGCCGTAATATGAAAATCAATTGCTGGTTGGACAGAACTCGAGGAAGTGACATTACAAATTCTAATTCCAACCTCTCCAGTAGAAGAATACCTTGCATAGGCAATAAATAATCCATTGGCCAAGGCTCCCTCTGGAGATATATGAAAAGTAGATTGAGGAGAAATATTATTCATATCAGCATATACAGCTGAGCAACTATTAGGCGATACCGTAAAAGTGGGAATTGAAACTGTTTCTTTAATTATGCTTTTTATCCCTGTACCAAAAGTACCAACAAAAACTAATCCCCCGCCTTTAGCGAGACTTACATCTTTATTGGAATTATAATTTATAAAAATAGGAACATCTGAATCTATTTCATTACCATCCAGAATCATGTTGGCTCCCGGACTACTGATTTTTAGCGATGCGGTAGTTCCATTATTTTCTCCACCTACTAAATGTAATTTAGAATCGGGACTAGATGTATTAATTCCTACATTTCCATTATTTGAAATAATCATCCGCTCCAGCATAGCATTCGTTCCATTTGCATTGGTCCAAAACCTCATTTGGGAACCGGTACTACTGCTGTTCCAGTTTTCGCTTGCCGTAAAGTCAATTCTGGCTTTGGCATTTGTAAATGCGAATCCATTATTTCCTGCACCTTCCATCCGAAGTAAGGTATTATCTAACAATGTTGCTGTGGGACTTAAAAAAGACCCATTGTGTCTGAGTCCTACAATCTCAATTACTGCATTAGATTGAATATAAATGTTGTTTCCAGCATTTTGCATATTAATTGTATTGTTTGGCGTTAATTCTATACTTTGTGATAAAGCGAAAAAATGAACAAATACAAAAATCGATAAAAATAGGACTTTGGTTTTCATGATATTTATAAATTAAATTTAACGAATAAAACGCTATTTGAAACTATTATATATTCAAAAAACAAATGCTTAAATTTTGAGAAAATGGATATTTCTTAACAAATTGTTATAAGAAAAAATAATTAATTTTGAATCTATGGTAATGTGTCTGAGGGTACCTTACACCCCCCTATTTGAGCCAAAAAAATCGACCCAGAATCTACCTGAAAACCTGGTTGAAACAACAAGCTTTCAGAAGCCTGATATTCTACTTTAGTCCCAATATTTTTTATAGTATTGTTAGCCAAAATAACCTTTGAGGGTGAAGGCTGAGATGAAGGCGTTGATCCGAAATTGTTGCCAGGTGAAAAAAAACTTTGAACATCTGGACACACCTTCACAAAATAATCCTTGCCATTAGTTATGCAACTATTGTTTACACATTTTGCAATATAAGTTGTTTCTATTAGCGGAGAAACCACAATGCTCGAAGTGGTTTCATTGGTATTCCATAAATAAGTATCTCCAGATTGGCATCCTGAAGCTTGTAGTTCAACAGATTCGTTGATGAATATAGCAGCATAAGAAAGCTCACTATCGGTCAAATTTATTACCACAGGGTTAGGAGAAAATTCTATAATTAAATCGTCAGAAAAATCCGAAATAACACCTAAATCGTGACATTCACTTTTAAAAATATAGGATTCAGAGATAGGTATATTGAGTGGGTTTGTAGACCCTGCCAAAATAAAGGGTGAAGATGGATTATTTTGAGGTTTAAAATACCATTGTACCGTACCATTACAACCCGTTGCCAACAAATCCGTGTTTTGTCCCGAACATACTTTATTATTGACAGAAGAAACCACAGGTGGAGGCACATTTACAACTGTCACAGTTTTTATAGCTGAGTTACTAGGACATCCAGATCCTGCATAGCAATATGAATAATAGGTAGTTGTAATATCCGGTGTTTTGGTTATTTGTTTGATGTTTTCTCCGGTGCTCCAAAATGTAGTATTTCCAGTACAGCCTGATGAACTCAGCGTAACGTTTTTTCCAAGATTAATAATCCCACCAATAGGGCTAATAGAAATGGTAGGGCTTGGCGGAATTGTGCCTGATTGTATTGGAATTGTAATTTCGTTAGAATACGGGGAAGCTGTTACATCTATACAAGTAGCTTTATAAGAATAGGCAGAAACAAAACCAAGAGGTATTGTAGATGAATATGGATTACTTGAACTCACAAAAGAATACCCAGATATATTATTATCCTTACGATACCAAAAAACTGTACCTGTACAACCCGTGGCAGTTAATGTTAAATTTTGACCATAACATACCACAGGCTTGCTAGCAGAAATTACAGGGGCGGCATTTATTTTTATTTTGGTCGGCTTGCTAAAACAATTGTTAAAAATACAAAATGCAAAATATTCTACGAAAATATTGTCCGGTACGGAAATGCTAGGTGTAGTTTCGGAGGTACTCCACAATACGGAATATCCTGATTGGCAGGCGGCTGTTAAAACAAAATCATTGTTGGTCCCAACATTTTTTTGAATTATTGGAGACTTTGAAACATGTATGCTTTTGAGATTCGAATATACATAGTTACCACCTGGAATAGCACAACTCGCGTAATATATTGCCGACTCGCTAGGCTCGATATTAATACTTTGAGTAGTTTCACCATTGCTCCAAATAATAGATGAACTGCAATTTGATAATGTTAGGGTGACCGAATTACTAGTTTGTGTTCCCAAATCATAACAAATGCTATCACTCGACGCTGTAACCAGAGGTTGAAGAACCGTAACCACCAAATTAGCCGAATTTCCTTTGCATACTTCTTTCTTGCAAGCCACACTATATGTTGTGGTTTCGAGTGGATTTTTTACAACATTATCGCCGACACCCACACCATTTGCCCAACTGTAATTTGATCCAATAGGGCATCCCTGGGCATTAAGGGTAACATAGTTTCCTGCATTTATAATGGGCGGAAAAGCACTGGCAATGGGTGTAGGAAGAGTTTCAATTTTCGAAATAGTAATTTTATTAGAGCGATTAGACTCGAAATTAAAATTGTAAGGTGATACGCAAGTAGCAAAATAA
Source organism: Lacihabitans sp. LS3-19 (assembly GCF_024343575.1). Lineage (GTDB taxonomy): Bacteria > Bacteroidota > Bacteroidia > Cytophagales > Spirosomataceae > Leadbetterella. The sequence goes on along the minus strand of NZ_RJUA01000001.1, from coordinate 295,784 downwards.
GTAGTTGTATTTGATGGATTAACGGTTTTAGTCCGAATCAAGGTAGGTGAACCTAAAGGTATATCAGCACCAAAATACCATTGTACTTTTTCAGCAGCTCTACAACCGTTAGCCGTCAAAGTAGTATTAGTAGGATTTCCGCCCCCAACATTCGAACAAATAAAAACATTTGTCGCGGTAATATTGGGAGGAAAAAGCGTATTCCCTCCACCACTTCCGCCTCCACCATCTCCGCAAACATTATTGTCAGCACAAATTGCAGCTATCGAAAACTGTAAATCAGATTCATCTAATCTTTCACTGAGTTTAAGCTCTGACTTTGATTGAGTTAAAACCCAATCCTTCCCATTCCAAAAAAAGAACTTATTTAATTCTGTATCAAATACTTCATAACCATTTTTAATATTCGACAAACTAAACCTCTTAAAAGTAGTCATTCTATTTAGTTCATGATTTTTAGTTTCTTCTAATTTGAAATAGCTATTTGCTCCTGAGATTTTGGATGGTAACTGCTGACCCAAAACTTGAGAACATATTATCAACAAAAAGAAAAGTTTCGTTTTCATAATTTATTTTTATTTTCAATGAATAAAAAAACTTGGTAGAATTGATTTTGAATTACGGCGTCTTTTTTAGTCGCAAAAGATTGTTTTTGACAAAAAACACAATATCAATTCTCCATAAAATTTTATTCCGACGTCTAAATCTTATTAGAATAATTGTAAAAACGAAGCTATATAATTGATTACAAGAAGCTTTACTTTATTTAGCTAAAACAGCGATTTTCTTTACTGAATGGTTAGTACAATTTTTGAATTTTGGTTTTTTTTGAATTTACACAATCAAAAGCTTACTGATATCAGACAATATTTGTATAGTTTATTGACCTTGTTATAAAGCTATTAATAAGAAACGTTTTATGTTCTATACCCTTTAAGCAGCATGAGGGATCGTCGTGGAGCTCTTTGTGGCCTGGCTTTAACCGGACACAAAAGCGGGAGTACAAACGAGCATAAAAATGCGAAGTTTGCGACCGAAGGTCACCGACCCTGACACATGTAGCGATAGCGGAATGTGGCGGGGGCATGTCCAAAGAATTTAAGCTAACTTTAACTTTTAGAATTGATTAATAAATTTCTGCAGATAATAATTAATCTTTATCAACTGGTTTTTAAAGATGATGTCTCCTAAACCCTCCTCAAAAAAACAACTTCAGAATTTTTAAATTTAAGTACCTTTTTTAAATTTTCTGAATCTGAGGTATCAATAATATTAACTTCATCATATAGGTCGAAATACGCATCCAAATTTTGAAGTCCAAGGAGATATCTAGTTTCTATAGTGACATCGCTAACAAAATGACCACCCTCATTTACTCTTTTTGCAACCCTCTTTTTACATAATTCTGTACTATCTAGATATAAAAAATACAAGTAGGTTTTAAATCCCGCAGCTTTAAATTTTTCCCGCCACTTATCATTAGTTGAATTATCAAAATTAGTCTGAAAAGAAAAATTCATTTTATTTTGAAGTGCCCGTTCTATTTTTTCTTCAAATGTTTCTTTAACTCTAAAGGCAAGATTTTCCTCTATTTGAGGAGTCATAATAGAAATAAATTTCTGAAATAAATCTGAATAGGCCAAGTCGAAATCAAAACTTTTTATTTCGAAATCACTAATAAGTGCATCACTTTTTTGAGAAGAGTAAAATGACTTTCCTGAGCCATTTGGTCCTGCAATAACTACGAAGGCAGGTTTATCTGACATTTAAACACCTGGATAAATTATAGATGCAATTTTCTGTTTCTTTGCAAATTTATCTTTTTTCTTATGATTTGAATATTGTTCATTCATTCTATCAATCAAACCTTTTGATTCTCTGTCTAAAACCATCATATTTTTTGATTTTAGTTTCTGCGATTTAATTAAAAACAAATTTAACTCTTCTTCTGTCATAAAATTTTATCTAAAATGTAACTCCATTAAAACGACAAACCATTTTTTTTATGCAAAATAAAATACTTTTATTAATAAAAACATAAAATTTCTTTTTTATTGAAATCTATTGCATAAATAATTACTCAAAAATTGTCTCAAAAAAGCTAACTTTGCACCTTAATTTTCTACGAAAGATACGATGAAGAACAATCCGAAAAGATATACTGTAACCGCTGCTTTGATTTATGCCAATGGGCCCATTCATATTGGTCACTTGGCGGGCTGTTATTTGCCAGCTGATATCTATGTGCGTTATTTGAGACTGAAAGGCAAAGATGTGGCTTTTATCAGCGGTACCGATGAGCATGGCGTGCCGATTACAATCAAGGCCAAAAAAGAAGGTACAACGCCACAAGCGGTGGTGGACAAATACTACGGCATTATCAAGGATTCGTTTGAGCAGTTTGGGATTTCGTTTGATATTTACTCGCGGACTTCCAACCAGGTTCACCATGAGACTTCGCAGGAGATTTTTAAGACCATGTATGACAAAGGTTTTTTTGACGAAGTTGAAACCGAACAATATTTTGATGAGGCTGCACAACAGTTTTTGGCCGACAGATACATTGTGGGTGAATGTCCCGTTTGCCACAACGAGGGTGCTTATGGCGACCAATGTGAGAAGTGCGGTTCGTCGCTTTCGCCAACCGAATTGATCAATCCTAAGTCGACGATATCGGGTGCTAAACCTGTGATGAAGAGCACTAAAAACTGGTATCTGCCGCTTGACCGCATGCAGCCAGAGATAGAAAAATATGTAAACAGCCACCCTGAATGGAAGCCGAATGTATTTGGTCAGTGCCAGTCTTGGTTGAAACAAGGCCTGCAGCCTCGTGCCATGACCCGCGACCTGGACTGGGGCGTAAAGGTGCCTTTGCCAAATACAGACGGCAAAGTACTCTATGTGTGGTTTGATGCACCGATAGGTTATATCTCGATGACCAAAGAATGGGCAGCTGTGGTAGGGAAAAACTGGGAGGATTATTGGAAGTCGGAAGACACCAAGCTGGTGCATTTTATCGGTAAAGACAATATCGTGTTTCACTGTATTATTTTTCCAGCGACATTGATGGCCGAAGGTTCGTTTATTTTGCCTGACAATGTGCCTGCCAACGAGTTTATGAACCTCGAAAACGACAAGATTTCGACTTCGAGAAACTGGGCGGTGTGGCTGCACGAATATCTGGAGGAGTTTCCTGGCAAACAAGATGTGCTTAGATATGCCTTGGCCGCGAATGCTCCTGAAGCCAAAGATAATGACTTTACATGGAAGGACTTCCAGACCAAAAACAACTCAGAATTGGTGGGTATCTTCGGCAACTTTGTGAACCGCACGGTGGTGCTTACGCAGAAGTTTTACGAAGGAATAGTACCCGAAAGAGGTCAACTGCTAGAAATAGACGAACTGACGCTTAAGGCATTGGCGGATTTGCCTTGTCAGGTTTCTGACTCGATAAAAAACTACAAGTTCAGAGATGCCCTGTCGGGTATGATGGAGATTGCCAGATTGGGAAATAAATATTTGGCAGAAACCGAACCTTGGAAAGCCATAAAAGAAGACCCAGAACGTGTAAAAACGATTATGAACATTGCGATGCAGATTACGGCGACTTTGGCGATTGTGGCCGAGCCGTTTTTGCCGTTTACGTCTCAAAAAATATATGACCAACTAAGACTTAATGGCTGGAATTTAAAAGGTGTACAACGCGAATGGGTGGATGCTGGAAATCCTGATTTGGTGCCTGCAGGACTAGAAATAGGCTCAGGAACCTTGCTTTTTGAGAAAATAGAAGATGAAACAATAACCAAACAAGTACAAAAACTACTCGACGCCAAACGCATGAATGAACTGGAAGGAAAGACTGTGGCTCCGATAAGAGAGAACATACAATTTGATGATTTTGCAAAACTGGACATTAGAATAGGCACCATATTGGAGGCTGAACCCGTGAAAAAAAGCAAGAAACTGTTGAAATTTTTAATAGACGATGGTTTAGAAAAACGCACGATTTTAAGCGGCATAGCGGAGCATTTCTCTCCTGAAGAAATGGTAGGCAAACAAGTGACTTTCATAGCCAATCTAGCCCCAAGACTTATGATGGGCATAGAGTCCCAAGGCATGATTCTGATGGCCGAAGACAAAGACGGCTCATTGGCTCTTTTGCAACCACATAAGGAAGTTTGGAGTGGTGCTGGGGTGAGTTGAGGGGGAATTAATGATATTCCAATACATTAATTGTTTTCATGTTAGATTATAATTTTCGAAGTAATGAAAAGGTTAAAAAATACATTTATATTTGATTAAATATATTTTTCAATATGATAGCAAACTCAAATTTGATAAGTATTGACTCACAAATAAGGTTTAGGACACCATGCATTTCTGGAACACGCATTGCGGTTTCAGATGTACTTAGGTGGCTAGCATCGGGAATGACTCATGCCGAAATATTAAAAGATTTTCCGCAACTTACGGAGCAAGCTATCTTTACTGCCCTTGCTTTTTCTGCAAATAGGGAGTCTATGATATTGACCATACTTACTTGATAATGGAACCAATCAGAATACGGAGTTTTATAGCTATTTTGATCTATTATTTCAAATTTAGCTTCACGTTTTTCATGAAATTTCTTACTCTATTTTTTACACTACTCACATTTTCAACGTTCTCCCAAAAAACCTTAAATGGAAATTTAATTTCTCGCTTAGACAGCCTAAAAAAAGTAGACCAGTTTTGGAGAAATGAATCTACAAAGCTTCAAAATGGTGATCCAGTTACCACAAATCTAAATAAAGACCAAATTTCAGAAAAAATGATTCAAGTTGATAGCTCAAACTATCATGAACTAAAAAAAATCTTGGAGCAATTTGGGTTCCCAGGTTTTGATTTGGTCGGTAAAGAAGGCTCTGGAAGTTTTTGGTTATTAATGCAACATCAAGATGAGCATCCTGATTTTCAGATTCTTGTTTTAGACTTGATGGAGAAAGAAGTTTTGAACCAAAATGCATCAAAAGCCAATTTTGCATATTTGACAGACAGAGTAAAGGTGAACACCTCACAAGAACAGATTTATGGCACTCAAATGGAGTTGAACGAAGACGAAACTTCTTATCAGCCAAAGAAATGTATTGATCCTAAAAATCTCAATCAGAGGAGACTGGAACTGGGACTTCCACCCATTGAAGAATATATACAAATGATGAACTCTAGATTCAGAGGAAATTTGAAGAAAAAATAAATCATATTATAGTTTTGTAAACAAAAAAATATAATCATCTGTTTTTCTGATATTTATATTCAAAATATACTATTATATGTGGAGAAATCTCACTTTTTTTAACACATTTCTCCAGATATAATTTTGTATACTTGGAGAAATGTGATATTTTTACACACATTTCTCCAAGTATCGTATATGGAAAATAATTCAAAAATCGTTGGTAGAGCAAAAGAAATAACAAAACTTAATAAAATTCTGGAATCTTCTGAGTCTGAATTTTTAGCAGTTTATGGGCGTAGACGTGTGGGTAAGACTTTCTTAATCAGGCAGCATTTCAAAAGCCAAATTGTATTTGACTTTACTGGTTCAAAAGATGCCAGTAGAAGTGAACAGCTAGCTAATTTTTTTGCTGTGTATTTAAACAAAACCCAAGGTAAAAAAGAAACTAAACCACCCAAAACTTGGTTTGAGGCTTTTGGGTATTTGGCAAACTATCTAGAAGGCCTAAAAGCAACTAAAACAAAGCATGTGGTATTTATCGACGAAATGCCATGGATAGACTCCCCCAAATCGGGCTTTGTGCCTGCTTTGGAATATTTCTGGAACCAACACGCCGCTAAACTTGAAAATGTGTTGTTGGTAGCCTGTGGCTCGGCCTCCTCATGGATTCGCAAAAAACTAATTTCAGCAAGAGGTGGCTTGTACAATAGAGTCAGCCAACGAATAAAATTATCGCCTTTTAGCTTACAAGAAACCGAATTGTTTTTAAAATCAAAAGAGATCAATCTCCCTCAATATCAGATACTTGAACTCTACATGACTATGGGGGGTATTCCTTTTTATTTGAATGAAGTCGTAAAAGGTCAAAGTTCCACACAGATAATCAATAACTTATGCTTCTCTAAAGAAGGACTACTATTTGACGAATATGCTCAGTTATATTATTCAATATTTAAAAATGCCGAAAATCATGTGAGCATTATAGAAGCCCTGGCGGCAAAACCTCAAGGTTTGTCTAGGACCGATATTAGCAAAATAACCAAAATAGCTGAAGGCTCTTTAACCAGAGCCTTAGAAGAATTGCTAGAAAGTGACTTCGTAATTTTAATCCCTCCCTTTCATAACAAAAAGAAAGATACATTATACAAGCTCATTGACTTATACTCCTTGTTTTATCTTAAATTTATAGCTCCACAAAGACATGCAGGAGCAAATTCTTGGGAAATTCTTTCACAACAAAGTAGCTTTTCTGCTTGGAGCGGATATGCCTATGAAAACATTTGTCTTATGCACATCTCTCAAATAAAAAAAGCACTTGGTATAGAAAGCGTAATCACACAACAAAGCTCTTGGAAGTTTACTGGAGATGAAACTTACCCCGGTGCTCAAATAGACTTATTGATAGACAGAGCAGACCAATGCGTAAATCTATGTGAGGCCAAGTTTACGAAGGAAAATTTCATCATTACCAAAGAATATGCAGAAAAACTAAGAATAAAAAAAACAATCTTTAAGCATGTTACAGATCCCAAAAAAGCTCTTTTTACCACACTACTTACCACTTATCCAGCCTTGAAAAACCAATATTACCAAGAGGAAATTGTAAACGAAGTAACTATGGATAAACTATTTGAAAATTGATATACTTGGAGAAATCTTACTTTTTAAACCACATTTCTCCAGGTATCAAAAATAAATTTACTTGAAACTATTATGACTACTAGGTGAAAATACCATAATAATGTCCTTTTCTTACCTCTCTCCCAATTTTTATTTATATTCACATCATAAAAACCAAATGGGTATTTTAAATACCTAAAACCTTATAATATGAAAATCTTCCTTGTCATTCTTTTATGTTTTAACCTGTCGGCATGGGGTCAAAAGCTCTCTAAAAAAGAAATCCAAGATGTCACAAAGTCCGATTTAAAAAACTCATTGGAAACATTTAGAGAATTTTTAAAACTACCTAATGACGGTAATTATCCAACGCAAATCCGTACGAATTTAACTTGGTGTGAGGCAACTTTTAAAGATTTGGGTTTTAAAACTCAAGAGATTGTATCTGATGGGATACCTCATCTTTATGCCGAATACATTGTAAATCCTTCTCTAAAAAATGTACTTTTTTATCTCCAAATAGACGGACAACCTGTAGATAGCACGGCATGGAATCAAAAAAGCCCATTTGAGCCTGTACTAAAAAATAAAGAGGGCAAAGAGGTTTCTTGGCTAACATTGGCACAGAGCATTGACCTTGATTATAAGATTTTTGCTCGCTCGGCTTCTGACTCAAAAGGTCCGGCCATGTGTTTTATTACGGCACTAAAATCTCTTAAAAAACTAAACATTAAGCCTGAATATAACATCAAAGTAATAATGGATTTTCAGGAGGAGCTGAGCTCTCCAACTATAGCGAGTTTGGTAAAAAAACACAGAACATTACTAGATGCCGACCGCCTCGTTATTATGGACGGCACTCGGCACATATCCAATATTCCGACCATTATGTTTGGTGCTAGAGGCATAGCCACTGCTACGCTCACGGTGTTTGGTGCCAAGGAAAACCTCCACAGTGGTCAGTATGGCAACTACGCCCCGAACCCAGCCTTTAAACTTGCCAAATTGCTGGCGGGAATGAAAGACGACGATGGAAGAGTAATTATTCCTGGCTTTTATGATGGCGTAGAAATAACGGCTGCTGACAAAAAATCTTTCGCTGAAATCCCCGAAAATATGGCAGATCTAAACGCAGAAATAGGTATAGCCGAAGCCGAAAAAGTAGGTGAAAGCTACCAAGAAGCCATGCAGTTTCCTAGTCTCAATATAAGAGGCATGCGGGCAGCATGGGTGGGAAAAGAAGTCAGAACAACTATACCCAACATGGCAATAGCAGAACTAGACCTCCGCTTGGTACCCGAAACACCAGGCCCAAGGCAGATGGATTTGATTCGTAAATATTTGGTAAATAATGGCGTAACGCTAATCGATAGCTTTCCAACTGACGAACAAAGAGCCAAATACAAAACCATGGCAACCTTTAAACAAAAAGAAGGTTCTTTACCCTTCAGAACTCCGATGGATTCTGAGATAGGCTCTTGGCTGGGAAGTGCGATGTTAAGAGCTGTTGACCAACACATTAAAGTTAGAGCTACTGGTGGATCTCAGCCTATGGCATCGTTTATAGAAACCCTAAATGTGCCTGCTGTTTCTTTAAGAATTCCGAATCCTGACAACAATATACATGGACCTAATGAAAACATCAGAATAGGGAATTACGAAGAAGGTATTAGGATGGTTTTGGCGGTTTTGACACAAAAATTATGAAACAAAAGAGATATATTTGTGATTTGTTTCACAAATTTTCATTCATGAAAAAACTCTTGCTTCTGTTTTTCATTCTTTCGGCATTTTTTTCCTTTGCCCAAGAATTAGAAAAATCTCCAAAAAAAATCACTTTTGAAATGGGCTACACGGGTGTCCGAAAGTCTAATTTTACAGATATATCAAAAACTGGATTTGCTTTCGCTCTGGATTACGGATGGCAGGTTTCGGGTTTTAAAAATAAGCCTGCTGCATACATTTCTTTTCCATTGGGTTATACTGCCATTCCACCTATCAAGAAAAGCACCAAAAACTATGGCATCTCTTTTTATGGGGTTCATATTACCCACAATCTCAAACAACAAAAAAACATTGTGCCATTCTTCGGCTATAGTTTACTTTTTAATCAGGTAATCAAACAAGATACCGACGGTAGAGTTATAGGACACGAAACCAGGTTTGATGCGGGAGCTAATTTGGGAAAAAGGCTTTTTGCAAAAATAGAATACGGAATTGCCTCCTATCCGGCTTTGGGACAGAAAATTACCTCAAAAATTGGAACATGGGGGTTAAAGGTTGGGGTGAGGATTAGGTAAAAGTAGCTAACCTAATAATAAAATTGATAAAAATTTGTTGAATTATAACAAGGCAATACTTAAGAACAAATCAATACCTCAAAGCAATTTGATAAAAATCTAATCGAACTTAATAATTAACAATATAAAAGCGTCAAACGAATGAAACTGATTTTAATATGTTTTATCAGCTTCTTAATTTTAAGCTGCAACGACAATACTACTTCAGTTGAAAATTTAAAATATACGAAAGGTTCTAAAGTTGAGTTCGGTTCATTGACAATAGATGATATAAATGACCTTGTATTACTTGGAAAAGTTTGGGGCTTTCTAAAATATCACCACCCAGCTGTTGCTTCCGGTAAATACAACTGGGACTATGAGTTATTTAAAATCTTACCTGATTATTTAGAAGCTGGAAATACTTCTTCAAGAAATGAACTTCTTGTAGATTGGATTTCTGATTTAGGAAATATTCCAGCCTGTAATCATTGTTACGAATCGTCTAAGTTCTCATTTTTACTTGCAGACCACAGCTGGTTGGATGCCAGTAATGTGTCCAAAAAACTAAGTAAAAACCTTCATTTCATTTATAGTAATAGAAATCAAAAAGAACATTATTATATAAAGCAAGTACCCGACATTGGGAACCCTGAATTTTTGAATGAAGATGCTTATAAAAGTTTTCAATATCCTGATGCTGGGTATAGATTATTAGCACTTTATAGATATTGGAATATTATTGAGTACTTTTTCCCTTATAAGTATCTAAATGAAGGCAATTGGAATGATGTTTTAAAAATGTATATCTCAGAGTTTGTTTATGCCAAAGATGAGCTACAATATGAGATGACAGTTGTAAAATTGCTCGGAGAAGTTCATGATAGTCATGCCCAGTTAAATTTTGCAGACAAATTAGATAATTACCTAGGTAATAATTTTGCTCCAATTAAATTAAAATATGTTGAAGGACAAATTGTGGTTTATCAACTAGAAAAGGGGTTTAATCATTCACTTTCTTTGGGTGATGTCATAACCCATATTAATGGGAGGCCAATTAAAGACATAATTTCTGAAAGAAAAGTATTAAGTCCAGGTTCAAATGATGCAATGAGAATGCGAATGGTATGTTCCAATTTATTAAGGTCAAAAACAAATGAGCTTATAATCACTTTGAATGATAAAACGACCAAAAAAATTATTCTATTTAATTGGGACAACTACGACAAAAAAAGAATTATAAACAGCGAAAAGTCCTTCAAAATATTAAAGGGAAATGTTGGCTATGTAACACTTGACAGAGTAACAGATGAAGATGTAATTCAAATTATAAAAGACTTTAAAAATACCAAAGGAATAGTAATCGATATAAGAAACTACCCATCCACGTTTGTACCTTATTCACTTGGCTCATATTTTGTTAAAAAAAATTCACCTTTTGCAAGTCTTACAAACTTTGTTTTTAATACTCCTGGGGAGTTTCGATTCGCTCAGAAACTTAGCATTACATATGGCATTGAGGAATATAAAGAAAAATTAGTGGTGTTAGTAAATGAAGAAACCCAAAGCCAAGCAGAGTTTACCGCTATGGCTTTTAGGGCAGGTCAGAACACAACTATTTTAGGGAGTACAACTGCAGGAGCTGACGGTGATGTTTCATTGATTCAACTACCAGGTGGTTTATCTACCTGGATGACCGGTAGTGGTGTTTACTATCCAGATAGCACAAAGACTCAAAGAGTAGGTATAATACCGAATATTTATGTTGAACCTACTATAAAGGGAATAAAACAAAATCGAGATGAACTTTTAGAAAAAGCCATTTCCATTATTACAAATCAATGATTTTCAGGAAAAAGCATTAAGAATTTCAGGAAAAAATATTAATTTATATATTTCATCTGCTACCCTCATTTCACCCTTAAAATCCTAAAACCTTTTGCGGGAATACTCAAGTGTTCTCCAAAAGCTTTGTTTTCAAGTACATCAAAAAAACTAGGGTTTTCTGGTAATAGCTCTTTGTATCTTTTTAAATCAACAGTGGTTTCTTCACTGTTTTTGTTGAAAATTATCCAATATTTTTCTTTTTCATTGTATCTGAAATAAGAATATAAACCGTTTTCTGGGGCAAACTGTGTTAGTTTTCCTGAATGAATGGCAGTGGCGATTTTTCTCCAATTCAAGATCCTTTTATTGAATTCCAAAAGTTCTTGCTGCAATGGATTAAGATTTTTATTCTCAAAAACATTGCTTGCATCACCAATCCAGCCTCCTGGCATATCCGCACGAATTTTACCATCATTTCTTTCTTTTGGCGAAGCAAACCCTAGCTCAGTTCCATAAAAATACTGAGGAATTCCTCTCATAGTAAACAACATGGCCAAACCCATTTTATAAAGATTTTTGTCTTCGTTTAATTGAGTAAAATAGCGGTTCATATCATGGTTGTCGCAAAACGTCAAAAGGTTATTCGGGTTTGCATAAATGTTATCATTCGATAAACATTGATAAATTTTTAGCATCCCTTTTCCCCATTGTTTGTCGTCCTCTTTTAGGCCTTCAATCATCGCATTTTGTAAGGGAAAATCCATCACTGTTGGTAAATACGAAACATATCCATCGGCGTTTTTCATGCCTTTTTGCCAGTAGGAAGTCACGATTTGGTTGGTCGACCATTCTTCGCCCACCATGTTCAGATTTGGATATTCCACTAAAACAGCTTTGGTCCAACGTGTCAGAAATGCTTTTTCAGAATAAGGATAAGTATCTATTCTAAGTCCGGCTAAATCTGCATACTCAATCCACCATATCGTATTCTGAATCAAATAGTTAGCCATAAAAGGATTGCGTTGGTTCATGTCAGGCATAGAAGGCACAAACCAGCCTTGAACCAGTTTTTCTAAATCAGCTTTAGCCGCATACGGGTCATGTTGGGCTTCTCTTTGGTGATTGGTTGAGGTAAATTTGCCATCATTGTTTATCCAGTCTTTAGATGGTAAATCTTGCATCCACCAATGCTCTGATCCGCAATGGTTAAGTATTACATCACGAATTAGTTTTATGCCTTTAGCATTAGCTTCTTGAGAAAGTTTTTTATAATCTTCATTGCTACCAAAGCGAGGATCTATTTTATAAAAATCTGTGATAGCATAGCCGTGATAGGACTGCTCTTTCATGTTGTTTTCTTCCAAAGGCATAGGCCAAAGAGCCGTAAAGCCCATGTCAGAAATATAATCAAGATGAGTTCTGATACCAGCAATATCGCCTCCATGGCGGCCATATTCATAGCTTCTATTTAGTTTATCTGGATAATTTGGCAGATTGTCGTTTTCAAGATTACCATTGGCAAAACGGTCTGGTGTGATTAAATATATTACATCGGAATTATCATAACTCTTTCTTTGAGCAGCATTTGGTTTTCTGGCAAGAAGTTGAAAATCTTGGCTTACTTTTTCGCCGTTTTTCTGCAAAAAATTAAATTTTACTGTGCCAGGCTTTGCAGTTGTTGCTATTTGTAAATCTAGGAAAAGATAATTGGGGTTCTCCACCTTATTTATTTTCAACAGCTTTACGCCTGTATAATTTACAGATACGGAAGCTTGGCTGATGTTGTTACCATGCACCAAAACCTGAACTTTTGGATTTTTCATACCTATCCACCAAGAAGAAGGCTCAAAGTGTTCAATGGTTTGGGCAGAAAGCGAATAACTCGCTATAAGGAATAATATTACAAGTATTTTTTTCATCATTTTAAAATTTCTTTAATGACCAAATCGTATAATTTTTTGCAGGTGTTTCTATGGTTGCTCTCCCATTTGCATCGGTTGTAATAGTCTTGGTGGTGTTTTCAGAATAATCATAAAGTGTGGCATTTTTCCATCTAGTAGCCACTTGTTGGGTTTTGGTAACCGCACCATTATTAATTGCCACTACTAATCCTGGCACTTTGCTATCGCCGTTTCTTTGGGCAATGTAATATTCCAAATCCGCAAAAAGCACGTTTAACGTTCCTACCGCCAAAGAGCGATTTATAACTATAAGTTTTTCTAATTTCTGTTTTGAAAGTTGAGCTTCATAATCTAAATAAAACACGCAAGGATATCCTGGGTGCGTCATAATATAGGCATAAGCCAAAAGTTTATTTTGAGCTGAACCTATGCGATTTCCTTGGTTGGTGTCTTTCTCAGTATCGTGGTTAGTTACGAACGTGACGGCATTGGCAGGGTCTAATTTCAAAAGACTGTTTCGGTCTTTTAGAATTGTCATATTGCTTCCGTCAAGGGCTTGCTCAAGGTTATAAAATGCTGCAAAATCAAATGCTCGACTTCCGGTTTTGTCAACCCATGATTTTAGGTATTCAGCATTTCCGTCCCAAGCCTCCAAAACACCAAAACCGCCAACTTCTGTCATCCAAGCTTTGATAACAGACGGATCAAATCCTTTGACATAGTCAAACCGCCAACCGTCAAACTTCATGGTATTTTTATAATATTTTGCTACTGAAGAATCGGACTTCCAGAACCATTTCTGCACATTGGGCTGATCGTGACAAATGTCTTGTTCTTCAAAAAACAATGCTTCGGCGTCTTTAGAATGAATATCGTTGGGATGGAAATCTTTGGCTGTTCTGAAAAAACGTCCTGATTTTGGCCTAAAAAGTGTGTATGTGTTTTTGTTTCTGTACGGGTTAAACTCCAGTTCTCCACCACTGTTGTGGTTCAAAACGATATCTGCAACAACCTGAATACCAGCCGTGTGTGCTGTAGAAATCAAGTTTTCTAGTTCTTTGCGTGAGCCGAAACGTGTTTCAGTTGTTCCCATTTGGTCATAATCGCCAAAATCGAAATAATCCATAGGGTCATAACCCATCGAAAACCCTCCTGACATGCCTTTGGATGCGGGCGGTAACCAAAGTCTATCTACGCCAATGCTTTTCCAATTGGCAACTTTGGCGGAAATCGTATTCCACCATTCTCCTCGCGGTTCCACATCCCAATAAAAACCTTGCAACATTACGCCTTCAGGACGTAGGTAGTTTTTGAGGTCTTCTGGTGCTGCAGTGGAGCTTGGATCTGTAGTTTTATCTTTGCAGGCAAATGAGACCACGATTATCGCTAAAACTAAAAAATGTTTCTTCACAGCTTAGAGTTTAAATAAATGCTTTTTTAAAGACCGATAAGCGGCAGGGATAGTAGTTAAAAGCCCACAGCTGGCGAAGCCGCGAGGACTTGTAACGTATAGCCCGACCCTTTAGGGTGCCGCCCAATACTCTTGAATAAAAATAGTTAAAAAAATCTGCACAGAGAACCTCCGTGCAGATTCGACTTTAACCTATAATGAATACTTGCGTATTATTTCTTAGTGATTTTGTACGTCGGAGTGCTTTTTGAGAAATCCAATTGGATATCATAAACCCCTGCCGTAACTGCGATGTTTGCACCGCCAGCGTCTAATGTACCATCAGCACCATCGTCGCCATAGTTTAAGCCCCAATCACTATTGGCTCTGAACTTAATCTCACCAGTTTTTAGAGCAACATTCTGAGCCAACCAAATACCTTTTGTATCAAAATCTTTTGTGAAATTGCCATAATCAGGAGCAAAAGTGAAGTCTGGAGTTGCACCCCAATCGTTGTATCCGCTGCCTACTACACCCCAAAGATTGGTGATTTTTTCGACTGTAAATTTGTTTTCATTGAAATTTACCGTTATCAGATACGTGCCTTTTGTAGCTTTGATGTTGTCGCCACCTGCATCAAGGCTTCCGTTTGCTCCCGTATCTCCATAGTTTACACCCCAATCTTCGTTTTGACGGATTTTGTATTCGCCGTCTTTAAGCGTAACAACGCCTCTCCATTGGTCAGAGAATGGATCGTAGGTTAATGGTGCATCTGGAGTAGCTCCCCAATCATTAAAAGCACTTCCTACTACACCCCATGAATATTTCTCAATTTTAACCGTCAATTTGGTAGCATCAAAAGTGATTTTATATTTTCCTGCTTTTGAAACTATATTAGCTCCACCAGCCTCTAAGGTTCCATTGGCTCCATCGTCCCCGTAGTTTACACCCCAATCATTGTTTTTCCTGATTTTGAATTCGCCGTCCTTTAGGGTTACGTAAGAAACAAAAACATCGGCAAGGCCAGTTTTGTAAAACGGAGCGTCGGCAAATGCACCCCAGTCGTTGTACGCACTACCTACTACACCCCAAGGAGATGAAAGGTCGAGTTTGTCTTGATAAGCGGTTCCATTAAATCCTGATAAAGCAGATGTTAGGACTACTTTATCGCTTAATTTGGCTTGTACTTTTACGTCTAAGTCTGAAGCCGATCCAGCGGCTAAACCAAGGTTTAGAAGTATACTGTTTAGCTCAGCTCCTTTGAAAGATTTGGTCAATTCTGTGCCAGTACTGAAAGAAAAAGCTTTAGAAAAATCTCCTCCTTTTTTGTCCATCAAAATAGTATAAACTGGGCCTGCATCGTAGCCAAAATCGGGCTTTAGCCATGAAACAGTTAAAACATCGTTGTTTGCACCGTCTTTGGTGAGCACTACCTTAGGTGCAGAAAGTGACAAAACTGGCGTAGCAGAAGAATTCAAAACTGCTTTCAGTTGGTCTTTTTCGCAAGAGGTCATTAATATCAATGTCCCCACGAAAAATGCTATATTTCTAAAAATTTTATTCATTTTTTGAAAGTTTAAAAATTAATAACCTGTGTTTTGTTTAAGATTAGGATTGGCCACGATATCCGATGAAGGAATAGGGAAAAGGTTCAGATACTCTGGAACAGCTTTTCCGTCTTTTACGGCACCTTTCCAAGGCCATAGGTAAGTGCCTCCTGAGAATTTGCCGAAACGGATAAGGTCTGTACGACGGTGTCCCTCCCAATACAATTCACGTGCACGCTCGTCAAGAACAAAGTTAAGATCAATGTTTGTGATATTGCCTGAAGTATTTCCATAGGCTCTTTCTCTCAATTTGTTGATATAAGAAACCGCTTCGGCAGTTGTACCACCGGTACCTCCTCTAAGTACTGCCTCCGCATACATCAAATACACGTCTGCCAAACGGAACATTGGAAAGTCAGTATCTGGGAAATTTCCTTCAATGTCTGAACCTTTCGCACCTGATGAAGTAACATTTTTATATTTTGTGATAGCATAACCATCGGCAAATTTAAAGATGTCGTCAATATCAAGATTTTGGTCTTTGGTATAAAAAGTAGCTCTTTGGTCTGTAGCACCTGTGATGTCGCTATATTTCTGAACGAATGATTTGGTGGTTCTGATACCGCCCCATCCGCCGTTGATTCCGAATTCAGCTGGGTTCATGGACCCACCTACTGGAGCATGTACTAAGAAAGTCATTCCACCCCAAGTTTTGGTACGTGTACCGTCAAATGTTATCGGGAATATCACCTCTTTAGACTTGTCGTTGTCTGCAAGGAACAATGTGGCGTATTTTGCATCTAAAGTATATCCAGCTCCGATTATTTTGTTACAGTACTCCAAGGTTTCGTTGTTTTTAGCAGTGCCTGTATAAACTTGTGCATTCAGATACAATTTAGCCAAAAGCGTCCATGCAGCAGCTTTGTCTGCTCTGCCGTATTCGTTAGTCTTTGGAGCTGCCAGGTCAGCATCAATTGCCTTTAACTCTGATTCTATATAAGCAAAAAGCTCGGCTCTGGTTGTTTGTTTTGGTGTAAACGAACCTACGGCGTCTGCTTCTGTTACAAAAGGAACATTGCCAAACATATCCAAAGCATGGAAATAACTCAATGCTCTCAAAAATCTAGCCTCCGCACGATATGTTAATATTTCTGGGGCAGATATCCCTCTGTCTTTAAGTTTTGCGTCAGTAGTTTCTCTGATAAACTCATTGGTAAGCGTGATTTGATAATAGATACGGTTGTACATAGCTGTTACAAACTCATTGCTTGATGTCCAGTCCATGTCGTGATAGTCACGAAGGTTTCCGTCGTTCCAACCTATCACGGCTTCGTCAGTGGTAAGTTCTTGTGCTTTCCAATATTGACGTAGATAAGTTGAGAAACCCTCATCTATACCGCTGATGTCTGGTTTTCCGTCAGGTCCTTGTTGACCAGAAACTGCATAACCAGCGTACATTTTAGCTAATATTTGCTTATAATTTGCTGGGTCAGTATACACCGTAGCTGAAGTAACCTCTATAAAAGGTGTACGATCTAGGTCATTAACGCACGATTGGCTCACCACCAAACCCACAGCTAAAAGACCGATTTTACTTATATTTTTTAAATTTTTCATTTTTTACTAATTTTTTAAATTAAAAACCAAGGTTTAATCCTAAAGTGAATGTACGTGGTCTTGGATAAATGTTGTTGTCGATTCCACCCGAAATCTCAGGATCTAAGCCAGAATACTTAGTGATAACGAAGGCATTCTGAACATTCGCTGAAATAGTAGCATCCACTTTGTTTTTCAATTTCCCTAAATTGTACCCTAGGTTGATATTGTCTGCTCTAAAAAACGAGGCATTTTCTAAATAGTAGTTGCTGAAATATTGAGAGTTTTCGAAACCAGTTACCGTAGCGTTTCTAACGACATTGTTTAGGTAAGCGTTTGAACTAGTTCTAAACGTACCTGCAGTAGAGTTTAAGTTATTATATGCATAGTTTCCGATACTTCCGCGAGTTACAAAACCTGCGAACCATTTGCCATAATTAAACTGAGAAGATATACCAAAATAGAAATTCGGCTGAGGCGATTTATATCTTTCTAAATCCGAGGTGTTTACTACGCCGTCTTTATTAGAATCTACGTAAACTCCTTCAAGAGGTTTGCCGTTTTCGTCATATACTTGTTGGTATAAGAAAAACGTATTGGTTGGATATCCTACAGTATGAATCTGCACGGTATTACCCACACCACCAGATATACCGCCCACTAAAATACCTGGGAATGAAGGGCTAGGTACTTTTGTCAAATTGGTAATCGTATTGATGTTTCTTGTAATGTTGAAAGCAAGGTCCCAGTTAAATTTCTCTGAGTGAATAGGCGTAGTATTAATATTAAATTCAATACCCTTGTTTTCGATATTACCTACGTTTGTCAATATTCTGTTGGTCAAGTTAGAACCTGCAGGCACAGGAATCACGCTCAACAAGTCTTTGGTTTTACGATTATAAATATCGATACTACCTGAAATCCTTGCAGTTTTCAATGCCCAGTCTATTCCGGCATTCATTGTAGTAGTCTCTTCCCATTTGATGTTGGCATCGTATCCTTCTGGACGAAGCGTGTTGAAGAAAGAACTACCAAATTGGTACTGAGCAGTAGATTGGCTGATCGTGTATTTTGGAAGATAAGGATAATCGCTCAATACGTCTTGTTGGCCAGTAACACCATATCCAAGTCTTAGTTTTAGATCTGACAAAGCCTGAGAGTTTTTCAAGAAACCTTCCTCGCTGATTTTCCAAGCAAATGCTGCCGAAGGGAAAAGACCCCAACGATTTTCAGGTGCAAATCTTGAGGAACCGTCTTTACGTAAAGTTACAGTCAATAAGTATTTGTCCAACATATTGTAATTAGCTCTTCCGTAAAACGAAACCAAAGTGTTCTGCGTTTTGTAGAAAATATCTGCAAACACGTCTCCATTTATGTTTTTGTCAAGGTTAGAATTGTCTTTCAAGAAATCTTGATAAGAATATCCTGCCATTAAGTCTATTTTGCTATTGATGCCTGGAAGGTCTTTTACGTAGTTTAAATAAAACTCTAAAGTTTTGTTGGTTTTATGTTGGTCGTAAATGTTATCTACTCCGCCTCTTGCGAAGTTCATACCCACATTTGCCGGAATATTAACCGTTCCATTTCCTTTAGCTACGTCAAAGCCCAAGTTTAGATTTGCTCTTAACTCTGGTAAGAAATGGAATTTATAATCAAAAACGATATTTCCGATAGATCTTTTCACATCCGAAACATCATTTCTTTGCATCAACTGACCCAATGGGTTAAGTGTTGCCAAGGTATTCGGGTTGCCTGTAGATGGATCTAACCATTCAAAATAACCACCTAGAGATTCGCTTCCGCTATAAACAGGTTGTGTAGGGTCAAAAAACGCTGCTGCACCTATGGCTCCTTGGTTGGCAAAAGTGTTGTTAGTCAACGAACCTTTAAGATTTACATCCACTTTAAGGTGATTCTCTAAAAACGAAGGACTAAGGTTGATCGAAGCCGAAGTACGATCCATGTTAGAAGTCTTAAGGATACCATTTTGGTTTAAATATCCTAACGAAATACGATATGGTAAGCTACCTTTTGTGCCGCTTATGCTCAAATTATTGTCAGTGGTAATGGCATTTCTATAGATTTGTTTTTGCCAGTCTGTATTTGCTGATCCCAAATAGGATTTCATGGTAGCGTTTCCTCTTGAATTTACCAAATCTCTAAATTCGTCTGCTGAAAGAACGTCAACGTATTTAGCAGGCATGGCCGAAGAAAGATTTGTACTGAAGTTCACTCTTGGTTTGCCTTTTGCACCTTTTTTGGTTGTTATCAAAATAACCCCATTTGATGCACGACTACCGTAAATAGCTGTAGCAGAGGCGTCTTTTAAAACCGTAAAAGTTTCGATATCGGCAGGGTTAATCATACTTAGGGGGTTAGCAGAACCAGAAATGCCAGAATTATCTAATGGCATACCGTCCAATACTATTAAAGGATCATTATTAGCATTTAATGATGAGCCTCCTCTTATTCTGATTGTACTTCCTGCTCCTGGAGCTCCAGAATTAGATGTGATTTGCACACCGGCTAACTTACCCGAAACCAATTGCTCTGGCGAGGTAATTTGTCCTTTTACAAAGTCTGCTGAAGAAACCGAAACAATAGAACCGGTTAGATCTTTTTTCTTCTGTGAACCGTAGCCAATAACTACCACTTCACCCAGAATGGTGGCATCATCTATTAAGGTAACATTTACCATTGTTTGGTTTCCTACCACAACTTCCTGGCTGTGTTTTCCAATAAAAGAAAAGACCAAAATAGTCTGATTGTCAGGTACCACAATGGAATATTTACCATCAAGGTCAGTTTGAGTACCTGTAGAGGTGCCTTTTACCGAAACCGTCACACCTATCATGTCTGACTTATCGGTTGCATCTGTTACTTTTCCCGTTATGGTTTTTTGGGCAAAAGCAACGTTTCCTAAAATCAACAGCAAACCAAAAGTCAAACTTAATGACCTAAGGTTAAGGCTGAAAGACTTTAAGCTTCGAAAGCGTTTGTTTTTTTGCATTTGAAAAAAAATTTAGTTAAAGTATAAAATATATTAAAAGTTTGATTTGAAAAATTTAAAAACAGGGAGGGCTTCGTTGCCATTGCCAGCATCAAAGAAGGCGGCGTTTTCCCAATGGGAGCCCTCACCCCATTGCGTTTTACATTTCGTAGAAATCCAAGCTGGTTCCCAATAAATAATACCTTCTGCCCCAACACTTTTGCATTTGGTTTTTAAGTCAAGCATAAAACTCAACTGGCCTTCGGGAGATATCGGGTAGTTTTTTAATGCCGCATCAGCTCCCAACATATTGTTTGCCTTATCAAACTCTTTAGGCGAATATGGATATCCCGTTTCTACTATCATTATTCTTTTACTATAAGTAGATTTTAATGTTGCCATTGTAGTACCCAGTTGGTTTAGATCAAACTTTGACCATTTAGGATAATAACTTAAACCTATCCAATCGTAGTTTTTAACATTATTTAGTGCTGCATCTTTAAACCAGGGTTCTGCGTTTTCAGGCTGAGCTATGTGGAGCATAGTTTCCACTTGCACATTATTTTTTTGGTTAAAAAAAGTCACTGCTTCTATACCTTTATTAAGCAAAAATGCATTTCGTGCCCAGTTAATAGGTCCATCACTTGCAGAATCGGGGTGTTGAATGATTCCAATATTGGTCTCGTTGCCAATCTGTACCATTTCAGGGCTTAGATTTTTCTGACGAAAATATTCAAGAGTTGATAAAGTGTAATTGTAAACCGAGTCGCCAAGTATGGCTAGACTTCTCGCTTTTTGCCATGCTGCAGGCATTATTTGTTTTGAAGGATCAGCCCAGTTGTCAGAGTAATGAAAATCTAAAAGAATCGTTTGACCTTCGTTTTTTGCTCTTTTTATGGTTTTTTCTACATCTGTCAAAGACGAATACTGATTGAAAGTTGGTGTATGCCAAAGACGAACTCTAACGATATTGGCACCTTTATCAGCAAAAATTTTGAAGGCATCAACCTTATTGGTTTTCTCTCTATAAACACCTCCACAATCTTCCATTTCGTTTACATAGGATAGGTCTCCTCCTAAGTAGAAGCTGGGTTTGGGTGCAGTATTTTTACTACATTTAAAGAATAAAATGCCACCCAAAAACAATACAATGAAAAGCTTAAAAATAGGATTTTGCATCTAAATATTATCAGTATTTTCAGACACAAAGGTAGCTTGCCATAAAACAGCCATCGCCCCATTTTGTATTTTTCTAATAAAAAATTTATTTTCTTAATCTGCTGATTATTAAAAAGATAAAGAAAAAAATAGTGCCATTTTATAAAATGGCACCAATTTTTAGTTGTCCTTGAGACTCTCAAGGTACTCTCTTGGGGTCTGATTTGTGATTTTTTTGAAGGAACGATTAAAAGCTGTTTTTGAATTAAAGCCTACCTCATACGCCAATCCAAGGAAAGTAAGATTATGATATTCTGGCTCTTTTATCATCCTTTTAAATTCTTCCACCCGGTAGCTATTTATAAAGTCAAAAAAGTTTTGATTGTAGTGTTCATTGATGATTTTGGAAAGCACATGAGCTTGAATATCTACCTGAGTTGCTAATTCATTTAAACTTATCTTGGGATTCTTGAATGGCTGGTTTTCCAATATAAAATTCTCAAGCTTTTCAATTTCTTTTTGAAAACTTTCAGTTTCTTGACTTAGGATTTTATGATGGCCAATAGTTGTTGTGTCTAACATATCATCAAAAATCGATATTTTCTGAGGACGAGCTTTAAAAGTTTCAGACTGATGTATAGCAAAATATCCTACGAAATAAATAATCAATGAAAAAACCAGCCATGTGAGGTCAACACTTATTTCGGTTAATCTAATATTATCAAACTTAAAATACCAACCCGCGACCATAGAAATGAGCGAAAATGCCCAAAAACATAAAGCTATAAATTGAATGATTAAAACAGTGTTTAAATAGTTCAGGTTTTGCTCATAAGATAGATTTATTTGAAACTCCTGTTTGTAGGTATTGATTGTTTTTCTAAAAAGATTCCAATAGTAAGCATTCCATATCAAGCCAAGAAAACCACTACCCGCAAAAACCCAAAGAAAATTTGATTTTTGATCCATCAACTCTACCAAAAAAGTTTTGTCGTTTTTCAACAATAAAGGTAGATAAACAAAAAACTGGACTAATAAAGGTAAAAAATGCAAATACCACCTTGAGGGCAAAAACTTAACATTGAAAAGTAATTTCAACAAATAAAAATAGTAGACTGGAGCATAAATAAAATAAAGAAAATCGGGTATTAAAACAAGCCTAGGATAAAAATTTACGAAGCTTTGAAAGTTAGAAATGATGTAGAAAAAAGTGCCGAAGGAAGAAATAATTATTGATAAAATAAGCCAACGATTAGCTTCAACATTGGAATTTTGAATAATAGGAATCGCAATTATTAACAAAAATCCTTGAAAAACAGAAAACAAAAGAAGAAAATCAAATAAAGAATAAACATGCAACGTTCCCAATAAATCTTCCCATCCATCAATTGAAATTTTTACGTTCCTATTATCAATATCCGAAGTCCGAAAAATTATCCTATTTGGTCGAGCCTTTCCGCTTTCCCTTGCCTCTACTGAGCCCCAGTCGCCGCGTGTGAATTTAAACTCCAACTGCTCTAAATCCGTATAAATTCTTATGTAAAATTGCCCCTGAATGTTCTTTTTTAGCTCATATTCGGAATTGCTAGGTTCCCAATTGTTAAAATTTCCAGTAACAAAAATCTGAGCATCTTTTGGAGTGTTTTCTGGAATACTCTCCAAAGTTATATCATAAGCCACTTGCTTTTCCCAACCTAAGATCGCCGTTTTTATAAAGTTCGTGGTGTTACTTTTAGCATCATAATTCCTATTTGGCAGACCTTCGCTTTCGGGCGTTCCTTCTACTATCATCCAACTACCCTGTGTAAATTTATATTCAAAAGCAGCCGGAGGATTGTCTAAAACAATTGAATAAATATTATCAGATTCCTTTTTTAAAATAAACTTGGGATCGCTAGGATTCCATTTGTTGTAATCGACAGCAAGATACAAAGGTCGGTTTGGGTCGATTAAAGGAGAAACAACTTCAACCTCTATTTTCAACTGAGCATTGAGGTTTATACATATACTCAACAGGCCGATTATAAATAAATACAATCGACTAATTTTCAAATAATTAAAACCCAATCCCCTACCCATTTCTTGGAATATTTTCTCAAATATAAGCAATTTTAAATTAGCCAATTTATGTAGGTATTAATTAAATGAAAACATTGGAAAGCCTTCAAATTGTAAAAACTATGGTCAATATTTTACTGAAAAATTAAAAACAAAAGAATATTTCCATTCTAAAAGCCTATTAGATAGCTTGAATTTTAAAAATTCGGGAAATTAAAAATGTTTTTTAAACATTCTATTTATTTTTTTGTTTAATATTTGTTACCAAAAACTCTACAAAAAATGAGCAGTTATTCCATCAAAGACCTTGAGCAACTTTCAGGTATCAAGGCTCATACTTTACGTATTTGGGAACAACGCTTCAATTTTATTCAACCTCAACGAACCGATACCAACATTCGTTATTATGACAACAGTGACCTCAAGCAGATTTTGAATATTTCTTTGCTTAAAGATCACGGTTACAAGATTTCAGAAATAGCGAAACTCAGTTCAGAAGAGCTTACATCTGAAGTAAATACGATTACCGAAGTTCAGCTACAATATCCTGACCAGATAAAGTCTCTCACGCGAGCAATGATAGACATTGATGAGGAAGCGTTTGAGGATACTTTTAACAGCAATATAGCTCAACACGGTTTTAAAAATACGATGATAAATGTCATTTATCCTTTTTTGGGTAAAGTTGGGATTCTTTGGCTTACTGGCTCTATTGGGCCTTCTCAAGAGCACTTTATGACGAATCTTATCCGGCAAAAACTCATGGTAGAAATAGATAAATTGCCTAGAGTAAAAAATAATAATGAAGGGTCTGTCGTGGTTTATACTCCTGAAGGAGAATATCACGAAATAGGAATATTGTTTGCCCATTATATTTTCAAGTCAGAGGAAAAGAAAGTCATTTATCTCGGCCAGAGTCTGCCGTTCGAAGATGTTAGGTTTGTGGTAGAAAACAATAAGCCAACAGCGATTTTTACCGCTTTTACGTCTTTGCCATCTCAAAACGATGTCCAATTTTATATAAAAAAGTTAGAACAAAATTTTCCTGATTTGAAAATTTTCTTAACTGGAATGCAAGTGGTTGGTCAAAATTTGGAAATTGGAGCAAATTCAATTGTTGTTAAAGGCGTAGACCAACTGACGAATATTGAATTATAAAAAATCCATCGGGTCGTCTACCACCCTAAAGTTTTCGTTAAAAGTATTCATAAGCTTCATATCTTCCTCAGATATTTCAAAATCAAAAATATCAAAATTCTCTTTGATTCTCAGTAGGTTGCTAGATTTTGGTATAGGCGAAACTCCCTTTTGAATATTCCATCTCAATATAATCTGGGCGGGTGTTTTTCCGTATTTTTTACTCAATTTTACTAATCGCTCGTCGTTCATTTTTAAGCCTCTTACAAGCGGGGTGTATGCTTGTAGCACCGTGCCTTTTTGTTGGCATCTTTTTAGAAGATTTTCCAAATTTAAAAAAGGACTAAATTCCACTTGATTTACGGCTGGCACTATATCCGCATACGCCTCTAATTCTTCTAAAAAAGGCTCTAGATAATTTGCAACCCCGATTGCCCGAGCTTTGCCCGACTCATAGATTTTTTCTAAAGCTTTCCAAGTATCTTTTCTTTTCTGTTTTATTGGCCAATGTACCAAATACAAATCCACATAGTCAGTTTGAAGCAACTCTAAACTGTGGTCAAAAGCACGTAAAGTTGAAGTATATCCTTGGTCAGCATTGTCTACCTTGGTAGTTAAAAATATCTCTTCTCTGGCCACCGAACTGTGCCTAATAGCATTTCCAATTTGCAGCTCATTTTGGTACATCGCGGCCGTATCTATCAAACGGTAGCCAGTTTCAAGAGCCCATTCCATAGCTTGCTCAGCCTCTTTATTGTGCATATCAAACACACCCAAACCGACCAAAGGCATTTCTATGCCGTTATTAAGCGTAACATAAGGTTGAGTTTTCATTTCAAAAAATATTTAATTTAGGTCGACATCTTAATGTTTCACTTTGAAACTATAGCTACAAATTCAATTTAAGAAAATAGTTTATATATATCACTTCGTTTCACAAATCGACCTAATTCTATCTTATTATTTTCGAAATAAAAACCCAATCTATAATTTCCTATTCTTTTCTGATAAGCAAATGGATGTCCTTTTAGCTTCTTTATTTGGGTTAAATCTTGAATATTTTCAAAATTCTCCATCTCAAAAACAGCTTTCTTGATCTCATCTTTCAGGTTGTCATCACTTATTTTCTGAATATCTTTTAAAAAAGAACGAAGAAATATAACCTCCATTAATTATTCAAGATATTCATTATTTCCTCCTTATCTACGGTATCTTCTCTATTTGCCTGTTGCATTAAAAGAAGTAAACCCAAATCTTCTTTCTCTTCTTCGCTTAAAGATGCAACTCGCTCTTTTTCTTTGTAATCTACAAAAAAACTTACTGCTTCTTCCATAAGAGCCTTTACGCTAGAATTTTCAAATACCGAAAGTATTTTTAATTTAGTTAGCGTTACATTATCTATATCTATATTCTTACGCATAAGATTTTTTTACCAAAAATATACAATATGTTTTATATACACAATATACATATTGTAATTTCAGAAATCTTTGTATTTCTCAAAGAATCACCACTTCTCTAAACCCAGCAATTTCTTGCCTAATTCGTTCAACTCAGCTGTTTCGTATTTAGTTTGTTCCCAATTTCTTGGATCACCTGGAAACGCATAACCTTCCGGTGCAATTCGGTTTTTCCATGAATTTACTCGCCAATCTCGCATGGCTTCGTTATCTTCTTCAGCAGGCATCATGGAGATATATTGTGCTATTCTAACTTTGTCAGTAGAACGATTTGGCTGAATGCCATGCGGCTCTAAACTATTGAAAATCAACAAGTCCCCGGCCTCTAATTTTACTTTATGAAACTGTCCCTCAAAAGCTGAGGTATCGGGCTGGAAACGATGGCGATCTTCGGGTTGAGTAAGTTTCCAAGTATCATAAGTGCGGTATAATTCTGGAATACATTGAAAGCCTCCCATGTTTTCGTCAGTTTGGTCAGCGAGTGCCAATACGCCCTGCACATTTACGGGTTTGGTTTCGGGGTCATAGTCCCAGTGGATAAATCCTTTGTACTCAAACCCTGGTCGAATTGGAAAATTCAAGTTTGCTCTGTCTATAGTCACCCAAAGTTTTTCAGTACCCCAAATGTCCACAAAGGCGTCATATACGCGTTGCATCTGGCGATTATTCCAAAGATGTTGATTGTTATAAACCTCCACCATTCCTGTGCCTGCCAATTCTTTCATTTGCATTTCGGCTCGTGGTGCTGTGTACCAAGTAGACTGATCCTCAGGATTTTTTTCTTCAAATTCCCAAAGGAAGTTCGCCGTTGCTGAGGCTTGCTCTTTTGTAACTGCATTTTTAATAATCACATAGCCATTTTCTTTCCAAAACGTCCAATCTTCTTCACTCAAGACTCTTAAAGGCTGGCCATTTGAGCGGTCATTGAGAGCTATTGTACTACTGGTAGCAGTGGATGGATTGCCTGGTTTGTCAAGGTGATTGGTGTTGGGAATCATTGTAGGAGCCATAGTGGGCACCATTCCCATATTTTCTGTTTCCATTCTATTTAAGGTTTTGTTTTTTAATAAACAAAATTCAACAATTTATTCAAAAACAATTTTTAGTTTTTTTGCCTATATTTGAACAATATTGATATTTTTAAACAAAAAAAGCCTACAAATCATTATTATTGTGTTAAATGCATCACAAATTACTTTAGAAAACATAAACTATGAAAACCAAAATAGTTCGTTTAGTTGGCTCATAAATCCAAAACTAAACGACTTCTTCTTTTGGCATTTTCATCCAGAATTTGAGCTAGTTTTTATAGAAGCAAAAGAAGGTACAAGACATGTAGGCGAACATATTTCTAAATATTATGAGAGCGATTTGGTATTTATTGGGTCCAATATTCCACATCTAAACTTTGATTATGGCATAAAAACAGAATACAAAAAGACTGTTTTACATATTAAACCTGATTTTTTGCTTCGAGAAGGAGCTATTACGCCAGAATTAAGGACCATAAATAAGCTTTTTGAAAAATCGAAATTCGGGATATCTTTTGGAAAAGAAACAAAAATTCTGATCACTCAAAAATTTAAAGAAGCACACAAACTTCCTTATTTTGAGCAGTTTATTTCTATTTTAGAGATTTTAAAAATTCTTGGAGAGGCGGAAGATTTTGAATTATTACATCGAGAAATACCCAAAAGCCAATTCAACAAAAAAGAGGAAACTCGACTAAAAGTTCTTTATAGTTTTATTGAACTAAACTTTAATAGAAAAATAGAAATAGACGAAGTTGCCGAATTGAGCAACCTAAGTCCAGCTGCTTTTTGTAGATATTTTAAAAAAATGACTAAACTTAGCTTTATAGAATTTCTAAACAATTATAGAATAAACAATGCCAAACGTCTGCTAATGAATGCCAAAAATGTTTCAGAAGCCTGTTTTGATTCTGGATTTGAAAGCTTATCATATTTTAACCGAACTTTTAAAAAAGTTACTGGCGAAAATCCTTCAAACTTCAGGAAAAACTTTAGTAAATTGTAAAAAAAACATTTCATGAAAAAAGCATTTCTTTTCCTTTTTGGTATTTGTGTTTTTATGACGGCAAATGCTCAAAAATTCAAAGTAATTGGATACTACACACCTACGAAAAATCCAGAGGAAATTCAGATAGATTTGCTGACACATATCAATTATGCGTTTGCGATACCTGCCAAAACGGGAGATACTTTACTGTCGCTCAGAAATCCAGAAAACTTGATACGAACCGAAAAGTTTGTGCATAAAAACAAAAAAGAAATATTCATTTCGATAGGTGGCTGGGGCATAGGAGATGGCGGCGGCGACGATACCCGTTTTCACAAAATAGCAGAAAGAGCCGAAGGAAGACACACATTTGTGAAAAATGTGATGGAATTTGTGAAAAAATATAACATAGATGGCGTAGATCTTGACTGGGAATATCCAGATGAAGACAGTCCATCTGCTGATCATTACGTGGCACTTGTGGATGAGCTTTCTGATGCTTTGCATAAACAAAACAAAAAACTTACGGCTGCCGTGATTTCGTATGGACCGAAAGGTTACGGTACAAAAAAAGAAGCATTTGAGAAAATGGATTGGCTCAATCTGATGGCTTATGATGATGACTACGGACCAGACTATATCCGTGCTCATTCACCCTATTCTCTCGCCCAAAAAAGTTTAGATTATTGGTTAATAGAGAGAGGTTTACCAGCACAGAAAGCTACGCTTGGCTTACCGTTTTATTCAAAAAAAGGTATGGGAAATTACGGGCCGAACTATAAAAAATTACTAGAAGACGGGGCTAGTCCTTACGATGATTATTGGAAGGGAGCGTTTTACAATGGGATATTTACGATCGAGGCAAAAGTAAAACTTGCCAAACAACGTGGCTGTGCAGGCGTAATGATATGGGAAATTTCTAGCGATACAAACGATGAATGGTCACTTTTGAAGGCGATTGAGCGGGCGAAGTAGCACGACGGTGGCACAATTTTCCAAATTGTAGCAAATAAAGATTCACATTATGCTATTTAGCAATTTGAAAAATTGCTACCACTAAAAACTCCAAGCCACCAACCGACTAACTTTCTGACCCTGAGCCATTTCTATGGTTTTGGTTTGCTTTACTTTTGCCTTTTCTAATTCTTTATAGATACCGGCAAGGTTTTCTTTTTTTGAAACCAAACTTGTAAACCATCGGCAGGAATCTGCAAATGCTACACTCTCCCGAATCATAGAAATTATAAACCAAAGCTCTCCTCCTTCATACCAAAGTTCGTTGTTTTTACCACCAAAATTTAACTTTGCTTTTGTATTTTGTTTTCCTGTAAGATTATTCACTTTCCTCAGACTTTGAGCTGCCGCCTCCTCAGCTGATGCATGAAATGGCGGATTACACATCGTCAAATCAAACTTTTCGTCTGGTTTGACTATGCCTTTGAAAAAATGTTTACTATTGCTTTGTAACCTTATTTCAATATCGCCATTTAGATTTTCATTTTGACTTACAATTGCTTCGGCTTTTTTAACAGCAAGAGAATCAATATCTGTTCCGACAAAACTCCATCCATATTCTTGATGGCCAATAATGGGATAAATACAGTTGGCACCTGTACCTATATCAAGACACTTAATTGTCTTTCCTTGGGGTATTTTTCCTCCATTTTCGTCTGCCAAAATATCTGCTAAATAATGCACATAATCAGCCCTGCCTGGAATCGGTGGACAAAGATAATTTAAAGGAATTTCCCAGTTTTTGATGTCATAATGATAAGCTAAAAGTGCTTTATTAAGCATTTTGACAGCTTCTGGATTGGCAAAATCAATGGTTTGCGTGCCGAATTTGTTTTCAAAAACTAGACCTTTCAAATCAGGCAAAGTTTTAATTAAGGCTTCAAAATTATACTGACCAATATGCTTGTTTCGGACATGCAAAACGTTTTTCGCTAAATTATTCTTTGTAGAAAATCTTTTCAAATCGATACCATTTAGAATTGTAAAGTTATCCTGAAAAAAAGGCAATTGGTCGATTTTTAAAACTAATATTAACTTTAAATGTTAAATTACTTGTCCCTAAAAAATTGGAATTAGAAAATATGAAAAGTCTTACCCCCTTTTTTATATTATTATGCTTTTTGAATTTCAAGAGTTCTGCCCAAACCATTGAGGGACTTTTGGTTGATTCCCTTACCCAAGAACCTTTGGCTTTTGCAACAGTAAAAATGGAATCAAAAGCACAAGCCAATCCATTAAAGGCGGAAATAGCGAACGATAAAGGTACATTTAAATTTGTTGGGGTAAAAAAGGATAAATACCTCATCAAAGTGGAGTACATTGGCTATAAATCAAAAATTATTGAAGTAGAATTTGATAAAATTTCAGAAAACCTAAATATGGGTGCTATTTCATTGTCACCACTAAGTCAGCTTTTGGAGTCATTGGTGGTAAATGGCCTAAAAAGACAAGTGATAAGTAATTTAGAAAAACAAGTTTTTAAAGCTGAACAATTCGAGGTAGCTAAAGGCGGAACTGCTACCGATGTGTTGAAAAATATTCCATCTGTGATGGTAAATGCTGAGGGTGAAATAATGGTACGAGGCTCTAAAGGATTTTTGATCTTAATAAATGGCAAACCAAGCCAAATAGATGCGGCCACATTGCTGTCTCAAATACCTGCAAATACGATTGAAAAAATAGAAATGATAACTGCCCCTTCGGCTAAATATGATGCAGATGGTAAGGCTGGCATAATAAATATTATTACCAAAACTGGCACAACCAATGGCCTGAATGCAACTATAAATAGCCAATATGGCTTGCCTCGTTTGAAAAGCTACTTTAATGAAAATAATCCACTTAGATATGGAATTGACGGTACTATTACCTTCAAAAAAGACAAATGGGATAATGCCTTGTCTGTAAATTACCTAAAAAACGATATCGCAGGGAGAAGAGAAGGAGGTGTAAATACTGCTATTGGCGGTATCTTGACAAATTTCCCGAGTGTGGGAGAGCGTAGTTTCAGAAGAGAGAATTATGGCGTTCGGGCTATTTCTTCCTATAAATTTTCATCAAAAGACGAGCTTTCTGGAGGTATATATCTTGGAAAAAAAGACCAGTACCGCACTGCAAATATATTTTATGACAACTCTAAGACGAATTTGAAAACGTATGAAGTCATTAGCAGATATCAGTACTACAACAGCAACTTGGT
Source organism: Lacihabitans sp. LS3-19 (assembly GCF_024343575.1). Classification (GTDB taxonomy): domain Bacteria; phylum Bacteroidota; class Bacteroidia; order Cytophagales; family Spirosomataceae; genus Leadbetterella. The sequence continues at coordinate 264,371 of NZ_RJUA01000001.1, read as the reverse complement.
GCTAAAGTCAGGTAAGTTCAACGTTTATAATCTAGATTATTTGCACACATTTGGCCAAAAATCATCTCTTGCCATTTCGGGACTTTACGAATATGCTCTTTTAGACGGATTTACCAAAAACCGAAATCTCAATCAATTAAACTTCTCAGATACGCTACAATATACCCTAAACACAGGCTCCAATCCTCTACATGCCATAAGGCTAAAAGCCGATTATGAGCAGAGTATTGGCATCGGAAAATTATCGTTTGGATATCAGTATAGAACGCAAAATCAAAAAGGCAAGTTTGTGTATGAAGAGAAAACTGGCAACTTTACACCATTGGTCGTAAACCCAGACTTTTCCGCAAATATTGATGTAAAGAACATAATTCATGGTGTATATACGCAGTATGCTGGAATTTATAAGAAGCTAGAGTTTGCCACGGGACTGCGTTATGAGAATGCTTTTAGGAAATTCAATGCAGAAAATAGGCCTGAAGATGTGCTTTTAAAACTCTCTAATTTGTTCCCCTCTGCCAATATATTGTATTATCTCAAAAGTGATTTAAGACTAAAACTTGCCTACAGCAGGCGTGTGCAACGTTCTACGAACAACGAGCTAAACCCTTATCCCGAACGTGAACATAGTGAGACTCTGGAACAAGGAGACCCGCATATCAAACCCGAATTTATAGGTTTATACGAGGCTGGAATAACGAAAGATTACAAAAAAGCTTCCTTCTATTGGAATGTTTATTCTCAACAAATTACAGATATAGTAAATCGTGTAAATAGTGTTTATAACGACACAATTCTCAACAGAATATATACCAATGCCGGCAAAGCTCAACTGTATGGAACGGAGTCAAATATTACCTACTCGCCTTTTAAAAAACTAAAACTATATATCGGAGGAAATCTTTATAGCTTGAAAATGAACGGAACTTTGTTTGATAATTCAGTACTAGTAAATACAAAACGCTGGGTTTATTCTATCAACACAAATTTCAACTATCAGATTACCAAATCTTTAAATACCCAGTTTAATTTATCATATCTGTCAGCAAGAAATACAGCTCAAGGCGAAGATTCGAGATTCTATCAACCAAATTTTACGTTAAAAAAGACACTCGACAAATTTACACTATCGCTTTTATGGCAAAATGCCTCCTTAGGCAAAATGAATGTAAACCAACAAAGAATTACCACCTTTGGAAATGATTTTTTTACTACTACAAATTACATCCAAGAAGTAAATATCTTTATGTTTAACCTTTCTTATAATTTCAGACAAAACCCGAAGAAAGTTAAACTACCGAGCAGTGAATTTGGAGAAAAAGAATTTTAAACAAAGAAGATTACCTCACTCTTCCCCTTTCAAAGTCTTAATATCATTTAACAATTCTTGCATTTCTAAACGCAATGTACCATTATAGACACCTCGGATTCGCTTAGATTTATCTACCAAAACGATGTGCTCAGTGTGTAAAAACTCTGTGCTGTCTTTGCTAAAACCTAGATCTTCTTCAGCAAAATAAGCTTTGCGAGCCAAAGTGTAAATTTCACTTTTGTTGCCTGTCAGAAAATGCCAATTTGGATTTTGGATTTCGTGTTTTTTCTTATATTTCTTTAAAATAGCAGGCGTATCTATCCAAGGTGTAACCGTATAAGATAGCAATATAACTTCTGGGTCATTTTTCAAGCTATCGCTCACTATTTTAATGTTTTGCGTCATTGTAGGGCATATCAATCCGCATGAGGTAAAAATAAAATTAGCCACATGAATTTTACCCTCAATTGCACTTTGGGTAATCTTGGTACTGTCCTGATCCAGAAAAGAAAAATCGGAAATCTGATGTGTGATTTTAGTAATTATATCAGATTCGTTTTGTATAAAAATCGGCGTAAAATCTGGCTCATTGTAATAGGGCAAGGCAATCTCTTCCCTTTGTTTTTCTGAACAAGCCATAATCCAAATACTACCTAACAACAAAAACGCTATCCGAAACATTTTTACAATTTTTAGTGCCTAATAATCCAAACCTTTTACCCTTGATAATCACATAATTCGCCCTGATTTTCCCATTATCATACCACAGTTTTTGCTGGCCATCCTCTTGGCCATCTTTGTAAGTTGCCAAATGAATCAATTTCCCATCGAAAGTCCACTCTTTCATTTCGCCTTCATAAGCATCATTTTTAGCAGTAAATTCAAACTTCTTTTGGCCATTTTCCCAATAAGCTATTTGTGCTCCATTTTTTGTGCCTTTAGAATAATGTCTTAGTTCCATGATTTGCTTATTCTCATACCATTTCTTTTGAACTCCTTCCAAAAGCCCGTCTTTATACCCTTCCAACAAAATTGTATCTTTTTGATTTTCAGCTAATTCATACAAATATCCATCATATTTCCTGTTGTCAAAAAATACGGTGTCATTTTTAAGAGTAATATTTTCAGCGTTTTTCAAGGAATAAATAGTAGGTATAGAAATCTCCGTTTCTTCCTTATTTTTATCACAAGAAAAAAATAATGCAATAGCTAAAACAAAAAATAGGCCTTTCATTTACCTTGAAACAGTGCCTGAAGTTCCGTAATATCCGCTTCCATTCAAATAAGGAGCATCTGCCGTAAAATGATAGTGGTATATGCCTGCAGGATAGTCTGCCGTAGTATGTGTATGCCCATGATAGGCATCTAAATCACTGCTAACTATGGCTTTACTGTTTTCTTCTGGACCATAAACCGGAAATCCGTCTAACAAAAATCCCATTAGACCTGACTTGGTAGATTTTACGGTTGTCAAATAAAGCGGCTCTACGTGATAGTGGTATTGCCCGGTTTGTTGTGGGTGACCATAATACTTATCAAAACTCGCAATTTCACTTGTTAACTCCTGATTATTAGGCCCTGCATATTGATTGTATAAGGCAACACCATTTAAAGCCACGCCAATAACGCCCAACGGTGTAGCAGCATGATTGGTAGCTACTTTTGGATTTTGAGGGATTTTAAATGTAAAAGATTGGGTTGAAATACTATTTGGATTTTTTTTAAATGTATTTCCACCAAAAGTTGTACCACTATACGCTTCATATAGTGCATTTGATGTGGCATAATAGGAGCTTTTGTGATCAGGAACACCATCTGTTTTTATAGTGACATAAGTACCATCTGACGAAATAGAAGTGGCACCATAAATTTTAGCATAAACAGCAGGCACATCTGTTGAATTGGTAACTTCTGGTGTGGCGGTTTCTGCATCGTCTTGTGAGCAGCCAATCAAAACAAATGAAAAAACGAAAGAGAACAAAATGGAATTTTTCATATACTAATTTATAGATTTGATTTTATAGTTTTTAATTTATCTAAATTTTGTTGGGCCTCTTTGCTTAGAGTACCTGCAAGCAGATTTGATTTTTCGAAAGGATCATTTACCAAATCAAAAAAATACTCCTTGCCATTTTCCAAACTTATGTATTTATAGGTTTCATTTCTTATGGTAAAGCCATCATTGGTAGCGGGCGAACTTCCAAAAAATTCACTGTAAACAAAACTCCTTTTTGGTGCTGTAGCATCAGACAATAGTTTTTTAAAACTTACGCCATCTTGATAATTTTCGTTGCCTGCTCCTGCAATATCCGCAAAAGTAGCAAACATATCTGGTGCTTGAACCAAAGCCGTTTCGACTTCATTTTTTCGACTTACATTTTTGCCAGAAACTATTAATGGAGTATTTATCCCGCCCTGAAAAAGGGTACTTTTTGTTCCATTTTTTTTATAAACACTTTGAGCCACTTGTGTTGGTGTTCCATTATCTCCTATAAAAACAAAGACCGTATTTTCTCTTTGAGACACTGACAATGAAGCTATTAATCTTGAAATCTCTTTGTCCATGGCTTCAATAGAAGCAAGATAATAGCTGTATTGGTCTGCATTAATGGCGGCTACCGAAGCAGAAAGTGTTTGATTTTTAATTAAGTTTAGCGGCGGTCTATGAAACGGCGTATGTGGAGCATTTAATGCCAACCACAAAAAGAAAGGCTTGGTTTGTTTTTGTATCCAAGACACCGAATTGTCCACTAATCTTGTGGTAGCATAATCCGTGATGTTTTTCTGAATGCCATTGCTGGTTTCGGTCCAATTGTAATAATCTGATACAGCCCCGCTGAGGAAACCCGAATAATAGTTTACCCCAAAAGTCTCAGGAGCATTTAAAGGTGTATTTCCAGAAACATGCCATTTGCCTATCACGGCCGTTGCGTAAGAGTTGGAAGTCTTATCATTGATGTATTTTTGAATGATAAGTTCTGAGCTTTTCAAGGTTGCGGTTTGGGGAGCTTGTACGCCACCTACTCCAGTTCTAAAGGCATATTTCCCTGTTAGCAAGGCAGCTCTGGTAGGAGCACACTCTGGATTCACCCAAAAGTTAGTAAAGCTTATTCCATTTTTTGCGAGCGAATCTAGTGTGGGTGTATTTGCTTTTGTACCATCAATTCCGGGGTATTGACCAAAAACATCCCAGCCCATATCATCAGCAATAATAAAAACGATATTGGGTGATTGTTGATTTATTTCGATAGGTGTTGGTTCTGAAATCTTAGATTTTGAACAAGCCAAAATAATGAGTAGAAAAACTATAAAACGGCTTATTTTAATCATAGAAATAATAGTTTGAATCCCTTGGACAATAAACTGTTACCAAGGTTTAATATTCATTCTATTTTTTATACCCAAATGTTCACATAAAAAAATATTTACCTATTAGGCTCTAGTATGTTATAAGACACCTTATTTTCTTGATTTTGTCAAACTTAAGAGCGAGTTCTATTTATAAAAATACGTTATTGACTTTATTAAAAATTAGGTTAATTTTTTAATATCAATCAATCGTCATCATCTTTTTCTGAAACTTTCAAAAAAGCACTTCTCTTTGGAGCGGGCATTTGGCTATTTAAGCCTTTAATCGACTGCCAAACAATTTGGCTCAGTTCAAGGTCATTTACCAAATCAGGTTTCGAAAAATCCATTTTCCCTGATTTTATAGAATTTTCATTTACAGCCACATTCATTTCGTTTAAGTCCCAATTACTTTTACGGGCTATGTAGCCCAAATCCGAAGATTCTTTAGAAAAACATCTCCAAAGTGGCGTTGCTGCAGCATCGTATTGGCTCATTGGACGGAGGCCAAGTATCAACTCAATAGTTCTCAAAATACCTGAAGTGGAATACATTGTATGATCAACAAAACCTCTTTTTACAAATCCTCCAGCCAGATACGCTGGCGAGCGGTGGGCATCTACATGGTCTGAGCCATTCTGAGCGTCGTCTTCCAAGACAAATACAGCAGTTTCTTTCCAAATAGAAGATTTTGACAAATGCTCTATAAATTGACCAACTGCAAGATCATTGTCGGCTACCATGGCACTTGTGGTAGGCATACCAATCCTTGCACCCGCTGTGTGGTCATTGCCCAATCGTACCAAACTTAGATTAGGCACTTCGTTTATCGCTAAAAGTGAATCAAAATCAGTTTTCCAAATTTTCACACGGTCAATATCTTTGATGCTTAAATTATAGTCGGGATACGATTTGCAATAGTAGTTTTTAAGATTAGACATGTTTTTAAAAGAATAAGAAAATATTCCATAAGACCGAACGTCTTTGCCTGCCCTAATGGCAAAATCCCAAATAAATCCGTCTTTTGGATGAGCAATTTTTCGGCTACCTTCAAAATCATAGGTACCTCCTCTACCGCCATAGCTCGTTACCCAGTTTTTCTCTACATAGTCGTTGGCATAAGCAGCTGTGCTCCAATTGTGTCCGTCGGCACTTACTTCGGCATCTACATAAAAATTATCCAACAACACAAATTCTTTACTTATGGCATGTAGGTTTGGCGTTACTTTTTCTGGAAATAAACACAATGTAGAATCTCCATTTCCTTCTTTTACGTCACCCAATATTTGGTCGTAGGTGCGATTTTCTTTGATGATATAAAAAACATATTTAATAGGTGATGCATCCCCAACTTTTTTAGGAATCGGATTACCTATTTCACCTTCAGTATACATTTCCTTGGTTTTTGTATAAGGCGTATTTTCATAAACAAGTTTTGAATATTCGGCTAGTAGAGCTTCTGTTGGTTTTTCAAAAAAAGACAAAGTTCCTTTAAAAAGTCCTCCAATATATTGAGAACCCCGAACCGCCTGAGGATTGGCCCCTTTAAACTGCGGATCTCTTGAGCTTACTGGATTGGGGCCATCAGGGTTGGGATATGATGAAAAGCCTTTACCATTGCATACAAATATTTCTTTACCGATCGTTTTTACAGAGGTTGGATACCAGCCGGTAGGAATAAATCCTTTCGAAATGCTTTTCCCTTTTTCGCTTACATCAAAAACCACAAGACAATTGTTGTCGGCATTGGCTATGTATAAGGATTTTTCGTCCGAACTTAAAGCCACGGCATTAGGCGTAGAACCCAAAGGTGCATCAGGATATAATGAGCAAGACAAAGTTTCAATCTTTTTGTTTTCTAAAGTATTAATAACAGAAACGGTATTGTCATTGCCATGAGAAACAAATAGGTATTTACCGTCTTTGGTCAAAACCAAATCATTGGGGTTTTTAACTGTTTCTATTTCATGGATCGTCTCCAAACTCATAGCATCAAGAATCAATATTTTGGCACCACCCCAAAGCGACACATACAGTTTAGTATTGTCTGGCGAAAGCATACAGGTATAAGATTCTGCAGGTAAAACGACCTGTTTTTCAATACTTTTTTTAGCAATATTAAGACGATATACTGTATTGTTTTCTTTGGCTACTACAAAAATAAAATCTTTTGTGGCACACAATCCTGCCGGAGAGACTTTTGTTGGCCATGGTTTATCCAATATTATTTCCCCCGCTTGTTCTAGTTTATTATTTATAATATTGAATATCAATATTTTATTGTCATTTCCACCTGAGGCAAATATTTGTTTTTCATCAACGCTAAATGTCAAGCCAACCCAAGCTTTATCCACCATTTTATCATCCAAAATAGTCTTGGTTTTTGCATCAATCAAAGTGATACTTTGGGTACTTTGGCCATTATTGGTCACCGCCAAGTATTTCTTTGAAGGCGAAACGACCATATTAAGTGGCAAATCTTGAAGCTTTAAGCTATTGCCAATTGGGCTCAGATGCCAGCCGTTTGGAAGATTAATTTTTGCTTGTTTTAGATTAGCTATTTCAGAAGATTCCGCTATACTTAGGATATTTTTAGAGCTTTTGCAAGCACCCAAAGCTAATAGGATAATTATTAATAAACGAAGTTGATATTTCATAAAAAAGGTTTTTAAGATTCAAAGGTCTGTTGAAAATTCGAAAGAAATATTATGTAATTGTTATATCTATAAAAATAGTCACATTTTCTTAGATTCCCATATAATACATATAATCAAATTCTTTAAAAAATCTGATGTTAAAGACTTTATGAAGGAAATTTAAGAATTTTCAAAGCCAAAGAAATCGATATCAATTAATACATATTTTATCTATTTTGCATAAAATTATTATTCACTATTTAACCAAACAAAACATGGATCTTTCAGAATTTGAAGAAAAACTAGAGCTTACTGATACTGCGAAAACTTATCTAGAAACAACTGCCAAATGGGCTAAATTTTTGGCAATAATGGGTTTTATAATGTGTGCCTTTATGATAATTGTAGGTTTTGTTATGGCTTTCACTTATGATTCTTTGTTAAGTCGTTCTATCGTTGAAAATCAATCAAACAGGATTATGCCAAAAATCGGATTATTTATGTCTTTTATATATTTTGGAATTGCTGCAATGTATTTGATGCCATGTATTTATTTATTGCGATTTTCTTCGAAAGCCAAAAAAGCAATTCTAGGAAATGATTCATTCTTATTAGAAGAAGCTTTTAAAAACCATAAATCAATGTATAAGTTTTTGGGTGTTTTTACAAATATTACTATTGTTGCTTATATAATTTTAATGATAGGTGTTGTATTTAATGATGTGATGAAATTGTTATAAATGTATACAAAAAGGAGAGCCAAACGACTCTCCTTCTTTTATAATTACGCTTTAATTATTCAAATCAAAATGGCTTCCAAGGCTTCCCTCCAACTAAAATCTCTTGTGTTTTTTCGTCAAAAGTTACTTTTAAGCCAGTTCTGTATGCTGCGTTTGACATCATTGTAGCAATAGAATGTTGATATCCAGCTTCTATTGGAGCATTTGGTGTTTTACGGCTACGCACACATTCCATCCAGTTTTTGATGTGAGCAAATGTTAATGGGTCACCTCCAGTGTTGGCATCTGTTGCTACTTTTAAGCCTTCCAATTTCATTGGAGATAACAAGTTTGGCTTCATGCCCATTGCTTTTGCTTCACGCTCTCTCAAACCACCAGTGTCAGAGATTTCGTTGGTGTCTAGGTTAATCATACCACCGTTTGAGTAGTACAATTCTTTGGTATCGCCAGCTGAATTTGAGAATCTACTCGTAAACTGTACTTGGAATCCATTCTTCGGCTGATCAGCAGGACCGTAATCAAATACCACAGTGAGGGTATCAGCATTGGTACGACCGTCTTGCCATTGGTAAATTCCGCCATTAGCTACCACGCTTCTTGGGTGAGCTAATCCACTGAACCAGTGTACCGTATCTATCTGATGACTCATCCATTGGCCAGGGATACCTGATGAATACGGCCAGAACAATCTGTATTCAAGATATTTTCTTGGATCAAATTTTTCATAAGGGCGATTTAACAAATATCTTTTCCAATCCACATCAGATTCTTTCAAGCTTGCCACTAAATCAGGACGTCTCCAACGACCCGGCTGGTTTACATTCCACATCAATTCCACCATTTTGATATCGCCAAACTTACCAGATTTAATAAAATCGGCAGCAGCGTGATAGTTTGGTCCTGATCTCCTTTGTGAACCGATTTGAACTATTTTCTTAGAGTCTTTAACGGCTTTCAAAACTGCACGGTTGTCAGACATTGTTTCAGCCAAAGGCTTCTCAGCATACACATCACAACCTGCTTTTACAGCCTCAATAGTATGCATAGCATGTTGGAAGTCAGCAGTAGACATCATAACTGCATCTACTGATTTTGAAGCATACAGCTCTTCGTTGTTTCTATAAACTTTTACATTGGCACCTAATTGCTTATCCAAAAACGCCTTTCCTTCTTCACGACGGCGATTCCAGATATCTGAAAGTCCCACCATTTCGAAGTTCATTTCTTTTTGTAATTCAGCAAAAGGCCCAACATGCGAAGCACGATGACGGTCAGAGAAACCTACACAGGCCACTCTTACTCTGTCATTAGCTCCTATAATTTTTCCATAGCTTTTTACAGAAAACCCTGTGGCCACACCAGCCATTATCGATTTTTTTACAAATTCTCTTCTTGTAGTCATTATGATTTTTTGGTTGAAATTAATTATTTATTTGATTGAATACCGATGACACAGATTTTGTTAATGTCACTTATTTTAATTTTACGATTTAAAGACTTCAATTTTTTTTACATTAAAAATAACTATTTTGACTAAGAATAACACACTCTTTCCAGAATATTAATCAAAAAATTCTGCTATTTAAGTGAAATCTATTTAAAATTTCAATATCCCAAACCTTCTCCGAAATTAAACATAGCATATCCAGGATTTTCCCTGCTTCCGGGTAAGTCAGATTTGTTTTCCGAAACCGCCTTTTCTGAACTTGGAATAGCAAAAGGCAATTTGCCTGTTGGATTGAATCTGCCCGAAATTACATCAATCAGAGCATCGGCAGAAGTTCCAAACGTAGCCAAAACTGTCGCAGTTTTTGAATTATCTATTTCATCTATCACCCAAGGATTAGAGAAATTGATTACCACAATTGTTGGTTTGCTGTTTATTAATTCATTGACATGAGCCACATCAATTTTATTCTTCGAAAGGCTCAATTCTATCGGTTTTCCGGCCGAACTAAACAATCCTCCTGTAGTTGGAAAAAGCCAGAGAAGCACAATGTCCGCTTCTTCTTTTGTAGAAACAAATTCAATGTTTTCGGCCTTTGTTTCAGGTTTTAAAACTTTTATGGGAGATTTTGGAGTTTGTGCTTGAGGGCCTCTTCCTCCGCCTTCTTCTTTGTAAAATTCAAAATAAACCTTTGTACTTTTAGTAACAGGTAATAGTTTATCATCGTTTCTTAACAAAACAATTGACTTTCTAAATGCCAAATCTCCTCTTTCTTGGAACTCAGAGTTTCCAACTATTTTTTCTGCAGCATCAACATCTACAAATGGATTTTCAAATAAGCCCAATTCAAACTTCTCCTTTAACAATCTACTCACCGATTCGTTTATTCGGCTTTCTTTAACCAAACCTTTTTTTACAGTATTGAGCAATACTGTTGGATCAGCTGCACCTGAAAAAATATCAACTCCAGCTTCTATGGCTTTTACATATCGCTGCTCGATGCTCAACGTTTCTACACCCCAAGGCATCATTTCTATTGGGCCTGTGTCTGAATTTATAATACCTTTAAATCCTAATTTTTTACGTAACAAATCATCAATAATAGCTTTATTGAAAGAGAAGCCCACTTCTTCAAACTCTTTACCTTTAGGTGCTGAATAGTAAGGCATTATAGACGACGTTCCTGCATTTATAGCAGCTATAAAAGGCTTAACATGATCGTTAAAATTTCCGCCAGGATAATGAGCAAATTTTCCCCAGTCAAAATGAGAGTCTTGACCGCCTACTTGTGGCCCTCCCCCAGGAAAATGCTTAGTGGTCATAGCGACAGAGTTTTTGCCCAATTTATTTCCTTGAAAACCCAAAACAATCTCTCGAATCATTGCTGATGACAAATCGGCATCTTCTCCAAAAGTACCTTCTGTGCGGTTCCAGCGTGGTTCTGTCGCAAGGTCTGCCATGTACATATAGCCTTTACGAAGACCAACTGCCGTCCATTCCTTGGCAGCGATTTCTGCAAATTCACGCGTAAGTTTGAAATCTCGCATGGCAGCCATGCCCAATTCGCCAGGCCACTTTGAAAACGTAGTAGCTCCAACACTCAATCCTACTGCCGCATCTGTAGCGATGTGATTTCTTGGATTGGAGGCAACTATGGCTGGTATTCCCAATCTTGTGGATTCGCAAAGTGCTTGCAAATTGTTTGACCACTCGGCCATTGTTTTGACTGAGGTATTAGCTCTTAATATAAAATGTCTTAACTGTCTTTCTGTAACGGCCTTGGTGGTACCAGAGGCTGACATGTTAGGCTCTGATAATGGTTTTCGGGTAAACATATTTACATTCTGCACTAAATCTTCCTCATTAAAACCACTTGAAATTGGGGCGTTCGGATTAGCCGATGGACCAAAACCACCGTCGTTTGCCATTCTGGTAGTGCTTATGAGCATGAAGCCAACTTTCTCTTCAATGGTCATTTTAGAAAGTAGGTCTTTCACCCGTACCTCTACGGGTAAACGCCAATCTTCGTATTTGTCGAGCTTACCGTTTTTGTTTAAGTCTTTAAATTCGAGATTCCCAGATTTAAGTATTTTTCCGTTTTTACTTCCCAAAACTGGTTGAGAAGCTTTTTGAGCAAAAACCAGATTTATTGCGAAAAGAGAAAAGAAAAGTGTCTTTTTCATAAATTATCAATTAAAGGAAATTTTGAATTAATGGAAGCGATTTAAAAAATCGCTTTACTTGATTTCTCTTATTTTGATGTTCTTGTAAAAAACATTATCACCATGATCTTGAATCAAAATATGACCTTTGTCCGCAGCTCCAAAACCTTCGTATTTCGCATACTTGCTTCTGGCTACCAAAGCATTATATATATTGCTTTTACGTTGGTATTCTACCACTTTAAAACCATTTAACCAGTGTTGAACAGTATTATCAGGATAAACAATTACCCTTGCTTGGTTCCAATCGCCAATTTTTCTCTGGAATCTTTTATCTAATTTTTCAGAAGGAATCAGATCATACAAACTGGCCATGGTTCTGTTGCCCACTACACCCATTTTAGCGTCAGGATGTTTTGCGTCGTCTAAAACTTGGTATTCAAGTCCAACACCAGATTTTCCACCAGAATCAAATTTTTCATCTACAAAATATTTTACGCCAGAATTGGCCCCTTCTGTTAATTTGAAATCAAACACCAATTCAAATGCACCATACATTTTTTCAGAAACGATATCATTTCCAGTTTCAGAACCGTCAGAACTTCCAACAGATAAAATTCCGTCTTTTATTTCCCATCTTTTGTTTGGTTTTTCTGTGCTGTGTACGTTTCTCCAACCGTCGAAATTTTGACCATTCATTAACAATGAAAAACCTTGTGCCTTCTCTTGTTCAGAAAGATTGTTGGTTATTAAATTTACAACTGGACAATTATCTGTAGGACTCGGTTTCAAATTTTCCGTCTGAATCCTAATATTTTTCCAACGGATTTTCATACCTGGTTTCATGCTAGCATATATAGCATGCACTTGTAAACCAAAGAAGCCTTTGTCTGTCATATCATCTATTACATGTGCGGTAGGTACGCCATTTATAAATGTTCTTAGCGTATTGCCAATAGCTTCAATACGGTATTTGTTCCAACCTAGTTTTACAAATGCTTTTTGCCCAGCAGGATTTATATTAAGGCTATACAACCAATCTCTTCTTCCTTCATCGTATATCCCTCCTGACCAAGCTCTTGCTGAAGGGTCAACCTCCATTTGATACCCATGCACTCTTCCATTTTGGTAATCGGGCTTAGACAAACTGCGAAATTGAACGCCACCGTTCATCTCGTCGTCAAGTTTAAGATCTAGTTCAAGAATAAAATCACCGTAATCTTTATCAGAGCATAAAAATGAATTTGGCGTATCGCTAACTGTTTGACCTACTATTTGGCCATTTTCTACAGTATAGATAGCTTTTCCGCCTCTTTGGGTCCAGCCTTTAAGCGTTGTTCCATCAAAAAGATTTGTCCATTTTTGGGCTTGTGTACCAATTGAAACAAGCAAGAACAACAATATTAGTTTTTTCATATAAATTAATTGAATATTCCTCAAAGTTACCTATTATTATTATTGCTACATAATAGAGAAAAAGCGAAAAAATGTGAAATTTTGATAGTTTTTTAACAATTTAATAAAAGATAGTGTTAAAATTTCACCTTAAATGCAAAATAATCGAATTTATAGGAATTTTGAATCTCTTAAAAAACAAAAACCCCGAATCGCTTCGGGGTTTCTAAAAAGGGTTACCGGGTTTCTAAAAATTAGAATCCAGGGTTTTGTGCAAAAGCACCTGGATCAGATCTATCAATTTGAGTCTGAGGTATTGGTCTTACTAGGTGTTTAGAGGCAACATTTGGTGCTGCTTGAGGGTTATACTTTTGTACTCTTTCCACAAGATTACCCCAACGCTTAAGATCCATCCAACGCGTTTGCTCTCCAGCAAGCTCACGAGCTCTTTCTTCAATCAACATTTCCATAGTCATTTGAGCTGGAGTGATTTCCATAGCTGCTGCTTTTCCTGGCCAAGCAGCACGACGACGAACCATATTAATAGCATCAGTAGCGGCAGAAACATTTCCTGCACCCAATTGTGCCTCAGCCAACATTAAATAAGCATCAGCCAAACGGAAAACAAAAAAGTCGCGGCTACCAGCCTCATATGTTTTATCTGGACGTTTCGTGTCAAAAAACTTACGGTTAGTTGGGAACAAAGCCTCAGAGTATTTGCTTGGTACCAATACTTGGTATGGTCTTTTTGCTCTTTCTTCTTTAGACATTTCGTATCCTGGTATAAATATACAAGTATCACCCGCTGCGAAAGTTACCTTTGCTTTTGAATCATCAAATGCTGTGTTATAGGTTCCTGGCTTATTTGCTAACCAAGTATCCTTAAACGTCTTTTTATAACGAGAGTCATTAACTCTTTCACCAAATACAGTCTCAATTGCATACTGAGTAGGTCTTAGTCTTTTAAACGGACGACCATTCAATACATCACGCTCCATTCCTGCTTGTACGTCATATTGCATACCGAAGAATAGGTGTAGGTTGTTTCCACCATTTACTGCACCGGTGTTATTGGTTAAGTTAGTCAAAGGATCTGAAGTATACTGTACTGCAAATACTATCTCAGAGTTTTTCTGATTATTTTCATCAAATACACTTGCAAAATCATTTAATAAACTAAATCCATAATTATTTACTACATTATTAGTCAAAGCAGCAGCTTTACTAAAATCATCTCCTGCTTTTACAGAAGAATAAGCCTTAGCTAAATAAACTTTTGCAAGGGCCATTTCGGCAGCTGGCTTAGTTGCTCTACCATATTGACCTTGAGAGTTAGGAAGATCAGCTACAGCTTCAGTAAAATCTTTAATTATTGCATTGTACATATCAGCATCAGAAGCCCTAGAAGTAGCTTTGGTAGGTGCCAAAGTTTCACTTAATCTTAAATCTACTCCTCCATATTGCTGGAACAAAATAAAATAATATTGAGCTCTTAAAAACTTAGCTTCTGCAACTCTTACTTTTTTAGTAGCTTCAGATATTGAAGATTCCGGTGCTCTGTCAATTATCGCATTACAAGTATTAATACCTCTATAAAGTTCATCCCAAACTCTTTGAAGATAATCTACTGTTGGCTGCATTTGAGTGTCATAAAAATGGAAACCTTTATAACCACCATCGGCACCAGTAGCATAAATATCAGTACCATATTCTGTCAATGTAAGACCTTGTTGGGTACCATAAAAATATCTTAAAGAAGAATACGCAGCATTTACTGCATCTTCAAATCCTTTAGGAGTATTGATATAATCATTACCTATTCCAGAAACAACCGTTTCTTTTAAAACATCTTGGCATGATTGAGCAGATAGCATGAATGTTGCTATTCCCAATATTTTTGCCGATTTTATAATATTCTTTATTTTCATTTTTTCAAAAATTTAAATGTTTTACAACAAATTAGAATTTAGCATTTAGACCAAAAGTAAATACTTTAGTTGCAGGGGTAATACCAGACGTAATATCCGTTCCTGAAGTTTCAGGGTCTACACCATTGTACTTGCTTCTGTATTCAGACCAAATTTTAGGTTGCTGAATGCTTGAGAATACTCTCAAAGATTCCATTTTTAATTTATTTGCAATCTTAGGATTGAAACTGTATCCAAAATTGATGTTTCTCAACTTAATGAAAGTACCATCATAGTAAATCAACGTCTGATTGTACACAGGAAATTCTTGGGTACTTTTTGGTTGAGGGAACTCGTTAGTTGGATTTAATGGAGTCCAGTAATCAACTTTGATTTGTTGGTATCTACCAGCTAATGCATTGTTGTTTCTATGGAATCCTGAAACAATCATATTTCCGAAACGTCCAAATAAGAAGAATGATAAGTCAAAGTTTTTGTAAGAGAATCTGTTTGTCATACCAGCAGAGAAATCGGGTACATCAGAACCTAAAAGTACTCTATCATCTGATGTTATTTTTCCGTCTCCGTTTTCGTCATGAACTTTTATTTGTCCTACTGAAGAACCGTAAGATTTAGCTTGTTCTTCTTCTCCTAACTGCCATATTCCATCTTTTTTAAAGTCAAAGAATGAATTAAGAGGCTGACCAATGAACCATCTGTTACCAATATCATCAATTTTTCCATTGTATAACTCAACAATTGCCTCTTTGTTTTTAGTAAACTGGAAATCTGTAGACCAACGGAAACCAGAAGCAGTGTTCATATTAACTGTTGAGAACCCTAGCTCTATACCTCTGTTTCTTGTCTCACCTACGTTACGTGTTACTTGGTCAAAACCAATCGATCCTGGTAACTGGTCAGCTAGCAATAAAGCAGTAGTATTTGTTTGGTAAAACTCTAATGATCCTTGTAGTCTACCTCTCCATAAGCTGAAGTCCAACCCTATGTTTGCAGTAGCAGAACTCTCCCATCTTAGGTCTGGATTTCCGATAGTACTTGGTCTGTAACCAAAAGCTGCAGTGTTGTCCCAAGCATACGCTGTCCTACTCAACAAACCTTGTGTTTGATAAGGAGATACCGCTTGGTTACCAACTTTACCCCATCCAGCTCTCAATTTTAATAAATCTAACCAAGTAACATCTTTTACAAATGCTTCATTAGAAATATTCCAACCTAGAGCCAATCCTGGAAAATTACCATATTTAGTATTTTCACCGAAACGGCTAGACCCATCTCTACGAAGCGTTGCAGTCAATAAGTATTTGTCATTAAAGTCATAATTGACACGTCCCATATAAGAGTTGATAGTCCACTCAACTAAATTACTTGATACTCCAGTAACCGAGCTAGCATTTCCGAAATTATAAAACTCTTGTGTTTCAGCAGGAATACCCTGTACATTGATACCAAACTGTTCGAATTTATCCTTTTGGATTGAATGTACAGCAGTAGCACTTAAATTATGTTTTCCAAAAGATTTGGTATAGGCCAAAATATTCTCAAGTGTATAGTTGAAAGAAAAATTACTTCCGCTAGATGCTTGAGGGTCTCCACCTTTTCTTGCATTAGTTTGTCCTCCTATAAATCTACCTTGTCTGTCTATATTAATATCTGGACCAAAGTTAATTCTGTATTTCAAGCCGTCCATAATTTTAAACTCTGTAAATAATGAGTTAAAAATTCTATACGTTTTACGATTATCAATTTGAGCTCCAGGAACAATCTCAGCCAATGGGTTAGTCAATAATGCATCATTTGTAGGAGAAAACAAAATGCTTCCATCGGTATCATAAGGAGAGCCCAATGGGTTTTGATTGATAGTGAAACTGTAAGGGTTTAAATTTTCACCATTTCTATCTGAGAACATCATATATGAAGATAAACCAACTTTCAACCATCTGTTTACATTGTGATCTATATTTGATCTTAAAGAATATCTTGCATAATCTAAGCCTTCTGAAATACCTTTATCTTTAAAGAACCCACCTGAAACATAAAACTGCGTTTTGTCAGTTCCACCTTGAATACCAATAGATTGGTTTTGGATAAAGCCATTTTGAAGTATTAAATCTTGATAGTTTGTATTTCTACCAGCAGCTATACCAGCAGCAACGTTTGGATCACCACCCAAAACCGCAATTTTGTTGTCAGCAACAGGATCTGATTGTCCAGAAGGTACTAAAACACCACTTGCATTTGTATAAATACCAGTAGATCTATATGCCTCACGAACATATTCCGCAAATTCAGGACCTGAAAACAAATTGATTTTATCCAAAGCCTGAGATTGACCAAAATAAGTATCATATGTTACTGTAGTCTTACCTTTAGGAGCACCTCTTTTTGTTGTAATCAAAATAACACCGTTTGCACCTCTAGCACCATAAATAGCTGTAGCAGTTGCATCTTTCAAAACCTCCATTGACTGAACATCATTAGGGTTAAAATCTTCATATCCACCTGCCAATGGAATTCCATCTACTACATATAGAGGATCATTACTTGCTCTGAATGATCTTCTACCACGAATCAAAATTTTAGGGGTAGAACCTGGCTTTGAACCTGATTGTGAAACATCAACACCAGCCGCACGACCTTGAAGTGCCTGACCTAAGTTAGTAATTGGCATTTCGTTAATTTGCTTAGCTGTTACTTGCGAGATAGCTCCTGTGGTCTGGCTTTTTTTCAAAGTACCATATCCAACAACGACAACCTCAGACAAACTTGTTGCGTCTTCTGCTAAAGTAACATTGATTTGGCTTCTTGATCCAATTTCCACTTCTTGGCTTACATACCCAATGTAGGAGAACACCAATGTATTTCTTGAATTAGGAACATTTACACTGTATGCTCCATTTCCATCAGTTACAGCTCCATTTGTAGAACTCTTCACTGTTACACTCACACCTGGTAGACCATTACCACCAGCATCCGTTACCTTGCCTGTAATTGCTCTTGACTGAGCCATTACAAACTGCGATTGGAGGCACAAAAGCACTCCAAAGAGAAAAAGTAAACTTTTCTTCATAGTTTAAAAATTGGTTAAATTGAATAAAAAAATCTTTCGAAAATAAATTGGTTAATAAATAAGCTTGAAATAGTACTAAATTATAAATCTTAGAAAAAGTCTATTTTATTTAGAATTTATACAAAATTACTACCCCGACATAAAGAACTCCTCCAAAAAAAAAGCAATTTATAATACGATTTTGACGACAATAGCCAAAAAAGTGTCGATATAGTGCTATAATAAATTTTTTTAAAAACTTACTTGCCTTTTGCATAAATAGCATTGGTGCCATAAGGAGCTCTTTGAGGTCGACTTAACATAGCATTTGCCTTCTCACTATTAGTAAATTTCTCTGTTTTCGGATTCCATAATAATTTGCCAGGTACTTTCATAGCAATATGACTAACCAAACAAACCGAACATGCTCTATGTGCTACCTCTACAGGCGATAAAACTGGGGTACGATTTTGGATTCCCTCTAACCAGTTTAAATGATGCTCATCACTTACTTGAAGTTTAATTTCTGAGTCTTTTATTTCAGATTTTAAAATATTTGGATCACTTGCGTCTAAAGCTTTCGCACTTTTTGCGGCAGAAACAGGGTCACTTGCTGAAGCCACATAATTTCCTCGAGAAACAAATATCCAACCATCTGTACCTTCATATCTTATACCATTGGTATAGCCACCGCTTGTATACATGGTGATACCGTTGGCATATTCTGCCTTTACCATAAAGTCCCCGTGTACATTCCAAAGGCCTGACTTAGGAAACTCAGCTACTGACTCAACAGAAATTGGCCCGGTCAACTCCGTGTCCATTCCCCATGCAGCCGAGTCAAAATGATGCTGACCCCAACCAGTTATCATGCCAGCCCCATAGTTCTCTAGCCTCAACCAACCTGGTCTATCATAGCCTTTTTGTGGATGTACACCTATTTCTGTATATGGTACTTTAGGTGTAGATCCCAACCACATATCAAAATTGAATCCTGCAGGTACCGGCATCTCGGGAGCGGCTGGACCAGAAGGATCACCTGGCAATCCGATTTTTACGGTGTGCAGTTTTCCGATTCTTCCATTTCTAACCAATTCGGCGGCAATTCTAAACTGTGGAGAAGAGCGTTGTTGGGTACCTACCTGAAATACTATTCCTTTTTTAGTTACGATATGACTCAATTGTCTTCCTTCAGATATAGTAAGTGAAGTGGGTTTTTGTAAATAAACATGTTTCCCAGCCAAAGCTGCCTCCATAGCTGGCTGCGAGTGCCAATGATCTGGTGTGCTTATTACTACAGCATCTATATCTTTGTTGAGCAACATCTCACGATAATCATCATACATTTTTGTATCCATGTATTTATCATTGCTCATTTTTTTGGCGTAGAAACCATCTATCTTTCTTTTGCCATCTTCCAATCTATTTCTATCAAGATCACAAGCAGCAATTACTCTAGCAATATCATGTTGTAAAACACCAGGCATATCATGGTCTCTGGCTATTCTTCCACAACCTATTTGCCCAATATTAATTTTATTGCTTGGGGCATTTTTCCCAAAAACTGATGATGGAACAATTGTAGGCATTGCTATACCCATGGCTACTGCTTTTGCTGTTTTGTTTAAAAATTCTCTTCTTTCCATTATATAAGGTTTGTTTATGAAATTTCAACTTTGTTTGCTTTACTTTGGGCTTTGAGAGCCAACTCCATGGCTAGAAAACAATGTTCTTGAGACATTGCCGTCTCGGTACGATTTAGTACATCATTTACTAAATTTTCACCATAAGTCAGATGATAATCACTGCAATCAAAATACGCCGTTTCTTTATTGTTAGCCATATATAGGTGATTTCCTATATTGCTTTTTGCTATATCTATGTTTTTCCTAATTTCAATAAAACCTTCGGTACCTAAAATAATCAATCTGCCGTCACCCCATGTTTTAAGTCCATCTGGTGTAAACCAATCCACACGTATATAACCCATGCCTTTGTCGCCTTTTAACATCACATCGCCAAAGTCTTCAAACATTGGATATTGTGGATGATGCAAATTTCCGATTTGAGAGGCAACGACATTTGCTTTAGTTGATCCTGTAAAAAACAAAAACTGATCAAACTGATGAGAAGCAATATCTGTAATAATTCCACCAAAATACTTTTTGTCAAAAAACCATTCTGGTCTTGTTTTGGGGTTCATTCTGTGAGGACCTGTACCGATTGTTTGCAGAACCTTACCAATAGCTCCAGCTTTAACCAAATCGCCGGCTTTTTCTGTGGCTCTATTTTCAAACCTCTCACTATAAGTTATAGAGAAAATCCTTCCGGTTTCTTTTTGAACTTTTTTGACTTCCTTTAATTGTTTCAAATCCGTAATTCCCGGCTTATCTACCATATAGTCTTTGCCATGCTGCATGGCCCGAATACCCAAAGGTGCTCTTTCGCTAGGTATACCTGAGCTAAGAATTAGATGAATATCTTTGTTTTCAAGAAGAAAGTTTTCTGAACTTGCCCTTGGAGCATTTGGAAATCTCTTTGAAAAGTCAGCAGCCAAATCGTCTTCTTTGGCAAAAAAACCTACCATTTCGCCACCACCTTTTATTACGGCATTGGCCATAGAATATATGTGCCCATGATTTATACCAATAACACCAAACTTGATTTTAGGAACGAGGCTTTTAACAATCGGTGGAGCTGTTTCCTTATAAAATTTGGGGGCGATATCTGCAGAATTCATAAAAGGCAATAAGCCTAATCCTGACAACTTTAGCGAAGTGTCTTTTATAAAACTCCTTCTATCTTGGTTTTTTTTCATATTAAACGGTTGAATTATCCTTATAAAGCTATATAAAATATAAGAATTTTAACAAAAATAGGGTATATAAAAATGCTATACTACTATTTAAATGTTTATTGTGGTGATATTTTGACAATGTTTTTTAAGAAAATGTAAAAATAGTCTTAAAAACAGGTGAGTGCATGATGATTATATGCCATAAATATTTTATTTTTGTCAAAAAAATACCAATTTAGATGAAACCTCAGCTTCTAAAAATTTCGAACCCAGCAGATACATCTTTTAATTTGTTAAAAATTGAAGGTCCAAATTTTCCTACGCCATGGCACTATCATCCTGAAATAGAGATAGTTTACATGGTAGAAAGTACTGGCAAAAAGTATGTCGGAAGTAGTATTTCGGACTTTCATCCAGGAGATTTGTGCATGATTGGGAGCTTTCTGCCTCATTATTACAAAAGTGATGATGCCTATATGAAAAACAATCCCGATCTAAAGGCTAGATCTATGGTTATACATTTTAGCACTGATTTTATTGGTCATCAATTTTGGGAAACACCAGAAAGTTTTAATATCAAAAATCTTTTAGAAAGAGCAAAAAGAGGATTGCAGTTTAGTGCAGAAGCTGCCGAAATGATAAAGCCGAAGATTGCTAAAATGTTTGAGTTATCGGGCATGGCTAGACTTCTCACTTTTTTAGAAGTTTTGGACGATTTGGCAAAAAGCAAAGACATAGAATTTCTTTCCACAGATCCTATTCAAATTAGAAACGAGGTAGACTCTGACAGAATAAAGAAGGTATTGGAACATGTAAGTGAAAACTTCAAAAACCAAATAAGGCTAGATGATGTAGCTCAACTGGCCAATATGAGTGAGTCGGCTTTTAGTAGGTATTTCAAAAAAAGAACAAGAAAAACTTTCTCTAATTTTCTTACAGATATAAGGATAGAATACGCCTGTAAATTGCTTCAAAACGACAAATTGAGTATTTCTCAGATAGCATTTGACAGTGGTTTTTATAATCTTTCTAATTTCAACAGACAGTTTAAATCTTTGAAAAAAATAACACCTTTGGCCTATAGAATGAATTATTTGGATTGAAATAATAAGACAATTTCGTAAATTCGATTTTAATTGAATTTATGAAGCGTTTATTTTTATTCCTTTCTTTTTCTGTCTTGCTGAACATTTCTTTTGCCCAAAAACCCAAAGTCTATGATATTTGTGTTTACGGAGGTACTTCAGCCGGTGTAATAGCTGCTTATACAGCCAAAAAACTAGGTAAAACTGTAATCCTTATTGAACCTAGCAATCATATTGGAGGATTATCTTCGGGTGGATTGGGACAAACGGACATAGGAAACAAATATGCAATTTCTGGAATTTCCAGACAGTTTTACAGGAAAATTGGCCAAAATTATGGCAGGTTTGAACAATGGATTTTCGAACCGAAAGTAGCAAAGTCAATATTTATGGATTATCTGAAGCCAGTTGATTTGGTATTGACCAATCATGAACTTCTCGATGTAATTAAAATAAAAGGCAGCGTTGAATCCATTTGGATTAAAAACACACAATCGAAAACAAAAATCAAAATCACTGCGAAGTATTTTATAGACTGCAGCTACGAGGGAGATTTAATGGTCAAGTCAGGCGTAAGTTATACGATTGGTCGGGAAGCAAACTCAAAATACGGAGAAACTTGGAATGGCGTACAAATGCTTGACAAACATCAGTTTCCAGATGGTATAGATCCGTTTATAGTTCCAGGAGATTCTGCAAGTGGTTTGTTGTGGGGTATTAGCACAGAAAAATTGGCAGCAACTGGCTTAGGCGACAAAAAAGTACAAGCCTACAACTTCAGAATGTGTCTTACCGATAGTATTGAAAATCAGATTCCTATCTCCAAACCGATTGATTATGATTCTGAAAAATACGAATTGTTGTTGAGGTATATTGAAAAGAAACAGCCTTTAGAGCTAAACTGGGCATTGATGCATCTTCAACCTATGCCACACCGAAAATTAGACATTAACAATTCAGGTCCATTTTCGACCAACTTAATTGGGGCAAATTACGCTTATCCTGACGCAAGTTATTCGGAAAGAAAACAAATCCAAAAAGCCCACGCAAATCATATAAAAGGGTTTTTCTATTTTCTTGGAAATGATTCACGTGTACCCGAGCACCTAAGAAAAGAAATGAAAAAATGGGGATATCCAAAGGATGAATACATTGACAATGAACATTTTTCGCCCCAGATGTACATCCGAGAAGCACGAAGAATGGTTAGCGATTTGGTAATGACAGAAAACCATTGTGTAGGCAAAGAAACCGTTAGTGATGGCATAGGTCTGGCAGCCTATACCATGGACTCGCACAATACTCAAAGGATAATTATTAAAGATTCAACAGGAAAATACCAAGTAAAAAACGAAGGCGATGTACAAAAAGGCTTAGGAGGCCTTGACCCTTATCCGATTTCTTACCGAGCAATCGTTCCTAAAAAAACTGAATGTACTAACCTTTTGGTTCCAGTATGTCTTTCGGCTTCTCACATTGCATTTGGTTCTATCAGAATGGAGCCTGTTTTTATGGTATTGGCCCAATCAGCTGCAACTGCTGCATGCTTAGCCTTAGATTCTAAAAAAGCAATCCAAGATATAGATATAAAAAAACTCCAAGAATCTTTAAAAGAAAACCCATATTCAGATAATTCAAAACCAGAGATATTAATTGACAATGCTGATAAAAACCAATTTTCAGTTGAGGGATATTTTGAACTAATAAATAAGGGATACGGGAGATATGGAAAAGATTTTGTCAAATTACCTCCGAATAGCACTGGTATATTTTCAACAAAAATTAAATCGCCTGGAAAATACACTTTGCAAATTTATTTCCCAAAAGCAGAAGGAATGACGGAAACAGCAGAAATAGAAATACTTATTGGCCGAAAACAAGTAAAAAAAATATTGAATTTAGAGAAAGAGGAAAATGACTGGTATAATCTTGGACAATTTGAAATTGCTAAAAATCAAGAAGTTGAAGTAACAATTAAAAGCAAATCTAATTCATTTTTAATAGCAGATGCCTTACTTTGGGTGCCAAATTAAACCAAATTTTAGTGGTTTTTTTTCGTAATTTTATCGACCTCCTTAAGATAAAGAGGCAAAGCAGCCGAACCATACCAAGGATAAAAATCAGGTTTTAATAGATCTGCTTTGATAGCGGGGTCGGTTTGCATCAATTCTTTTGCTTCATCTATTGTGCTCACATTTAAGATAAAAAGTCCTCTAAAACTGTCTTCGTTTTTGCCAAATGGTCCGGCAACAATTAGCTTTTTGTTTTCAACCATTTTACCAATGTTTGTCATGTGGCCTGCAAAAAGGCTATCTGTTTTTGTTTTAGATTCTTTTGTATTTCCACCAGTTTTCAGAACTACGAAAACATACATTTTCATCCCATATTCATCTGCACCTAAAGATTTAGCCAAAGCTTCGTCGTAATTTGTGGATGTTTGAGCTTTTAGGTTTAATACTCCAAAGCCAAAAAACAACAGTAATAATATCTTTTTCATATCAGCGATTGTATTTTGTTTCAAAAATATGCTTTAAATTTTAAAGCGAAATCTCAAAGTAGTTTTTTAGATTTCCTTTTGAGTCAATTATTAAATAACCTATTTTTAATAATATGATTTTAAAAATAATTTTTTAAGTAATTTTTTTATCAAAATTGAATCCAAAAGTCTTATTATCAATATTTTAATTTTTCTATAGTTGTATTTATGTGTAAAAAATACATAGATAAATATAAAAAAACGGTCAAGAATTTAAATAAAAAACCAATAAAAAAGCGGCTGCCTTCCGTGAAAGACAACCGCTAATATTTATTCAAAAAACCTTATTTCAAAGTTTCAACAGCAGCTCTAATTCTAGCAACAGCCTCAATTAGGTTTTCGTCAGAAGCAGCAGTAGAAATACGGATACAGTTTGGAGCACCAAAAGATGAACCTCCTACTGTAGCTACAAATGCTTTTTCTAATAACCACATCGACAAGTCGTCAGAATCTTTGATAGTTACATCACCATCCGTTTTTCCAAAATAAAAGCTTACGTCAGGAAAAGCATAAAAAGCTCCTTCTGGTACGTTTACTTTGAATCCTGGAATATCTTTTAATAAACCTACCACTAAATCTCTTCTTGAAAGATAGGCTTTTTTCATCATAGCTGGAGCTGCCATATCGTCCCAAGCTACAACTGAAGCTCTTTGAGCTATATGGTTTGTGCCAGAAGTTACTTGTCCTTGAAGCTTGTCTATTCCATCCACAATCCATTTGGCTGCACCTATGAAACCAATTCTCCAACCTGTCATTGCAAAACCTTTTGCCATTCCATTCACAGTAATTACTCTGTCTTTAATGGCAGGAATAGAACCAATACTGAAATGTCCCTCCTCACGGAAGTTGATATATTCGTAGATTTCGTCAGCTAAAACGAAAACATTATCGTGTTGTTCTATAACCGCAGCAATTGCTCTCAATTCAGCCTCGCTATAAACCGATCCGGTTGGGTTGTTTGGCGAAGCGTACATAACCACTTTAGTTTTGTCAGTTATAGCAGCTTCTAATTGCTCAGGAGTAACTTTGAAATCATTGTCAAAAGCTCCCTCCAAGATCACTGAAGTACCTTCGGCCAACTTCACCATTTCAGAATAACTCACCCAGTAAGGGGCAAAAATAATCACCTCGTCGCCAGGGTTTACCATTACGGCCAAGGCATTTGCCAAAGAATGTTTCGCTCCTGTAGAAACAATCACGTTCTCTGGTTTCCAATCTATATTGTTGTCTCGCTTAAATTTCTCAGCTATTGCTTTTCTCAATTCCGGAATACCCGCCACTGGTGTATATGCATGAAAACCTTTGTCGATGGCATCTTTAGCAGCCTCACAAATATGTTTTGGCGTTTTAAAATCTGGCTCACCAATAGAAAGATTGATTACTTTGTGACCTAATGCGGCCAACTCTCTTGATTTTTTTGACATTGCAAGCGTTGCAGATTCTTCCAAATTATTGATTCTGTCAGCGAGCAAATTTGCGGTTTCAACCATTACAGACATTTTTTAGATATTTTTGTTTCCCAAAACTTATTGATATTCAGAAAACTAAGCGTTTTCAGAAATCGGGTGCAAAATTACGTAATATGCTTTCAATAGCCTTAAAATATTTGCTTTTTCTTTAATATTTTAATTGAATTCGAAATATTCTTTTGAGAGAGATTTAGAAAGGTATTTTTTTAAATAGGCAAACCCAAAAGTCTGTTTATTTCAACTTGTTTTTTAGTACCAAAAGTTGAGGAAAAGTTTCAACTCCTTTTAACATTAAATTGGCCATTTCGGCAGCATTGTGCATATACGAACCCAGTACTAAGTCCAAATCTCCGTCTTCGTCAAAATCCAGTTTTTCCATAGTTAGCCATTTGCCAGAGCCAAATTCTGGAGAAGTATAGGCCTTGAATTTAAAATCTCCAAGGTTTTCTAAAAGAACAAAACCATGCTCATAGTCAGAATAAAAAGATATAGCTGCGAGGTCTAAGTCACCATCTTGGTCAAAATCCAAGCTCAAAACTTTGCTAGCACCAAAAAGCGGAAAGAAAAATTCTTCTGAAAAATTATCCTTTTTATCATTTAAAAAAACCCTTACGCCATGGTAATTTTTGTTGACATTAGAGAGGTCCCAATTGTCGCCATTGCTCATCACAATATCCAATGCTCCGTCTGCATTAATATCTGCCAATTCGAAATAAGACAAACCATAAACTGGTGGAAATTTCAAAACTATTTTTTCGGAAAAGTTGCCCTTGCCTTCATTATAAAAAACCACAATTTCTTCCTGAGCTTGAGCAAACATGGCAACGACATCTAACTTTGCGTCATTATTTAGGTCCACGACTTCTACTTTTCTAGCTCCTGCCTGAGATTTGATGACATGTTTTTTTCTGCCGTCTTGACCATCAAACCAAACTAACCCACCTGAATGATTGCCAAACTCTGAAACAATCCAATCTTGCACACCATCCTGATTTATATCTGCCGATACTACATGCGTGGGCCTTTGCAACAGCCTTAAGTTTTTTTGAATTGAAGCACCCATTGTATCCAAAGTTGTCAATCTCCCTTTTTTCTTTTCAGATGGACTAATGCTTCCAATAGTGAGTACACTTTTGCTAATTTCCGAAAAAACAATATCTACAGGCGGACTATCTGTTTTCCACACATTTTGGATTTCAAATGTAGAAGTAAGTTCAAAAAGCTCATTTTGAGCATCTCCAACAAAAAGCTTATCGGTTAAAATATCATTTTTTACCATCGAAATTTGTGGCATTTTTTGATCCTTAAGATTTATACCATAAATTTCAAAAAAAGGAATTTTTTCTGAAGCCAAAGGTATATTCACCTTCGGAAAATTAACTTCAGGGGCTTCTGTTTCATAAAAACGCAAGATTTTCTTCCAATCTGAATCGCTAATAATTCTGATCTCAGGATAAATATTTAAAGCTTTAACGAGGTTTTTTTCGCCACCATCCATATCCTCGAAAGGTTCGTCTTTTTTATTTCTAATTCCCAACCGCCAAGCCATATTTGGCAGCACACCATCTCTCCATGTTTTTTTGTCTAAAAGTTGCGGTTCGGGAAAAAGATGACAACCACTACAATATTTAGTAGCTACTTCTCTATCCGTTTCAATTCCAACATTTAAAAAACCAGAAAATGTTGTTATTAAAAATAATCCAAAAAATAAAAATTTGAGCCTAGCTTGATTAAGAATCATTATAGAGATTTCTAGAAAAAACAATTAATAAAATTAGCCTTAAATATTGAATAAATATAATTCAAAATACCCAAAAGCAAGAATTTGTGATTTTGGTAAACAAAATGAATATCGGCTTAAAAAGAAATGTGTCATATGGAAATTGGATTCACAGAAATGAAACCAACTGAGCTATCATTTTAATAAATTTTGAAGCATTTATGCATAAAAAGATTATTAATAATCACTCAATTGAATATTTTGTTTCTTTTTGTCGTTTTCATAAAAGCAATTGGATTATTTTTGGACTTAAGAGTTTCAAGTTTTCAACAACCTTTAACCTTTCCCATTAAAATAGCGTATAATAAGTATATCAAAGCGGGACATTACTATGAGAAAAAATCTTTATTTAATAATTCTACTTCTACTAGCTTTTCCATTTATTGTTAATGCTACTCACCTGAGAGCAGGCGAAATAACTGCCAAAAGAGTTTCACCTACCCAATTGACTTATAAAGTCACACTGACAACTTATACCGACCAAATAAACGGAAGAGCTGCCAACGATGGACAAGAAACTGTAAATTTTTATTTTGGCTTTTCCACTAACAAAGTGGAAACCTTCACTGTTTCGAGGAAGAAAAAGAGTTTGATAAGTCCATCTACAATGTGTAATGTATATGATACTACCTTCACATTTCCTGCAGCAGGTAGATATACTATAAGTTGCGGAATAGTAAATAGGAATGAACGAACCATAAACCTACCTCAACCATCAGAAAACATCAGTTTTTTTGTACAAACAACAATTGTAATAAATGCTAGTTTTGGTTTAAATAGCACACCTGTTTTATTAAATATTCCGCTAGATTCAGCCGCATTAGGCAAAAAATTTATTCATAACCCTGGAGCATTTGATATTGATGGAGATAGTCTTTCATACAAACTTACAACACCTCAACGCGACAAGGGTGTTGACACGGGCATTGGTGAGTTTATAGATGGCTATAAAGATCCAACATCCATTGGCCCTTCTCCTGTGTTAAACCAAGCCGGAACTGGCCCAGCTACATTTAAAATTGACCCCCGAACGGGAGATTTGATATGGGATGCTCCGAGAGAAATTGGTCAATACAATGTGGCATTTATTATAGAAGAATGGCGGAAAGCACCAGACGGTTCTTATATTAAAATAGGCGAAATAGTCAGGGACATGCAAATCATAGTAGTGGAGTCAGACAATAATCCGCCAGAACTTATTCTGCCTCCTGACATTTGTATAGAGGCAGGTAAAAAACTAGAATTTGACGTAAAAGCAACTGATCTGGATGATCAACCTCTTAAAATTACTTCTGCTGGAGGTGTTTATAATTTAGATGCCAATGGAAATTTTTTCCAATATATAGAGCCAGAGGCAGCGTCTTTTAAAAGCTTAGTAACAAAAAAACAAGCCGTGGGTACTTTCACGTGGAACACCAACTGTCTACATGTGAGAGACCAAGCATATGATGTGCTTTTTAAAGTAGAAGACAACCCTGGAAGGTTTGATATTCAGTTGGTTGATATAAAAACAATAAAAGTAAATGTGATACCTCCTCGGCCAGTAGGCTTAGTGGCTAAGGAAACTGACAATGGAATAGCCCTCAATTGGATTCCTCAAAAAGTATGTAAAACGGCAGGAAAAATTTTGATATATAGAAAAAGTGGCTGTAGCGGACTTAACCCTGGTGAGTGTTTAACAGGTATGCCGGCGGATTGGTCGTATTCGATAATTGGTGAAGTAAGTATTTCGGATAGTACATTTATTGACACCAAAGCCGATAAAGGTTCTATATACAGCTACAGATTGATTACAGAATTGGCAGTGAATGATTTTCTGAATATGCAAAGTGCTCCTTCGTCGGAGTTTTGTATAGGTGCTGAAATAACTACAGGAATGAATGTAATGACCAAAGTTTCTATTACAAAAACAGACCTAACTAAAGGCACTGCTGAGGTAGCTTGGACAAGACCTTTAGATTTTGTGGCTGAAGAAAATCCTGGGCCTTATGTATACAAATTATATAGGGCAGTAGGTATTGGAGGCGAAAGCTATGAACTGATACATACCATTACCACATTATTAGACAATTCAGCAGATACTACTTTTACTGATTCTAACCTTAACACTGAAGAGTTGGTATATCGATACAAAGTTGAGTTTTATACTGGCACTTCTATACTTTATTCTACATCTTCTGTAGCATCTTCAGTAAGACTTAAAATTTTGCCAGACAACAAGTCACTAGACCTAACATGGGAGGCAAATGTACCTTGGGACAACACCAACAAACAGCACTATATTTATAGAGAAGATAAACTCAGCCCTGGAAACTTTAATCTTGTGAAAAAAGTAGATGTAACAAGTAACAATACTTTTGAATATTTAGACAATGGACTAGATGAAGAACCTTCCGATGGAGATATTTCTTATGATATTCAAAATGGAGAAACCCATTGCTATTATGTAATAACCTATGGCACATACCCAGATTTGCAGCAGTTTGGAATACTTGAAAATTACTCTCAAATTGCCTGTGGCAGTCCTTCAGATAAGACACCTCCTTGTCCGCCTTCTGCAATAGGTACTCCTGACGGTAGTGGCTCTGGTTGTGAAGGGTTAAGCTCAGAAGATTTCTGTAATGATAACGTTTTTGTTAATAAAATAAATTGGGGAACACCTACTGTTTCAGGAACTGAAGCTTGTAGAAAAGACATCGTTTCTTATAATATCTACTATGCGAGATATGAAGACCAAGAACCGGCTTTGATAGCTGTGCAAGACGCCTCATTAGGGACTACTTTTAATCATAGAAGAAATTCAAAGGACGGCTTTGCAGGCTGTTATTATATTTCTGCTAAAAATTCATTGGGTATCGATAGCGACAAAAGCAATAAAATATGCTTTGACAATTGCGAAGACCTTGGATTTCCGAATGTTTTTTCACCAAATAATGACGGAAAAAATGATACTTTTTCTCCATTAAACTGTCCAGCATTTATAAACAATATTAGTTTTGACTTGTATTCTTCTCAAGGGCTTAAAGTTGCCACAAGTACTGGTGAAAGACTAGAGTGGGATGGAAAAGACCTGAAAGGGAAAGATTTACCAGCTGGGGTGTATTACTATTATATAAATGTAACCTTCGAAAAATTAGACAGAGCTGGCACAACCAAGTCTTACAAAGGATACCTTACTTTGATTCGCTAAATGACAACAAAAAAGGGAGCTCGATAAGCTCCCTTTATATATCTTCAGGATAAACTATTACATCGATATTTCAACAACTTCAACCTCTACCAATCCTGCTGGAGCTTGTATCTGAGCTTTATCGCCAACCTTTTTACCTAATAATCCTTTAGCAAATGGCGAGTTTATTGAAATTTTACCTTGTTTCAAATCTGCCTCTTCTTCTGCCACTAAGGTGTAAGTCATAAGAGCACCATTTTTTGCATTTTTGATCTTTACTTTGTTCATCAACGATACTGTAGAAATATCAATCGTTGACTCGTCCAAAATTCTTGCCGTAGAAAACAGAATCTCAAGTTTTGAAATCTCTCCTTCCATCAATCCTTGTGCATCTTTTGCGGCATCGTATTCAGCATTTTCTGACAAATCTCCTTTGTCTTTTGCTTCGGCAATAGCTTTCGAAATCTCCCTCCTACCTCTGGTTTTTAGGTCGTTGAGTTTGTTTTTCAAATTATCATATCCTTCTTGTGTATAATATTGAACAGACATGGTTTTAAGTTTTAATGTTAATACTAAAAAAAATTACCCGCCTTTGCTGACTGGGTAGAAAAAAAAAGAACGGCGAAAATCGACCGTTCCTGAAATCAAATAAATTCAGAAACTCTGTTATGTTTTGCTAGAAATTTTAAAAATTGTCTTTTGCATTCTCTTTTAAATAGACCACAAATGTAATACAATTATTTTGCCTTGTCAAGCTAAAAATTGATACTTTTGGTATTCAACTACACCAATAAACGATAAATTTTGTCAAAATATTCCAAAAAAAATCAACTTTTAATTAAATTAATTGGACAAAATTTATTTGTAAATACTCATTCAGTAAGCTTAACTAAAACAGAAACAAAAAGTTTAGCTTTTTTGTCTAATTACATAGTCAACGGCTGTGGTGAAAAAATTGCGAAAATAAGGAATTACTTTGATTATGCTTGATTGCTTCCTCGGTTTTATGCCAAACTTATATTTGTACATGGTTGCAATAAAAAAGTGATGATTTTCAAGAATCTCGAAATTATGTTTTTTCACCAATCTCTCAAATTTTTCCGGCGTTATCCTTGTTTCTTTGGTGGCTTTTATGAAACCATAATTATCTTTTTCCCAACGTTTCATGATGCCATAATAAATAAAATTAGGCAACATGTGATAGTAAGGCAAACTAGACCACAATTTGCTATGCAAAACTTGCTGATGACCACCGAAAGGGTTTTGCCAAGGTGGAAATCCAAAATAAATAACCCCACCTGGCAGCAGAATATGTTTTAAGTTGCTGATCATTTCTTCATGTCCATAGACATGTTCGATAACATCTTTGAGTACAATAATATCAAACTTAGCCTCTACTTTGTCTTTATTTTCAGCGATATAATCATGAACGTCTTTTACAAAAAAACTCGCTATTCCTTGTTGAATTTTATCCGCATAGATTTTCTGGGCACTTTCTACCGGTCCACGGTCTAGATCAAAACCTGTAATAGTGCAGCCTCTCTCCAAAAATGGCATAAGCACACCACCATCCCTACAACCAATTTCCAAAACCTTCATACCAGCCACAATAGGTTTTTGGTTTTCTATCATCGGCAGAATATTGTCTTTGGTATTGTTGTATTGTAACTGGAAATACTTGGAGCGGTCAGCATGAAAATCGAAGGCCATTGCTATAAATTATATTAGGTTCGCAAATTATAAAATAATCAATTGCAAATGTTGAGCCAAAAGAAAAACTTTGAAAGAATGTGAGGTAATTAAAGCTGATATTCGCCTATTAATAAATTTCTAGTGCTGTAATAAAGTTTGAACAAAAAAATACCTCGACTTTCATCAAGGTATTTCTGAGTAGTTCCTTAATTATCAATTACAAATACCTTTTTCTGCCAAAAAAACTGTGCCGTTTGCTGCTAAAAACCCAGGAGAAAGTTCAATTGCTTGAGCTGACCTATAGGTAATATTTGCTGTTCCAGTGATTTTATTGGAAGCAGTAATTTTCACAGTTGAGGCTTTTACTTGTAGCCCAGAATTGTAATCATCTGTAGGACTAACTAAGGTGAAAGTAGAGCCGCAGATATTTACCACAATCGGTTTTACATCGACACAACCTGCCGGACTGCTTGCTTTGATATAATACGTTCCAGAGTTTGCTATAGCATTTGGTGTTGATAAAACATTTGTAGCAGGTGCATTGGTAAAATAACTTAAACTAGTGCCAGATGGTAAAGTACTTCCAGCCGTCGCTGCGGGCACTGTTATGTTTACTGGACCATTACCAGAAGTATTTTGATTGGTAATTACCAATATTGGTTTGGGATTAATCGTTGCTGTTACGGCTCCATTTGCAGAGCAAGTTCCTAAGGTAACCGTAATATTATAAGTGCCTGACATACTCACATTTGCAGAATTTGAAACCATAGGATCCTCTAAACTAGAAGTAAAACTAGGTCCTGTCCAATTATAAGTGGCAGATGGTGTAGTGTTTACTTGTAGGGCAAGTGAAGTACCTTCGCAAATGCTCACTGGACTGATGGTGTTTACTACCGGCGTTTGATTCACAATTCCTAAGACAGTGGTATTTGTGGAGCAGGCATTTAAGGTTACTGTAAGAGAATAGGTTCCACTTGCATTTGTTGTGGCCGAACTGATACTCCATGCATCTATAGTATTGCTAAAGTCATTTGGCCCTGACCAAGAGTAGGTAGATCCAGAGGTAGCCTCTACGCCAATTACTAAATTGTTTCCTGCACAGATAGGGCTATTAGTGCTAGAACTAATGATTTCAGGCAATGGCTTTACAGTAACCGAAACGGTATTGGAAGCCGAGCAAGAACCCAATGTAACGGTTACTGAATAAGTGCCAGACATACTGGTGCTAGCCGTATTAGAAACCAAAGGATTCTGATCAGAAGCGGCAAAAAATGGCCCAGACCACAAATAAGAGGCGGATGGGGTATTGCTTACACCTAGTGTTAATGCTTGATTTTGGCAAATAACCACAGGTGTGGTTGTATTGGCAGCAGGTGTTTGATTTACGACATTTACGATGGTGGTATTTACGTCACAGCCGTTTAAAGTTACTGTTACACTGTATATACCGCTAGTATTAGTTCCTGCATTGGTGATAGTTTGGTCTTCCAAATTTGAGTTAAAACCATTTGGCCCTGACCAGGTATAGGTGGACCCCGCGGTAGCATTTAGACCGAAACTGAGTGTGTTGCCTGAGCAAATGGGAGAGTTGGTACTAATTCCAGAAAGCACAGGAAGTGGTTTTACAATAACTTTTATTGAATCAATTTTCAGACAACTCGCAGATGAAAGGTAAGCCACTTTGTAATATCCTGAGTCAGCAAGAGCAACATTGGATATTGTTTTATTACCGCCACTGCCACCAATATTTGATGCTCCTTTTACCCAAGATAAAAACGAATTTCCGACAGAAGATGAAGTCAAATTGATACTTTGCCCAACACAAAGCGGGGAATTGCTACCTAGTGTAATTATCGGAAGAGGATTAACAGTAATATTTATGGAGGCTGTCGATGTGCAACCAGCAATCGTAGAAATAGCATTGACTGTATAAACACCCCCTCCATTAGCAGGAATATTTACTCTCTCTGGAGCATTGCCACTTGCCATAAAACCAGCTGGACCTACCCAGGAATAAGAGGCTCCCACATTGGAATTAACCCCTAAGCTTAAAGTGGCTTTTTCGCAAAGAGTAGCATTAGTAGCATAAGGTGTTAAAGTCAAACCAATGGTAAGTGTAGCAGAGGCCGTATCTCTTATCATCGGTAAGGTACTTTCTACCATTACTTTGTAACCAGAAGCTAAAGCAATTTCATCAGGAATAGTTCCTATGAGTGTATCACCCGAGACGTTCATAGTCGTATTGATTGCCAGAAAATTTTGTCCTAAATTATTAGATAATTTCATAGTAAATGTACTCTGCAATGAGGGGTTATTTCTTGGCCAATTTCCTGTAGTATCTATTGGGATTTTTACTATTCCTCCAGGACAAAACTCTGTTGAAAGTGTATTATTGGCAAGGTGAGGCTCTCCTATTTGCAATTTTATGGTGGTATCAACCATTATGGCCACTTGATACAAAGCTGAGCTATCGGAGCCCGCGTAATCAATCGAAATAGGGTCGCTTGCGAAAGACCTAAAACTTAGTATATTTAATCCATGAGTAAGGCCTTTTGTAGTAATTTCTTTATTTCCTACTACTACATTTGTATCACTTGGTATGCTCTTAAATGTAAGAGATAATTGATCATTGGGATCTTTGAAATTAACTGACAAAACTTGACCAGTCAGGCTATATTTATTTGCCTTAATAGCAAATTTTATAGAGTCAATCGTTGGCAGAGGCATCTCACCCAGCACCAATATCGTTTCTGTTTTCCAGCTAGTCCATAATCCATACTTATCTTTTATTCTATAGTTAAAGACATTGCTACCATCTAATGCTCCTGATGTGGAGAGATCAAATGTAAATGAATAATCATTATCGGATGGGGGTAAAATAAGCAAAGTGTTAAGAGAAGTATTGTCATTCCAATAATACTCCAAATTTTTAGCTTCCAGTGTATCTACAAGGTCTACAGAACCACTTAGAAGGTTTTCAGGGCTAACAAAAACTAATTCTTTGGAATAAGGAGAATATAATCCGTACTTATCCTTTACTCTGATATTTAACACATGTTGTCCACCAGACAAACCATTTGTACCTATGTTTGCCATACTTAAAAAATCAGCAGAAGGTGTGGGCAAAACAACTGAATGAACATTAGATGTGCTATCGTTCCAGTAATAATCTACTTGAACAATCTTGGAGCTATCTACCAAATTAGTGGAACCCGTCAATAAGTTTTCAGTACCTACCAATAACATTTGTGGGTAGGCTTGTGACCATAAGGTATCGTTTTGTTTAAAACGAACATAGAGTAAATGTTGCCCGGCAGAGCTTGGAGTAGTGATGTTGAGATCAAAACTCTCATCGCTTACTCCTGAGGCTATTTCCAATGCTGTTAATGGCGTAGCCATACCAACACCCGGATCAGTGTTCCAGAAGTATTCTCCCGCAACAATCTGGGCATTGGCAGTGCTCAATCCGATCAGCCAAATGCAAAAGATTATTAAATATTTTTTCATTTTGTTCTTGTTTAGAGAAATGATTTCTAAGCATTTGATTTCTAAGATTTCAAGACTATTCGGCATAATTTCTTGTTCAAAAAATATTGAATAGCTGTACATCTTTTTTCAAATTTTCCTCAAAATCAATTGTTCGTTTTGGCCTTGATGGTCACAGGAATTACACTGTTAGCAGCCGCTAGTGGTGGCACATTCATACTGTAGATATACGGTCCAACAGGAATTCCACTTAGTACATAAGGCTGTTCTCCACCATAAGCCCCAGCGTCTGTTACAGGGTCAGACGAACCAAAGGGGGCCTTTCGACCATAATTAGTGGCTGGACTTCCTGGCTGTAAAATTGCCCTGCCATCGGCATTATTTAATCCACCAGTATTGATAGGATAGCCAGCGAAGACTTTTGCAGTACTAACTAAATTATCCGCAGGAAGAGTGATGGAACTGGTAACAAAATCTACAATGTTCCATTTGAAATTAAGAGGCGTTGCATTCGCTGAAGTAAAAAGACCTTGGGGTGTAGTAGCAAATGGAAAACTACCTTTAAATATATTATTATAAAAAGATAGGCCTTTAATATCGCCTCCCACTATTCGATAAATGTCGTTATAATACCCAGTACTTGACGAGTTTGAGCTATCTGGATCAAAGACATTGTTTACAATCAAACCTGTGGAACCATTTGGGTGGTTAAAATTAATTTTAGTCATCACAATGTTATTTTTGAAAACATAGTTTGTTTGAATATTTCCAGTGCCTATTAATACTAAGTTATTGTCATTAGAAGTAATATTGCTTGTACACAGATAATTTTGTGAAACGACTACATTATTGGTGCTTACGCTACTGCCTAATACCAATCTTGTTGTTACCAGATTTCGGGCAAATGTGATATTACTTGCACTTATATCTACATTATCACAATACATCCCTGAAACATAAGATCCTTCAGATCCAGCTGAAAAATTTATTTGTCCGGTGATAATAGAATTCCCTCCAATAGTCTTGTAATAGCCAGCACCAAAAATTGTTAGTTTTTTGGATAAAGTTATACTTGAATAAGTTCCAGCACCAACAATCAAAATATCTCCTGCAGAAGCATTCGTAATTTTTGTTTGCAAATTGTCGCCATTGACCACTGAGATTATTGTAGCTTGGCTTAATTTGCACATTGAAAAAAAGAAGAAAGTTAGAAGTAAAATTTTTGTTTTCATTTTATTAAATAGTTTAATATCAGTTAATTAAATAGTTTTTAATATCATTATGAGCCTTAGCCGCTCTTCGACGTGAGAAAGTGATTTTTAATCCATTGGTAAGTTCTGCAGTTTGTTTTGTCTGTTCATTTCCCAGGCTTTTTACAAAGTTAGCGTTGAGCATTATTTTGCGATTGACCCTCACAAAAGGAGAATTCTTTACTATTTCTGATATTTGCTTTAGCGTTTTAGCCACTATCAATTTTCTGCCATTGCTTAGCCATATTTGTGAATAGTTTATGTCAGACTCAAACAACAGGATTTCGTCAGATTGTAATTCTATGTTTCTAATAAATTTAAGATTTTCCATAGCTAAAACTTTTTGGGATTAATGCCTCAAAGTTGCTGGAAATCCAAAAGCTTATCAATAAGGCATTTGCCCTATTTTTTGAACTGGAAGAATGAAAAGGATATTTTTCTTAGAAAATTTGGAAGGATAAAATGACGTTTTGTTGGTTTTTTACAATTGAAATCTAGTTTCCAAAAGAATATAAAGGAGATTTATAAATATGAATGGGAAGAATTAAAAAAAAGGACATCTAAATATTCAAAAGACTATTTAATCCAAATGAATAATTTTGTGCGAAATACCACCCGAAGGTTTCTTTATTACCTTTAGATTTGCGTTTATTAAAGCTACCCTAGACTTAATGCTTTCTAGACCCAAGCCATCATTTTTTAAGGCTTTTTCAAAATCATAACCGACTCCATTGTCAGAAACTTTCAGTTCGGTCCGATTGTTCTCTTTCATTAATTCTACGTCTATTATACTCGCATTCGAATGCCTCAGGGCATTATTTATCAATTCTTTAGCTATAAAATACAGATTTTGTGATAAATCATCTTCTAGCTTTTCTGTGATATTTGTTGTAAAATTTATCTCAATGCTGGAATTCAATTTTTGAAGATTGAAAACCAAGCTTTCTAGAACAAAGGCTATACCATTTCTTTCTAAATCTGGCGGCATAATATTATGCGAAAAACTCCTAACATCACTGGCCAGATTGTCGAGACTGGTAATGGCTTCATTAAATTCTTTGTAATTGTTCCCACTTTTTTCCAAATCGATGCTAAGGGCTTCCATTTTCATTTTTATTATCGAAATATCTATGCCCAATCCATCGTGCAACTCCTTGGCTAATCTGCTACGTTCTTGATTTTGGAGTTTTAGGCCAGTTTCTAGGGCGATTTGCTGATTTTGATTTTTTTCTTCTAATAATTTTTCTTTTTCTGCCCGTAACATTTTATAACGATAACCTAATCCTAGAGCCAATAATAAAACGTCAAAAATATAGGCCAACAAAGCCCCTTCGATTTCAAGAAACCAATAATTTGGCATTAAACTGTAATGTCTCACATTGGTAAGAATGGTAAAAAGTACCAATGGCAAAGCACCAACCATATAGAATTTACTAGCCACTACATCTATCTTTTTAAAATAACTGTAAAAAACCAAATAAAAACTAAAAACAGTCGGAAATATAAAAGAGAAAGGATAAAGGAGTGCCGCCTTGTCAGAATAGATGATATGGTTTTCGCTCGAATATTTTTCAAACCATAACAAGGAAATGGCTAAAAAACACAAAAAAATGCAAAATCTATAAATTTGAAGCATCCAAAACTTCAGTTTATAATTAGGAAATACGTATTCTCTAACATAAAGGAGCGTAAACAAAATATTCAAATTCATTAATAGCTGACGAAAGTTTTTCTTGTAAAAGCCCAAAAAACCGTCATTATAATATTCGAAAAAAAAGCCCTTATCAATTAAACAATAAAATAATGCCATTAATACATAAAGAGCGTACAATAGGTAAAGCCTTTTGCCCAAAACAAGAAAAAGTATCATGCCAAAAGAAGAAGCCAAAAGTAAAATACCACCAAAGCCACCCCAAATAAATTTACGATTGATCTCATTTTGGTAAAAATCGCCTTCATCCCAAACTTTAATAGGAGGTAATAAAGAAATATATCTTCGAAAAATTCTAATATAAACTGTTGGTGAACTTTTGGCATCAATGGTTATTGGGAAAACTGGATTATAGTGCTTAAAAACCCGATTATTATAGGCATATTTCCAGCCAACAGTATCTGATTTAAAGATAATTTTGCCATCTTTTACCAGAAATAAATTAACCTCTTCAAGAAAGGCATAATCAAGTTCCAAGAGTTTTTTTTGAGATACAGTATCATTATTATTTAAAGATATCTTGAGCCAATGTGGTTTATTTTCATGGCCATAGCTAAGTCGAGCGTTTTCGAATATTTTAAAATTCTTAGATTTTGCTTCGAGGCTATCTATAGTAAAATTAGAATTGGAGTCTTTTAAATACAAAACCTTTAAATTCTGGTTTTTTTGTGAGAATAAGGCATGAGAGATTAAGAAAAGAAAAACGACTTGAAAGGCCAACGACTTCATATTCAATCTGCTTATTATATTAATTGGGCATATTTTCAAATTGTAATAGAATATAGCCTTTATTTAAATCATGACTAACAAAAAATCAAATTTACAAATTCGAAGGAATAGTTATCTACACCTTTTGGTGTATTTTTCAAAATACTGCTTTTGGTTGATTTATAAGAGTTTAATTGTTCTGAATTTTGTGATACTATAAGAAAAAGAACAACTCTTTTGATAATAGAATATTCAAATATAGCCATTTACAAATATTAAACACATGAAAAAAATCTCGTTTTTAACAGGAGTATGCATAGTGAATATGATTTTCACGTCTTCGTGTAAGCTATCAGAAGCCATATCACCAACTCAGCAACCAGATGACGACAAACCAGCTTTTGGATTTGGATGGCTGGGAAATGAAGACCTTGGTAAGGTGCCCAACAATGTGAAATTTGGATTTGCTTCCAATACCAATTTGCCTACATCTTTTGATTTGTCAGAGCTGCTTCCGCCTATTGCCAGCCAGGGAAGTTACGGAACCTGCATATCATGGGCGACAGGGTATTACGGAAAAACCGCGACCGAAGCTCTTAGTTTTGGCTACAATGCAACGGATTTGTCCAAAGCCACCAATCAAATAAGTGCCAAAGATTTGTTCACATCTATACCCGAGGGTAATTCGAAAGGAGAGAAATGCAATGGTAGCACTTATTTAATAAACATGGAAATGCTCCAAACAAGAGGTGCTGCCACTATGGCAACCGTTCCTTACAACAATCTTGAGTCTTGTTTATCATCATCCATTCAAACCTCATGGACAAGCGAAGCAGCAAAGCACAAAATAAAAAATTACAGAATTATTGATGATGATGTGTTTTCAATAAAACAACAGATTGCTAACAGAATTCCAGTAATAGCAGGTTTTAAACTTTCTGACAATTTTATGACATGGAATTCGGCAAATGTTTACTCCTCACAAACTACCTTTAATTCGGTTGGCCAACATGCCTATCACGGTATGGCTATTGTTGGCTATGATGACAAAAAAGGCGTAAATGGGGCATTCAAAGTTGTAAATTCTTGGGGAACCAACTGGGGAAATAACGGCTTTATTTGGGTTGATTATAACTTTTTTATAAACACATTTTTACAAAGAGATTCTAATGGAAATGGCGTTTTGCTTACCATGAGCGATGCTGCCCTAAAAAGCACCGAGAAGGAAAATCCAACTCCAGTAAATGATTCGCAACTTACAGGTGTTGAATTATCTGCCTGGGTTGAAGAAGATGTCTCAACGTTTGCAACAACAAAAAATCCAGCCTCAAGAAAGATACTTTTTAACTTTTATAATAACGGTACACAAACCGCTGGAGTTACCAAGCCTTGGAATTCATTTTATCTTTACTATAATGCCTACAAAGCCGACGACTACGGCATAATATTCAATTATAATTTTACCAGTAACAACTTGGGTGTAAACAAATATTCATGTAATGAAAAATCATGCGATTTTAATATAAGTATTCCACCTAAAAATAATTTTGGTTTTCAGTTTTTAAGCACAAATATTCTTCAGACTGATTATTCTTTACCTGCCACCTTAAACGGCCAGTATTATTTGGTCTTGATAGTTGATGGAAGTGACGTTTTTAAAGAATACGATGAAGATGACAACTTTTTTTATACAACAGAAAACCCGATTACATTTAAAAATGGTCAAGCCGGGCGTTTAAGTAGCAATGGTTCCGAATTTTCATTTTTAAATGACTTAAAATATAACAGCCAAAACGAGCAAAATTTAAAGTTCCGGACTGCTGCCAACAAAAATAATCCCAATGCCTATTCCACAAATGAAATAATGGAAATGATTAAAAACCACAAAAAAAGTGGGGATTTTCAGAAGAAAATTGATGCCTATAACAAATCAAAAATAGAAACTAACTATGGCATTAATCCAAAATAGTTGTAAGATGTTTCGTTTGGCCCTTTTAATTTTAGTGGTTTTGGGAAGTGTAAATTTTTGTCGGTCAGAACAAACTATAAAGGCAGAATCTATCATAAAATCGATTGCAAAAAAGAAACCGATTTTTTTAGAAAATGTCACGATAGAAGGTGACCTAGATTTTACCAAATTAAACGCAAACCCAGAGTCGAAGATTCAAAGTAGAGTGAAGATTTCGAGTCCTGTTTATTTTCAAAATTGTAGGTTTAAAGGCAAAATAATAGGTTTTGTCGAAAGAGACGAAATGCTGGTACTTTCTTATTTTGAAACAAATTTGAGCTTTTTCAATTGTACTTTTTACAGCGACATACTGCTTAATGGGGCAATAGTGGGAACTTCCTTGGCATTGGCGGAAAGTAAATTACATGGCGAACTTCATTTAGAAAACGCCTTGATTGGACACGACGCTAATTTTTCGGAAAATATTTTCGGACGGAAAGTGTTTTTTCAAAATACAATTTTTAGAAAAAACGCTTACTTCAACAAATCAATTTTCAACGAAATTGGATATTTTCAATCTTGTAAGTGGAAAGGAGAAGCGGTATTTCGTGAGGTTGAATTTCGAGAAAATGTTGATTTTTCGCTTCAAAAATCGTTCTCTCCAATGAGCTTCAATTTTAGCCATTTCAAAAAGGCTGTCTTTTTTGAAGGAAGCAAGTTCGGGGATGATTTGGAGATTGACAATGTTACGGCTGAAAGAATACTTCTCTCTGGTTGCCAGTTTTGGCAAAAGCTAAACTTTGAAGCGTTAAATTCTAAAGAAATTCATTTTACGGATGCTATTTTCTACACCTTCGTTCCTGATTTATCAAAAATATTGAATCCAGAAACTGTTTTGGAGCAAACAGGAGTACGTTACCTTAATACAGTAAAGTAGAGTAAAACCGGAAATGCAACGGATCTACATTTCGTGTAGAAAGACCACCGTCCTTCTAATTTCTACACCTTTTGTGGTATTTATTAATATACACTTTAAGGTTGATTCCTGGCTTTCTTAAAAATTAGAACTTTGTAATATAATTCAAACCAAAATTTATCACCATGAAAAAATCACTATTTGTCCTGATAATGATAGCATTATCAATCTCATGTAAAAAACCTGACGAAGATGCAGAGCCAATTGAAACAAGCTGCCTCATTCAAAAAATATCCTATGACGATGGCAATTATGAGGTATATAAATTCGATGCCAACAACCGCCTAACATCAACTATTATTACTTATGAAGACAATGGAAAAATCATTGAAGTACCATTAAAATATGAGTATAATGCTGCTGGGAATTTGCTGAAAACTATTAACGACGAAGGATTTATAGACGAATATGTATATGATGCTGCGGGAATTCTAACAAAGGTAAATTTTACCAATGAAAAAAAAGAACTTTATGAACAGTTTGATATAACGATGGATGCTCAAAAACGAATAACAAAATTTGTTCAAAAAAGTGATGGTGCTGTGGCAAATTTTGAATATAATGGACCTAATGGTGTATTCTCGAAAAGCGAAGTAACTTTGGACGAGAAAATCTTAGACCAATATATAGTGAGTAGTTATGAAACAGACGCTACTAAGAAATCGTATGAAATTATGATAAAAGGACATCCATTTGACCCTTCTTACTTTACTAGTGGCATTATTTATTCAGTACCATTTAATTTTACACCTAGAACATCTTTAATAACATCAGGAAAAGTCGCTACTCAGCTTGATGAAAATTGGTCGGATTTTACCAACAAATTGCGTGTTTATTATGACTTCAAGGCCACCCGAAAATATAACTCCAATAATTTCACCATAGAACGAGCTTCTACAGATGCGATCGAAAAACAGACCTATATCAAAACTTACGCCTACTCAAACTGTAACTGAAAAAATATCAAAAACATGAAAAAGATTTTAAGTTTAGTAATTTGCATAATGGTTTTTGTTTCTATGGCAAAGGCTATTCCTCATCCAAAATATAGAAACCAAAAAAACGCAAGAATTGCACATGGAAAGACTATTCCTCCAAAACCAGAAATTAGAAAGAGATAAGTCAAGGTTTTACTAAATTGTAGTTTAAAAATTCAATTCTTATTAAATATGAATATCCTCATCGCCGACGACCATACTTTATTTATCGAAGGGCTTAGTATGCTTGTTTCGAGAATTGAAGACGTGCATATTGTCGGCGATGCAAAAAATGGAAAACAAGTAATAGAGCATTGTCAAAATCAAAAAGTAGACTTGATCCTGATGGATTTGGAGATGCCCCAAATGGGCGGAATAGAGGCCACTGAAATCATTAAAAAGGAATTTCCA
This sequence comes from Lacihabitans sp. LS3-19, assembly GCF_024343575.1. GTDB lineage: Bacteria > Bacteroidota > Bacteroidia > Cytophagales > Spirosomataceae > Leadbetterella. The sequence continues at coordinate 220,362 of NZ_RJUA01000001.1, read as the reverse complement.
AATATAAAAATCATCGCAGTTACGATGCTGAATGATTACAACACCATTAAAAAAGCCCTCAGGAGTGGTATGGATGGCTATGTAGTGAAAAATCTCGGAATTTCGGAATTACAAAAAGCCATAGAAACTGTTATGGACGGTCACATATACATGAGTCCAGAGATTACAACAATTTTGGCATTGGGTGTGGCAGGCAGAAAACCCAATCAGGCTTATGTACCAGACCTAACTAAGCGAGAAAAAGAAGTCATAAAATTAATTATCGATGGTTTGACCAACGATTTAATTGCCGAAAAACTGTTTTTGAGTCCGCTGACCGTCAGCACACATCGAAAGAATGTTTTGTCAAAACTTAACCTCAAAAACACCGCAATGCTAGTAAAATATTGCGGCGATTATCCTGAAATATTGGTATGATTTTTTTAAGATAGAAAACTCCATAATCTAAAATTTGTGTTTTAGCCGTTTAAACTGAGCTATATTTTTAATTACCCATGAAAACTAAACTTTTTTTATTAATTCTTTTAATTCCTTTTTGTTATTGTTCACTTGCTCAAAATCAAAAAAAGATTGATAGTCTTTTGATAGCTGGCCAAAAAATGAAATTAGACTCAAACAAAGTCAAAAATCTTCTTCAACTATCAGAGCAATATAAAGGGAAAAATAACCAAAAGGCAAAAGATCTTTCTTTAGAAGCAATAAAATTAGGGCAAAAGATCAATTGGGTTGCCCGTTACCCCGAATTATTCCTGAACTTAATTAAGATAAATAGTACAATGTCAAACTATTCAGAAAACCTTTCTATTCTAGATTCTACTTTTAAATACACTGGAAAAAAGTCAGATTGTGTTTGTTATACTGCTGAATATTATATTCAATATTTATTTAATTACTCTTATTCTAGAAACTATGAGAAGGCTTATGAATACGGCATAAAGGGCTTGAAAATTGCTGAAGAAACAAAAAATTATAATCAAATAGCTCGAGCTAACCTAAGACTTGGAGAGGTCAAACAAAATCTGAATGACTATGAAGGAGCAATCAAGAATTATGAAAAAAGTATAGAATTATGTAAAAAATACAATTTTGAAAGCATTTTAAATCAGAATCGCTGGATGCTTGCAAAAGTATACATTTCTAAAGATGATTATAATAAAGCATCTATTTTACAAAAAGAAATGACCACTTCGTATCGGAAGCTCAAGGATTCTACCCAATTAGCAGGTGCTTTGAATGCAATTGCTTTTGGTCATATTAAATATTTCAGATTTAAAGAGGCAAAAGTTTATCTTGAAGAAGCTTATGGGATTGCTCATAAAGTAAATAACAAGTATTTCTTGCAATATATATGTATTGGATTGGGCAAATCATTTATGTCCGAAAACAAAATAGAAATTGCAAAAAAATATATTGACGAAGGTTTTAAAATTGCTGCTGAGCTTAATGACAAAGATGCACTAACTACCCTCACTAGTGACCTAGCACATTATTATTTTGTAATCCGTGATTTTCCAAAAGCATTTTATACTGAAACTCAAATCTCCAAAATATATGGAAATGCCAGATCAAAACAGGTTATAAATTCTGTATCTGATGCAGAAACGAAATACCAAACCGAAAAAAAGGAAAAGATGATTTTGATGCAAAAACTTCAAATCTCAAAACAAAGAAATTGGATTCTCGGGATAATTGGAATTGCATTCGTCGCTGTATTAGGTAGTCTATTATTTTACACCAAAAGGCAGGCCAAACAAAAGGCACATTTTGACGCAGAAAAACTCAAACTCCAAACCGAGAAAACCTCGGCCATAGTAGAAGCTGAAGAAAAAGAACGTATCAGGTTGGCGAAAGAGCTACATGACGGTGTAGGTCCAATACTCTCATTAGCCAAGTTTCAACTTGAAAACGCCATGAACCAGACCAAATTCAAATCAATAGAACAAGAATCTTTATTTCAAAATACCAATACCATGATAGACGACGCCGCTCGTGAAATCCGCACGGTTTCACACGACCTGATGCCAAACGCACTTTTAATGCAAGGCCTAGTATCTGCCATTCGCGAGTTCGTAAACCGACTCAGCCTCAGTGGTAAAGTTAAGGTTTCACTCGATGTAGCAAATCTGGACGAACGATTGCCTCAACTAACCGAAACGGTCCTTTATAGGGTATTGCAAGAATTGGTAGGTAATGTTATCAAACACTCAGGTGCCACCAGTGTGCAGATTCAGTTGGTACGCCATGAAAATGAACTGACAATGATGGTTGAAGACAATGGAAAAGGATTTGATACTTCTCAGATGTCAATTTTTAAAGGAATTGGACTGAAAAATATTATATCGAGAATTGATTTCTTGAATGGAAAAGTAAATTTTGACTCAAGCCCGAATAGTGGTACTACGGTAATAGTGGAAGTGCCTTTGTCATAAAAATTAGAAACAAGAAAATTCGAAAACTCAAATTAAAAGCCAGCCTATTATCGGTTGGCTTTTGTTTTATATAAAATCTTAAATTTAAAAACTTCTCAAGAGAAAACAAATCCTACACCTTTTGTGGTAGATATTAAAATACCTTTTTTGGATGATTTACTGCTTTGCCTTTTTCTAGACTTTTGTAATCTAAATCAATCTATTAAGCCATGAAAATTGTTTTTATATTTCTGTTACTATTTATTTCGGGATGTAAACTCCTGCCTGATTCAGTTTCGGCTTCTAAAAATGAAGAAACCAAACTTTCCCAATTTGAAAAAGCTGGTTACTGTGATTTACTTATAGCCAAAGACGGCACCTATCATACCGTTTTTCTTGAGCAGCCCGATTATGGTAAACCCGTTTTTGTGTATTATTCTTCATCAACCAACAAAGGCAAATCTTGGTCTGCCCCAGTAACAGTAAGCAATGACGGTACAGGAAATGGGGCCTCTATTCCGAAATTGATTCAAGATGGAAGTGGAACCATTTACGCCATTTGGAAGAGGTATGGAAGCAGCGACAAAAACAAATATCCCGTTAACGAAACTCTGTTGGAAGGAACGGGTGGGTATACCATCGGAACACTTTTTTATGCTGTATTAAACGGATCAAGTTTTGGTAAACCTATCATGTTGGCAAGCAATGAACAAATGCAAATCTCGTGGTTTCCAACACTTGACAACGCTGGCAAGGTACATGTGGTTTGGTCGCAACTAAGTGATGAATCTTGGAAAAACGGATGGAGTCATTGGTACTATGCCGATTTAATAACCGAAGCCACATTAAACGGAGGGAGTTTCGGTAATTTTAAAGACTATTCAACGCCTGGTAAACCTCAATATGCTGGCGGAGCACCTCCCAATTTGGGATTTCAAAATCTAAGCGGTTATTATGACAAGCAAAACAAATTGCATTTTATTGGTGAATTTGTTGCCGAATCTGGTGTCAAAACCCTTTTTCTCTTCAATGGAACAAAGGCAGAAATAGCATATCAATATCCTTTATATAAAGAAGGCAACACATTTAATAACCCTGCGGAGTTATTATTTGATGAAAAAGGCAATGATCATATCATTTTTAGGCCTCCGGCTTCAACCTTAGAAAGCGACCAAATCTGGGATTTCGATGTTGCTACAAGAAAAACCAATATTTTGGCCTCAATTCAAAAGTCAGGAGTCAGAATCCAAAACTTTCAGGCAGACCAAGGGCCAAATGGCGAGATAGCGGTTATGATTCAAGCTAGCAGTTTGTCAGAAAGCAATGAAGCATACGGTTTCTTTTATCAAAATGGCAAATGGCAAACAAAGGGCCTTTCACAAAATGCCTCGAAAGATACATTCGCAAGTTCAGGCAACTTTTATTATGATGGCTATATTACAGCCATTACATCAAGTGAAAGGAGCCTTACAAATTTTATAGATGTGGCATGGGACGCCTCCGGCAAAAAAAGTATGGTAATGAATGTTTCAATTTATTTTGTAGGTCAAGGTTTCAGTACCAATAGCCCATCGATTTATTTTTCAAAAATAGATTAGATTTTTAAGAAGTAATAGGTTTATAATAAACAAATTAAATTAATAGTATGTCACCATTAAAAACTTTAAAAATAAAAAAACGATATCTCGTACACTCGGCAATCTTTTCAGTTTTATTAACCATCATGTTGTTATATAGCACTATAACTACTGCACAGTTTGTTGAATGTCCTATTTTACAAAAAACTGTGAAAAATGGAGCTAAACCAGATGTGGAGCTTTTTAAAAAGTTGATTCGATGCAAAAAAGGAGAAAAAGCTGTTCAGTCAGGAGAAGAGGGTGCGGTCCTGGTTGAAGTATCAAATCTGCAAATTGGAACTCAAAGACCTTGGAGCTATCGGCAAGACACTGGAAGCGGTACGGCAAGCACTTTGGTATATCCCGTTAAAGCTACTTACACTGTAAAAACAATTTACCGAGCGGCCACAGAAGTTGAGGAGGGCTGGATTAGAATTTTAAATTTTTATGTAAATTCGTTCGGAGAATGGCAGATTGGTTCTGAGGAACCCGTCCAAGCCCCAAAAACCAAACGTATTCCAAAGTGAACTCTTGGCCAAATTTGCTTCGGAAATCTTTTTTTTAGGAAATAGTCAAATCAAGCGAACCATCTTAAACTGTATGAATTCGTTTTTAGTAAAATACGTCAAATGCCCTATTGTTTTTTGATACGATAAAATCCTACATTTGTAAAAAACAAATGTCCATGATTACCATTGGCCTCGTAGATGACAACCCTACATTGCTGCGAAACATCAGTCAGAATCTTTCGATTTTTGATGAGGTTGAGATATTGTTTAAAGCTAACGGTGGTTTTGATGCTTTAGATAAGCTCAACAATCACCACCCAGACATGCTTTTGATGGATATAGAAATGCCCGAAATGGACGGTATAGAAACCACGAGACGCATAAAGGAGCTTTTTCCTTCTATCAAGATTATGATGTTGAGCGTGTTAGATCGTGAGGACAAAATATTTGAGGCTATAAAAGCAGGTGCTTCAGGTTACCTCACCAAAGACGAGAAACCCTCTAAAATAGTTGCTGCAATAGAAGAACTGATGGAGGGTGGAGCACCGATGTCGCCCGCCATAGCCATGAAAACGCTACAAATTCTTAGAAATCAGGAGATTATTGGTCAAAAAATCGAATCTTATCTGAGTCCTGAATCTTATAATCTTTCAAAAAGAGAAATAGAAATATTGGAAAAAGTTGCCGCCGGTTTGACCTATAATCAAATAGCTGACCAACTTTTTATATCAGCTAAAACTGCCCGTAAACACATAGAAAACATTTATCAAAAGCTTCAGGTGCATTCTAAATTGGAAGCTGTAGCTGTAGCACAAAAAAATAAGTGGGTATGAAAAAAATCACACTATTTATTTTGCTCAGTAGCTCATTTTCTTTCGGCCAAAACAAAAAGCTCGATAGCCTAATATCTATTTCAAAAACCATCAAATCTGACTCCAACAAGGTAAACTTACTCATCGAAATAGCACAAGGGTATCTGAATAAAGATATAAAAAAAGCTGAAAACTATGGCAAAGAAGCTTTGGCCTTGTCGAAGGAAATTGCCTGGACCAAAGGTGAATTAACTGCGATTATTAGGTTAAACTATTATTTGTTTTTGCAAGGTAAATACACGGAAGCCTTAATTCTAGTTGATGAAGGATTGCAACTTTCCAAAAACAAAAAAGACGAAATTTTTGAAGGAAGACTTAGTAATTCTCGGGCTCAGATAATGATTACCTACAAAAACTACCAAGAGGGCATCTTGTCTGCATTGCATGCTTTAAAAATTGGCGAAAAGTATGACAACTTTAGGGTCAAAAAGAATGCACTAAAGAATTTGGGTGCTATATATACCATCAAAGGCGATTTCAAAAAAGCTCTAGATTTTCAAACTAAATGCCTAGCTTATTCGACTCAAAAAAATGAAGAATTAGACATCGCTTTGGCTAATATTGACATTGGACTTATATATATCAATGGTTTTTTAGAATACGACAAAGCCATAGCCTATATAAAAAAAGCAGAAATAACCTTTGAAAAACTTGGAGACCAGTCAAACGAATATACAGCTCTGAATAATTTAGGGGTAGCAAACATGCGAAAAGGGTCTTATGAAATTGCTGAAAGCTATTTTAAAAAGAGTCAAGAATTATCCCAAAAAGCAGGCTTAGATAAAGTTCTATTTATGGTAAATTCAAATTTGGCATTAATAGAAACCCACAAGAAAAATTTTGACTTGTCAGAAGAATTATTAAAAAAGATATTGAGAGATTCAGAAGAGAAGAACTATCCATTGGTAAAATCAAGAGTTTTAGCTTTGTTAAGTTTAATGTATTATGCCAAAAACGATTTTAGAAATGGAGAACGGTATTATCAAGTTTCAAAAAACTATGAAGATTCACTTTCAATAAGTAGCAATGCTTTATTAATAGCCGAAGCAGAAACCAAATACAAAACCGCCGAAAAAGAAGCAAAACTCAAAGAAGCACAGTTAGAAATCTCGCAAAAAAGGAATTGGATTATAGGCTTGAGTCTTAGTTTTTTGGGAATACTAGTAACAGGAGGACTTCTGTGGAATATTTCGAATATTAAAACCAAATCTGCCGAAAATGAACGAATTAAAAACCTCGAAATAAACAACCAAAAAAGACTTATTTCTGCCAAAGAAATAGAACGCCAACGCATTGCCAAAGAGCTACACGACAGTGTGGGTTCTCAGTTGACAGTTGTTAGCACAAGTCTCGACAACGCTTTTTATCTATTTGAAAAACAGAAACTTGTGCCCGAAAAACTAGAGAATATTTCTGGAGAAGTTCGCCTAGCTGCTCAAAGTTTAAGAGATACCATTTGGGCAACGTACAATTCTGAAATTACAGTTTTGGAATTGAAATCTAGAATTCAAGAATTTATTAAAAAATTTGGTGACGATAATAACTTCAAAGTCGAACTTGACATAACAGGCGATGAAATAATCTTGACACCAATCGAAGGATTAAATCTTTTCAGAATTGTGCAAGAATCACTTAATAATATCCAGAAATATGCTAAAGCTAGTATTGTAAAAATAGAAGGGAGTTTTGATATTAACTCGATAAGTTTAAATATCAGCGACAATGGAATTGGATTTGAAATAAACGAAGAAAACCGCGGCAACTCTTTTGGCTTGAATAATATGAAAATCAGGGCCGAAGAAATTGGAGGTGAGTTAAAAATAGAGAGCGAACTGACAAAAGGAACCAAGGTGATATTTCATAAAACCTAAACACCTTACTTTAACAACATTTCAATAAAACAAACCCCAATCGTCCGGGATATCGTTAGATTTGTCGAATGTGCCAACCCAAGCCACAAAAAGCTCTCTAAATTCCTCCATTTCGCTTCTCATCAAGTTGAGATAATCTTTGTGTCCTAGGTCCATCATTTCAAGTCCTGACATGCAAGTGATAATGCTGCGGGCATGGATTTTTATCAAAACGGCATTTTCCATCCTGAGCGTATAAAGATCTCCGCCTTCTGCTCCCCTGATTTTAGCATTGATAATAGCAATATCTTCGAAAAGCAAACCTCGATAATTGAGTTGATCTTTTTCCTCATCTATGGTCTCGACCAAACTTTGAATAGTCTCAAAAAGGTCTTTTGCTTTTTTAACAATCGGAAGGTTTTTAACTCGCTTACGCTCTTCCTTCATTTCTTTTTCGAGCTCTTCGTCGTCGAAGTCAAAATCTTCATCATCAAACATACTATTTGTATTTTTTTTCAAAAATAGCAATTACTAAATGAAAATACTCAATGCTTAAAGTAAAAATCGCCATCAAACTCGGAGTACCAAGCGGGTTTTTGTTGGTCGTTGGTTTTTAGTTTTACGGCTTTTGAGGTTTCTTTTACTACTTCTTCTAGTTTGAGGTTTGGTTTGTCTATAAACTTCAGAAGTTCACCTGTGAAGATTCCATTTCTGCTTCCTTCGCCTTCTAGAGCAGTTTGGTTTGCAGATGCCGCGTAAAATATAAAAGAACCTTGGGGGTTTTCGATTGGGGCAGACAATCCTCTTGTGCCAGAGCCTCTTGTGGAGTTTCTCGAATCTAGTGGATTGTCGCGGCATGCGTCTAGAATGATGATGTTTACCTTTGAGTTGGCTTTTTTCATTTGCCCAAAAAGCTCGTCTACTTCTACACAATACTTGTTAAAGTCTTGGTCAGTTTTTATAATCTCGGCATCTACAGGTACAAGGAAATTGGTGCCGCTACTATTTTGCAAGCCATGTCCGGCATAGAAAAACATGCCTACGTCATAATTGGCCAGCTCTCTTCCAAATTTTATAAACGCCATGCTCATTTCTTCGGCCTTGAGATTTTTGTATTTGATAACTTTAAAACCCAAGCTTTCGAGTTTTTTCCCCATGTCGTCTACATCGTTGAGGGTGTTGTTGAGTGGTTTAAATTTATAGCCTGCATTACCTATCAAAAGTGCTATTCTCCGCTCCTCCGCCTCAGGATTTTGTGAAACCGTTTTATATATTTTTCGGTTTGATTCTGAGCTGCCTCCCGAGTTTTTGGCCACAAATTTTAGGTTGGTTAAGCTACCATTTGTTGGGAGCGTAACTTGTTTTTCAAATCTATACGGGCAGTCGGGTTGCTTAGAAGGCACTATGCTGAAATCTCTCGAAGTTAGCTCTACGCCATCGGCAAAGAGACTCATTGTTGGTTTTTCGGAGCTATTTACGCAGGCTTTTATAGTTACCACATTATCAGTAGTTTCTACGGTTTCTTGGGTTGGATAAATCCATTCAATAAATGGTTTTGATACAGTTTTGTTTACAATTTCTACTGTTTTTTGATTGACATTTTTACAGTCTCTACCTAAAGTCTCCAGTTTACTTTTACTAAAATTATCGTTGGGATTATAATAAATCGCCATTTCGTAATTTTCCTTTGCAGCTTTGCAATCTTCTAGTTTTGTGTTGATTACGCCCAGATTTCTAAAAGCCAAATACATGTCTTTCATGTTTAAATCTATTGATTTTTGGGTATCATTTAAACCCGCCTCAATGTTATCCATCATTATGTAAGAATAGCCTCTGTAATGATATCCATAGGGGTCATTGGGCTTTTGCTTTATATAATAATTAAAATCAGCTATGCTTTGCTTCCATTTTCCTTCACTCAAATAAGAGTTTCCTCGCCAATAGTATAAGCTATAATCAGTGGGTTTTAGTGGCATACTAAGTGTATAATTTTCGGCGGCTTTTTCAAAATCTGCCAAAGCATAATAGGCGTTCCCGATCTGAGCGTAACAATCTCCAGGATTGTATTTATACATTAGAGCAAAATTGTAATCTTTTATGGCTTCATTGTTTTGGCCTCTTTTTGATTGAGCAAGTGCCCTGTCATAAAGCGTGAGCCCATAAGCTTTCTGAATGTCGGCCGGCATTTCCCCGATTTTAGTATAACCAAGTTTATTTAAGTCCCTAACAGCCAGATTATAATCCTCAAATGCCTCATTGTATTTTTTCTGATAATATTTGGCCAATCCACGATACGTGTAGCTATTGTATTTAGGACTAATGTTTTGATTAATGGCTTTATCAAATTCATTTTCGGCATTTGCATAATCTGCTTTTTTATAATATTCTACCCCTTTTTGGTAAGCGTTTGGGTTTTGTCCATTTACCAAAAACGGAGCAAGAAATAGGATAAAAATATATATTTGAGTCTTCATTTTTTTGCGTTTTTAATTCACATGTTTTATTTGAAGAGTGATCGGCACAAGGCTTTTTCCTTTCAAACTTGCTTCAAAACTTATTTTGTTATTAGCTGGCTTGATATTGCCATTTTCTACCATTTTATCAGACAGAACGGCTTTGAGTTTGTTATCAAAACTCCCAGACTGCCTTTGCATTTGTTTTGCTATGGCCTTGATGTCAAGTTCTTCTTTCGAAAACAAAATACAAAGAAAATCCGTACCTACGTTATTGTCCATTTGCACCCAGTAGTCTTCATTGGGTATTACTACTTCGTTTTTTGAATAATCCAAATATGCACTGAAGCCATCAAAAGGAAAGATCGCGTCTACTTTTTGGGTGTTTGTACCATAGCTTAAGATATAAATGTATGCCGGTTGATTATTGGTAAAACCCAAACGAAACTTAGTTCCAGAGTTATAGGGTTTGGTGGCTTGATAATTTATGTTTTCTACGGATTTCGGACTTGAACTTGCAGATTCAATGACCTTTACAGCCATTTCATTGTTGTTTTCGAGAATAACCTTGAAACTTCCAGACAATTCCGTTTTGGAATAATCTACCAAAGGCGAAGAAGCCTCAAAATCTGCCATTTCATAAGCTTCGTACACAACCTGAGCAAAATCTTTATAAGTCAGCCACATAAAGCCTTCGTTTCCCCAATAGGTGCCCCAACTGTTAATAATCTCAAATGCTCCACCGAATTTAGTGTCGTCATAACTCACTACCGTAATTGCATGCCTGCTTACCATTTTGCCTTTTTTACCTTCCCAAAGACCTTTGGTAGCATTAGCACTTGGCCTTTGAAACGACTCATAAACTTCCATAGCTATCACCACGGGTCTTTTTTCGGAGATGCTTTTTTTGATACTTTCCATCATTTGAGTGCGATCAGCATTATAATCACCCGAAAGTCGTCTATAATTTTTTATTCTGAATTTTGATGCAGCATTGATAGCTTGTTTTGAAATAGCAGGAGAACAGGAATATTCAAATTCGTTGAATTTTACCGAACCCAAATCTTTAATAAGCTTAACCGCATCGTTGATATATGAACCCTGTTTACAAGTAGCATCGTTCGGATTTGCCCTAATTTGACCGTAGGTAAAAGACGGAGCAAATGTTTGTGAGGTAATGGCTTGTTTGTCTCTTATATTGTTTCTGATTGCATAGAGAATTGTCCTGGCGGCATAAGTAGACGACCAGCCCACACAATCGCCGAATTGCTGCAAACCAGGCACAGGGCAATACTCTTTCAGTGAATATCTTTCTGGCAAACTTGAATAGGAACGCTGGGTAAGTCTAGTGATTTGAGGTACCGATTGATACTGGCTTTCACTACTTAGCAAACCCGTAAGTGTAGGCGGACTTTTGTCGTATTTTTTTTGTAAAAAATCAAATGCTTTTTTTGCTGTTTCATTGTCAAATCTACTTTTGAGATAAGGCTCAATGAAGTTACCGTAGTTTTCGTCAAAAGACTTACTATTTCCATCAAGAATAGCCATAATGGTAGATAGCTCAGATTCTAGATTTACTGAACTCTCTCCACCGAAAGACCTTGTGCTTTTTGAGCTATTTACTAAATTTTGTCTGATCAAAACGCCTACTTTTGTGGTATTCACATTTGGAATCGAACCTTTTAACTCTACAAAACCATCGGGTGTAAGTATGTTAAGCTTAGACTCTTTGGCAAAATTTAGCTTTTGATTTCCAGAAACTTCATCTCCCTTTTTTAGAGACTTACCATTTGCAAATATTTGACCTTGCGTTTCTAAAACATAGATTTGAGCTTTGGCAAAATTCAAAAATACAATGCTAAGCAGAAAAAACAGAAAGCTTTTTTTCATTTAAATTATTTAAATTCTTTGAATAAAATGGTATAAATATTTGTTAAATTGAAAAGCTAAAACTGCCAAGTTTTTGGAAAATAATAGAAGGTTTTTCAGGGTTAATTTTATTTTCATGGTGATGGGTGCAAATATAGAAAAGTAGCAAATCAAAATATGAAATGACGCAGAAATTTTTTCGACTTTAACATTTTGTTTTTTCGATTAATAAGAAATCCTGATTTTGAGGAATTCTAAAATACAAAAGAAGAATTTGCTTAAATATTTTTTAAGTATTCCACAAACTGTGGCAATGCCACCTCAGGATTGGGTAACTCAGGATGCCAACGTTTTTCCCATTCAAAACTTATGAAACCCTTGTATTTATCGGCTTCGATGAGTTGGAGGATCTCCCTAATTGGCACCTCTCCTTTACCCGTAAGTGTGTAATCATATTTATGATTAGGCTTAAAAAACCCGTCTTTTATCTGCACAATTTCAATGTATTCTTTTAGCTGTCCATACATTTCTTGAGGACTTTCTTTGGTGATTAAGTGCATATTGAAAAAGTCCCAAATTATGCCAGCGTGTTTTTTATCAACACTTTCAATCAATTGTTTAATGTCGGCAGACCACACCAAGTCTCCATGAGCATCCAGCAATACTTTTACATTTGTGCCTTGGCAATAATTTACCAAAGTTTCGTAGTTTTCTTTGATGGTATTTAACCCAAACTCTTTGCTCTTTTCTTTCGGAAATTTATCAGGAAAAACCCTTACAAACGGACAGTCTAATTTTTCAGCCAAGTCAATATATCGTTTGGCAGTGTCGATATTTTGCTGCTTTTTAAGGGCTTCGTATTCATGTAAAACTACAGACGAATTAAGATTAAGAATTTTCACATCAAAATCTTTGGACATTTGCTTGATACCCAAAATTTTATCTGGTGCAAATTCTGGGCTGTTTAATAGGTCCACGTCACCCTTTATTCCTCTAATTTCTACGGCTTTGTAACCATATTTTTTAGCATTTTCAAATACTTCTTTCAAGCTCCAATCAGGGCAAGCGAGTGTATTAAAACAAAGTTTTCTTTTGTTTTTAGGTTTTGAGAACGCATGTGTTCCTGCCAAAAGGCCAAGACTCGTTTGAAGGAATTTTTTTCTGTTCATACGGTGGGGCAATTTTTCAAATTGCTGACAAAAATATCGATACACTCTATTCTGATCACGATTTTTCTAATCGTGGTACGCCAACTGTAAAGCGATTTTTCAAATCGCTGAAAATCAAAACTTAACAACACTTTGACCACAATTTGGAAAATCGAAGTACATCAAAAGTAAAGCGATTTTTCAAATCGCTGAAAATCAAGACTTAACAACACTTTGACTACGATTTGGAAAATCGTGATACGTTTAATAATATAAAAAAATTAAATTACGCTTTTAAATCTTTCGGCTAAATACGTCCATTTCCATTCTTCGTGAGATTTGACTAAACCTGCCTTTACTGGATTATTTAAAACATAAATCAAAATTCGAATCATTTCATCATCATTCCGAATCAATCTATCATAACTTTCATGTTGCCAAAATTGACCAGTTTTACCTAAAACCACATTGCATTTTTTCGCAGAAAACAGTTTAATTGAATGCATAATTTCATCCAAATATTTTGGAGAATCTACTTCATTAATATCTAATATACGAAATACCAAATGAACATGGTTAGACATTATACAAAAGCAAAACAAATCTATTATCCTCTTGTCCCAAAAATGTATTGAATCAGATACAATTTGAGCTATCTCATCTTTTTTCAGCCAATTTTCTCCATTTTGTGCAGCATCCAAATATTTATCTCTTTTAGCAAAATCCTGCTTTGATAATTTATCCAAATCTTCTGCTGGATTGGAAGAAAATAATTCAATTGACTTTTTCTGAATTTTAAATTCTTTATTCCATTCCTTTAAAACCTTTAATGGAATTGCTTCTACCAAATTAAATGTTACAAAAAATGTCCCTCCAAGTGGTTGATAATGTGGGAGATTTCTGCGGTAAAATTCCTTTTTCATCTTATGTAAAGCGATTTTTCAAATCGCTGACAATCAAAACTTAATAACTCGTTAATCACGATTTGGAAAATCGTGGTACGTCAACCGTAACGCGATTTTTAAAATCGCAAAAATCAAAATATAAAAAACCTTAAACCACGATTTGGAAAATCGTGTTACGAAACTGTGCCACCAAAATTCACAACAAACTCCGATGATTCAGTTAGATACCCAATCGGCTCACAAAAATCACTTAATCCATTTTCAGACAACACTTTAATAACTTCTGACGCTTGATCTTTCGCAACTGCTATCAGCAATCCTCCACTTGTTTGTGGGTCAGCCAAAATTGCTCTTTGTTCATCGGTCATTGGAGCTATTTTATGTCCATAGCTGGCCATATTTCTATTCGTTCCGCCAGGTACAGAACCTTGTGCTATGTAATCGTAGATTTCAGGAATAATAACTGGTACTTTTTCAAAATCAACAACAGCACTTAAACCCGAGCCTTCGGCCATTTCGGTTAGGTGTCCGAGTAGTCCAAATCCCGTAACATCCGTCATGGATGAAACACAGTCAAGTTTGCCCAGTTCTTCACCAACTTTGTTCAATCGCATCATTTGGTTTGGAGCCAACTCTTTATGTTCGAGTTTTAGTATGGCCTTTTTCTCGGCTGTGGTTAATATTCCTACACCCAAAGGTTTTGTCAAAAACAAAATATCCCCAGCTTTGGCTTGGTTATTTTGTTTGATATTTTCTATCGGAACAATACCATTTACGGCTAAACCAAAAATAGGCTCAGGAGAATCAATACTGTGACCGCCAGCCAAAGAAATTCCAGCTTCCAAACAAATACTCCGACTTCCATCTATGACTTTTTGAGCCACTTCAGCCGAAAGCTTATCAATCGGCCAGCCTAATATGGCGATGGCCAAGACTGGTTTTCCTCCCATGGCGTACACATCACTTATGGCATTGCAAGAGGCAATTCGACCAAAATTGAAAGGGTCATCGACAATCGGCATAAAAAAGTCAGTTGTTGAAATCAATGCTGTGCCGTTGCCGAGATTAAGCACTGCAGCGTCGTCTTTACTATGATTGCCTACAATCAAGTTTTCATTGTTTGGCATTGCAATGTTTCCCTTGAGAATCACATCCAATACCTGAGGAGATATTTTACAGCCACAGCCAGCTCCGTGCGAATATTTCGTAAGTTTTATTTCTTCCATTTAATATCTTATTCTTTTTTAGGCTTTTATAAATTTATTTCCTTTAAAATTAACTGCGAATTTACAATCGCATTTACCGTTTCTGCAGCTATTTTAATTACAGTTCCAGTTTCTTTTTTTGCCAGACCTCTTTCATAGTATTTATCATAATACTTTAGTAAAATACTAAAGCATTCATAAAAATTCTCTTCTTCCAGATATCTCAAGGTATTTTTAGTTTCAAGTCCACCTAAGCGTTTTTGAATTCTTAATATAGCATTGTTAATTTCAATTTTAGGCAAATCGCCATATTCCTTAACCAAAAACTTTAGTCTTTCTTCGAAAGGAACAATGAGATAATACAAATCGCTTTCTTTCATTTTATACCAAAGCACATTTGGAATATTTAAATTCCCAATTCTCTGGCTTTCGTCTTCTAACCAAATTTCTGCCGCAGGAATGTTTTCAGACAGCTCCACTGCCAACAAGTTCTCGAACATTTCTTGAGAAGGCTGCACTGGCTGATTGATACCACCCAAAGCTGAGCCTTTGTGGCAAGCAAGAGCTTCTAAATCAACAACTTGTAGACCATTTTTTTGCAATTCATTTAACAAATATGTCTTGCCTGTACCTGTATTTCCACCTAATATTTTAAACTCAAAGGGTTTTTCAAATTGCTGCAAGACCCAGTTTCGATAGGCTTTATATCCACCTTCTAACTGATAAACATCAAAACCATAAAGGTCTAAAAGCCAAGCTACACCTCCACTCCGCATGCCTCCACGCCAGCAGTGTACAAGTATTTTTTTTGTTTCATTTTTCAGCAAACCTTCCACCTCTTCCACCATCTTTCGCATTTTTGGACCAAAATAATCCAGACCGATTTTGATGGCTGTTTCTTTACTTTCTTGCTTATAGGCTGTGCCGACCACTTTTCTTTCCTCATCCGTATACAGTGGCAAACTATAAGCATTGGGAATATGGGCATGTGAGAATTCTCCCGGGCTGCGGACATCCAAAACCAAATTATCTTTGGCAAAACTCAGGAAAGTATTTATTTCGATTTTCTTTATTGCCATATCTCATTTTAACAAAAAAAACACCACAAAAGGGTGTTTTTCAATAGTCTTTTCTGTTTTTCTTGTCTTGTTTTTCTTGTTTTTTCTCTTTGGCTGTTTTTGCCGGTTCTTTTTTAACAGCTTTCTTCGCGTCTTGTGCTTTTGCCATGATATTTGTATTTTAAATGTTAAGAATTCCCTGATTTTTCAACGTAGGATTTGCTCTTTGTTTCACAACATCTGCAATTTAAAAAGATTTATATTATTTTCACTAAACTATTGAAAAATTAGCCCATGAAAGCCAAAATCTTATTCGTTTTTTTTTCGCTTTCTAATTTTGTAGGGATGGCACAGATACCGAAAACTGTCGACTCGCTAAAGGTATACTTAAAAAAACAAAAACCTGATACAACTTATGTTTTAGCCCTTAATGAATATGCTTTTTTAATGGTACAAGAAGGAAATTTTGAAGAGACCAACAAGACAATTAACCAAATAGAATCACTCTCAAAAAAACTGAATTTCGGGACGGGATTCTATAAGGCAGAAAATATGCGTGGGGTGGTACAATACTCCCAACAAAAGCCAGAAATTGCCATGAAGCATTTTTTGAAATGCAACGAAATCATAAAAAAATATAATCTGCCGAAAAAGATATTCCAGAATTCATTAAATAATATCGGTATAATATATGACCAAATGGGTGATCGAGAAAATGCCACTAAATATGCAATGCAACTGATTGATTTTCAGGAAAAAAATCATTTGGAGCCTTTGAAAACATGGCCGTATGATCAGATAGGGGGAAATTTAAAACACTATAAAAAACCAAAGGAAGCTTTAGCGTATTACCAAAAATCTCTTAAAATCGAAACCGATTATAATAACCTTACAGGTATGGCAATAGCCGAAAATAATATAGGCACCATAAATGATGATTTAAACGAGAACCAAGAAGCTATAAAACATTACAAACTGGGTTTAAATTATGCCGAAAAAGAAAACTATAAACTTCTGCAGACCGACCTTTTGACTAACCTGGGCTTGATGCATATTAAAATAAAGGCCTATGATACATCGGAAAATTATCTAAAAAAAAGCGAGGCTCTTTGTCGACAGTTAAATGCTATTTCATCGCTTAAAATAGTTTGTCATAATTTGGGTGACTTATACTTTTTTCAAAAAAATTATTCATTATCCGAAAAGTATTATTTGGAAGCTTTAGAAATATCAAAAAAATTAGAAGATCCAGAATATTTATACTCGGCCAATCAAGCATTGGCAGAATATTATGAAGAAACAAAAGACTTTCAAAAGGCCTACAAATACAAAGTTGAAGCAGACATAGCCAAAGACTCCACTTTTAAGATTGAAACTGCTAAAAACACAGAAGATCTTCTTAGAAAATACGAAACAGAAAAAAAAGAACAGGAAATCGAATTATTAAATGCCAAAAACGAGAAATCATCCTTGCAAAATAAAGCTTTGATTGCTGGTGGATTGTTGGTGTTTTTATTGACTGGCATTTCAGTGGTTTTCCTGATAAACAAAAATAAACTTAAACGCCTTGAGGAATCTCAAAAACTTAGAAACAAAATAGCTACAGACCTTCACGACGAAATCGGAAGCACACTGAGCAGTATAATGCTCATCAGCGACATGGCCAAAAAACAGGAAGGCAGCACCCAAAAAATGTTTACCAAAATCAATTCAGACTCCAAAAGCGTGATGGAATCTGTTGACGAAATAATATGGTCTATCAGCCCAATGAATGACTCACTGCAAGGAATAATATTGCGACTCAAAGAATATGCTCAGCCATTGGCCGATTCAAAAAATATTAAATTTGAGCTAAAAGTAGAGGAAGGCTTTGATAAAATAAAGCTCGAAACAGAAGTCAGAAGAAACCTATATTTGATAGTTAAAGAAGCCATCAATAATCTCATGAAACATTCCTATGCTACAGAAGCAAGTGTGATATTTATACAAGAAAAAAAGAATCTTTGTGTTAAAATAATTGACAACGGAAAAGGTTTTGACAATGAGCAGTTTACATCAAGAAATGGACTTAAAAACATGCAAACAAGAGCATCAGAAATCAACGGGAAACTAAGCTTTGAATCCTCAAAAGAAAATGGCTCAAGTTTAAGCCTAACCATACCTATGGCATAGATATGCTATTTTTTTCTAAAAATCATTTGTAGTATTTTGTACAAAAATTGCCATCCTTTATGATTCGAATATCTATCTACGAAGACAATCCCAACCTCACCGAAACCTTGGTTTGGATATTAGAATCATGCCCTGATTTTATATTGGTCGGTACACATTCTGATCCTGTCAATGTTTTATACAATATCAAAACAGAAATGCCCGACATCATTTTGATGGATATAGAAATGCCCAATATGACAGGCATAGAAGCCGTTTCTTTGATTACCAAAAATATCCAAAAGGCTCCTAAAGTGCTGATGCTAACGGTCTTTGAGGACACCAATCGTATTTTTGAGGCGATAAAGGCAGGAGCCGTGGGCTATTTGCTCAAGAAAACTTCATCTGACAAAATCATTGAAGCTGTAAAAGAAGTACACCAAGGTGGAGCAGCTATGAGCCCCTCAATAGCACTAAAAGTACTTGGCTCTTTGCAAGAACCGAAAGTAAATCCGTACCAACTCACTGAAAGAGAAGTTGATGTTTTGCAACGATTGGTAGAAGGTGATAGTTATAAACTCATTGCGGCACATTACGACATAAGCATAAGCACGGTGCAAAAACACATTGTGCACATTTATCAAAAACTCCAAGTAAACTCTAAAGGGGAGGCTATTACAAAGGCATTGCGGGACAAATTGGTAAGTTTCGTTGGATTACTTTAAGGTTTTCCTAATTATTATCATTATTGGTATCAATACAGAATAACCAATAAAAAATGGAATGATAAAGTCCATTTTTCCCAATGCCAATAATACGGCCATAATCAAAAGTTGAAAACCTAAACCATAAATAGAAACAAAGCTCATAAACCAGTTGGGGTAGTTTTTTGAGCGGTGGGCATTAGCATCTAAACCTTGAATTAATCTATCAAAAAAGCCGTATAAAACATTAAAAATGAAGAACATAATATTTACTACCTTTTGACTTTCTCCTTGAAAAGCCAATGGAGCTTTTTGTTCAAATACTTTGCTTGTTTGGTCTGCACCTATGCTGATATTCCGGAGAATTACATAGTAATAGTTGTACAAAGTACCCTGCAACTGCACACAAACGAAAGCTAAAATTGTTAACCAAACAGGAGAAGAAGTAAGAAAACCAAAAGTAAAAATGAACAAAAAATTAAGGATTATGTCTAAGATGCTATCTAAATATCTACCAACATAAGATGGTGTGTTTTTTTGCCTTGAAAGTTCTCCATCGGCAGCGTCCAAGATTGATTTTAGAATTAAGAACAATCCTGCTGCTATTAAATAATCTTCAAAAATAGAATAAATAGCAAGCAATCCAGATACTCCAAATGCAAGCGTAACATGAATAGGAGTAGCATTTGTGTTTTTTAAAAGCGAAGCAATCCACTTAGCAATTGGCCGGCCATAATCCGAAAAATCAATGAATTTATCCTCAGGAGCGAGTTTCGACATTAAAAATTAAATTACAAAAAATATGAAAATGTTGTCTTATTAGAAGCCTTAGCTTATTAGTACAACAATACATTGCCATTAAAGTTTATAATTCCCAAAATTCCAGTATAAATTATGGCATGTTTATGCCATTGACTCGGGCTCATTCCACAGGTAATTTTGGTAAAAAATGAAATGAAAATGAAAACGATTATTGGTTTTTTTACCTTATTGGTTTTTGCTTGTAATACCGGAAATAGCAATTCTAAAACTCAGGATTCAACTTCAAACGAGCTCTTTTTCAATTACAGCATAGATGGAAAAGACTTTTATTTTACAGAAGAAGACATATTAACTTCATACAATGATTTTGGAAAAGGAGATCATGAGTTCAAGGTATATGTAGGTAAAGATAATGGGCCACAACTTTCTTTAACCATTATAAATGACATGTCTGCACCTTCATCCACACCTTCTGGTGATCCAAATCCAGGACATAAGTTATTTCAGGGAAGTGTTTCCTTACAGGATTATCCCGACAAAATTTTTACTTTCAATAGTTATGATGGCCTTTTAAACCCCAAGCCAACCCCAGTATCAGATGCGATTGTCATCACCAAAAGCAAATTGGAGCCTGGTGGAAAAGCCAGAATTATCTCAGGAAAACTAAATGTGACAGTCCTAGGTGGTGAAAACAAAAGCAATGATCCAGCCATAAAAGATTATGTTTTAAAAGGAGATTTTAGGATTAGGCATAAGTTTTCTGGGAGTACTTTTTGAAGCTTTTATGGCATGTTTATGCCATTGCAGTAAAACTATACATCATCTAATTTTGATAAAAAATGAAATCACATGGAAACTCAGAAAATGATACATATCGGCAGCAGAAAAAAAGTTGCTCCACAAGACATACTTTACCTTAAATCAGACATTAATTACACCCGTGTTTTACTAGTCAATGGACAGATTTTTTTGTCTTCAACTACACTTAAAATAATTGAATCCCGACTGGCTCCAACCACAGATTTTCTTCGAATAAACCGAGGAATTGTAATTAACATAAAGCACGTAAAAGCTTTTCAAAACTCAGAAGTTGAGCTTATTAATCATGAAAGTTTTGTGGTTTCAAGAAGACGTAAACTGAATCTAAATTTTTAAAATGTATAATACTATGAAAAAAATAGTACTGCTTTTGCTTATAACTTCTTTCATAAAGATTTTTGGCCAGTCGCCCAAAATGGAAGTAGTAGTCGCATCAGATGAAAATGTTGATGGAATTGTGGCAAATTTAAAAAGCACAAACTCTCAAAATACTTTTGCAATAAAAGGTATTAATAATTCCCTTTCTGGATTAGCAACAGGAGTTTACGGAGAAACCAAAGGAAGTGGAGCATTTGGAGTTTGGGGAAAGTCTGATAATGGCGTAGGTTCTGGTGGAACAAGTCAAAATGGCGTTGGCTTGTATGGAGGAAGTGAAGATAATATTGGCCTGCAAGCTTTTTCAAGAAATGGAATTGCGGCATACTTTTCATCCAACAATGGCCACGCATTGATAACCGGAGATGGATTCATTGGCATTAAAACAGGTACCCCCAAATATCAAATGACATTTAAAAGCGATTTGGGTGATAAAATCTCATTCTGGGGTGGTGAAGACAGTAATGTTTCACCTCATTATGGTATCGGTATTCAGGCCTCAACGCTCCAGTTTTTTGTGCCTAGCATAAATGACAATCTGGTATTCGGGGTGGGTAGAAGTGCCGACTTTAGTGAAAATTTTAGAATTACAGGCAAAGGCAATCTCCAAAACAAAGGCGTGGATGCCGGTTACAGATTTTGGGATAGAAACTTTGTTGATAAATCATTTCAGTGGTATGCTAATAATGGCAATGCCTATCTTTATCGCCATCATAATGGAGCAGGCAATGTATTGTCTGTTTTAGAAAATGGAAATATAGAAATTGGTGCCTTTACAAAACTCGGAAACACTATTCCTCCAGGTGCAGCAGCAGGTGCTACTACTCCTTCTATAAAGGTTTTAAAACTAGTAGGAACCACTGGCAGTACAGAGGGTTCTTCAGTTCTAATAAAAACAGGTTTTTTAGGCCTAAGTTCAATAAAAGTACTTGGCTTACAAATAATTGTAGATAATCAATTTTTGCCAGAAACCACCACTTTTACCGGTGTCAGATATGCCGTCAAACTGGATTTGGGAGATGTTTTGGTCGTAAATTATCCAGGTCAGAGTGCCAACATACTCAATAAACCTGTTCGAATATTATTGACTTATGAAGAGTAATTATTAATCACAAAAGTCATGACCACAAGGATACTTCTTTTATTTCTACAATCAAATCTGAAAAGCACGGCACTGTATGTAGAGTTGATGCCGGGCAATAACTGTAAAATGAGGCTTTCATCAACCACCTTTAAAACCATAGAAAATCGCCTTAGATAAAACCTGGAATTTTTACGAATCAACAGAGGATTTGTAATTAATCTGAACGAAATGAAATCGCAATTTGAAAGACGTTAAGAGCACGAAAAAAATCAGCGATTTATGATTTCCCGTCGAAGAAAGAGGCATTTTAATTTCAATAAAATGATGAAAAAAATACTACTGTTTTTACTAATTACTTGTACTGCTGCGATGGGTCAGGCCCCAAAACTCGAAGTTGTCGTTGATAACTCTGAAATTACGGATGGAATAAATGCAACTTTGAAAAGTACGCAGAACACTACAACCACGTATGCTATAAAAGGTATTAATAATTCGGAAGAACTCTATTCTACAGGTATTTATGGCCAAAGCCCAATAGGTATAGGAGTTTATGGAAAATGTCCTGGTGGATGGGGTGTTTATGGGGAGAGTAATTCCGATATTGCAGTTTATGGAAAAAGTATTAGTAACATTGGTGTATTTGGTTATTCGGTTAGTGGGACCGCAGGTTCTTTTATTTCTACAAGTGGTTATGGTTTAAAAACCAGCGGGAAGTTGCAATTTGCAGGAAATGGCGTGGGAACATTGGCTTCAGGCAAGTTTCTAAAGTCAATAAACACAAACGGTGATGCAGAATGGAGCGAAATTTTTCCAATAGATTTTACAAAAAATGAAGCCCTAAAAATTCTTTCTATAACAAATACAAATACTGGCCCTGCAAGTGCAATCGTTGGTACTACAAATTCTACAAGTGGTGGAAAAGGAATTTATGGCTTTGCTCAGGAATATAGCCCAACCGCTGCTACATATGGCGTTTTTGGTTTCAATCAAGCATCTAATTCAATTGGATCCGGGGTATATGGTAATCACTATGGCACCGGAAATGGTGTTTTAGGTGAGTCAGATGGAGTTGGCGTAAAAGGAATTTCAGCAGTTGGTAAAGGTGTTTGGGGCGATGGCCCAGTGGATGGTGTTCGAGGTTCAACTACTATTGGTACTGGTATAACCGGAACTGCATCTGGAGCCAATGGCATAGGTGCTTTTTTTAACTCATTTAATGGCCCTGCTTTAATTACGGGGTTCGGCAATGTAGGAATTGGTACTGTTTCTCCTAAATACAAAATGACATTTAACAGTGAAGTTGGTGATAAAATATCGTTTTGGGGAGGAGAAACAAACAATACCACCAATCATTACGGTATTGGCATTCAAGGCTTTGCGTTCCAGTTTTATGTTCCTTCCAGTTCAGACAACATCGTATTTGGTACAGGCCGAAGTACGGCTTTCGCAGAAAAAATGAGGATAAATGGTGGCGGAAATGTGGGGATAGGGTTAAATAATCCCAATGCTACTCTTTCTGTATCCAGAGGTACTGGCACAGACGGCACGGCGGCATTTTTTGGCACTACGCACACCTCGCATTTTAATTATGCAACTGCAGAAGATACTTATATACGCGGAGGAAAAAACAATTCAAAAGTCATAATAAACGATATAACGGGCTTAGGAAATGTGGGGATTGGCACAGCTACGCCTAATTATAAACTGCAAGTGAGCACTTTTGGCAATGGAGCGGGTATTGTACATGCTAATAATGTTGGTATACAAGTTGGAACTTACGCTGGATTTGGTGCCGGTTGGTATGGTACTTTATCCAATCATCCACTATCACTATTTGTAAACAATGGGAGTGCGGCCTTGACCATCACAACCGCCCAAAATGTGGGCATAAATACCACCACTGCCAATTCCGGCTTGCAAGTTGTTGGTAGTCTGAGTTTGCCTTATAAAGAACTTAACACCAATTACACTCTTTCAGATGCAGATTATAGTGTCAGAGCAATTGGTTATCAGGCAATTACAGTCAGTTTGCCTTCCCCGGTAAACAGAACAGGAAGAATTTATATAATCTCTGCGGACTTACCTCTCTTGCTACAGCCTAATAGCGGTAATTCAGTATTTAACCCAATCTACATAAACGACCATTTAGGAAATAACCTTTTGACTAATAGTAACTTAAGTGATGGAATATCCGGTGATTTCTTATACTTTTTTAAGGCATTGAACGGAAAAATAACAAAAAAAACCAGCGTAACTGTCCAAAGTACAGGAACAACTTGGGCTATCATTGACAACGATTTTCAGCTTTAATTTATTTAATTGTCACTTAAACAAGCCCAAAAACACCTCCGGCATCTCTGACTCAAATCGCATGGCTTCTTTAGAAACGGGATGCTTAAAAGCCAAAACTAAGGCATGTAGACCTAGTCGCTTGATGGGATTGGTGGCGGCACCGTATTTGGCGTCGCCGATAACAGAGTGTCCTAGATCTTGCATGTGAACGCGTATCTGATTTTTACGGCCGGTTTCAAGATTTACTTGTAAAAGACTATGATGCTTTGAGGTTTTTAGGGTCTCATAATAGGTTATCGCTTTTTGGCCTAGCTCGGGGTTTTGTGATGAATACATAATCAATGCTTTACTTTCGACCAAATAAGAAATAATCTTGCCCACAGGTTTTTCTACTTTACCTTCTACTACCGCAATATATGTTCGTTCCAAAATGTTCTCGTTCCATGATTCTTGCAGTGTTTTCTGTATTTTCTGACTTTTGGCGTACATCATTATACCTGAAGTGTCTTTGTCTAAGCGATGTACTACAAAAATCCGGTTTGCGGGGTCTTGTTTCTTAAGATATTCACTCAAAACACTGTAGGCTGTATTTTCTTTTTGTTTGTCTGTAGCTATAGATAACACACCTGCCTCTTTCTCAATAACTACCAAGTATTGATCCTCAAAAATTATCTTTATTCCTCGAAGTTTTTGTTCTTCTGGTCGTTTTTCCCATTTAATTTCTACTTTTTGGCCAATTTTCAAAACATGATTGTACTGGCTAATGACTTCGCCATCAACATAAATATTTTTGTCTCTCAACAATACCTTTACGTTATTTCGGCTTTTTTGAGGCAATTTGGCCAAAAGAAATATCAAAAGTTCTGATTCTATTTCCACCTCAAACTTCAAAGGAGCTAGTGTTTTGGGTTTAAATTGCTTCTTTCCTCTTCCTTCTTGCCTCATTCGATTTACTATTTTTATGTAAAAGTAATTGTATTAGTTTAAATGCATTGTTTCTTTGCACGAATTATACTATTTTAGAGAGCTGACGATTTAATTTTCAGAAACTACCACATAAATATCTAAATATGTTTTTTGCAATAATTACAGGTATTTCGATAGGTCTAGGTATAGCTATATCTATCGGTCCTTATTTTTTGTTTCTTGTAAATACCAGCTTACAAGAAGGCAAAATATCGGCTAGTTATTTGGCAATGGGCGTTGCGATTAATGATATCGTTTATCTTAGTGTTGCTTATTTAAGCATTCATTTTTTTATACATGACCTCTCTTTTATAAACACCTCCAAAAGCTTGGCTGGGGTTTTCATATTGGTTTACGGACTTTACACTATTTTCAAAAAAACTAAAATTAATATAAAAGATAAAGTTGAAATTAGTTCCAAAGACAAATTAAAAAATATAGCTAAAGGATTTGTTTTCAATGGCTTGAACCCAAGTGTTTTCGTTTTTTGGTTTGTTACATCGGGAGCCTTAGTTAGCAAAAGTAATTTTACTCAAATTCAAACAGTTATTGCATTCATATTTATTGTGCTTACAACATTTTCTTGCGACCTTATTAAAGTACGACTAGCAGATAAATTCTCACCTCTATTGAAAGAAAAAACCATTGCTTTTGCCAACCGTATAGTAGGCTCCGTATTGGTTTTGGTCGCAATATATTTGCTACTATTTAAATAAAAGAATTTGAGTCTTTAAAAAGTACTTCTAAGACACTTTCCAATATCTTAAAGTACCCATTATAGTGTTTTGAAAACCTATTTCTTCAACCGTTTCAAAACCCCCATTTAACATTGTGTTTGGCAACAAGCCTTTTTTATTATGAGCAGTAGTTTCAAAATTATCAAAAACCTGAAGAATCGTAAATAATATTTTCATCAAAAAATTCTGCGGAGCTCCCCAGTCTGCTATGAGCATTTTGCCTTCTGGTTTTAATACTCTTCTTAGTTCTTTGAAAGCTTGCAGTTTTTCTTCAGAATTTAAATGGTGAAAAACCCAAGTAGAAAAAATCTTGTCAAAATAATTGTCTGAAAATGGCAAAGTGTTTGAATATAAACAAACTAGATTAATTTTTTGGTTTGATTTGTCTACTTTATTTTGAGCAATTTTCATTATTTTTTCATCTACATCAAAGCCTGTAATTTCAGCGTCTGGAACGAGATTTTTCGCCAAAATCAAAGCCGTAGCTGTACCACATCCGAAATCCAACACCTTTTCGAAAGGCTTAATTTCTAAATATTCTATCGCTTTAGTTTTTACTTTAACCTCTGGCATAGTCAAGCCAATAAACCAGTCGTAAATCGGTGTAAAAAAATGATATTTTAAAGCAGGTATGTATTGGAAAGGTTTCAATTTATGCCATTTCTTTTTTCAAGAAAAACCCAGTATAACTTCCTTTTACTTTCGCCACTTGCTCAGGAGTGCCTTCGGCGACAATATTCCCACCTTTGTTTCCACCTTCTGGTCCAATGTCTATAACGTGATCAGAGATTTTGATTACGTCCATATTGTGTTCAATTATCAAAATGGTATTCCCTTTATCTGCCAATTTTTGGATTACATCCAGTAGTTTTCTAATATCCTGAAAATGAAGACCTGTGGTAGGTTCATCTAAAATATAAAGTGTCTTTCCAGTGTCTTTTTTTGAAAGTTCCTCTGAGAGTTTCACTCGCTGGGCTTCGCCACCCGAAAGCGTAGTAGCATGCTGCCCAAGAGTTATATAACCAAGGCCAACATCATTCAATATTTGCACCTTGCGGTTGATTCTTGGCTGCACTTCGAAAAATGGAATCGCCTCCTCAACAGTCATATCTAAGACATCCGCAATAGATTTTCCTTTAAATCTTACCTCCAAAGTTTCACGGTTAAATCGCTTTCCTTTGCAGGTTTCACACTGCACGTGCACGTCAGGAAGGAAATCCATCTCTATTTTTTTCATTCCAGCTCCTTCACAAGTTTCGCATCTACCGCCTTTCACATTGAATGAAAAACGACCTGGCTTGTACCCTCTAATCTTAGATTCTGGCAACTCGGCATACAAGGTTCTGATATCTGAAAACATACCTGTATAAGTAGCCGGATTACTCCTCGGCGTACGTCCAATCGGCGACTGGTCTACTTCTATTACTTTGTCTATATGCTCCAAACCCTCTACTTTTTTGTAGGCCAAAGGTTCTTTTTTTGCTCTAAAAAAATGATGATTGAGAATCGGAAACAAGGTTTCGTGTATCAAAGACGACTTTCCACTTCCACTCACACCCGTCACACTTGTGATTTTTCCAAGTGGAAGTTTGAGGTTTACGTTTTTCAAGTTATGTCCAGTAGCTCCTTTTATGCTAAGAAAAAGACCATTGCCTTCCCTCCTCTTTTTGGGAACTTCTATGCTAACTCTGTCACTTAAGTAATCCGCTGTGATTCCGCCTTTCTCTATAAATTCATCTGGTGTTCCATAACTCACTACTTTGCCGCCATGTCTACCTGCTCCCGGACCAATATCTAGAATGTAGTCAGACTCCAGCATCATGTCTTTGTCGTGTTCAACAACCAAAACAGTATTGCCCAAATCACGCAAATCTTTCAATGCCGTGATAAGTTTTACGTTGTCACGTTGATGCAAACCTATACTCGGCTCGTCCATTATGTAAAGTACTCCAACCAACTGCGTACCTATCTGGGTAGCCAATCTTATCCTTTGAGCTTCTCCACCCGAAAGGGTTTTCAAAGGTCGATTAAGTGTAAGATAATCTAGTCCAATACCAAACAAAAACCCGATTCGCTTTTTTATTTCCTTGAGGATTTCTACGGCTATTACATTTTGTCTGTCGTTGAGTCTTTTTTCGATATCAGCAAACCAATCTGCCAGATCCGAAATGTCCATTTCAGATAATTGGGCAATGTTTTTATCGTCTATCAAAAAATGCAAAGACTCTTTTCTCAATCGTTGTCCATTACACTCATCACAAGTTTTTATGAGCATAAAATCCTTCAACCAATCTTGGATTTTGTCAGAATCAGAGTCTTGTTGTTTTTTCAAGAAATTCATTATTCCCTCAAAACTAGTATTCCAATCTGTTCCGGGATATTTTTTAGAGGGTACCGCCACTGGTTCGTCGCTACCATACAGAATCGTTTTTAGTGCTTCCTCTGGAATTTTTTCTATAGGTACACTTATCGAAGATTTATAACTTTTAAGAATGATTTCAATCTGTTTGAAAATCCAAAGGTCTCGGTATTCGCCTAATGGAGCTATTCCTCCACGAGTAATTGACAGGCTTCTATCAGGAATTATGGATTCTTCTGTTATTTCCTCCACAATGCCCATTCCGTTGCAAGACGGACAAGCACCATAAGGTGAATTAAATGAGAACGAATTTGGAGAAGGGTCTTCATAACTTATTCCCGCCTCTGGGTCAGTAAGGTTTTGGGACAAATACTGCACATTGTTTTTTTCATCCAATAATAAAACCGACCCTTTTCCTAGTTTCAGTGCTGTACCTACCGACTGACTGATTCTAAATCTGTCTTCCGTTTTCGGAATTACCCTATCTACTACTATCTCAATATCATGGATTTTGTATCTATCCAACTGCATTTTTGGACTCACATCCAACACTTCATTATCAACTCTTACTTTTTGATAACCCATTTTAGCAATCTGCACAAAAAGCTCCCGATAGTGCCCTTTTCTTCCTTTTACTAATGGAGCTAAAATACTTACTTTTTTACCAGCATATTGATCAAAAATTTGCTCAATGATCTGATCCTGTGTTTGTTTCACCATGGGTTTGCCCGTAACATAGCTATAGGCAATTCCGACCCTAGCAAACAATAATCTCAGAAAGTCATAAATCTCTGTAGTTGTACCTACTGTAGAACGAGGGTTTCGAGAGGTGGTTTTTTGTTCTATTGAAATAACAGGTGAAAGACCGTTGATTTTGTCCACATCTGGCCGCTCCATGTCCCCAATAAAACTTCGGGCATATGCAGAAAAACTCTCCATGTACCTCCTCTGGCCTTCGGCATAGATTGTATCAAATGCCAAAGACGATTTTCCGCTACCACTGATACCTGTTATTACCACCAGTTTATTGCGAGGAATTACCACATCTATGTTCTTGAGATTGTGTTCACGAGCACCGTAAACCTCAATTTGTTCATGTCCTGTAAGCTCTACGTCGTTGAGTTTTTTATCTACCACTGTTGATTATTTTCTGAAAATTGTAAGAACCTCAAAATTAACCAAAAAATAGCTAGAATGTTTATTTGCACTAAAAATATAAGAGGATTTTGCTAAAAAAAATAGAGGACGAAAACGAATTAAAAAGCACAAAGAAGAAGGATTTAGGAGAAATTTTTCTAGGAATGAAATACCAAAATTTGGGTTCATTAGAAAGAATATCGAAAGTAGTTCCTGATTGTTATTATTTCGAAAAAATGATTTCGCCCTTTCAGGGCTTGACTTAGAT
Organism: Lacihabitans sp. LS3-19; assembly: GCF_024343575.1. Classification (GTDB taxonomy): domain Bacteria; phylum Bacteroidota; class Bacteroidia; order Cytophagales; family Spirosomataceae; genus Leadbetterella. The sequence goes on along the minus strand of NZ_RJUA01000001.1, from coordinate 190,815 downwards.
TATGATTATATATTACAAACTTAGGCTGGTTTGCCTAAGTTTAGTGATATTGCCCTTTCAGGGCTTAATTTTTATGTTGGATATTTCTTATTCCCAAGCTAATTGGCCTAAGGTTTTGCTTTGGCTCTTTCAGGGTTTGCCTTTGATTATGTATATTTCTTATACCCAAGTTGGTTGGCCTAAGTTTAGGAATTTTCGGCTTTTTAGTGCTTGAATTTGATAATGACCGAAAATTTCAAATCAGGCGGAATAAGCTAAGTTTGGTGATTCCGCCCTTTCAGTGCTTTACTTAGATTATTATTATATATGTCACCTTAAGCCGAATAAACTAAGCTTGGAAATTCTGCACTTTCAATGCTTTACTTTGATTATTTCAATACCTTGCAACTTAGACCGAATAACATAAATTTTATAAATTAAGAGCTGATATTCATACTTTTATAAAAATATTAAGCAAAAAAAATCCTCTTGTTTAATACAAATAAGGTTAAATTATAAAAGGTCTGAAAGAGCGAAATAAAAGAAAATTGGGAAAACACAATTATTTGATACCAAATAGAAAAAACCATAAAAGCTCTGAAAGAGCGAAATCGAAGAAAATTGGGCAAAGCCCGATTAAATTAGACAAAACCCAACTATATAATAAAACATCCAAAAAGCTCTGAAAGAGCGAAATCAATCAAAATAGGGCAAAGCCCGATTAAATTGGACAAAGCCCGATTATATAATACTAAATAGTAAAACATCCAAAAAGCTCTGAAAGAGCGAAATCATTTTAAGCAATATCTTACAATTATAAGCCTCTCCCTTATTAAAAAGAATTATCTAAGACCAGCCTTCCTCCGCTCAGCCACCATTAAGTCCAAAACCAAATCATAACTTCTAGAACCTTCCTCTTGTCCGTTGGATTTAAGAAAAAAATCATAAAATGGACTTACAATATATCTCTGAATAGGATTCCTGAATTTTATCCAGACGGCTTTTTCTTTCTCTCTATCAGCTATGACTTTAGGGTCTAGTTTTCCATAAAGCTCTTTGGATTGTGTGCTGTCTATTTCCCAAACTTTGTTTAATGCTCTAAAAACTGTTCCGTAATATGCAGAATACTGAAAAAGTGGATTTGGATGGTTTTTGCATGCTAAAAAAGCTAAAAAATTGGCTTCATCCTCAGATGCAAAACCCAATTGATGAGCCATTTCGTGGGTAGTTACATAAGGTGCATCATAGAGCATATTATTCGTGTTAACATTAGCTTCTCCTGATGGAAACATATAAACTCCACTCGTACTCATGTAAGCCAAAAGGTTACTTCCCGTGGCCTTTTTTATAGATGGATGTTTATAATTTAAAAACGGAAATTGACCTTTCAAATTTGTATACGCTTCTGGTGCTTCGTCAAAAATTTCATCAAAAGAGCTTTTGCTTATTTGTACATCTGACAGGGCACTTCTTTTTTTGTTGGTTGAATCCACCAAGGTTTTACACAAATCTATAACTTCTTGGTCTTTAATGTTTTTTTTATCTAAATGCATCAGTTTTTCTATTGGCATTTTATGATAAGCAAGTCCCCAAGTAAGCATAAAAAACAAATAAATAGGAGATAAATATGCCAATACGTTTATCAATATTCTTTTAAAATTGGTTTCTCCTTTTCTCAATTTTGTGATTTCTTTTACAATGAAAAAAACCAAAATAAAACTGAGGATATAAACCAAAACCAATCCAATAGAAAAGTTAAAAGGCGAAGTAATAATTCTTAAAAAAGAAGATAAACCTTTGAAAAATCTTCTAGAATAATAGTCTTCAATCCAATCAGGATTTGAACTAATAATTTTAAAAAATACGAATTGAATGGGCAAAAGAATGATGCTGATAATTTTCCAGCCGAGGTTTTTCATAAAGTGTTAGAAAATTTGTAAAATTCCATAAATACAAAACGCTAAGATGGAACAAATACTTATCCAAAGCAAAATATTATAAAAACCTGTGGACTTCTGGACGTCATTCATTCTAAAATATTTATTGTAAATAACAGCCCAAAGCACTAAAATCAATAAAAACGAGCCGACTATTCCTCCCGAAACTACCATAATCATGGGCAGTTTGATAAAAACAAACAAAAAAGCCCAAAGAAATGGCAACACCCAAGCAAGTCGAGCTATCAATTTTTTCCTTTGGGCCATATTGCTAAAATCTACCCATTGCATCTGTCCAAAAATATCTGCAAACTGCCTTGTCCAAGCTGCCAAAGCTGCAAAAACTGTGGAAAACAAAATCACGAAAGCACCTCCTAAAAAAAACACTTTTGACCAAGGCCCCAAACTTTCAGTAAACATTTGAGATAAGACCTCGATCATCTGATAGCCCTCTGGCAAAGTGGCTTGTTGATGCAATACCGCAGCTCCTAATAAATAAAATGCAGCCGTGACACTGGTATAAATCAACATGGCTAAAAATGCATCCAATTGCATCACTTTTACCCAGCCAGCTACTCTGTTTTTCCAATCTTCTGATTCATCTCTTGGACCTACATGCGAAGCGTAGCCTTTTTCGAGGCACCAATAATTGTAGTGAATAATCTCATCACCACCCACTCCGGTAATGCCAAACGCACCAAATGCGAAAGCCAAAGCTGCTTTGGGAAGTTTAAATGATAAGCCCTCTTTTATATTTTCCCAGGATATCTGATACGTTGTATATTTTAAAAAATATAAGGAAGAAAAAGTAAAAATCGTAAAAAAGGCAATCATAAAAAGCGAAAGCTTTTCTAGGCTTTGGTAATAGCCTTTGTACACCAATAAGGCACCCATGGTTGCTACTAAAAAAGCAAAAACTGGGACTGGAATTTGAGAAAATACCATGTTGAGCGTAATGGCCACACCGCCTACTATGCCACCAACTTGCAACAATTTGAATATCATAATTATAAAAACTAACCACACACTCCATCTTGTATTATTGATTTTGGGACCAGGCAATTGCGACATTATTTGCATAGAGGTTTCACCTGTAGAAACGGTATGTTTACCGAACTCCAACTGTACCATAACTTTAACGGCACAGCTTACCAATATTATCCAAAAGCAAACGAATCCTGCTTTAGCCCCGAGTGTAGTGGTAGCTATCAATTCTCCAGAGCCCACTATAGCCGCCGAAAGAATGAGACTTGGCCCCAAATATTTTAATCTATCACGAAAAGTTTTTGGTGGAATTAGGATTTTTTCTTGGCTCAGAAAATAGGGGTCGTTTTGCATTAAGGTTGAATTTTATATAAAAATAGAATTCTAACTCGAAAAAACAAAAAAGCCCGAAGGCAATTGCCAACGAGCTTTTTGTAAAAAAATCTCTAATTCAAAAAAGTTTATTATTCTACCGGAATTCCTACGCAATAGTTTCTAGATGTACTTCCTTCATAAACACCACAAATCAGTACGCCTTCTTCTCCATTTTTCTTTGCCTGATTTATCTGGTCTTTTACTTCTTTGACAGAATTTACCCTTGCATTTCCTACTCTTGTAATAATAAATCCAGCCTCAATATTGGTGTTTTGGGCAAAAAATCCATCTTCTCTTATGTCCGATATTCTTACTCCATTTCTTAAGCCTATTTTCTCTTTGTTTTTTGAAGAAATATCTTCCAATTCAATACCTAACTTTCCAAAAGCAGAAGCAAGCTCTGGGTCTTTTTTAACAATACCTTCTCCTCCTTTATTATTCCTTAAAGTTACAGTATAATCTTTTACCTTTCCGTCGCGATTTATTGTTAACACAGCTTTTTCACCTGGTCTTTTTCTGCCTATCAATTCTCTAAACTTAGGCTCAGACTTAGTTTCAATTCCATCCACTTTGGTTATTACATCGCCTTTTTTGATACCCGCATCTTTAGCAGCACCGTCGTCAGGCACTTCTGCAACATAAATACCTTCATCAAGATCAGAGTCAAATTCTTTCGCATTTTTATTATTAAGCTCAACAGGAGCTAAGCCAATAAATCCACGCTGCACGTTTCCGAATTTAATCAAATCAGTAGAAACTTTTTTAACGATGCTAGATGGAACTGCAAAAGCATATCCAGCATAAGCTCCGTTTGGCGAAGCGATAGCCGTGTTTATTCCAATCAAATTACCACTTAGATTTACCAATGCACCTCCACTATTGCCCGGGTTTACCGCTGCGTCTGTCTGTATAAATGATTCAATCGGAGAATCTTGCTTTTGAGCTTGTTGCTGCCCTCTTCCTTGTTTGTTTTGCCCCAAAATATTGATATTTCTACCAATAGCACTGATGATACCCGCTGTAACGGTTGACTCAAGATTAAATGGATTACCAACTGCCAATACCCACTCGCCTACTTTTACCTCGTCAGAATTTCCAAAAGTTATGGCCGGCAATCTTTTTTCTTCAATTTTTATTACTGCAATATCTGTCGAAGGGTCAGTACCAATTACGGTCGCCGTATATGCTCTTTTATTATAAGTTACCACCTCAAGTTCACTTGCACCTTCCACTACGTGATTGTTCGTAACTATATATCCATCTTCAGAAATGATAACTCCAGAACCTGAAGACTCTTGGTTTTGGGTACGAGGACCTCCAAAAACATCATCGTCCATCCCAAAAAACTGATCGAAAATAGACGGCATTTGTCTTACGGTTCTTGTCGTCTTTGCTTTAATGTGAACCACCGCTGGAGCAGAAACTCCTGCCGCATAAGTAAAATCTCCTGGCTGACCAGCTGGAATACCTGTGTAATTTACCAGCGAAGCATTGCTTTTTCCGCCAGCTTCGTTTATTATCACATCGTTTTTGTAACCATCAAAAGCCCTGTAACCTGCTATAGTTGCCACACTTGCTGAAACTGCGATAATGGCAGTCTTCCATGAATTATTCAATGTCATATTTTTAATAGCTTAATATTTGAAAGAAATTAAATTTATAGAAATACAAATTTATTTTTAAGTACATCAATAACGCAAATTCTAGAGATAAAATTTACAAACAAAGGTTTTCTTTAACAATTATTAACTAAAAAGCACCTCACCGATTTTTTAGTGAGGTGCATAATGTTATTTGTTCACTTTCCTTTCCAAAAACGAACGCTAATTAGTTAATCGAAATCAATTTCGGCTCTTTTGGCTTGGCTTCCTCTTTTTTTGGAATAGTAAGATGCAAAACACCGTCTTCGTAAGTTGCTTCGATTTTATCAGAATCGACAGTATTGGGCAATCTGAAAGATCTTGAGAACGAGCCGAAGTTGTATTCTTTTCTTAAGAATGTCTCTGTTTTTTCTTCTGTTTCGGTTTTGTCTTCTACAGAAATAGTCAAATTACGCTCATGCACTTCAACCTTAAATGCATCCTTTTTAAAACCAGGTGCCACCAACTCAATTCCGAAATTATCTTCGTTTTCTTTGATATTGGCAGATGGTACGCTTTTGTTCAATTTTGCCAATGCTGGCTCTCCAAAAAATTCGTTGAACAATGCAGGGAACGAATTCAAATTGTCGTAGTTTCTTAATACTGTTTTCATAATTATTGTTTGTTTAATGTTTTACAAATTTGTTTGATTGACATTCAACAAAACCTATTCCAATTCATTTTTCAAGACAAAATGGCCGAATGTGGACGTTTTTATAATATTAAGGCTGCCACAATGACTGAATTATTAATTTATTGTTCTGACATTTTTTCATTTAGAATTTGTTTAAAGCAAACCTTTTAATTAGGAATTGCCACAAATATTTTTCAAAAAAATCCGTGAAAATCCGTGCTACGAAGTATCCGCGTTATCCGCATTCCATTTAAAATTTGCCACGATTGCTCAAATATTTCCAAATAAAAATCCGTGAAAAATCCGTGCTACGAAGTATCCGCTTCATCCGCGTTCCATTTAAAATTTGCCACGATTGCACGAATATTTTCTAATGAAAATCCGTGCTACGAAGTATCCGTGTTATCTGTGTGCCAAAAGAAAAAGGCATAAAAAAACCTCCGAAAATCATTTCGGAGGACTTAAAATCTATAAAAATTAGTTCTTACAAGTGAATCACTTCGCCATAAGCTGCAGCGGCTGCTTCCATTATAGCTTCTGACATAGTTGGGTGCGGGTGAACAGACTTAACTATTTCCATACCTGTAGTTTCCAAATTACGAGCTACTACGGCCTCTGCTATCATCTCTGTTACGTTGGCTCCTATCATGTGACAACCTAACCACTCACCATATTTAGCATCAAAAATAACTTTTACGAAACCCTCTGGCACTCCACCCGCTTTGGCTTTGCCCGAAGCAGAAAATGGAAACTTACCCACCTTGATTTCGTATCCAGCTTCTTTAGCCGCTTTTTCAGTATATCCTACAGAGGCGATTTCTGGAGAACAGTAGGTACATCCTGGGATATTTCCGTAGTTTAATGGATGTGGATGATGACCTGCTATTTTCTCAACGCAAATAATACCTTCTGCACTAGCTACGTGAGCCAAAGCTTGCCCTGGAACTACATCACCGATGGCATAATATCCTGGGACGTTTGTTTGGTAATATTTATCAACCAATATTTTGCCTCTATCTGTAGCAATACCCACATCTTCCAATCCGATGTTTTCAATATTTGAAACTATTCCTGCAGCCGAAAGAACGATTTCTGATTCAATAGTAATTTCTCCTTTCGGCGTTTTTACGGTCGAAACACATCCATCTCCTGAAATGTCTACTTTCTCTACACTTGAATCAGTATAGATTTCTATGCCCATTTTTTTGTATTGCTTGGCCAATTCTTTCGATACGTCTTCGTCTTCTACAGGTACGATATTTGGCATAAACTCTACGATAGTCACCTTAGTGCCCATGCTTGCGTAAACGTAGGCAAACTCCACTCCTATAGCACCCGAACCTATCACTACCAAAGATTTTGGTTGTGTTTCAAGTGTCATTGCTTTACGATACTCTATTACTTTCTGACCATCTATTGGCACATTTGGCAATGCTCTCGCTCTTGCACCAGTAGCTATTATTATATTTTTTCCTTCTATTACACTTACTGTACCATCGGCAGCAGTAACTTCTACTTTTTTGCCAGCCAGCACTTTGCCATAGCCGTCTATTACGTCAATTTTGTTTTTCTTCATCAAAAACTGTACGCCTTTGCTCATTCCATCAGCCACGCTACGTGAACGACCTATTACTGCTGAAAAGTCGGCACTAGCCTCGCCCACTGTAATGCCGTAGTCTTTGGCATGTTTAATATATTGAAATACTTGTGCTGATTTTAAAAGAGCCTTTGTAGGAATACATCCCCAGTTAAGACAAATACCTCCTAGGTTTTCCTTCTCTATTACCGCTACTTTCAAGCCCAACTGAGAAGCTCTAATAGCCGTTACATAACCACCAGGGCCACTTCCGAGAATCACAACATCATACTGTGCCATATAAAATTTTGTTATTTTTTGTAAAATTCGTGGACAAAGTTAATGAATATTCTCGAAACCTAAATCCTAAGAAAATTTTTGAAAAAATGGTAAAAGAATAATAAAACTATTTGCGGAGAAAATGCAATAAATTATTGAATCTGATATACATGTTTTTACTAATTTTGTTACAAAGGATAAATTTTAACTACACCAATTTAACATTGGTATTTATTCTTTAACAAACATTTAGCAATCGAAAGAAACCAGATTTCCCCTTATTAAATTATGAAAAAGAAAGGGGTTTCTTAGTAGTATAGTTCAATACTATTTATAGTAAACCGAAAGTTCAAAGTGTTTTTGGAAAGACTTATCCATCTGGTGTTGAAATAAATTATAAGTTAAAACCATTCAGCAATTAAAGGACTTTAATAGTATTGATTATCAATTCATTTGAAAAGTCTTTTTTTAGCTATAACTTATACCTCAATATAAAAACCCTAATTTTCTTCAAATGAATAAATCACGAAGATCATTCCTAAAGAAAACCTCCGCAGGTGCTTTTGCCCTTAGCATGGGAGGTATTTTGCCCGGTTTTTCGGCCAAGAGCTATAACAAAATAAAAGGAGCCAACGAAAAAATAACAGTTGCAAGTATGGGCGTCAATAGCCGTGGATTAGCTGTAGCCAAAAACTTTGCTTCTCAAACCAACTGTGAAGTCTTACATATTTGTGACGTTGATTCAAGAGCATCTAAAATTTGTATTGATGCGGTTTCAAAGATACAAAATCAAATTCCAAAAGACACTCCAGACTTTCGTAAAGCCTTGGAAGATAGAGATTTGGACGTACTTATAGTAACTGCACCAGACCATTGGCATGCACCGGCAGGCTTACTGGCTAGTGCAGCAGGCAAGCATGTCTATTTAGAAAAACCTTGCAGCCATAATCCCAAAGAAGGTGAAATGCTGGTTCAATCTGCCGCAAAATACAAAAAAGTAATGCAGATGGGCAACCAGCGACGATCTTGGCCCAATGTAGCCCAAGCCATAAAAGAACTTCATGCTGGTATAATCGGTCGACCTTATTATGCTAAAACTTGGTATACCAATAACAGGGCATCGATTGGTAAAGGCAATAAAGTGACTGTACCCTCATGGCTCAATTTCGATTTATGGCAAGGCCCTGCCCCTCGAATGCCCTATCAAGACAATGTGATTCACTACAACTGGCATTGGTTTTGGCACTGGGGCACAGGTGAAGCTTTAAACAACGGTACGCACATGGTTGACCTTGCACGTTGGGGATTGAGTGTTGATTTTCCAACAAAAGTAAATTCTTCTGGAGGACGGTATCGTTACCAAGATGACTGGGAAACCCCTGATACACAGATGATTTCCATAGAATTTGCCAATAAAAGTTTAATTACTTGGGAAGGTCGCTCTTGCAATGGCAAACTCGATGAAAGCAATAGCGTTGGTGTCATTTTTTATGCCGAAAATGGCTCAATGTTGATAGAAAGTGGAAATTCTTACAAAATTTTTGACCTAAAAAACAACTTGATCAAAGAAGTGAAAAATGACTTCGAAATTGACCCAAGAAACCTTCAAGACCCTTCACAGCAATTGGACGCATTGCATATCCAGAATTTCTTTGATGGAATAAGAAAAGGAACTCCCGTAATTTCAGACATCGATGGTGGTTACAAAAGCACGCTTCTTATGCAACTGGGTAACATTGCTCAACGAACGGGTCGAACGCTAAATATTAACTCAAATAATGGGCATATCCTAAATGATGAGGATGCAATGAAGTTTTGGTCAAGAAGCTACGAACCTGGCTGGGAGCCAAAAGTTTAATATCATGGATAAAAATTCATCATTTATACAAAGTCGCCTGCTTTCGCTCGATACCCTAAGAGGTTTTGATATGTTTTGGATTATTGGTGGCGAAGGATTGGTGCATGCACTTTCCAAAATTTACCCGAATTCATTTTGGACCTCATTTTCAGGACAATTGGAGCATCCCTATTGGAATGGTTTTACTTTTTATGATTTGATTTTCCCACTTTTCATCTTTTTAGCTGGCGTTTCTACGCCATTTTCAATTGGAAAGGCATTGAATGCTGGGACAAGTAAAAATAAAATATTGCTTAAAGTATTGAAAAGGGGCTTAATTCTCTTTTTGCTGGGTATTGTTTACAACAATGGACTAGAAATAAAACCAATAGCTGACATCAGATTCATGAGCGTTTTAGGTAGAATTGGCCTAACTTATGTTTTTGCCAATATCATTTACCTGTTTGGAAAGGAGAAACTTCTCATTTATTGGTTTGCGGGCTTACTAGTCGCCTATTGGCTTATTCTCAAGTTTACTTCTGCTCCTGGTTTTCCCATGGGTGATTTAAGCATGGAAGGTAATTTTGCTTCTTATTTTGACCGAATGGTTTTACCCGGCAAACTCTCAAGAGGAATACACGATACGGTTGGGCTTTTCAACAATATACCCGCAATTGGCAATGCTTTGGCAGGAATTATTACTGGAATTTATTTACAAAAAGAAAAGATCACTCCACCTAAAAAAGCCCTTTATATGGGCTTGGCTGGATTAGTTGCTGTGATAGTTGCACAAATCTGGAATCTTGATTTTCCAATCAATAAAAACCTATGGTCTAGTTCTTTTGTCATGCAAACAGTCGGTTTAAGTTTGTTGCTTTTTGCTCTGTTCTATTATATTATTGATGTGTTAAAGTACAATCAGTGGACTTTCTTTTTTCAAGTGATAGGTATGAACTCTATCCTTATTTATATTTCAGGAAAATTCATTGATTGGGACTATACGACCGAAGCATTTTTTAAATGGCTTGGGCAAATCGTTGGAGAGCCTTATTCCATATTGGTCATTGCCTTTTTTTTAATATTTATAAAATGGCTATTTTTAAAATTCCTTTACGACAAAAAAGTATTTCTAAGAGTTTAAACATAAATAATGACACTATCGATATTCAAAACTGACGAAGAAATGGGTATAGCTGCTGGGAAAAAAGCGGCTGAAATACTTAGAAATACCATTCGAAACCAAGGCTCTGCCAATATCATACTCGCTACTGGAGCCAGCCAATTCGAGGTACTCAAACAAGTACTTTCTGAAAAAGACATTGCATGGGATAAAGTCACCATGTTTCACTTAGATGAGTATTTGGGCCTTCCGATATCGCACCCTGCTAGCTTCAGAAAATACCTTTTGGATAGGTTCGTAAATATTCTTAGTCCGAACTTTAAACAAGTTGTTTTAATAAATGGCGAAGAAGACGGTGAAAAAGAATGCTTTAGACTTGGAGAAATTATCGAAAAGCATCCAATAGATTTAGCATTTGTAGGTTTTGGGGAAAATGGACATTTGGCCTTCAACGACCCTCCGGCTGACTTTGAAACAGAAAAACCCTACCTCGTTGTGAATCTTGATGAGGCTTGTCGTCAACAGCAGTTTGGCGAAGGCTGGTTTGAAAATTTAGAATCCGTGCCTAAGCAAGCCATCAGCATGTCTATAAAGCAAATAATGAAAACAAAACATATTATTTGTTCTGTACCAGACACCAGAAAAGCCGAGGCCGTTAAAAATTGCCTTAATGGACAAGTTACAAATCTTCATCCAGCCAGTATTTTGCAAACACACCCAAGTTGTGCGTACTTTTTAGACCAAAATGCGGCCAGTCTTTTGCCTAAAAGTGTTTTAGAAAAAGCAAAAACAGTCTAAAAATGTCTTCAAAAATAAAAATATTCAATGGCAAAGTAATTACTCCAAATGCAATTTTAGAAAACGCATCTGTGCTTGTTTCTGAAGGCAAAATCATAGGAATCGAACAAGGTAACCCAGACTTTCCCGAAGCTCAAGCAATTGATGCCAAGGGGCAATACATTTCACCTGGTTTTATAGATATCCATATCCACGGAGGGGGCGGAAGTGATTTTATGGATGGCACGCCAGAGGCATTTTTGACCATTGCCGAAACGCACGCTAAATATGGCACAACAGCCATGTTTCCTACTACTTTGACTGCTGAGCCAGAAGACTTACTTGCCACATTGGACTCTTTCGAAAGTGCGAATAAGAAAAATACCAAGGGTGCGTCAATGTTAGGAATGCACCTCGAAGGACCATATTTTGCAATGAACCAAAAAGGTGCCCAAGATCCTCGATTTATCCGTAATCCAGACGAATCAGAATACACAAACCTTATTAAAAATTATAAAACCATAAAGCGATGGAGTGCTGCACCTGAGTTGCCCGGAGCCATAGAATTCGGCAAATATTTGGTTGAAAACAACATCCTTCCTGCCATAGCACATACCGATGCGATATACGAAGAAGCAGAAGAGGCTTTTCGCAATGGTTATACCTTGGCAACGCACTTTTATTCCGCCATGCTCGGAGTTACGCGTCGCAATGCTTACCGATACGCTGGTGTTGTAGAAGCTGGCTATCTTATTGACGATATGGATGTTGAAATCATCGCTGACGGTGCACATTTACCTGCACCGCTTTTAAAGTTGATTTACAAAATAAAAGGTCCAAATAAAACAGCCCTCATAACAGATGCCATTAGAGCGGCCTCCTTGCCTGAAGGTAAATCACTTTTAGGCGGCTACAAAAACGGCGTTGAGGTAATTGTGGAAGATGGTGTAGCCAAAATGCCTGACCGAAGTTCTTTTGCGGGAAGTGTAGCAACCTTTGACCGACTCATAAGAACTATGCTATACATGGCCGAAGTACCAATGCTTGACACTATCATTATGGCTAGTCTTACACCCGCATGGATCATGAAAGTTCAGGACAGAAAAGGCTCTTTAGAAATAGGAAAAGATGCTGATATCCTCATTTTTGATGACAAAATTAACATCAAAATGACCATGGTAGAAGGAAGAATAATTTATCAATTATAGTCCTACCTCATTAAGGCTAACTGACTTCCCTCCCCTTTTCTTACTTAAGTCGGCAGCTTCCATAAATGCACAAATTTCCAATGTTTCATTTTCATCTACTGGAGAAATTCCTGATTCAAAGAAATTGATGATTTCTACTAAAAGTGGATCATAACCATTGTATGGCCCAAGCGGACTTATGCCTTTCTCACCAAAAGCAGTACCACCATAGTCTTGTTTACCATTTTTTATTCCTCTGAATGTGCCTATACGGCCATCTTTCCATTTGGCTGTAAATACTTCTTGGTCTTCGCCGATGGTCCTTTGCACACTTTCACAGCCTGTGCCCATTACGGTAAATAGCATTTCTACACCATGAATTCCGTACCAAAACAAATCGGGATGCGTTTTCTCGAACTTCATCGGACTAAAAGTATCCGCTCCGCCCACTTTGCCTATTGAGCCATTTTTGATTTCCATCATTCCTGTCGCAAAGCGTAAGGAGGAAGCAGAAAACGTAGGTACTTTATATTTTTCTGCCGCTTTAAAAATAGCTTTGGCGTCGTTTAATGAAGCGGCAATGGGCTTATCAATAAATGTCCTTTTGCCACTTTTGAAAACCTCTATTGCTTGCTCCAAATGTCTTCGTCCGTCATTGGTTTCTAACAAAACAACATCCACTTTTTCCAGTAATTGCCCGATAGAGTTTACAATCTCCACGCCCATTTTCTTGACTTCCTCAACGTACCCAGGTATTCTTTCTGTACTTGAAACGATGTCTAAACTCCCTTTCGGATAAGCAGCAACTACCTTGTAACCCTTAAAAGCCGCATCGCCTCTTAGCAAGGACTTGGTAAAAGCAACAGAATGAGAGGTGTCCAAACCAATAATCCCCACCCGCTTTCCAATTAGTTTATTAGGAGTAGCTACCGCTTTTTTTACAAAAGATAAGCCAATACTTGCGGTTACCATTGGAGCAAAAAAGTCACGTCTACTAAGTTTTTTCATTTTATAATATTTCTAAAATTTCCAAGATCTGAATTGATGGCCTTTTATAGCATAAAAGACAAGATAAGCGTAACTCGGGAACAGCACCCAATAAGCAGTTCGCACATCAAATATATCAGCAAAATACCCATAAACTAGTGGCATTATGGCATTTCCACATAACATCATGATTAAGATAGACGCCCCTAGTTTTGTGAATTTACCTAAGCCATCAAGTGCTAAAGGCCATATTCCGGCCCAAATCAATGAATTGGCCAAACCCATCAATACCAAAAACCAAATAGAAATATCGGCTTTCAAGCCCATAAAGTTTACCTCTCCTTTAGCATAGATGACAAGCAATGTCAGCAACAAGCCCAAAATAGTACAAAACCGCAAAGCATTTACTTGAGAAATCACTTTTGGCATCAAAATAATACCAAGTACATAGCCACAAATTGTAGCTGCAAGCGTAAAAGAAGGAAACACCTTGGCCTCAAGTAATTGAATATTCATAGAGCCCGCATAACCTATAATGGTATCAATTGCAATCACTTGCGTACCCACGTGCATGAAAATTGCTAAAGCCCCAAGTATCAAATGCGGAAATTGAAAAATGCTAGTTTTAGAGGTTTTGTTTTCGGTCGATTCTTCACTGTCACCATCTGTATCAACTTCGGGTAAGGGCGAAAAACGAATCCCCAAACCAAGCAAAAAAAGTACAATTCCAACGATCAAATAAGGCGTAACAACCCTTTGAATGAGTTCGTCTAAAGCTACAGCTTTGTCGGCCTCATTCATATTGGCAAGGTTTCGAAATAAATCACTATCCGTGGCACGAAGTACTACCGCGGCAAATATCAAGGGGGCAAGTATACCAGCTGCTTTATTACAAATGCCCATAATGCTGATTCGCTGGGCGGCTCTTTCTTTGGGCCCTAAAATAGTGATATAGGGATTAGCGGCAGTTTGAAGTATCGCCAATCCTGCTCCTAAGGTAAATAAACCAATCAAAAAAATGTAGTAGGTTCGACCGTATGCGGCAGGAATAAAAATAAATGCTCCAATAGACATGATCCAAAAACCGTACATAATACCTTTTTTGAAACCCACTTTTTGCAATAAAAATGAAGCAGGAACCGAAATCAAAAAATAAGAAATGTAAAAAGCAAAAGTGACCAAATAAGCTTGGAAATTGCTAAGCTCACAAGCTATTTTGAAATAAGGAATCAATATGGCATTGATCCAAGAGACAAAACCAAAAATAAAAAACATCACTGCTACAATGGCAATGGACACACGAGTTTCATTTTTGCTCAAAGAGCTAACTGCGACGGCTTTAGGCATATTTCAGAAATAAGTGAGAAGGGTTGAATAAAGACCTAAATATAATCTAAAATCTTTAAAGTATTTAGTAAAATTTAAGCCCTATTAACACTTCAATGTTTCATTAATTTATACGAATAGAATTCGTTTAACCATAAATTTTCTTCTGAAAAAAACCCAAAATATGGTTTTATAGAAAGACAATTGATACGTAATGGAAGAATCGAATCTTAGAAATACGGGCAAATCTAGAATCTTTCAAATTGACTTATTTTGAAAACCCTATTAAGTTGAATTTTGAAAATTCTGCTTTGGGGCAATTAACTTTTATTCTTGTAGATTATTTGATTTCAAATTAATAAAAAATGCCTCTAATTAATTTGTTTCTTTTGTTTTTTTTGCCAAAAAATTCTCATTAGCTAAAGTTTTGGCGTAGTAAATTACTAATGAAAAGTATTAGACAAATATCTTTATTGTCAAAATAAAACCCAAATCTCATTTTTAGGAAACCTGAAAAAATAGTATATTCGCATAAAAAAGGTATGATTACAGACATCAATCTTCTTGATTTTTCTAAAAAATATTCTTTCGCAGACTACCTCACATGGTCGTTTTCGGAAAGAATAGAGCTATTAAAGGGTCTGGTTTTTAAAATGTCTCCCGCTCCCAATACTACCCATCAAAGAGTTTCATGGGAGTTGTCTGGGCGACTATACAATTATTTCAAAAACAAAGACTGCCAAACTTTTTCTGCTCCATTCGATGTAAGGCTACCAAAAGGCTCAGCAGCTGAAAACGAGATATTCACGGTTGTTCAGCCTGATTTGTGTGTAATCTGCGACCCGAATAAAATAGACGAACGCGGCTGCATAGGTGCTCCCGACTTGGTTATCGAGATATTGTCACCAGGCAATACTACCAAAGAGATGAAAAACAAATTTGAGATTTATGAAGAAGCCGGCGTCAGAGAATATTGGTTGGTAGAACCCAACGACAAAGTAGTTTTGATTTATATTTTGGTCAATGGCAAATACCAAGGTTTGGCTCCCGTAACCGAAGAAGACATATTGAAAAGCACTATATTTGAAGGTTTAGAAATGCCGCTAAAAGAGATATTTTTTTCTTGAAGTTTTATCGCAAAAAAACATAAATCTACACCAAATGCAAATCACAATAATAGGTGGCCAAGGCGAATTGGGTCTTGAAATTACAAAAGCTTGTAAAAAAGCAGGTCATATAATAACTACTACCAGCAGAAAACCCCAAGAAAACCAAATCCAATTTGACTGGAACAATAAGCAAAGCTACCAAAACCTCCACTCATCTAAAATCATTATCAATGCCGCACCAGTAAAAGACCTCAATAATTATTTTGAATTTATCGATACTTTACTGTCTAACAATCAGAAATTTATAGAAACTTCTGCAAGACCGGATTTGGTTGTAGCTCTCATTGATTTTCAAAAAAACTTTAAGAAAAATACCTCTGGACTAATCGTGCATGCTGTCGGAATTTTCCCTGGAATCAGCAATTTTCTCTTGAAAGAAGCACTTGAGCAAAAACCAAATGCCAAGTCTGTGAATTTCAATGTCAAGTATTCTATTTTTAGCAAAGCGGGCAAAGATATGTGCCAATTAATGGCCGAAAGCTTGGCGAGGCCTTCTGTTTTTGTTGAAAATGGAAATTTGAAATTTGACAAACCTGTAGGTCCCATTAAAACTTTTGAAAAAATAAATAATAAGGGCAATTCAAGCAAGAATACTACTTGGAAAGGCTTCTTAGCCGACTTGCCCGATACAAGATATTTTACTAAGCAATTACCTGAGGCAAAGTTTATAGGTTCCTATTTTTCACCTGTTTCCGATTTTCTTTTTCCATTTCTTAATTTATTCAATTTCGCCCCTAAAAACCCTTTTTTCATAAATATATATGCCAAATGTTTTTATTTCATAAGGGGAATTATTTTCAAAAACAAAACTTCTAAAATGCTGATTACCATAGTTTTGGATGACGTTTTTACCAAACAGATAGAGGTCCAAGATGCTTTATATACTGCTGGTGCAGGTGTGGCAGCAATTTTACCTTTTCTCGAAAACCAAAAAGGAATACTGAGAGCAGATGAATTCATATCTTCAGAAGCATTTTTTAATACAATAAACCAAACTGAGCCCAATATTTTAAGCCGAAATTTTTAACCAAAATCGTAATAGAAAATTTTTTCCTTTTAGCGACTTTCTATAATATTTTCAAAAATAAATTCAAGATAACACCACCTTTTTCTTAAAAAAGCCTATTTTTGAATACGCCTTAACAAATAATTCAACCCTAATGAAAACAAAAATTTACCTCTTATTCCTTATTCTTGGCATTGGATTGAGTAATTCATTCGCTCAAAAAACAATAAAGACCTTAATAGTTGATGGTCAAAATAACCACGACCAATGGCCTAAAGTGACCTTCATGATGAAAAAGTATCTTGAAGAATCGGGCTTATTTAAAGTTGATGTAAAAAGAAGTGCATTCACTTGGAATGGGGAGGCATTTTTGGAAGAATACGCAATAGAAGGCCTGCCAAAAACTATTGCTTTAAAAAAATCAAAAGCGGACTCGAGTTTTAGTCCGAATTTTAAAAAATATGATTTGGTAATTGTAAACTTCGGTTGGAATGCCGCACCTTGGCCTGAAAAAACACAGAAATCGCTTGAGAAATTTATCAAAGCAGGAGGCGGTTTGGTAGTTATTCATGCCGCAGACAATTCATTTCCTGATTGGCCGGCTTTCAACCAAATGATTGGCCTTGGCGGCTGGGGCGACCGTACCGAAAAAGATGGCCCTTATGTATACTATGACAATGAAAATAAACTCATAAAAGACATGAGTCCAGGCAAAGCTGGCTCGCATGGCCCTCAGCACGAATATGTTATAGAAATCAGAGAACCTGAGCATCCGATTACCAAAGGCATGCCTATGAAATGGCTCCATACCAAAGATGAGCTGTACGACAGACTTCGTGGACCAGCAGAAAACATGAAAGTTTTGGCTACGGCATATTCGGCAAAAGATAAAAAAGGCACAGATAGAAATGAGCCCATGCTGATGACCATAGACTATGGCAAAGGGAGGATATTTCATACACCGATGGGGCATGTAGATTATTCAGTAGAATGTGTTGGCTTTATAACTAGCTTACTAAGAGGTTCGCAGTGGGCGGCAACGGGAAAAGTGAATATTCCTATACCAAATGATTTCCCAACGGCAGATACATCGAGTTCAAGACCTTTCAAAAAATAACATGAATATGAAAAACTTAAAACTTGCTCTTACCCTAATTTTTGGAGCATTTATGGTTTCAGGAGGAATCAATCACTTCTTGAAACCTGAGATGTATTTTCCTTTCTTCCCAGATTTTTTACCGAAAGAAATACTCAATTATACTGCCGGGGCCATAGAAATAGTTGTTGGAATAGCTGCTTTTGTACCAAATTTCAGAAAAATGGCTTGTTTGGCTATTTTAATTATGATGATAGGCTTTTTGCCACTCCACATTTGGGACGTATTTAGGGCGGACCCAGCCATCGGAAGTCATTCTGCTGCTTTGGTTCGTTTGCCTGTACAAGCTTTGTTTATTTTATGGGCTTGGTATATTTGGAAAGACTAAGTCTAACTTATTTCAGTACCTCCTCAAACAAAGCCAAAGTCCTTTCCCATGCCAATTTGGCTACTTCTGGATTATATCGAGCTGGCGAAGCGTCGTTGTTAAATGCATGTTGGGCACCTTCGTATACAAAAACCTTATAATCAACTTTGTTGGCTTTTAGGGCTTCTTCATAAGCCGCAATTCCAGCATTGATACGCTCATCTAAACCTCCATATTGAAGCAGTAATTTTGCCTTTATTTTTGGCACGTCTTCAGCTTTGGCTTGTCTGCCATAATAGGCTACACCACCATCAAGCTCTGGATAATTTACGGCCATGTCGTTTACCAAGCCTCCGCCCCAACAAAAACCCACACATGCTGTTTTTTGGTTACTTTGTTCAAGACTATTTAAATACCCAAAACCACTCATTACGTTCTCAATGTTTTGTTTTGGGTCTAGTTTTGGAAACAATGCCCTACCTTCATCTTCATTGCTAGGCGTCCCCCCAAAAGGCGAAAGAGCATCTATGCCAAGGGCCAGATATCCCGCTTTCGCAATCCTTCTTGTAACATCTTTAATATGAGGTGTTAAACCTCTGTTTTCATGAATAACCAGCACTCCGCCTACTTTTCCCTTTAAATTTTTAGGCTTAACTAAATATCCCTTCATCGTACAGTTTGGGCCGGCAAAGCTTATATCTTCAGCAACAATATCCTCGTCATCTTCCGCTACTTTGTTTGCAAATGCATACTTACCCTCTAACATTGGCAAAACGGCCATAGCCGCAGCCGTCCCACCTACCATTTTGGTTAATTTCGACAAAAAAACTTCCCTAGAAAGAGGCTTGTGGGTATATTCGTCAAAAAGGTTAATGATTTTCTGATCCATGGTAAATATTATTTAAGTTTAAGGCAAATAGTTTTTCTTTAAAAATCCTTTCTAAAAAAATCAAAAGGATAATATTAGGTAAAGCTAAAATGTAACTCGCTTATTTCTAAAGAAAACTTTATAAATCTATAAAAATTTAATTTTTAATAGATATCACGAAGGTTTAATCCTTTGAGCATTTTATTTTTTAAACTATCTTGAACCATAATTCAACCATAATAAAAAAATGAAATCAATAATTCTAAGTTTTTGTCTTTTTCTCTTCTGTATTTCATCCATTGCACAGTCCATTCCTTTACCAGAACATCCTCGCCCAGACTTCGAGCGGGCAGATTGGCTAAACCTAAATGGTAAGTGGGGATTTGAGTTTGATAGCTTGCAAGTAGGCGAAAAACAAAATTGGCAAGAAGGCAATTTTAGATTTTCAAAAAGCATAAATGTACCATTTCCTTGGGGTTCACCTCTATCTGGCGTAAAAGACGAAGCAGATATTGCATGGTATCAAAAAACCATAGCTACACCAAGTTCATTCAAAAACAAACGAACTTTTCTGACTATCGGAGCATCTGATTGGGAAACCACAGTTTGGCTAGATGGCAAAATGGTAGGTAAGCACCAAGGTGGATATACGCCGTTTTCGTTTGAATTGACGGATTTTGTAAAATACAACTCCCCACAAAAACTTGTCATCAGAGTAGATGACGTCCGCCGTGATTTCATACTTTATGGTAAGCAAGGCTACGGAAATGCCCGTGGAATCTGGCAAACGATATATTTAGAAGCTCGTGGCCAAAACTATCTCGACTATGTGCACTTTAGCCCAAATATTGACGAAAATAAAGTGGCAGTAGAAGCAAAGTTTGGCGAAGTTTTAAGCCAAGATCAAAAAATAACGCTTGAAATAGAAACGCCAAATGGTAAAATAAAAGCAGATTTTTTAGGTAAAAAAGGAAGCGATATGGCACTTTCAACCATGGAAATTCCCAACGCTAGACTTTGGACGCTCGAAAATCCATATCTTTATAATGCAACATTAAAAACTGGAAACGATGAGGTGAAAACGTATTTCGGGATGCGTAAAATCTCCGTTTCCAAACTCCCAGGAACTGATATAAGCTATGTAGCTTTAAATAATAAACCAATATATTTACAACTTACCCTTGATCAATCTTACCATCCTGAAGGCTATTATACTTTCCCGTCGGACGAATTTATGAAAAACGAAATCCAGTTATGCAAAAACATAGGTTTGAATGGCCTTCGTACACACATAAAAGTGGATATCCCTCGCAAACTTTATTGGGCAGACAAACTTGGACTTTTGGTCATGGCCGATTTACCAAATTTTTGGGGTGAACCTACAGCACAAGCTCAAGAAGAGTCTGAATATACTCTCCGAGAAATGATAAAGAGAGATTACAATCACCCCGCTATTTTCTCTTGGATAGTATTTAATGAAACCTGGGGGCTAAAAACCAAAGTTACAAACCCTGAAACAGGCAAAGACCAATCTAAGTATTTACCCAAAACGCAAAATTGGGTAGCCTCAATGTATTATTTGGCTAAATCGCTTGACTTAACGCGTTTGGCAGAAGATAATTCTATCTGTTGTGGAGCCGGCCATACCGAAACCGACATCAACTCTTGGCACGAATATTTGCCTGGCTATGAGTGGGAAGCTCACATGCAGAAAATAGACAAAGGCACTTTCCCCGGCAGCAGTTTTCATTTCGAAAAAGGCTTTACGCAGGGTGACCAACCCATGATAAACTCAGAGTGCGGCAACGTCTGGGGATATGATGGAAGCACAGGCGATGTTGACTGGAGCTATGATTATCACCGTATGATGAACACTTTCCGTATGCACCCTAAAATGGCGGGTTGGCTATATACAGAACATCACGACGTAATAAACGAATGGAACGGTTACTGGAGATTTGACAGAACCATGAAATACACAGGCCTAAACGAAATAGCCAAAGGGATGACCGATAAAGATTTTCATTCTTTGGTGTATTTATCAAACGGACAAGACATTACGCATACTGTAAAAGCCAATGAAGAGGTTTCTGTACCAATATTTGTTTCTGTAATGGAAGACATTAAAATGGTTGACAATGTATTTTTAGTAGAATATATGCTCGAAGGGACAGACGTTTTAGGCAATTTCAAAACTATTAGCGAAGGAAAACTTAACCTTCCTTATACTCCATGGATGCAAAAAAGTTTTGATCCTTTAAAAATAAAAATGCCAGAAACTGATGGTATTTATACCTTAACATTTACCCTCAAAGACAGCAAAGGAGGTACTGTTTACCACAAAAACTTTGTTTCCTTTATAGTTAAAGATGGCGTATTACCCCAAAATACCGAAATTGTAGAAAAAGCACCAGATGCTTACTCTGATAGTAAATGGTCTTTGAAAAGTTGGGAAATAATGGATGGCAAAAAAATGAACGGTGCTGGAAATGGTTCATTTACTTATGTTTTTGAAGGAAAAAACAAAAAAGCAAAGTCTGGATATATTTTAATGGAATTGGGAGCAAAAGAACTTTTCTTTAAAGACCGCGAAGGCTCTGAAATAAAAAACAGCGACTATATGTTAGGAGCAAAAGCCGAACCAAGCCAAAACAAAAATTCGTATCCGATGACAGACGAAAAGAAATTTGCATCCAATGTCAAAGTTAGTATTGATGGTATATTGGTGAAAACCATAAAATTAGAGGACGACCCTGCTGACCATAGAGGCATATTAAGCTGGCATAATCAATTACAAAACCGTAAACTTTCCGAAGCAGGAAGCTATGGTTATTTAGTAAAAATACCTTTGACTGCCACCCAGATAAAAACATTGGATAAAACAGGAAAACTTAGCGTAAAACTATCTGTGGATAATAGCGGTGGATTGGCTGTATATGGAAAAGAATTTGGAAGATATCCATTTAACCCTTCCATAGTTTTACAAAAATAATAGAATTATATTATTGATTTTTAAATAGTTGTGAATGAGCAAGTGCTTAGTTTTGGTATTGTTTTTATGTTCGAATTTTGTAAAAGCTCAAATTAGTCCAGAGTTTAGCTTGGTAAAAATAGACTCTATTTTTACGTTTCCATCTGACTTGATGTCGGCATATCCACCTGAAGTAAAGTTTGGTGGTATATCTGGATTGGAATATTTTGAAGGTAGCCTTTACATGGTTTCAGACCGAGCATTTAAATCAACAGAAAATCAAAACTCTTACTTGTTCAAAACAGAAAACGAAACCGATATTACTGGGGCTTTTAAGTTCTTTGGTGTAGACAACGCCGAGTCCATTAGGATAGACAAGAATTCTCAAAAAATGTATTTTGCATTTGAAAGAGAAGATTCGACAGGTATTGGTTATATCAACGAAAATAACGTTCCGAATAATCTAGCTGTGTTTTCGATGACAAATGATACGCTGACAAGTGAAAACCGAGGAATAGAAAGTCTCTGTTTTGACGAAAATCGAAATTTATGGTTCGCTTTTGAGTCAAGTCTTACAGGTTCTATTCCTTTTTTTACTTGCCCTTTTAATCTAGAAAACAACGCTTATGATTTTAACAAAAAGCAAGTTTTCCAATATCCTTTCGATGCAAGAATATGTTTGACCGAAAAACAAAACCTAAATGGTAACCTCGGAAACGGCGTAACGGAAATCTTACCCTACGGAACCAATTCTTTACTGGTGATGGAAAGATGTTTTGACAACGCTTTTGTGACCATGCGATTATTTAAAGCGGAAATCCCTACCGTAGGAGATACTATTTCGAAAGAAAAAATATTCGAGTTTACAATTCAAAACGAATATTTAGGCAAAAACCATGCACTCAAACCCGACAACATGGAAGGAATGACATGGGGCCAAAACGAAGATGGACAAAGGGTGTTATATATTATCAGTGACGATAATTTTAATCCAAAAAAACAAAGAACGCTCCTTCTAAAATTAAAAAATAAGAAGTAATATTCTAAAAATACAATTATGAAAAAACTGATTTTTTTCGGCCTGTTTTTTTTACAAACATTTGTTTTTACTCAAAAACCAAACGTCCTTATTATCTATGCTGATGACCTCGGGTATGGTGACGTTAGTGCCTACAAACAAGGCACATTAAAAACACCTAACATTGACAATCTCGCCAAAAGCGGTAGACGATTTACCAATGCTTACGCCACTTCTGCTACCTGCACACCCAGTAGGTTTGCTTTACTAACAGGCACTTATCCTTGGCGAAACGAGCGAGCGAGAGTATTGCCAGGCGACGCCCCAATGCTGATTGCCCCAAATACTTTTAGCATTGCTGACCTTTTCAAAACTCAAGGATATAAAACAGGAATAGTAGGCAAATGGCATCTAGGACTCGGCAATGGAAGCATAGACTGGAACCAAGAAATATCAGAAACACCCAATGACCTTGGCTTTGACTATTCCTACATCATGGCGGCTACCAACGACAGGGTGCCGACGGTTTACGTTAAAAACCGAAAAGTTGAAAATCTCGACCCTGCAGATCCTTTATGGGTAAGCTATAAAGAGAACTTCGATGGTGAACCAACCGCCCTTTCCCACCCTGAGCTCATGTACACCCAAAAATGGCAACACGGCCACAACATGTCGGTGCACAACGGCGTGCCACGCATTGGGTTTATGAAAGGCGGGAAAAGAGCCCTTTGGAAAGACGAAACCATGTACGAAGTTTTTCTAAACCAAGCCCAAGAGTTTGTAAAAGACCATAAAACCGAGCCTTTCTTTTTATATTATGCATTACACGAACCTCATGTTCCGAGAGTGCCAAATGCCAAGTTTGTTGGCAAATCAGGCATGGGGCCGCGTGGAGATGCAATTTTAGAAGCGGACTTTTGTGTAGGCGAAATAATTAAAACTTTAAAAGAAACTGGTCAACTTAAGAATACCATTGTGATATTTTCATCCGACAATGGTCCTGTGCTCAACGACGGATACTATGATGAAGCAGAAGAAAAACTCGGAAATCATACACCTGCGGGTACACTCCGAGGAGGAAAATACAGCCTTTTTGAAGGAGGAACAAAAGTTCCGTTTATAGTTTCTTGGCCTAGTAAAATCAAAGGAAATACTGTAAGTGATGCAGAAGTTTGTCAAATGGACTTGTTGGCCTCATTTGCTAATTATTTTAAAATAAAAAACCCAGAAGCCAATGATAGCAAAAACTTCTGGGATGTATTAATTGGAAAATCTAATAATGGTAGAACCGAACTGGTTTTAGAGTCCTCGGGAAAACTTGCTTTCCGCTACCAACAATATGCATATATACCTCCCCACAAAGGTCCGGCAGTAATAGAGCATGTTAAAAACGAAACGGCTTTTTCTGATTTAGAACAACTCTATGATCTTGAAAAAGACCCTGGTCAAAAAATCAACATTGCTGACAAAAATGCTGAACTTTTGAAAACCATAAAAGAGCAATTTATTGAAATTACAAAAATGTAATTATCTCTTAAACAGCTGGTAACCTAAAATAAATTGAAGCCTTGTATAGTTAGAATAATAGTTTTGGTAGTATCTAAACACGTTAGTATTACCAATATATCTACACTCTAAACTAATCTTTTTCTTTTCAAATCCTGCTCCAATTCCAAAATTATTGCCAGCAGAAAGTTTTACATTTCCAAATTTCGAACCGAATGAAGTTCCTTCACCCATATCATAATTTACATTGTAAAAAATTATGCCTCCTTTTTTTAAGTAGGACTTTCCTTTTATCCCAACAGGTACAGTAATAAATTTAAAACCTATATCTCTATAATTAACGTCAGGGTCGGTATCTTTTCTAACAGGACTATAGAAAAAGTTGGGTTCAATATACACGCTCCATTTATTCATGTTTATTGGTAAAATATAATCAAATTCAACGCCTACTCTATATTCAATATTTGATTCATAGTTATACGTTTTTTTGCCAGATACAAACGAAAAGTTAGAATACGAAATACCAGGCGTTAGTTTCAAAAACACCTTATCCCTTTTGACATTTGACCTTAATAGTGTGCCTTTTGAGCTAAATTTATTATTATATATTAAAAAAAAGCCTTCTAACCTCGGCTCTAGATAGGTCAACTTTAATACCGCTTCTTTGTCTATTTTTTCTGGATCAAATTCATTCAATATTTGTTGTTTATAAGTAATGTTTGAAGCCTCTTTACCATTTTTTAAATATTTTTTAAATATTAACGGTTTAATTTCACTGTCCCCTAAAGAATAAAAAAACCTGATTGCTTCCTTCTTTTTATATCTATATAAATTGACACTTCCTTCTACTAAAACTTTCAAAAAAATCGTTCTTTTTTCAAAGACTGGATTTTTGTCTGAAGATAAATTTCTAATATTATCACTTGAAACCTCAAAGTCAACTTCTTTTTTTATGAATTTAAAGTGGCCGTTTACCGAAAATTCCTTTATAAACTCTAAACTCCCCTCTTGTTCTTTTCCCTTTTCTGTAGTTCTGTAAACAAAGCTCCGGGGGTTATTATTCCAATCGTTGTTTTTTATAAAACAGTCAACTTTTTCTCCCTCTTCAGTAATTAAATAGCCTTTTTCAAATACAATTTGACCAATTGCATTGAAAGCAATAATTGTGTTAAAAATTAAAATTAGAATTGATTTCATTTTTTGTGAATTGTTTAAATTATGAGTAAATTAAATTTTTTAATAAAAAACCCTTTTTCATGAAATTAGACAGAAGATGTTTTCTGAAATCCCTTTCTATAAGCGGAGCAATATTTCTTTCCGGAAAAACTGTGTCTGCTGCTGAATTTTTTAATTCAAGAAAAAAAGTAAAACTAAGATTCATCGTTGCGTCTGATGGTCATTATGGTCAACCCAAGACTAATTTTGACGCATTTCATGAATCACTCGTAAAAAACATCAACAATTTTTGTAAAGAACAAACGGTAGATTTTTGTGTGATAAATGGCGACTTGTTTCACGACGAACCCTCGCTTTTGCCAATTGTCAAACAAAAATTAGACCAAATACAAATCCCGTATTTCGTTACCAAAGGAAACCACGATAAAGTGAGCGAAGCTCGCTGGGAGGAAGTATGGAAAATGCCAGCCAATCATACTTTTGAAATCAAAAACAACGCCATAATCCTTGGGAATACGGCAACTGAAAAAGGCGAGTACGTTTCGCCCAACTTGGAATTTATGAAAGAAAGCCTTGAGAAAAGCCAAGCACAAAAAAACACTTTTATATTCCTACACATACCCCAAATACCTTGGGTGGAGCACTGTATAGATAGTCCCGAATTGATAAAAATGTTTGAAAACTATAAAAACATCAAAGCCGTTTTTCATGGACATATTCATACACTTGACGACATAAAAGTCCACCATGGAATCCCATACATTTTTGATGCCCACTTTGGCGGAAGCTGGGGCACGGAATACAAAGGCTTCAGGGTAGTGGAAGTAATGAAAGACAATGCAATATTAACTTACATGATGAATCCTACTGAGCGGATTTTGGAGGCAAGGGTTTAGTTTTCCAAACCTCCCCCACAATTTCTGAAACCGAAGTATTGGCTCCCATACGAGAGTGACTGCTTTTGATTCCTAAATTTCTATTTTGGGCTGTTTCAAGTGTATCCATATAAACTTTCCATGGCACTATACCATCTTGTTTTGAAAATATAGCAAGTGTTTGTAAAGCTTGAGATATGGTTACATCCCGTCCAAACCATTAGACTTCTTTTAATTCATCAAATATTATAACCAATCGGTACTTAAAGCTAATTTTACTTTCCATCTTAATGCATGACAATTTTAACCCTCTAATAACAAAAGAGTTAAAAATGTTTTATACCTTGTTTATATAAAGTGTTGATCTTAAAATCAATACCCAAAAAACCTTAATAAAAACATGAAAGAATTAAACCCAAATTATAAGTGGAAAGTACTTCTTTTGCTTACCATAGTATATGTTTTCAATTTTATTGATAGACAAATATTGGTGATTCTTCAGGAGCCTATAAAAGCTGAACTTAGCTTGTCTGATACGCAACTTGGCTTACTTACTGGTCTCACATTTGCTGCATTTTATGTAATTCTCGGTATCCCTATCGCAAGATTCGCAGATAGAAGCAATCGCAAAAATATTATTGTTGCAAGTCTTGCTTTGTGGTCTGCCATGACGGCCATTTCCGGAATGTCAAAAAACTTTTTTCAGTTGCTTTTAGCTAGGGTTGGTGTTGGCGTTGGAGAAGCTGGAGGAAGCCCACCTGCTCATTCAATAATTTCTGACTATTTCCCATTAAAACAACGAGCCACTGCACTGTCTATTTATTCTATGGGAATCTACATCGGAATCCTGTTGGGCTTCATAATTGGAGGTGTAATTGCCAAATCGTTCGGATGGCGAAATGCATTTTATGCGATTGGAATTCCAGGTTTGTTGTTTGCAATTATTGTGTACTTTTCTATCAAAGAACCGATAAGGGGGCTTTCTGATGCCGCAGACTTGAGCTCCATTAATCCTACATTAAAAGAAGTATTGCAAACTTTAATGAAAAAAAGAACATTCATTTTTGTTGCTCTAGCCTCTGGTTTTCAGGGATTTAGTATTTATGGAATCGGTAATTTTATGCCTGCATTTTTGAACAGAGTTCATCATGTCGACATTGCCACAGCAGGTATTGTCCTTGGTTTAACTATGGGAATAGGTGGCGGTATTGGTACTTTTTTGGGAGGGTATTTGTCAGATAAAAACAGCCATAAAGATATGAGATGGCACATTTGGGTACCTATGATAGCAGGCATTATTTCCTTTCCTTTTGTAGCTATAACTTTCTTCAGCAATCAGGTTTCATTTGTTTATGTTGGAATTTTCTTAACCTCTTGCTTAACTGCTCTATATTTAGGGCCTACCATAGCCATTACCCATAGTTTAGTAAATGCAAAAATGAGGGCTTTTGCTTCAGCAATATTATTTTTTGTTCTCAATCTAATAGGATTGGGTGGAGGACCGCTTGTAATCGGTTTGCTCAGCGACGCCCTTTTACCAAGGTTTGGAGACTTGAGTTTAAGATGGGCTTATTGCGGCATTTTTGTCAGTTTAATAATAGCTTTACTTTTTCAGTATTTAGGCTCAAAAAACTATTTGAAAGACTTAAAAAATGCTGTTCTATGATTTTTGAAATTTTTAAACAAGAAATTCAAAGGGTTTTTTTGAAGAATAAAATAAAAAACTAGCCTTTCAAAACCTCCCCCACAGTTTTCAAAACCGAAGCATTGGCTCCCATCCCAAAATGGCTGCTTTTGATTTCAATATTTCGGTGTTGGGCAGTTTCTGGAATATCCATGCATACTTTCCATGGCACTATGCCATCTTGTTTTGAATACAAAGCGACTGTTGGTAAAGCTGGTGGTACGCCAAGCTGATCTACCGTTTCTTTTTTAAGGTCTGAAGCATTGTTTAATAAATCAAAAATCCATCTTGCGTGGTTTGGAGCATATACATTGGCGAAGGGGCTGCCCATTGTTAACACTTTTTCCACATATTCTGGCTTCATTTTAGCAAGTTCTCTTGCAAAAATCCCCCCCATGCTCCAGCCTATCAGTATAATCTTTTTGTTGTGTTTCTTGCTTAATTCTTCTATTCGTTGTGCAAGAGGCTGAAGATATTTCAACCTACCCAAGTTTCTACCCAATCCCCAACCATAAACCTGAAAACCGAGCTTGGTAAGGTATTTTCTAAGTATAGAAGTCGTAAAATCCGAGCTTAATAAACCAGGCAAAACCAATATTACTTTTCCGTTTTTTACAGAAGCGGTTTCAGTTTTTATTAAAAAAAACAGACCAAAGATAGTTTCAAAAAAAGCCCGAAAGATCTCGGTTAAGTGTAAAAAAAGCGATGGTTTTTTTATTTCTTCGTCCATATTAAATCCGCTCTTTTATCCAATGTGTAGTATATTGAATAATCTCATTTTTGTTTATTTCATTAAAAATCTCATGAAAGGCTCCATCCCATATTTTCAAGGTTTTGTCGGTGCTTGTGCATTGGCTATACAAAGCTTTTGAGCCTTCCGGATTTGCCAATTTGTCTCCTTCACCGTGCATTATTAAAACTGGATAGGTGAAATCTTTAAACTGCGATTTAAGTTTATTTATACCATTTAGCATAGCTAATCCCAATCCTGCTTTTGTACCTCCATGATAGTTTAGAGGGTCATTGGCGTATTTTTCAACTTCTTTGAGGTCTCTTGATACAGTCTTTGGATCAAGTTTCACGGTCGGCAACTTAGGGGCTATTTTTGCTAAAAATGTAACTACTTTTTGGGTAAATGGCGTAATGTCCTCTCCTATTTCAAGAGCAGCACCCGAAAAAATAACTCCATCAATATCTGTTCTTTCTCTAAACATCAGAAAATTGAGGGTAATCAATCCACCAAGACTATGACCCAAAATAAACGTTGGCAAATCTTTTGGAATAGAATTATAAACAACCTCAACATCTTCTCTAAATTCATCTATGCTTTTTACAAAAGCCCTAGGTCCATCTGATTTACCGTGTCCACGAAGGTCAAAACTATAAACATTGAGTCCAATTTTATTTAAGGCATCGGCTACATGAGCGTATCTGCCACAATGTTCAGCCAAACCGTGTACCAATAAAATATTGCCCACTGGCTTATCCACAAAATAATTTTGGGTAAATAGATTTATTCCTCCGGTCGATTTTAACATTATTTTTTAGTCTTTTTGTTTTTCAAAATAACTTTCAAAGGATTCTCGATAATATGGCTTTCCTTTATAGTTTCTACAGTTTCTTTAAATGCCTTTGCTGATGTCTCTCTTACAGTTTTCTGGTTGCTAACCACTACTTTAGTAGTATCTGCTAACAACTCTTTACCTATTTTAAAAGCAGACTTTCCAGCTTTTGAGTACATTCCAGCGATAGTTTTGGTTGTTTTCAAAGATGAATTTAATATTTTCCCACCCGCTTTACCAACAATACTCCCAGTAATTTTTCCAACTTCTATGGCTTTGTCTAAAGTAGATTTTTCTTTCGGACTTGCTGCTTTGGG
Source organism: Lacihabitans sp. LS3-19 (assembly GCF_024343575.1). Taxonomy (GTDB): domain Bacteria; phylum Bacteroidota; class Bacteroidia; order Cytophagales; family Spirosomataceae; genus Leadbetterella. The sequence goes on along the minus strand of NZ_RJUA01000001.1, from coordinate 160,562 downwards.
TGCTTCTGTTTTTATTTCTTCTATTGGCTTTACAACCGTAACTTTAGGCTTTCTAGCTGTTGTTGTTTTTTTTGCAGCTGTTGTATTTTTTACTACTGTTTTTGGTGTATTTTCCATTATTTGTTTTGTTTAAAAATAAAATATACACAAATTTATTATCAAGGAGTTACAGATAAGTTACAAAGAAATTTATACACTAAGAGAAATCAAATAATTTAATGGAATATTGAGGCCTAGGCTTAGTTTTTTAATCATTAATACTGTTAATTCCTGTTTCTTGTTAAGCACTTTTGACACTTTTGATTTATCTCCAATAAATGGTATTAAATCCTTTTGCTTTAGATTTTCTTGCTGCATTTTAAAGTGTAAATAGGCAATAGGATCACTAGCACTCATTGGAAAATGAATATCTTCGTAGGCCTCAATTAAGGTTATCAACATTTCTAATTCTTGTCCTTCTAAGCTCGCCTTGTCTGGCTTTTTTAACATTAATGACTGGACTTTTTCTAAGGCCATTTCATAATATTTATCGTTTTCAATGTTATCCATTATACTTTATGTTTTTAGCGTCTTTTTATCATCATTCCGCTTCCACTATTTTATAATACATTTTTTTTGTGTCGGGCAAAGGCTTTATGCCCAATTCTTCTTGCAAAACTTTCTCACATACTTGATATGTTTTTATGGCCATTGGCCTATTGCCTTTTATAAAATATGCTTCCATCTGTATGCGATAGGCTTCTTCCCAAGCCACGTCCAAAAGTAATGCTTGTTGGCATAATTGTATGCTTTCGTTTGGGTTTTCATTTATAATAAGCTCGGCTAGGGTATTGCATGTGCTCAAAAACAACAATTGAATACGCTCCCGCTCATCACTGGTCCAATCTTCATAAATCCTATCTGGCAAAAAAGAACCCTCATGCATAGCTAAACTCTCTCTAAAAGCTTTTTCTGCAAGGCTTGGGTTTTCATTCAAATTTTGATTTCCAAGGTTTACCAAAGCTTCAAAGGCTATTGCATCTACCCAAATATCCTCCAGATTTAACTGATAAGTATGCCCGACTCTTACCACATATTTTGTTTCAGAATGGCTTTTTCTGGAAGGTTCTAGAGCCTTGTTGATGCCATGAAGTGCCACCTTAAATCCTTGGTCGTCGAGGTCATCTTCCCAAAGTTTATCTACAATTTGATCTTTGTGCATAGCCCGGCGATTGCGAGCTAAAAATAAAAACTGAAACAACTGAATAGACTTGTCTCTGCCCCAGTCTTTGGAGCTGAGTTTTTGGCCGTCAACCCACACCTCAAACTTACCTAAAGTGTACACCTTTACGCGAGCAGTGGTTTTTTTTGCCAAAATATTGTCTATTTCACGCATCAGAGCCTATTTCTTTTTGGTAGGTTTATTCATAGCCTCCATTTGCATGTTCAGTTTTTCCACTTGGGTGCTCAATGCCGAAAGCGTATCTAAAATCTGCTTTATTTCTGATTTTGATGGACTCAATATATTTTCAATGTCCAGCTTCCCTCCTATTTTTTCTTCAATTTTATGGCTAATAGCATCTCCAAATTGATGAATCTGATCTTGGATTTGTTCTTGAATCTGATGGGCTTGTTTTTTAGGGTCTTTTATGGAATCTATTACCAATTTTGGCGTAGCCGTTGCAACCTTTTTCCAAAAATCAAAACTCTTTGTCAATATACCTTTCTGCTCTTCTTCGGGCTTATCTTCTATGGCTTTTTTAGTCAGGTCCGTAAGTTTGGAAGACACAAATTCTTCAACTCCTTCAAAGCTAGTCAGCCTAGATTCATCACCTGATTGAACATGCCTAATGTTGCCACGATATTGAATATGCGACTCTCCGTCTTCTCCTTTGTATATCTTTTGAGACAACCTCAGAACAAAAGAGGCCGTTTCTTCTTTTTTTTCCGCCATTTCTTTATATTTCGTAAATATTTGTACTATTTCAAAATTTTATATAAAAATAAGGATTAATAGGCTCACTTCAAAAACAAATAAAAATGCTGGAAAAATTAACCGAAAACTTGACAATTGATAACCTCAAAGCGGTGTCTGGTATGGATGCGGCTTTTCTTTATACAGAAACTCCAACCAGCCCCATGAACATCGGTTCAGTGGTAATCATAGAAGGTTCTATAGATTTTGAGACTTTCAAAAAAACAGTACATTCTCGTATTCATCAGTTCGAAAAATTAAGACAACGCTTAATATATGTTCCGCTTAGTATTGATTATCCATATTGGGTAGATGACCCCAACTTTGACATTGATTTACACATCAAACATATCGCCTTGCCTAAGCCTGGTGAGTGGAAAGATTTAAGAAAAACCGCTTCAGATATTTTTAGTGAGCCATTGGACCAAAACCGTCCGCTTTGGTCTATGACTTTTGTAGAAGGGCTTGAAAACATTCCGCAAGTGCCCAAAGGGTCGGTTGCTATTATCTCTAAAATTCACCACGTAGCAGTAGATGGTGTAGGAGGTGCAGGTTTGCTCAGTTTATTCTTAGATTTTACACCCGAAACCAAAGAAATTCCCGAACCAAAACCATTTAAACCTGCCAAAATACCTAACGAGGCTGCTTTGATATTAAACAGTACGCTTAGTTTTGCAAAAGATCCTTTGAAGTTTCCGAAATTGGTCTCAAATACTTTAAAAGCAACACTGAAAGCTGGATTTTTGACACGAATTCAAAAGACCGAATTACCAACTGTACCGTTTACAGCACCACATACGCCACTAAATGGAATCATTGCGGCAAGAAGAAAATGGAATTCGGCTATACTTTCTTTGGATAGAATTTTGGTTTTGAAAAACACAATGAATGCTACCGTAAATGACGTGCTTTTGGCAATTTGCTCTGGTGCATTAAGAAGATACCTAAAAGAAAAAAACAAATTGCCGGAGAAGTCACTGGTAGCTATGGTGCCTATTTCGACCCGAAACAAGGACAAAGAAGAGTTTGACAATCAGCTTTCGGCGATGTTGGTACAGATAGCCACACATATAGAAGACCCGATTGCTAGACTTGAAGCTATACAGGAAAACACCAACCGAGGCAAAACCTATCAGGGTGCCATGGGAGCCAAAACACTCGCCAATATGGCCGAAGCAATCCCTTTCGGAATAGCCAACCAAGCAGCTCGCTTGTATTCGAAATACAAGATTTCGGAAATGCACAAACCTGTATTTAATGTGGCTATTACCAATGTACCCGGGCCAAAAATTCCGCTTTATATCAATGGACATAAAATGATAACGGTGATGGGCTCCGCTCCTATTATTGATGGTATGGGGCTGATAATAACCATATTAAGTTATGACGGACACGTAACCATTAGTCCGTTTTCTGACGTTAACTCCATGCCTGATTTGGATAATTTTACGAAATATATCAGAGAATCTGCCAACGAACTGGAGGCCGCTGTTTTGAACTTAGAAAAGAAACAAAAAGCAAAAGCACCAAAGAAAGTTAGCAAACCAGCCTCAGACAAATTGTTTGCGGAATTGGGAACATTTCTAAAGAAAATTCCTGATAATGGAAAACCAAAAACTGGTTTGTTTCAGTTTAATGTAAAAAATGATGCTAACTCAAAATGGATTGTCGATATAAGCAAATACCCAGGAACTGTGAGTGCCGGAAAAGCTGAAAACCCCGATGCCACATTTTCAATAAATGAAGAATATCTTGTAAAAATAGCAACTGGAAAGCTTGACGTACAGACGGCTTTTATTCAAGGCCGCCTAAAAATAGATGGGGATTTTGACCAAGCCATGCGTTTGGCTAAAATTTTAGGAAAGATGCTGGATGCTAAAAAGGGATAAAAAAACCTCCCACATAGCAGGAGGCATTTCATCTATTCAACCCTAACCTATTAATTCTTTAATAATTTTTTGAAACGATTGGTCGTTTTGCCGAATTGTGTTTTTACAGCTTCTAAAGTCGAGAATACTAATTCTTGCTGACTTTCAGCTAGTTTCAAACCACTTTTGATGGCTTTTTCAGAAACTTTCTGCCATTTCATTCCGTTTTCTTCAAGGCTTTCTATCAACTCCGACGTAGTGCTCAATGCATTGGCATTTACATTTACAACTGCTTTTTTAATAGCCGTAATTCTATCATTAATTTTCAAATTCTCCACAACTTCATTTGCCAATTTGGTCGTGTTTTTCTTCAATTCTTTCGCGTTTTCCATAACTTTGTCTTCTACATTTTTTGCAGTTGATTTTACTTTTTCTAAACCTGTATTGAAATCCGCCTCTACTTTTTTAGATAACTCTTTAGCACTTTTAGAAGCTACTTCCACTACGTCTTCGGTCATATCTTTTACTTCTTCAAATATATCAGTTGCCGTATCTTTTACTTGCGTATTAATCACTTTTACCGATGCTTTTATTTTGTCTACTCCTTCTGTAAACTCCACCTTGTCAGATACTTGATCAACCGCTTTTTTTACCAAGCCATTGATTTCTTTTGAGCTCTCTTTGATTTCGCCAACTATTGCGTTAGCTGAACTTTTCAATTGGTTTCCAGTAGTTTTAACTGTTGCTACTTTTGTAGTTTTAGTAGCTGCTTTTTTTGCTGATGTTGTTGCCTTTTCCATGATAATATGTTTTAAAGATTTGTCTTCGTTTTTTAATTATGCCACAAATCTAAAATATGGAAGTTACAGAAAAGTTACAAAAGTAGAGCGATTTTGCAAATCACTTATTATTAACAAAATAAATGAATTTTAAGAAATATAAAATTACTGTCGCTTTTGCAAAAAGGAGTTCTAATACCTAAATTTTCCAGCGATTTGAAAAATCGCTTTACAATAATTGGAGTGTTGAAACAATCATAGCTCTATTGTGCAATTTGAAAAATTGCACCACCGTTATCCTGGCTCAGCCTCTGAGCCTGATCTTGTTTTCAGTAAACCTTTAAATGCGTCTATTGCAGAAGTTTGATTATTTACTACTTTATATACTTCGGCAGCTATGGGCATTTCTATGCCTAAGTCTTGAGCCAACTCAAAAACCACCGAACTCGTTTTTACACCTTCTGCCACCATAGACATTTCGCTAATGATGTCTTTGATGTTTCTACCCATGCCCAACTGTACACCCACATATCTGTTTCTACTTAAAGGACTTGTGCAGGTAGCTATCAAGTCCCCCATACCCGCTAAGCCAGCGAAAGTCATAGGTTGGCCGCCCATTGCTACGCCCAAACGCGTCAATTCTGCCAGCCCTCGCGTTATTACAGCAGATCGAGTATTGTCTCCTGCTCCCATGCCGTCGCCCATACCTACAGCTATGGCTATCACGTTTTTAAGTGCCCCTGCTAGTTCACAGCCAATCACGTCGTCGTTGGTATATATTCTAAAAAGTCCTGTTCTAAAAACCTTTTGCAAAGCATGAGCTATACTGGCATCTACCATAGCCAATACTGCAGCGGCGGCCTGCCCTTGCATAATCTCTTTGGCAAGATTGGGACCTGTTAATACGCCAACGGGGTGACCGGGCATGGTCTCTTCTATTATCTGTGTCAGCCGCATTTTGGTACCTTGCTCAAGGCCTTTAGAAAGACTAATAATAGGAATCCAAGGCCTAATATACGGTTTGGCTTCTTCTAAAACATTCCTGCTGCATTGGGTTGGTACGCCCATTATCACCACATCGGCATCCTTTAGTGTTTCTTTTAATGAATCACTCGCTTTTAGAGCTTCGTTGAGTTTTATCCCCGCCAAATATTTTTCGTTTCGGTGATTTTTATTGATGTCTTCAACAGTATGTGAATCTCTTGCCCAAATCGTTGTTGGGCAGTTTCTAGAGACCAACGAAGCCACCGTTGTGCCCCATGAACCGCCTCCTATCAAGCCTACTTTTAAACTCATATTTTTACAATTTATACGCTCTCTTGTTGATGTAATTCATTCAAAAACTTTTCTCTAACCTCCGCAATTTTTTTGTCAAGATTGGTTTTGGACCAATCATGCGTATGAATTGGCGAAAGTACCACTACCTCTACTAAAGTAGGATTAAACACGTTTTTGCCACGTGGCATAGCATCATGGGCATTTTTTAAAATTATTGGAACAACAGGCACTCCCGCTTCCATGGCCATGTGGAAAGCTCCCTTTTTAAATTTACCTAAAGTATAGTCATAGCTTCTTGTACCTTCTGGAAAGATTACCACAGAAGTGCCACTTTTCAAACTCTCCACTGCTGGCTTAAGGGCTTCTATCGACTTTTCTTTATCTGTTCTGTCTAGAAAAATAGTTCCTGCTGCTTTCAACATTTGACCTATTATCGGCATACTTTCCAGTTCTTTCTTAGCCACTCCCCTAGCCCCTTTTCTAATCAATTTAAGAGCTATTAAAAAATCTGCATTGCTTTGATGATTAAAAATAAATACCGCTGGACGGTGCGACCAGAGGTGTTCTTCGCCTTTTATTGCCAATTTAATCCCTGCCACGGTTGTTCCAAAATCTCCCAGAGAAGACATCATTGACTCAACACCTTCGTCCCACGACATTTTTGTGATACCATTGGCTAGGCCTTTCATTATAGCTGGAACAAATATTCCACTTGCCAATCCCGTTCTGACTACGTTGCTAATTTTTGAAGTATTGTCGTCCGAAAACCTTAAAACTGGCCAATCGTTTTGAAAAGCCAAAACAGAAAGTTTACTGTCAGGGTTTATCGGGCGTGGTTTTCCTACTATTTCCATTAGTGGAAGGTCCTCTGCACTATCTGTATAAAAATAACTTTTACCCAAATCCAGCTTATGGCTTTCCGCTAAGTCTCTTCCAGCTATTGCTTTTCCTTCTCCCCAACATGCGGGTTCTATTATTTTACCCGTAAAAACTCCTTTTTCCACTTCCATACGGGTGCATTTCACGATATCAACACTTAAATCTCTGGCTACAGGCTCGACTTGATATGGCGTGGCGGCAGAAACTATGGCCACTGTATGACCCATAGAAATATGTGCAGATACCAAAGCTCGAGACTCTGGATAAATTGCCTCCGCTAGTTTTTTTTGATAAACCTCCTCTCCTAAATCTATAAAAACCTGCTCATGTACGCCCTCCACTCCTTTGGCACTAAGTCCGGCCAAACTAGCAAAATTACCGTTGCCCGTAGCATAGGACAGCACTCCCGTGAATTGATTTAGAATTTCTTTTGAAGAAAACTTGCCGCTTTTTAGGCGTGATTGCACAAAGTTTTTTGCAGAAAATCCTTTGATAAGCGTTCGATCTAAATCAAAAAAAGCAGCTATATGGGGCCCTTTTTCACCTTCCAATATTTCTCTGGTGATATTATCAGTTTTAGAACCAGGCACTATTTCTCTCTCAAGTGGTACGTCCTCCATTTTGGGGTTACCGTGCATATCGAGTGTGAAGTTTTGAAGTTGGTTTACCCTCTGAGCCAAATCTTCAAGGTCGGTGTAATATTTAAAAATCTCGTCTTTTCTAGGCTCTGCAGCAGATGGAATCAGTTTTAAATTGTTTGCCAAGCGAATTCCATTTAACAAAAAAGGTTTGGAAACGGCCTCCACTCTTTTTATTTGACCCAACCAATGCATCTCTTCTCCTAAAAAAAGACAGTATTCAATAAATTTCTTCTCTTCAAATGGCACAGCAATATCCCAGTTTTGCAAACCATGAATCACCACTTTGTAGGCTTCTATGTAGTTATTAAGAATTACAGGAGCCACCAACATGCGTCTTTCTTTTAAGAATTTTAGAATATCGGTCTTCTTTTCAAAAAACACCTCTTCCCAGTTTGGATCCAAAAACTCAAGCTCAGATTCTATTTCGGCTACAAAAGTTTCTTTTTCAGAATAAAAAAACTCAAACTTAAAAAAACTTCTGAGAAACATTATTTCTGTCCAAAACTGAAACATTCGGTCTTTTACGCCTATTTCTGCCACTTTTAGCAAAGCCAACTCTATAAAGGCACGATGATAAAAATGATGCACCGACATGTTGGCATAATAGGTAGCGGGTAAATATTTCTCCCTGTTTACGGTGTATTTGGCATGTAAACTTTCGCCTTGTTGAAACAAAACCCCAGACTGCGTCAGAAGATTTAGGGCAACCTGTACACTTTCGCCGATTGGTCTGCCCCTATCTACTAGTGCGTCGTCTTTGTGCCGCTCAATCAACTGCATTAGACTGGCTACATGGCTTTCTACGCCTCTTTTGCTCAATGCAAACTTGCTCAAAACCGAAAGACAAACCAATGAAACTGTGGTAATTGGAGTTATGTCATTTATTTTATGTACCAAATCAAAGGCCAAGCTGGAGATATTCTTATCGTCAAGATTAACCTCTGAATCATCTTTTGTGGCTTCTTCTGGCAATTCAAACTTTTGGCCTTCCTCCATATCTACAGAATCGCCGATTCTTAATGAAATCTTCCCCATGTGGGTTTTTCCCATGGAGTTCCAATAGTTAAACAGCCATTTGATATTCTCAGGATTTTTGGTTTTGCCCCTACCCTCTTCGGTCATTTCAACTACGTCAGGAATGAGGTCAAAAACGATGGAAACTGGCACAAACTTCACCTTCTGGTGTGCGTCATGGTTAGCTTCCATTATATACTTCAATATGCCCATTTGCGGCCAAACCAGTTTACCTGTGCGTGAGCGAGTGCCTTCTATAGCCCACATAAAATTGGACTGTTTATTGAGTAAATAGGTGATATAGTGCCTGAGTGTAGCTTTATAAATTGGATTATCTTTAAATGATCTTCTTATAAAAACTAAGCCATTTTTACGAGCAACTTTACCAAACAGGAAGAAATCGAGGTTTTTGCCAGCGAACAAAAAGGGCAAAGGCAAACCGTGGCGGGCTAAAACCAAAGAAAGCACCAAAAGATCGATGTAAGACTTGTGCGTAAGTACAAAAGCCACGGGATTGCTCCGCATCAGTTTTGCCAAAGCCTTTAATTCGTCAGGGTTTGTGTCTATGGTTTTATCATATCCTTTAGAAAGCATATATTGAAACAACTCCACAAAACCGATATTGGTTGTGGGGTCATGTTCGGTAAATAGTTCTTGAAGATACGTTTCTGCCTCAATATTAGCTTGCACTTGGCTTAATCCTTTCTGAACTGAAATTCTCGCTAATTTTTTTTGAAAACCGTTTTCGCTTAAAACCTTTTGTATCTCGGCTTTTTTATCCATAATTCACAAGCTTTTGAAAGGTATATTTCTTAATTGTTGATGACTCAATATTACTTTATAAAGATGCAAAACTTTGATGACAAAAGACAAAAAATTTTAACATTTTGCTATTTTTTTGCATTATTTTAACAACATTTGTTTTGAAAACAAAATAATGGCTCGTAATTAGCAGTTAGATTATTGCTGAAAACATACTATTTCGGCCATTCAACCTATGGATCATATTATTAGACGTCCTTCAATGTTGCTTTTATTAAGCGAACCCAGCAGAGCTCTTTTAGAGTGGGGTCTTAATATTCCTTTTGGCGGTTTTAAGAAAAAAGAAAAAACTGGAGATGGACATCCTGTGCTTGTTATGCCTGGTTTTATGAGTTCTGCTCGATCTACAAGTTTTCTTAGAAAATACATAGCCGGCTTGGGTTATGATGTGTACGATTGGGGATTAGGAAGAAATGTTGGCAAGATTGAGTTTTTAGAATTGCTGATAGAGAAAATAGACGAAATTTATACTACCACTGGCGAACAAGTAAGTCTTGTGGGCTGGAGCTTAGGAGGCGTCTTTGCGAGACAAGTTGCCAAAGAAAGACCAGAGCAAATCAGACAGGTGATTACGCTCGGTTCGCCATTTTCTGGTCTTACAGAACCTAACAATGCTGCTTGGTTGTATTCTTTGATAACAGGAGGCAAAAAAGTAAAAAATGTAAATCAAACCTTTCTTGAGGACCTACCTTTACCAGCTCCCGTGCCTACTACAGCCATATATTCCAAAGAAGACGGCGTGGTGCCTTGGAAAATGTGTCTGGAAAAAAACGAAGACGAAATACACCAAAACATACAAGTTCGCGGCAGCCATATAGGCTTGGGCCTAAACCCTTCGGTACTCTCCATCATAGAGAATCGCCTAAAACAATCTACTGAAAACTGGACTAAGTTTAAGAAGCGAGGACTACTGAATAAATATGTGTTTTTTCCTAATCATTGATAACGATTTATGCCGAAATCCAACTTTTTATTTTCTCATAAACTTCCATTCTGGTATTAAGTTCAAAATGAAAAGTTTTAGCAAACTCAAAATGGTTTTCTGCTGGAAAATTGAACCCTTTATCACTTTTTGATCTGCCTAAAGCACTTTTTTTATTAACTAAAATATCCCCAAAGAGATAACTTACCCAGTGTTTTTCTTCAGTAGTTAGTCTTGCGGAAATCACATAATAATTTACTCCTACAAGTTTTGAAACCGGCATTTTGTTGTTTTTCAGTAATTTATCAGGATCTACGTTATTCCAATCGTCTTCGGTAAGATACCCAAATCGAAGATCTTTTATACCAGAACTTCTGAGATTAATTACCTTTCCGACCATTCTAGTGTGCCAATTGGGTACTTTTTCTAAAATATTAGTCGTGAGGTTCGCAAATTTTTCAAGAAAAGAACCGAAATGCGGAGTGGCTAAAAGAAATATGTTTTTTACTTTTTTGGCCCAAACCATCTGCTCCAACTGTGCATAATAACAAGCACTGTGGGTTATTAAACCACCCATACTGTGTGCAATAATTGAAATTTCCTCAATTTCAATTGGGTAATTATCTACTAATTCTTGGATTTTTTTTGAAAACGCTTTTCCGTTATCAGAAATATGCAAACCGGAGTTGTATCTTAAATTAAACGGAGAGTAATCTAACTCATTTTGCAAAAGTGTTCCATAGTCACTTTGGTCTGGAAATGACCAAATGGTTTCGTTATTTGTTAGCCCATGAACTAAAATACAAATTTTTGATGTAGCTCCTTTTTCATTAAAATTCTTCCCAAAACCAGCCTTGTTCAATTCAACTTTATGGTTTTTTTTATAAAAATCCATAGTAATTGCAATGGCAGTATTTTGAAGTCTATCTCCAATTACACCATTTATTACACTTACTCCTTGGTTAGCAATGTTTTTTGCTTTTTGTATAAACTTTGCGATTATCTTTCTTTATTATTTTATTTTAGAAGCCTATCATAAACACCGAATTTGGGTGATCAGACCGATAGGTCAAACCTTGAAAGGCAATTAGTTTTAAAACTTACCAAATTCATTTTAACTATACGAAATTAATAAAATAGTAATAAAGTATTTAGACTAAAGTCAAAAAAGAAGTCGCTTTCCTTTATCCTCAGACTGAAGCCTGTGGTAATAAAAATCAGATTATGGAAAAATCACAACGAGAACCAATTCCTACCAGCTTTAGCTGGCGTAATAAAAATGAATCATCGTATTGGCTTTAGCCAAACTTTAAATTGGTAAAACTTACACTTTTTCTTTAAAGATAATTTATCCCTGGGGACTCATTTCCAGAGTCCTCACCCCCACTTCTTCACCAAGCCATCCAAAAGCTTATTCGTAACAGGATTGATAATCATCCTTTTAGGGTCCGCTTCAAACCAAGCGATGGTTTCTTTAATTCCTTCTGCATAGGGAATGGTTGCCACGTAATCTGGTACTAAGCGTTTGATTTTTGTATTATCGAATATGGCACAGTGCGATTTATCGCCCCAAAGGCCACCTTCTTCTGACTCAAAACCGTTTTCGTCGGCGTATTCTATGATTTTTTTAGATGGCACATGTACTATATCCGCTTTTGCTCCAGCAGCCTCTGCTAACTGGATATATATTTGGTTCCAAGTCAAAACTTCATCTGACGTAATGTGATAAGCTTCGCCAATTGAGGCTAGTCTGCCCATCATACCCAAAAAAGCCTTTGCAAAGTCGCGAGCATGAGTAACCGTCCAAAGCGAGGTGCCGTCGCCTTGAACAACCACTGGTTGTCCTTTACGCATACGATCCACGGCATTGAATTCTGTCCAACCACCCAATGAAAGCGGAAAAACCGAATAGTAAGTATGCGATGGTCGAATGATAGTCATCGGGAAGTTTTGCTCTCTGAATGCTTTTACTAGCAAATCCTCACAAGCAATTTTGTCTCTTGAATATTGCCAATGCGGGTTTTTGAGCGGCGTAGATTCTGTGATGATATAATTGGTTGGCGGCTTTTCATAGCACGATGCCGAACTTATGAAAACATATTGCCTAGTTTTGTTTTTGAAAAGATTGATGTCTCTTTGCACTTGCTCTGATGTATATGCAATCCAGTTTACAACCACATCCCATTCGTGAGACTTTAATACTTTTTCAGTTTCGGAAATATTTTCAATATCAGCAACAAGGTTTTTTACGCCTAATATTGGCTCTCTATTTCCACGATTCAGGTGATAAAGGTCTATTCCACGAGCCACGGCCATTTCGCTAACTGGCGTACTTATATTTCCTGTGCCGCCTATAAATAATACTTTCATTTTTTTCTGGGGGGTGAATATTAATTCATAAATGGAAAATAAACTTAAATTAGATATTAATCATAATGAAACCTACATTTGGCAATCAAGATTTCGCCTTCTCGATACTGATAAATTAGTCGATGTTCGGAATCAATTCTACGAGACCAAAACCCCTTAAATTCATATTTTAGTGGTTCTGGCTTTCCAATACCTGAAAACGGTGTCCTAGATATATCTTTTAGTAATTCGTTAATTCGGGATAACATTTTTTTATCTGTTTTTTGCCAAAAAAGATAATCTTCCCAAGATTCATCTACAAAAATATATTTCATTCTTCTATCAATTCACGACTAACTCCATTTCCTTCTTTAAGCTTATCAATAGCGGAAATTAGACGTTCTTTATTTGACCTTGAAGACATTTCATGATTTGTAGCACACAAGGAATTATATTCATCTATAGACATAACTACCACACCTGTGTCTTTTCCACGGTTTATAACAAGAGTTTCAAAGTTATCGGTTACTTTGTCGAGATATGTTTTTATATCTTTTCTAAAATCTGAAATACTGGTAGTTAACATATTTTGTACGTAATTATGTACAAATTTATTAAAATTTTCTAAGAAAATACAGAAGCTTGTTAAAATTTTGAATGCCGACAGAATTAACCAAAACTGAGAAATCTTGAGTCAACACTTTTTTTGCCATAATGTTCGGATCCTAATTGGCCAAAAAAACAAGATTCAAAACCTCACAATTTCATCAACTCCACCTTTCTAAATTCCACCTCCGAGCCTTCGGCTTGTAGTGCTATTTGGCCTTTACTTGCTGTGGCTATGCCCTCGTTTACTAAAACGCCATTTTCCCAAACTGTGATTTTTTTGCCTTCGCATCTGACTTTCATGGTATTCCATTCACCTAATGGCTTTTCAGAATCATCGGTAAGGTTTTTTACTCGGCGTTCTTTACCTTCGGTTACGCCCCAATCTTCTTTTTTGCCACGACGGACTTCCATGTCGGGCGTAACTACGTCTTCGCCTATGCACCAAAAATCGCCTGCGTTGTCGTGCATAAGTTGACATTCTATAGATTTCGGGAACATTTTATAAAGTATCCTTGGCGTAGAAGCGTGTACCAAAACTCCGCAATTGCCCGGTTTGCCTGCAAAACGATATTCAACCGTGAGTTCGTAATTTTCATATACTTTGTCGGTGATGATATGTCCCTGTGGGTCCGCCAGACTCACCATCATACCATCTCTGATGATAAAAGGGTTTTTGCCATTAGGGTCATTATCCAAAGCTGGTACATCAATATGCCAACCTGTGTGGTCTTTGCCATTGAAGAGGCTGATGGGTTTTTGGGCAAAAGTGTTGGAAAGCAATAGCGAAAATAATAATGTTACGTATTTCTTCATTTTCATTAATCGTTGAATCCTATTGAAATTTATAGAAAATATTCCCAATTTAAAGAATTAAACGACATGATATATTTTTACTCGAAATTCATTACAAAACAAATTCAAAGCAAAAAAAAAGAATACCTTAAACTTCAATAAACTAAAAGTTCATTGTGTGGAAGCGAATATTCATCATCAGTAGTCATGATGATTACCGAATCGCCTCTTTTGCATTTCGCCAATACTTTTTCTGCTTCAATTTTTTTGAAAATTTTAGGCGAAAACATCGTAATTGTACCTGTTTCAGCATCTTTTATGGCAATACCAAAGGCAAATTTGCTTGTAATTTCTGCTTTTTCTCCAAGGCTTACCGTTCCTGCCGAAATCCAGCCTTTTGTGTCTTTGGCTATTTTGCATTTAGCATTTTTAGAATATTCCTCCACTATCATTTTGTCCTCAAGAAATACCGCTGAACAGTTAGAAAAATGATCTTGAGCAAATACTAATTTTCCCGCTAGAATAAACAATACCAATATTACATTTTTCATAATTTTAATTACGTTCCGCCGCCGCGTTTAATTTTGGACAAAACTAAATTTGGTAATACTAAGCATTGTAAAAAAGGTGTAAAACAATGTAAAGAATCTGTAAAAATCAGTTGTATATAAAGGAAATCCTAACACCCACCGATACCCATACTAAATTCAAATTTCTGATTTACTTTTTCACCATTGATGCTTTGAGCTGGGCTCCATTCTGGCATATTATTGAATATTTCAAGAAGAAAATTATCTAAATCAGTATCCCCAGACGATGCAGAAATCTCAACATCTATCACCTTCCCTGTAGTATCAACCACAAATTCCACTTTCCCTTTTTGAAATTCCACCGGCGTGTTTTCCACTACTCTCTGTACTATATTTTCCTTAAGATATTGTTTTAGCATTTCATATCCTCCTTTAAATACGGCTTGTTTATCAGGCACTACGGTCATTTTAACCAACATATTCATGTTCATTTTTTGCTCCGTCACCGAATTCTCGGTTTTGTACCAAACATTCACCTCCACTTCGGAATCTAATTTAGCTGTACTTAAAATCCTTTTTTGGTCAAGGTTTAATTGCTCGTTTTGTCCCACAGCCTTTAATGAATTCACCTTGTCAGATGCCAAAATTTCCACCGAAATAAAGTCTTTGACCCAATTCGCAGGATAACCTTCTATCAAATCCGCCAACGAGTTTGAATGTTCCATTACGTCCTTTGTAATAGTTCTCCCGTTCTTGCTTCTCACTTCGTATGCTAAGTCTTGGGCTAAAACAGCATTGGAAAATGCTGAAAAAACAATAATCAAAATAAACTGTTTCATTGAGTTTTATATAAGATTTTGATTTTGAAGAATTTCTTATCTTCAAAAAATAATTGATAAATAAAATTAGTTTAAAACATATAGATTGTGCCATGGCAAATGTAAAATAGTGTAAATTATATGTAAAGACTCACGAATATGATAGTTTTTGGAATAAATTGCAGGCGAATATGAAATCAAAAGCTCTTTTTCTTTTAATCATTTTGGGGTTTTTTCTTGCTTGCACAAAGAAAAATGAAAGCCAAATTTTCCGAAATATTGGCCATACCCTCTTACTACAATCTGGTGATTCTACATCAAGAGTATTGCCTATAAAATCACTCGGTGAAAACACCTACATGATTGAGTTTGAAAGTGATTTTCAACTTAATCCTGACACATTGATTAATATCGTTCAAAGTCATTTGGCATATCATTCTGCCAAAAACGAATATCGAGTGAACGTTTACAGCTGTCAAGAAAAAGCCATAGTATATGGCTACGAAGTCACAAAAAGCAATGATTTCAGTATTCCTTGCCTAGGAAGGGTTTATCCAAAAGCGTGTTATAAAATAGAAATTCAATTATTAGAAACGGCAATGCCTAAGAATATTGCAATTGGCATTTCGACCTTCGGATTATTATTAATTGGATTTTTTCTTTACAGAAAAAAAACCACCAAACCAGATGAAAACCAAGATTATACAACAATTGGGGCCTTTAAGTTTTATCCTAAAAGCAAATTTTTAATCTTTGAAAAAGAGCAAATCATATTATCCGAAAAAGAAACTAAACTGCTCCTACTTTTCTCCGAAAAACCAAACGAAATAATAGACAGAGACGCATTACTTAAGGAAGTTTGGGAAAACGAAGGCGTGTTTGTAATCAGTCGAAACCTAGACGTACTGGTGTCAAAACTACGCAAAAAACTCCAAAACGACCCGAACATCAAAATCAACAATAGCCATGGAAAAGGATATGGATTGGAGATGTAATATTGTTACATTTTAGTTTTCGAATCCACCCACCATTCGTCTTGCTCCCAATAATTGTCCCAACCGAGCGGCACATATTTTTCATTGATTTGGATGTCCCTTTCTCCATAACTGAAATCTGCAAGAATATCATTGGCAAACATGAAGATATCTTTTCCAAAAATATACGGTTTAACAGTCGGTTTTCCATATTGTTGCCAGGTACCCGCAGAAACATACCCGCCTCCTTTGGACCCAAAAGATGGTGAAAAATGCCACAAAAATCTATCTCCAGAAGCCATATAGGCCATTTCCATTCTAAAGTCGCCTGTAAAAACCCCTGCGAAATTTAGTTTTTTGTCTTCCTCAAACTGAAGTTTTCCTACTAAACTATACGAGCCTTTCAGCGAGTCATTTTCATAATTAAATTCATCAATATTAACCTTTGGATCAGTAAATTTCATGGCTTTTTCTAAAACTATGGAACCCTTAAATGGTGCGACGTTGGCTTTAAACTTCGTTTTACCTTCTATATGATACACTAAAGGATTCAGGCTGTCTTTCCAAACTTTTGAAAAATAAAACTGAATGCGGTAATGATCTTCTCCAAAAAAACCGTCTACCCGATTGTCAAAAGCACCTAGGGAGTCATAATTATAAAATATTTTAGATAAATCTGCGGTATCAAGTAATTTGTGAATATCAATATTGGTCATTTTCACAATGCTGTCATTGGAGCCTGTACTAAGTGAGTCCACGGCTTCTTTGTGAGTTTGAAGTACCATTTTCTTTTTGTCAGCACAAGACATTTGAGTTAGTAAAACTGCGATAACCGCAATCAACAATAATTTAGTTTTCATTTAGGTTTTATTATTTTAAGGTAAAATTTTTCAATATTTGATGATAGCATTATTTCTGCTAATAAAAGGTTTCCAACCCAACTTAGCCAAACCACTGTCAGGTATGTTTCTATGGGTTTTGTTCCTAAAAATTGATACATGACATAGCTTTCTGTTCTAAGACTAAACGCTGCATAAGTAACTGCTAAACTTCTCACCATATACCTAAGATGTTGTGTAATATTTCCTTCTTGGATATATTTAAAAGCCTTAAAAGTAGTAAACCACCAAACCAAACACTGCAAAGCAAAACCCACCTTAGCAGAAAGACCACCATTGGCAAATCGTGCCAAAATAAGTCCTGATGGGGCAGCCAAAAATAGGATTCCGAAAACGTAAACTTTACCTAACATTCGATGCCAGTTGGCATATTTTACAATGAATTCTGGCAAAAACTGTGGAGTCCCGACCAACCAAACTAACAGAGCCGAACTTATATGCACATAGAAACCAATCCTAAAAATCGCTTGAGAAGTAACCTCAAATGTTTTAGTGCCAAGGAAGCCTTTCCGAGGAGAAAAATCAAAATATGGAAGTGTATTTTCGGTCATTACGACAGCGAATACCAAGCCAGTAAAAATGAGCAACAACAAAGGAAGGCTATAATATTTACGCAATGATTCGATTCTCAATTAGGTTTCACATTGTAAAGCTATTATTCTATTTTGATACTTTTAGATTTTTGAAAAAATAAAATTTAAACACAAAAAACACCTTCTAATATATTCCAATTAGAAGGCGTTTTCACTAACGCTATTGCCAAATCAATTATCTGCTAATTCGCTCTTTACTAGTAACTTTGCTGTCTTTACCAATTTTATAAATTCCGCCCTATAGCCTTCTTCGTCTTTCCCTTTGGCTTCTTTTGCAATATGGATTACCTGATCATAATTTGCCTTTCCTTTATATTCAGAATCTCGAAGCAAAAGCCCAAACTCAGCAACAGCAGCCGCCATTTTAAAGTTTTCGGAAGTCTTTTCAAAATCTACCGATTTGTCAAATACTACTTTTTGCAAAAGCTGGCTTTTAGAAGCATCTGGGGTTTTGTACCTAAGTTTTATTGTTAATATTTCATCAGAGTTTTCCATCGCCAGTTCCTCTTTTTCGGATTTTACTTTTTGGTATTTCAGTTTATCTATAGATTTCAAATACTCACTTTTTACACCAAAAGGCACTATCTCGTATATGGCCGTAACAGTGTGTCCCGAACCCATTTCGCCGGCATCTTTGCGATCATCATTGAAATCTTCGTTTTGTAACATTCTGTTTTCATAGCCAATTAATCTATAAGCACTTACGTGCTGTGGATTAAACTCCAACTGCAACTTCACGTCTTTTGCTACAGTAAAAAGTGTACCTCCAAACTCACTAACAAACACTTTTTGAGCCTCCTGAAGATTATCGATATAGGCGTAATTTCCATTGCCTTTATCAGCCAAAACCTCCATTTTATTGTCTTTATAGTTTCCCATACCAAAGCCCAACACACTCAAAAACACCCCACTTTCTCTTTTCTTTTCAATCAATGCCTTAAGTTCTTTTTCATTAGAAACACCAACATTGAAATCCCCATCTGAGGCCAAAATCACTCGGTTGTTTCCATCTTTTACAAAATTTTGTTCGGCCATTTTATATGCCAACACAATCCCTTCGCCTCCAGCAGTAGATCCACCTGCTGATAATTTTTCCAAAGCATCTTTTATTTTCGTTTTATCTTTTCCAGAAGTCGGTTCCAAAACTTTTCCTGCTGCCCCAGCATAAACCACAATAGACACTTTGTCTTCTTCTCTAAGCTGATCTACCAACAGGCCAAAACCCTTTTTTACCAATGGCAATTTATTGGCATCTTGCATAGAGCCAGAAACATCTATCAAAAATACTAAGTTTGAAACTGGAAGCTTGTCCGTTTCTACTTTCTTGGCTTGAATCCCAATTTTCAAAAGCTTTAAGCCAGCGTTCCATGGCGAATCAGAATATTCGGTATTTATTGTCACTGGATCTTTACTTTCTGCACTTGGCTGAGGATAATTATAATCAAAATAATTTATCATTTCTTCTATTCTAATAGCATCCTTTGGAGGCATTATGTCATCACTTAGCATTCTTCTTACATTGCTATACCAGGCCCTATCCACATCTATCGAAAACGTCGTCAAAGCATCTTTTTTGACTTCCATAAATGCATTTTCCACGAGCCCATTATATTCTTCATTATTTTCTTTGTCAAAAAGCGTTTTAGATTCATAGGGTCTTCTTTCCGATTTTCTTTTATTATAACTAGGTTTTATATGTACGCCTGCCATTCTACCTTGAAGCTGCTCCACATTGGGCGTAAAGCTTGGAAAATCTTGCCCATAACCATTAATTTTTGTTACCGCACCCGACAAACTACTCTTTCTGACAGTTGAATATCCTATAACCACAACCTCCTCTAGTGCGGCTGCCTCGTAGTCCAAAGAAACATTTATGGTGTCTTTTTTACCCACTTTTACTTCTTTGGTTTTAAATCCAATAAAACTAAAAATCAAAGTGCTTTTTTCGTCTATAACGCCAATTTTGTACTTGCCATTTACGTCTGTAACGGTTCCTGTACTTGTACCTTTCAAAAGTACGGTCACCCCAGGTATGGGCAAACCATCGTCAGATGACAAAACAGTACCAGAAATATTACGATTAGGCGTAAAAGCCCAAATACCAAAAGCAATTGCTAAAAGAATCCAAATTTTCGTTTTCATAATTTTAATTGTTTATTTGTTTTGGATATGGATGCAGCACTTAAATAAAATCCATAAATATTTTTACATTTTTTTCTAAATTGCTCATTATCAAAGATTTTATTGAATCCTATTTATGTTTTTTAAAAGACTAACCAAAGCCCAACCCAAATCTGAAGCCGAACTATTGGCTCAGTATAAGGCTACGGAAAGTCTCGAAATTTTAGGCAATATTTATGAGCCTTACATGGATTTAGTTTTTGCGATATGCTACAAATACCTCCGAAACGAAGAAGAAAGCAAAGATGCTGTGATGCAGATTTTTGAACATTTGATTGAGAAACTTAAAACCCAAAACGTTGAAAACTTCCGCAATTGGCTTCATTCTGTCACTAGAAATCACTGTTTGATGATTTTACGCTCTGCAAAATCCAAAAAATTTGAAGGAGAAATTGTGGAATTAAGCACGGATGAGCATCTAATATATGATGTGTTTGAGATTGACAAAAATTTGACTAAATTAGATGACTGTCTTGAAAAGCTTTCGGATGAACAAAAAGCCAGTATTAAATTGTTTTATTATCAAGAAAAATGTTACCAAGAAATCGTAGAACTAACTGGTTATGAACTTAATAAAGTGAAGAGTTATATCCAAAACGGTAAAAGAAATCTTAAAAACTGTGTTGAAAACAACAATGAGTAAAATAAATAAAAATACCCATCTCGACGCAAAAGATATTAAAAAATACCTTGATGGATCCGCCATAAATAAACACCAAATAGAAAAGAAAACCCTAGAGGACCCATTAACAAACGAAGCCCTAGAAGGATTTGAAATGCTAAAAAAAGACAAAGTTGATGATATAAAAGCCATTTCAGATTTAAAAGCTCGACTGAATAATAGAACCCAAAAGGAGAAAAGTACTATTGTTATCGTTTGGAAAAGCCTAACGATTGCCGCTTCTATAATTTTGATGATTGCAGTTTCTACTTATTTTTTCATTAATAAATATGATACCGAAAACTTAAGTCTAAATAAAGAAAAACCTGCCATTGAAAATGATGAAATAAAAAATAGGAGTGAAGAAATTCAAGATATAGTTAATATTGAAAAAGAACCAACAGAAAAACCAGTAATTCTAAAAAAGAAAGAAGATTTTAAAGAAGAAAAGACTATCTCAAATGAAATTCTTTTAGCAGGAACTGAAGGTGTTGAAACTCCTCTTTCCGACCAGCAAATAGAAAAACCGCATGCCAGAGAAGTCGTTTCCGCACCAACATTATTCGAGTCAAAAACAATAAAAAACACGGTTTATTCTGGAGAAATAGTAGATGCCGAAAACGCTCCGATTCCTGGAGTAAATATTAAACTAAAAAACAAAAACGAAGGTGTTAGCTCAAATGCTAACGGGCAGTTTTTAATAAATAACCTAAAAGAAGGCGAAGTTTTAGAAATAAATATGATAGGCTATGAACCAAAAGAAATAATAGTCAAAAATGAAAACCTTGGTAAAATAATTCTCGAAGAAAATACTTCTTCCCTTTCAGAAGTTGTGGTTACTGCTCAAAGTTCCGCTAAAAAATCAAAAGAACCACAGTCCCTAAACAACCAAGATCCCAAACCAAAAATAGGCTGGACAAACTATGATAATTACTTACTTAATTCGATAAAACAAACTGGAGCGGTTTCAACCCTAAATTTTGACCAAACCATAAGATTTAAAGCTACTATAGAACCTTCGGGAGAAATCTCCAACATCCAAGTAGATGAAAAATCAATTGGAAAAGAAGGTGCTCAAAAGCTCTCTACTACAATAAAAAATGGTCCAAAATGGATTCCTGCAAAAAGGAAAGGGCGAAAAGTCAGAAAGGAGATTGAAAGAGAAATAAATCTAAAAAAATAGTTTTCTATTCTTCATAAAAACTAAATGCTTTATAATCAAAGCTTTAATTTCAAGATTTAGAATTTATTAAACTATCATTTTCCCTGGAACTAACACATGTAATAATTCTTAAGCCTTTTTTAATTTCAAATTAACATGATTTTAACACCTTCATGGCAGTTTTGTTCATCGTTCATAGGTTATTTAAAAATTCATCAAAATTATTACAATTATGAAAACGCTAAAAAACAAAGTATTCTATCTATTAATTCTTTCAATTGTCGGTTTTTCGTGTGACTTAAACATTTTCGAACCAAAATCCGACATTAATGACCCAAATGCTACACAAGGAAATCTCAGCTTGAGCATTACAGATGCACCAATTGACCAAAACGAAATTTCGGGTGCGTTCGTAACCATCTCCGAGATAAAAATTGATGGCAAAACTTACACTGGTTTTACTGGGCCTAAAACCATAAATATCCTCGCTTTGCAAAATGGTAACACCTTAAATCTAGGCCAAGGTGGAGTAGCTGCGGGATCTTACTCCACACTTACTTTAGTTTTAGATGCAGAAAAAGACGAAACAGGAAATGCCCCTGGTTGTTTTTTAACCAAAACAAACGGTGCCAAAGAGCAATTAGAGATTTCGGGAAATGGAAAAACGGAAATCGACCTAAAACCAAAAAACTTTACTGTTACTGAAAATGGAAATACTGAAATAATAATGGATTTTGATCTCAGAAAATCAATTAAATCTAAAAACAATGACTACTCATTTGTAAGTCTTGGCGAACTAAAATCTGCAGTAAGAGCTGAAAACAAGGCACAAACAGGTAAAATTACAGGTAAAATCGAGAATTACTCAGCCGTAAAATCTGACGTTATAGTTTATGTCTATAAAAAGGGCCAATTCAATTCAACTTCCGAAATAAACGGTCAAGGATCAAGCGATATAAAATTTGCAAATGCTATAACAAGTGCCAAAGTAGATGCAAATGGTAACTTCACTCTTGCGTTTTTACCAACTGGAAATTATGAAATCCATTGTGAAAAACCAGACAAAAGTGCATCATTAGGCTTGGGAATCAATACTTTACTTGACATAAACAGTGCTATAGATTTAAAAGCAGTTGGAGTAAATGCAGGAACTCAAACTAACCTGTCATTAAATATAAAACTTTCCGGTATTCTGGGAATTTAATTTGGGGTCGACATTAAATAAAAAGAGGCAGAACGATCATTCTGCCTCTTTTCTTTTTATTTTATTTTATTTTTGAAAAATCCGTTGGCTTCATATAAATAGAGTCCACTCTTTCTACAATTTTACCAGAGGCTTCTGAAGCATCCTTAACTTTTATCCAGTTAGGATCTGCTCTAAAATCCGCCCATGATTTTTTAGCCGATTCTGCATCTTTGTGGGCAATAAAATAAAGCAATGTTGGCTGAGCTCCATCTTTTTCGATAGTCTCAAAATACATCACATTTTCCATTCCACTTTTTTCAAACAACTTTCTGGTATGATCTCTAAATCTGGCTACGATATTGGGGTATTTATCAGGAAAACAAATATAATTCCTCATCTCAAACAACCTTTCGGGATTTGCTTGCTTAAACTTAATTTTCTTCGTTAATTCCGAATTTAAAGTCATAAATTTTGACTCCACTTTCGCCACTATTTTACCACTTTCTTCCGATTTTTTTGCTACTTCCTTCCATTCAGGATCTGCACCAAAAGCTTTCCAAGAGGCATCACGAGCTTCTTTGCTTGGATACGCCAAAATATAATAAAGCACGTTGTTGCCTTCTGTGGTTGGCGTCCAATAGCCAATGTTTTCCATACCATGTTTCTCAAAAATTTTTGTGGTATGGTCTCTAAATCTGGTCAAGAGGTTCGGTAAGCGACCTTCATGACAATAATAAATACGTAGTTCATAGTATTTTGAAGGCTTTGCTTTAGAAAATGCCATGGTACTTAGCATTGTAAATAAAAATAAAATCAGTAGTTTTTTCATTGAAATAATTTAGGTTGAATTGAAAATGAACGTAAAAATACTCTTTTTGAAGATTTCTTTTACTTTTTATTAATATTGTTTAAAATAACATTCTTAGAATTTTAAAAATAAAATTTTCTTTTTAAAAAACTGTTCTAAAATAAAGTATTTTAAGTCTATTTTTTGAAAAATTTACAACAATGACTACAAACAATACCCAAAACCATGCTGACGTAATCCTAGTTGGCGGCGGAATAATGAGTGCAACCTTAGGATTACTTATAAAAGAACTTCAACCTAATTTAAAAATAATAATCCTTGAAAGATTACCAAAAGTAGCAGAAGAAAGCTCAAGTGCTTGGAACAACGCTGGCACAGGCCATTCTGCTTTGTGCGAACTCAACTATACGCCAGAAGACGAAAACGGTAACATCAACATTTCGAAAGCTCTCAAAATTTTTGAGTCATTTCAATATTCCAAAGAATTTTGGGCATATTTAGTACAAAAAAGTATCATTAAAAACCCTGGCAGCTTCATAAAAACAGTTCCTCACATGAGTTTTGTTAGAGGAAAAGAAAACGTAGAGTTTCTTAAAAAAAGACAAGCGATTTTATCTAAAACTCCAGGCTTCGATACAATGCTTTTTAGTAAAAATCCTGAAGAAATTAAAAAATGGATACCGCTTGTAATGGTAGGCAGAAGCAAAAAAGAAGTGGTGGCCGCAACATATATAGAAAAAGGTACAGATGTAAACTTTGGTAGCCTAACCACACAAATTTTTGATTATTTAAAAACGCAAAAAAATGTCAAATTACGGCTAAGTCACGAAGTGCAAGATATTGAAAGAGAAGATGATAAAACATGGAAACTGACGGTTGACAACCTAGCTACCAAAAAGAAAAACCGAAAAGAGTTTTTTGGCAAATTCGTTTTTGTTGGGGCTGGGGGAGGAGCTTTAAATATTCTTGAAAAATCCGATATTGAGGAAAACGACGGTTATGCAGGTTTTCCTGTAAGTGGGCAATGGCTCCGCTGCATAAATCCAAAAATCATCAAAAAACACCAAGCCAAAGTATACGGAAAAGCTGAAATAGGTGCTCCACCTATGTCGGTTCCTCACTTGGATAGCCGTATGATCGATGGTAAAAAAGAGTTGCTTTTTGGTCCTTTTGCCGGTTTTACCACAAAGTTTCTAAAAGAGGGTTCATTGCTAGACTTAGCAAAATCCATAAACCTTTCAAATATTGTGCCTTTGGTGCAGGTGGGATTGCATAATTTTGACCTTACAAAATATCTAATAGAACAAGTAATCCAATCACCAGAAGACCGCTTGGAAGCATTGCAAACTTACTATCCAAAAGCAAAACTAGAGGATTGGGAATTGCTAGTGGCAGGCCAAAGGGTACAAGTTATTAAGGATGATCCAGAAAAAGGAGGCGTTTTGGAGTTTGGAACTGAGATGGTAAGTTCGGCAGATGGCTCAATTGCCGCATTATTGGGTGCGTCTCCTGGTGCATCTACATCGGTATATATTTTGTTAAAAGTATTAAAAAAGTGTTATCCCGCGGAATATGAAAGCCCTAAATGGAAAAATAAGTTAAAGAAGATGATACCAACAATTAATCAAAATATTATAGAAAATTTCAATAAATTTGAGAAAATTAACCAAAAGACAAATGCCATTTTGGAGCTTTAATTCAACCCAAGCAAATGTTTGTATGGTCAATGTTTGTGTTGCCAATGATTGTGTGGCGAATGTTTCTGTCCCCACAAACATCATGAAACAAACATCAAAAATCATTATTTAAATCAAAAAAAATTAGAATATGAAAAACTTCAAAATAGAAGACTATCAAATAACAGGAAAACAAAAATTCAAAATAAATAAATCTTCCACGAAAGTTGATGATTTTTACGATACAAAAGAAGAATACGAATCCATGTTAACAGACTTACAATCAGAAATGGACGAACTCCAAAGTATGATGTATGCTCATAATAAATACGGCGTTTTAGCTATCTTCCAAGCCATGGATGCCGCAGGAAAAGATGGAACCATGAAGGCTGTTTTCAAAGGTGTTCATCCATTGGGCCTGAGTTTTTATTCATTCAAAAGACCATCAGAAAACGAGCTTAACCACGATTATATGTGGAGATGTTACAAAGAACTACCCGAAAGAGGCAAACTTCAAGTTTTCAATCGTTCATATTACGAAGAGGTTTTGGTAGTCAAAGTACATCCCGAAATCCTTCAGAATTATCAAAAAATTCCTGACGAACTCAAAGGTGAAGACGTTTGGAAAAACCGTTATCTTGATATCAAAAACTTCGAAGATTATTTATCTAGAAATGGCATAATGGTTGTAAAATTCTTTTTGAATGTTTCAAAAGAAGAACAAGGCAATAGGTTGATAGAACGCATAGAAGACATCAACAAAAACTGGAAATTTGAAGAAGGCGACATAAAAGAAAGAGCACTTTGGAACGAATACCAAGATGCTTATGAAGAAATGATAAACGAAACCGCTACCAAAGAAAACCCATGGTATGCAGTACCTGCCGACGACAAAAAAAATATGCGTTTGATAGTGGCCAAAATAATGGCAGAAAACCTCAAAACATTAAAAATGAATTATCCCGAACCAGACGAGGCTCGTAAACAAACACTATTAAGCTTAATAGATACTATAAAACAACAAAATTTAGAGTGATTAAATAAAGGTTTGTACCTAAAATCAGACCTTAAAACAGCAAAATTTGGTGTAACAAAATTTTCCTAAATTGTGAAATATACTAAGTTCACACCGAGCAAAGGTCATAAAGCTATTCGAAATGGCTCTAAGCGATGGCCAGCCCGTAACTGAAATATTTATTAACAAAATTTAGAAAAGCAGTTACCCAATAATTTAGAAAAAAAACGTAGAAAAAGCAGATTTAAAAATTAACAACACCCAAAATTAATTCTATTTTGTAAACACCTTTTGGGGCATAAACGAAATACTCTACGTTTTTTTTCTTATTTTAGTCTAAACTTTAAATATTTCATCCAATTCACATGAGCAAAGACGAAACCATAAAGTCGATATTTAGAAAAATAAACCTAAAAGACGGCGTTTCCTTGAGTGATTTCAAGAAAAGCCTAGTTCATATAAGTGTTTACGAAGCCCAAAATCAGAAAAACCCAGGAAACTCCAGATATGTGTTTTTAGGTATGTATGCATTCAAAGGTTTTCTTGCAGATCTAGTATCAAAATACATCGCAGGTAATGGAAAACAGCTTCAACAATACCTTGGCAATGTCTTCTCTAATGACAGACTGAGTGAGATTTTTGACACATTAAATCTTCAAAAAGTTGTAAGCCTCCACCCCAGCTTAAAGCTTGAAAACCTCAAACACATATTCGCCTTATCATACTTAGGTTTTTTATATGAAAATGCTCAAAAAGAGTACATTAAGGAAATTTCTCTTAAATATTTCATAAACACCTCGGAACACTTCTTACCGAAAGTTCATGCCTTAAATACTATAGAAATTCTAAAGGCAAAAGCCGAAGAAATTTTGAAGCAGAAGATAACGTTTTTGCATTCAAGCATAGAAACAGAAAACCAGGTTTTGTTTAAAACCCAAGTTTTATTAAATTTGACTGGCCCAATAGCCGAGCATAGTAGCGTTAGCCAACTTTATGCCAAGAAAAAGGCAATCAAAATAGCTTTAAAGTACATTCTTGAAAAAGAAGCCGAAAAACCTGAATACAAAATTTTTATTGAGAAACAAAAAATAGCCGAAGAAGAAAAACAAAAGAGAGAAAAAGCAGAAAAACAGAAAAAACATCTAGCATTTATAAAAGAAAAAAGAGAGAAAAGAGAAATAGAAAAAGAAATTAAAAGAAAAGAAGCAAAAGAAAGGGAAATAAGGAGGGTGCTAAACAAACAAAACGCAAAAAACAGAAAAGCATCATCTCCAAAAACAGAAAAATAACGCAAGCGGCAGTAGTGTAGTGGTTAGCACACAGGCCTTCAAAGCCTGCGGGGCATCTCCAGTGTCCAGGGGTGGGTTCGAATCCCATCTGCCGCTCAATTTATATAATGAATAAAATGGAAATTACCAGTTTAAGCCAACTGGATCTTGAAAAGACATACAGCTATGCTGATTATTTCTCGTGGAAATTTCAAGAGAGGGTAGAACTACTGAAAGGAAAAATATTAAAAATGTCGCCCGCACCTAGCCGGCAACACCAAAAAATTTCATCCGACATCGGTTTTGCATTTAGAAAGCACCTAGAAGGCCAACTTTGTCAGGTATTTTATGCTCCTTTTGACGTTAGGTTAGAAGGTCTAAAAGACGACAGAAAAGCTAAAAACGTTGTTCAGCCTGATATTTCTGTGGTTTGTGATTTAAGAAAACTCGACGACAAAGGTTGTAATGGTGCCCCTGAACTCATCGTAGAGATACTTTCTCCCGGCAACACAAAAAAAGAAATGAAATACAAATTTGAACTTTACGAAGCGGCAGGTGTAGAGGAGTATTGGATAGTAGACCCCACCGAAAAAGTAATCTGGCAATACTTTTTGGAAAACAATCAGTTTGTAAATCGCCGCCCTTTGATAGAAGAAGACACACTAACCTCAAGAGTTTTGACAAGGTTTTCTTTGGCATTGGGAAGTGTATTTAAAGACTGATTTTTATAAATTCAGGTCAGACCGACCAGGTCAGCACCAAAGGTCAGACCGACATACTCAGGTCAGTACCAAAATTCAAACAGGCAAAAAAATATTTTATATAAAACCTATAATACCATGCCCCTATTCCCCAATTCAATTTACCACATCTATAACCAAGGCAACAATAAAGAACGAATATTTATAGAAACGGCAGACTACCAAAGATTCACAGAAAAACTCCGCTTTTGGTTAAAACCAAATTGTGATTTATTGGCTTTTTGTTTGATGCCAAATCACTTTCATATTTTGATACAAACCAATGAGAAAAGTCTAGAAAGCATCAAAATAGGTAGTTTAAATTTAACCCTGTTGAGCAACGGTATTCGGCTTTTACTTAGTGAATATGCACAAGAGTTCAATAAAAAATACAAAAGGACTGGTTCTTTATTTAGGCAAAAAACCAAATATAAATTAGTAGATAACGGTGACCCGAAATATATAAAACAAGTGTTTAAATATGTATTGGCTAACCCTCTAGAAGCCAAAATGGTATCAAATCTTAAAAATTGGACACACAGTTCTTTTTTAGACCAATTAAATGAAAACGAGGGAGGAGTTTGTGATTTAAAGATTTCAAAAGAAGTATTTCAATACACTAATACAGACCTCGAAGATATTGCAAATGGATATGATGATATTTTATATTTGAAGGATTTCTAAACAGTGTCAGTACCAAAGGTCAGACACTAATCCGCTCCAATAGTGTCAGCACCGAAGGTCAGACATTGATTCGCTCCAATAGTGTCAGCACCGATGGTCAGACACTGATCCCCTCCAAAAGTGTCAGCACCGATGGTCAGACACTGATCTTTGTCCGGTCTGACCTGCGGTTCTGACCTACATTACCAAAACCGCTCCAATAGTGTCAGCACCGAAGGTCAGACACTGATCTTTGTCCAGTCTGATCTGCGGTGCTGACCTACATTCTCCGAAAAACAAATTCTCTCTCAAAAATTTTGCAAATCTAAAAAACAATCCTATATTCGTTTTTACATTCAGTTCTTTGAAACCTTTTCTGATGAAAATCAGAATTTAGAAACAAAACGTTTTATTCGCTCCGCCCATAGGTTTTATTCGGCTTCATGAGGTTTAAGAGTAGAAAAATGCACAAGACACCCTATATTCGGTGAGATTTTGGGCAAGTAGAACTTTAAGAGTGCTTGCAGGGATGCAACATAAAGAATTTTCCAACTACCAATCTAGAATAAGCCAAAAAATAGAATATAAGCAAGCTACCTCTACTGTGGAGAGGGCAGAGGGTGAGGTTCATTATTAATAAAGCAAGTTTCAGGATATAAAAAGAATGGTTTTAAATTTTATTAAAAAAATGAAAAACAAAATTTTGGGATACTGACCTGCTCCGATGTCTACCTTAGACACAAATAACAACATCTCAGAAAAAGCAATAATGACTGATTGACAAAGCACAGAAACTAGTAAGCTAGGTAGTTATACTAAAATGGCTGTAGCGTCTATTTTGTTAGGAGCAATGACTCCATCTATTACTAGTTGCGAAAAAGATGCACCTAATCCAAGTGGAGGAGTAGTGACCCCAGTAATAACATATAAAGAATACACCGTAACTCCTAAACTAGGTGAGATATATTTTACATTACCTGACGGCACAAAAATTGCTGCTGATACTTTGGTTCAATTCAAAGTAAAGGAAAATCCTAACACCGGCTCTAAAGATATAAAACTTCAATTTGATGCTATTAAATTAAAAACATCAATAGAAAATATTCTTATTTGACTTAAGAATCATTATATGTGAATCTTGGATCAGGCTGTCGTATTGCAATTCTCTAAGATTTTGCAAGACTGAAGTGAGAAGGAATTTGCTTCTACATTAGCATTTACGGAAAAATACAAATCTTGAACAACGGCTGTATGAATTAATCAGTTGGAGGATATTATTAAAAATAAATCAAGTAATAATCAAATATTATCGTGGGTTGATCTTGTTAATCTTGCATGATGATCTGCGGCTACCTCTGGAAATACAACTGTTGAAACTTGAGAAAAAATCCAAATCACTTTAAAATGATATATAAAATCTTCAGAATTTAATTGATTTACAAGTCCTACAGTTTTAAAATTTCAATTTTAAATACTCACCGAAGGTCAGACCTCAGAAGAAAACAAATAGTTTTTCCTAAAATTCAACCCAAAAATGAAAAGAAATCAATTTATTAAAACCCTCGGAATAAGCACATTGGCACTAAGCACTAAAGCAAACTTCCAGAAACCCTACGAATTCCAAGGACTAAAAATAGGTTTGGCGTCCTACACCTTGCGGAAATATTCATTAGACCAAGTCATAGAAATAATGAAACGCTTGGCTATTAAAGACGTCTGCCTCAAAAACTTTCATTTACCCTTTGATGCATCTGCAGATGAACTCAAGAGCATTTCAGAAAAAATGAAATCCAATGGCCTAAACCTCTATGCGGCTGGGGTAATCTACATGAAAACCAACGAAGAAGTAGAAAAATACTTCAAATATGCCCAAAATGCGGGCGTTAAAATGATTGTTGGTGCTCCGGAGCATCATGTATTGCAGAAAGTGGAAGAAATGGTGAAAGCCACAGATATAAAAATAGCCATCCATAACCATGGTCCTGAGGACAAAATCTTCCCATCTCCAGCAAGCATCTATGAAAAAATCAAAAACATGGATGCCAGAATAGGCCTTTGTATTGACACTGGGCATACTTTTAGACTTAATGAAGACCCCGCTGCTGAATTTAGAAAATATCGAGACAGACTCTTTGACCTCCATCTTAAAGACCTCGATAGTCGAAATGCAAAAGCCGAAAATGTAGAAATTGGCCGAGGAGCAATGAACATTCCGTTGTACATTCAAGTGCTAAAAGAACTTAAATATGAAGGTATTCTCAGTGTCGAATATGAAAGAGATGCCGAAAATGCAGCTTATGGCCTAACCGAATCTGTTGGATATCTTAGAGGAATCTTGCGAATGTCTTGACAATTTAAAAAAACAAAATTCCTTCAAAATCATCTTTCTTAGTATCTTTGCCTTAGTTTTCACTTTGGCAGACAAACTGTCTGTATTGTTGAGTGCTTTTCAATAATAAATTTTTAGAACGGTAATAAATCAATAAAAGACTTTTACCACAAGAAACGGACTTCATTTGAACTCACAGGATTTCCTAAAAATATACACCGAAGACAGTTTTGTCCAGAATTTGATTCTGGCTCAAAAAACTCACCCTAATTTACACCTAGAAGGCACATCTGGGAGTCTTGATGCAGTTTTAGCTGCGGCAGTATTTCAAAAAGACCCGCATACGACACTCATTATTCAATCAGATAAAGAAGACGCCCTCTATTTTTTTAATGACCTCCAAAATATCTTTGGCTTTGAAAGTCCAAATATCGCCTATTTCCCAGCTTCGTTTAAAAGACCGTACGAATACGAAGAAATAGATAATGCGAATGTTATACAAAGAGCTGAGCTGCTAAATAAACTAAACAACTCCTCAGAACCTCTTTTAATCGTAAGCTATCCTGAAGCAATTGCAGAAAAAGTTATTAGCAAAAAAACTCTTGTAGCCAACACTTTACGTATAAAAGTAGGGGACACCCTAGATTTGAATTTCGTAACCGAAATGTTGGTTTCCTACGATTTCGAAAAGACAGATTTTGTATACGAACCTGGCCAATTTGCTATTCGTGGTGGTATTTTTGACGTATATTCTTATGCTGCAGATACGCCATACAGAGTAGAGCTCTTTGGCGATGAAATAGAAAGTATCCGTATTTTTGACACTGAAACCCAGCTTTCTAATCAAAATATTGAAGCCATAAGTATTGTGCCTAACATTCACGAAAAACTCCGTTTCGAGGAAACAGTACCTATTTTTAGTTTCATTCCCGAAAAATCTACTTTTTGGATAAAAGACTTTGCCTTTATTTTGGATAGGGTAGACGAAAACTTAAATAGAATCACTGAAATATATGATACAAACCAGGCAAAAGGTGGTGATATCAATTTATTGTTAAAACCTGATCATTCATTTTTAACAAAAAAACAAGTTTCTGATTTTATAAAAAACTATTCAATCGTTGAATTTGGTAGAAAAAGTCAATTCAAAGGTTCAGAAAAAATAACATATTCTTCTAAGCCACAACCTTCTTTTCACAAAGATTTCACGCTACTAATCAATGATATAGCTGAAAACCAAAGCAATGGCTACAGCTGCTATATAAGTTCGGCATCACTAAAACAGCTCAATAGACTCGAAACCATTTTTACAGAAATCAACCCAACTATTCGATTTCTTTCGGTTTATACCAATTTAAGAGAAGGCTTTATTGACGTACAAAACAAAATTCTGGTTTATACCGACCACCAGATATTCGAAAGACTCAATCGTTTCAAAGAAAAAGACCGACATTCAAAGTCCAAAGCTCTAACAATAAAAGAGTTAAAAACCTTACAAACAGGAGATTACGTTACTCACGTTGATTATGGAATTGGCCGTTTTGCCGGAATGGAAACCATAGATGTTGGTGGTAAAAAACAAGAAGCCATAAGATTGGTTTACAAAGACAACGACCTTTTGTATATCAACATCCACAGTTTACACAAAATCGCCAAATATTCGGGCAAAGAAGGCGATGCTCCAAACATGAGCAAACTGGGCTCGGGAGATTGGGAAAACAAAAAATCTAAAGCCAAAAGGCAAGTAAAAGACATAGCCAAAGAACTAATTGCCCTTTATGCCAAGAGGAGAGAGGTTCATGGTTTTGCTTTTTCACCAGATACTTACCTTCAAATAGAACTAGAGTCGTCTTTTATGTATGAAGACACACCTGACCAGGCCTCTGCTACTGCCAAAGTTAAAGAAGATATGGAAAAACCATATCCAATGGACAGACTTGTCTGTGGTGATGTGGGCTTTGGTAAAACTGAAGTTGCGATTAGGGCAGCATTTAAAGCCGTAAATGACTCCAAACAAGTGGCCATTTTGGTGCCTACTACTATTTTGGCTATGCAGCATCACCGTACATTTTCTGAAAGACTAGCAAAAATGCCTGTAAACGTAGATTATTTGAATAGATTTAAATCTGCAGCAGACAACACCAAAACTCTGAAAGGTCTAAAAGAAGGCAAAGTAGATATAGTAATAGGCACGCATAAGCTACTTAACAAAAACATAGAATTTAAAAACCTCGGACTTCTAATAATAGATGAAGAACAAAAATTTGGGGTAAAGTCAAAAGACAGAATCAAAGAGCTCAAACTCAATGTGGATGTTTTAACGCTTACAGCCACGCCAATCCCTCGAACTCTCCATTTTTCACTTATGGGTGCTAGAGATTTGTCCGTTATTGCTACTCCACCAGCCAATAGACAACCAGTAACTACACAAGTCGAAGTTTTCAAAGAAGAAATAATTCGAGATGCTATTAGCTATGAGCTGAATAGGGGAGGACAAGTATTTTTTGTTCATAACAGAGTAAATGACATTGAGTCTATTGCAAATATCATCTATAGATTAGTTCCCGAAGCCAAAATAGGTGTGGCACATGGCCAAATGGAAGGAGATAAACTTGAAAAAGTGATGATGCGTTTCATTGAAAATGAGATAAACATCTTGATTTCCACCAATATCATTGAGTCTGGACTTGATATTCCAAACGCCAACACTATCATTATTAATCAAGCCCACATGTTTGGGCTTTCCGATCTTCACCAAATGCGGGGTAGGGTAGGGCGATCAAACAAAAAAGCCTATTGCTTTCTCCTGGGACCACCATCATCTGGACTTACCAAAGATGCTCGCAAAAGACTTCAAACTCTCGAAGAGTTCACAGATTTAGGTGATGGCTTCAAAGTTGCCATGCGAGATTTGGATATTCGTGGAGCAGGTAATCTTTTAGGTGCCGAGCAAAGTGGCTTTGTAAACGACTTAGGATACGATATGTACCATAAAATCCTTGATGAAGCCGTTTCTGAATTAAAAGAAAATGAATTTAAGAGTCTTTTTGAAGGCGAGTTATCTCAGAAAACTTTCAAAATTGAAGATTGCCAAATAGAAACCGACCTTCAAATTTTAATACCAGAATATTACATCGCAAACATTTCAGAAAGACTTTCGGTGTATAATTCCATCGATGATTTAAAAAATGAGGAAGAACTCAGTAATTTTTCAAAATCTTTGGTAGATAGGTTTGGAAAATTACCAACTGAGGTAGAAGAACTTTTTAGGGTCGTAAAAGTGCGTTGGAAGGCTGAATTCATAGGTTTTGAAAAAATAACACTTAAAAATAATATCCTCAAAGGATATTTCGTTTCAGAAAAGCACCAAGATTATTATCAAACGGATAAGTTTGGCAAAATTCTTGATTACATAAAATTGCATCCAAAAGAGTGCAGTTTGAAACAAATCAAAGACAAATTAATATTTTCTGCAGAGAATGCTCATAATATTAACAATATCAATGCGTTGTTTGATAAAATTGTTGCTCACATAGGCGATGATAAAAGTTCTAGTTAAAAAATTTAAACTATTTTTGTGTTTTAATTCGCAGAAAACAAAATAAAAAAAGAATGAAGAGACTTATTTTCAGTGTAACAATTCTTACACTTTCTCTTTTTGTAGCTACCTCTTGTAGCAAAGGTAAAAAAGCTACCAGCTTACATCCAGGCAGCAAAAGCCGAACAACTGGCCAAGCTTACGCCAAAAAAGGAAAGGAAGGCTTCCAAGTAAATGATTTTGCTGGACAACCCGCTGGTCCTAACATGGTATTTATAGAAGGTGGGCGTTTCACAATGGGTACTCTTGAGGAAGATGTAACTTACACAAGAGACAACATCGAACGTACGGTTACTGTGGCTTCGTTTTACATGGACGAAACTGAAATTGCAAACATCGATTATTTAGAATACTTGTTTTCGGTAAGCCAAGATTCTACAAGAGAGTTTGTTCAGTCAGCCATGCCAGATACTACCGTTTGGGCGAATGAAATGTCATTTAACGATCAATACGTTGATCAATATCTTCGTTATCCTGGCTTTAGAAATTATCCAGTAGTGGGTGTTTCTTGGGTACAAGCAAACGATTATTGTAAATGGAGATCTGCAGTCGTAAATGCGGGATTATCTGCAAAATATGGAGATGGGTCTAAGAAAAAAATAGGCTTGCCTTTCGGAAAGAAAAAGAAAGGTGCTGCTGCTGAAGCTGCTGCCGCTCCAAAAGTAACAGGTAGAGTGCCAATCGAAACAGGTATCAATATTCCTGATTTCCGTTTGCCAACTGAGGCAGAATGGGAATATGCTGCTAAAAGTATGATTGGAACGCAATATCTTGACGAAAACCAATCTAATCAAAGAATTTACCCTTGGGATGGTTCGGCTATGCGTAAGTCTAAAGGAAAAAATAAAGGTAACATGATGGCCAACTTCAAGAGAGGTAGAGGTGACTATGCGGGTATAGCAGGTAAACTAAACGACCAAAACATCATTACTGCTGAGGTATATTCGTTTACTCCGAATGATTTTGGCCTTTATAATATGGCCGGAAACGTAAACGAATGGGTTTATGACTTATACCGTCAAGGTTCTTACCAAGACTTTAATGACCTGAATCCTATTCGTAGAAGTGACTTCCAAGACGAGGCAAAACTTTATGACAAAGAGAACTTTAACTCATTGATAGACAACAAAATGAGAGTTTATAAAGGTGGTTCATGGAATGATATCGCTTACTGGTTATCTCCAGGAACAAGAAGATACCTTGAGCAAGATTCATCCACTTCTACAATCGGTTTTAGATGTGCAATGATATCAGTAGGTCCAAAAGGAACTAAGAAACTGTAATTACTTAATTAAAATAGAATAGCCGCGGTTTATTAATAAGCCGCGGCTATTGTTATTATATACAGTTCCATACATCCAGCACCTAACAATGCATTTCCTGCTTCTTCAATAGTTGACCCAGTTGTTAAAACATCATCCACCAGAGCTATTCTTTTACCCTTTATTTGGCTTTTATCAATAACTTCAAATACCCCTTCGATATTTTTAAACCTAAAAAAACGACTTTTCGTCTTAGTTTGTGAAATTGTAAAGGTAGTTCTTACAAAAGAAGTAGTATCAAAAGGCACATTTAAACCCGCTGAAAGACCTTTTGCAAACTCATCAGCCTGATTGTAGCCCCGTAGCTTAAACTTGTCTGTATGAAGCGGAATTCCGAGAATTAGATCAATGTTTTTTGCAAAATCTATCTCCTTTAAATCATTTGCATACATTTTTCCAATATATTCTCCCAATTCTGGCTTATTTTTGTATTTTAGAGCATGTAGGATGTTTTGGACTTTCCCTTTTTTAGAAAATTTCAAAAAAGAATATACATGTTTAACGTTCAATTTTCCCCAAAACTTACGCTCAATAAGTTCAATCTGCTGGAAATGCGAATTTGTTTTAGGAATACTCATTATGCATTCAATGCAAATGTGTTTCTCCGCTCCGAGTACATTTTTCTCACAGCTGAGACAAATTCTCGGATAAACAAAATCTAAAAGAATATCTAAATAATTTTTAAATCGTGTTTTCATTAGTGTATGTCATTAGAAATCAAAGATAATAAAGAAATATGGGACAATTTAATTCGTTTTTTAAAACAAACAACGGGTAAAAAACCCAGCGATTTAAATGCGGTATTATTTTTAATAGGAATTCAGGAATTAGGAAAAGGAAATATACGTTTTTCGAAAGAAGAAAAACAAGATATATTACATATTGCCATCTGTAAAGTGCTTAGTTTGGGTGAATATTATAAATTAGAAGGAATTGATGCCGAAGGCTGGCCTCATTGGGTGAACATAAAACCGTTACCTCCATTTGATTTATTAAGTCAGGAATTATTATTGAAACATTTTATTATCGAATATTTTAGAAACGAAATAGGCTTACATATATGAAAATTACCACTTTTAATGTAAATGGTATACGTTCGGCACTAAACAAAGGACTTGAGGACTGGCTAAAAAATCATAATCCTGATATACTTTGTTTGCAAGAAATAAAACTTTCTGAAACCGAACTTGTTGAGCCTGTATTTACAGCTCTAGGCTACCATTGTCATTGGTATCCTGCTCAAAAAAAGGGATATTCTGGTGTAGCTATTTTAAGCAAAACTAAACCAGAAAACGTTTCTTACGGAATAGGTATTGATCAGTATGATTCAGAGGGTCGAACTATTATAGCAACATTTGAAAAGTTTCACGTGGTTTGTGCTTATTTTCCATCGGGTACCACTGGAGATATTAGGCAAGACATAAAAATGAAATTTTTAGACGATATATACACATTTGTTCATGCCTTTGAGAAAACGAACAAACCATTATTGCTTTGTGGAGACGTAAATATATGTCATGAAGAGATAGATATACATAATCCTAAATCTAATGCCAAAAGCTCAGGTTTCCTTCCAGAAGAAAGAGCATGGGTTGGCAAGTTTCTTGATAGTGGTTTTATTGATAGTTTCAGACACAAAAACACTGATCCCCAACATTATACCTGGTGGTCTTATAGGGCAGGAGCAAGGGCTAAAAATTTGGGTTGGCGTATTGATTACATTTTTGCAACGGCAGATGCAGAAAATATTATTGCAAATGCCAATATTCATGCTGACGTTGTGATGTCCGATCATTGTCCTGTTTCTGTTGAATTAAGCATTTAATAAATTCAACAGAATTTTATATAACTATTTGATTAATAGACATTTGAATTAAAATGATACAAAATAAAGAGCTCACAAATCTATTCGATAAAATATCGGAATACAAAAACAAATATTATAAAAATTTGCTTTTGAAAGGACTATTATTGAGCTTATCCTTGATATTAGCTTCTTATATATTCATAAATTTCTTAGAATTTTTTGGAAGGTTTGGATCTAATTTCCGAGCGGTCTTATTAATTGGCTTTATTGGAGTATCTGCGTACACACTATTTTTCTATATTCTAAAACCACTATTTTATTTACTTAATATTAATAAACCTATCAGTAATGAATCTGCAGCTGAACAAATAGGCACCTTTTTTCCAAACATAAAAGATAAACTACTTAATACACTACAATTGGCTTCAGGTTTGTCTGATTCAGACAACTCACTTCTAGATGCTAGCATTAGTCAAAAAACAAAGGAACTAAAGTTTATAAAATTTGCCGATGCTATTAACTTTAAAGAAAACAGAAAATATTTAAAATATGCCCTTCCTCCTTTGCTTTTAGTATTACTAATTTCTGCTATAGCTCCAACGTTTTTTAAGAGTACAGAAAGAATCGTTTTCTTCAAAAAGAATTTTGCAGAACCTGCCCCTTTTCAATTTGAAATACTAAACAAAAATTTAAAAGGTGTAAAAAACGAAGACTTCCAACTTAACCTACGCCTACTTGGAAATTCTTTGCCAGAAGATGTTTTCTTGGTTTATAATGATAGAAAATACAAAATGAATCTAAAAGATTCTAGAAATTTTGATTTTACATTCTCAAAACTACAAGAGGAGACAGACTTTCATTTTCTTGCAGGAGGGTTTACTTCAAATACTTTTACTTTGGCTATGTTATCTAGACCTAGCTTACTATCATTTAATGTTAACCTGAAATATCCAGGATATTTAAACAAACAACAAGAAACTTTTGATAATGTAGGTAATTTAATAATTCCGGAAGGAACTGTAGTAGAATGGAAATTTAAAACTGATGCAACGGATTCTCTAAAGGTTCTTTTCGAAAATGCTAAACCATTTAATGTTTCTAAAGGCCTTATTACCGATTATAACTTTCAAAAAAGAATGTCTCAATCAGCTAACTATGAACTGATTTTGAAAAATAAAAACGCAACAATCAATGCTGATAAAATCTCTTATTACATAAACGTAATACCCGATAAATATCCACAAATAAGCTTTGAACAAATAAAAGACAGCAGCCTATACAACTACATAGGAATAGGAGGGACTATCTCTGATGACTACGGTTTATCAGATTTTAAGTTTATGTATAGAACAAAATCAGGTAAAACCCCCTTTAAATCTGCGGATATACCTTTTAATAAAACTTCTATTTCTCAAACCTTTTTCTATCAAGTTAACATAAATTCTCTTGGCTTAGAAAAAAGTGATCAATTGGAATACTATTTACAGATAACCGACAACGATGGTGTGAACGGCCATAAAAGCACAAAGTCAACAACGATGACATTTGGTATGCCTACTTCACAGCAGTTTGACCAAGAAGTAGAAAAACAAATTGAAAAAACTGAAGATAAATTTGAGGACTTATTACAGAAATCTAAAGAATTTAAAAAATCACTTGAGAACCTTGAGAACGACTTAAAAAAGAAAAAAGAACTAGATTTTCAGGACAAAAAAGAATTTGATGACCTTCTTAAGAAAAAAGATGAACTTTTAAACGAACTAAAAGAACTCCAAAAAGAACTTCAGGATTTAAAAGACAAACAGAATAGGTTTGATAAACAAAGTCCTGAGCTTCAGCAAAAGATGGATATGCTTCAAAAAATGCTTGACGAACTTATGAAAAACGAAGATTCTATGGCTTTAGAAGAAATCAAAAAAATGATGGAAGAACAACTCAATGATAAATCCTTAGACAAGATGAATGATTTCAAAAAGAATCAGAGAAATCTAGATAAAGACATCGAGCGAACAATGAAACTTTTTAAAGATTTACAATTAAAACAAAAAGTAGAAGAAGCAGTAAAAGACCTTGAGAAACTTGCTGATAAACAAGAGAAATTAGCTGAAAAAACTGAAAAAGAAACGGATGAGAAGAAGTCTGAAGAGTTAAAAAAAGAACAGGAAGATATAAAGAAAGAGTTTGAAGAGAAAAAAGATAAACTAAAAGACATAGATAAACTTAGTAAAGAAACTAAAAAAGAAGTAGACACGCAGAAAGAAGAACAGAAAGAGGTATCCGAAGAGCAGGAAAAAGCTCAGAAGGAGATGGAGAAAAAAGACAATAAAGCTGCCAGTAAAGCTCAGAAAAAAGCTTCAAAATCTATGCGTAAAATGGCTGCACAAATGTCAGAAAGTATGATGGATGGCGAGATGAAACAACTAGACTTAGACATTGATGCATTACGGGATATTCTTGAAAACCTTTTGACAGTGTCACATGATCAAGAAAGAATCATGAAAAACTTCCGTAACATTTCGGTATCTGATCCAAGGTTTGTGGGTCTTTCACAAGAACAATTGAAGATAAGCGACGACTCCAAAATGATTGAAGACTCTTTGTATTCCTTAGCAAAAAGGGTGATGCAGATTGAATCTTTCATAACCAAAGAAGTAACAGATATGAAAAACAACATAGACGAATCTGTAACTCTAATCAGAGAAAGAAAGCTTCCACAAGCCGCAGCGAAACAACAATTCTCTATGACATCGATGAACAATCTAGCCTTATTACTAAGTGATACTTTCAAACAAATGCAACAAATGATGGCCATGTCGATGCCAGGATCTGGCAAAGGCGGCAAAAATGGAAACTCGCCAAGCGAAGGAATGGGCGATCAGCAGAAAGAAATAAATGGTAAAATTGAAGGATTGGGTAGCTCAGGGAAAGGAGGAAAACAAATGTCTGAAGAATTGGCTAAGATAGCCAACGAACAAGCCAAGGTAAGAAAACAACTCAAAGAACTTCAAGACCAGCTGAATGGAACCGAACAAGGGAAAAAACTTGGAAATGAATTGAACGAAATCCAACAAAAAATGGATGAAAGTGAAAACGATTTGGTAAACAAAAGAATCAATTCTACTCTATTGAAAAGACAAAAAGAAATTGAAGTCAGACTTTTGGAAGCAGAAAAAGCAATCAAAGAACAAGAACTTGATTCCAAAAGAAAATCAAATTCGGGTGTGACATTCAATCGTATTAGTCCTCCAGATCTCGAGAAATTCAAAAAAGAGAAAGCGAAACAAGTAGAACTAATTCGCACTACACCTCCAAGTTTCACTCCTTTTTACAAAAAACAAACAGATAATTATTTCAAAAGAATCAATTAAAAAATGTTTCACGTGAAACAAATCATTTAATGTTTCACGTGGAACCTAAAAATATATGTTCGAAAAATACGATGTTATAGTAGTAGGAGCAGGGCATGCTGGATGTGAAGCAGCTCACAGTGCTGCTACGATGGGTTCAAAAGTTTTACTTATCACCATGAACTTACAGACCATAGCACAGATGTCTTGTAACCCAGCAATGGGTGGCGTCGCGAAAGGTCAAATTGTTCGTGAGATAGATGCTCTAGGTGGAATGTCTGGAATAGTATCCGACGAAACTATGATTCAATTTAGAATGCTTAACCGCTCAAAAGGCCCAGCAATGTGGTCACCAAGGTGTCAATCTGATAGAATGGAGTTTGCCATAAATTGGAGAGATAAACTAGAAAAAAATCAAAATGTTTCATTTTGGCAAGAAATGGTAACAGGTCTTTTGATAGAAAATAATTGTGTAACAGGAATAAAAACATCTCTTGGATTGGAGATAAAAGCCAAAACTGTAGTACTAACAAATGGTACTTTTCTTAATGGAAAAATACACATAGGTGAAAAAAACTTTGGTGGCGGTAGAACAGGAGAGTCAGCAGCTTATGGAATTACAGAGCAATTAGTGGAATTAGGGTTTGAATCTGGTAGAATGAAAACTGGTACACCACCAAGAGTTGATGGTAGAACTGTAAACTACCAAGCAATGGAAGAACAGAAAGGAGATGAAAATCCTGAGAAGTTTTCTTACACGAATACACTACCTCTAAAGACTCAAAACAGTTGTTGGATCAGCTATACAAACTTGGCAGTTCACGACGAACTCCGCAAAGGTTTCGATAAATCACCAATGTTTAATGGTCGGATACAAGGACTTGGTCCAAGGTATTGCCCATCGGTAGAAGACAAAATAAACAGATTTGCTGACAAAGATAGCCATCAGATTTTTCTAGAACCCGAAGGTCGTACCACTATAGAAATGTATGTAAATGGATTCTCAACATCTTTACCTGAAGATATCCAATACGCCGCTATTCGTAAAATTCCAGGGTTTGAAAATATCAAAATGCTAAGACCAGGATATGCAATAGAATACGATTTTTTTCCTCCAACCCAGCTTAAATTAACTTTAGAAACTCACCTAATAAAAAACCTATTTTTTGCTGGTCAGATAAATGGAACCACAGGATATGAAGAAGCAGGAGCTCAAGGTTTAATGGCAGGTATAAACGCCCATAGAAAAGCGTTCGAACAAGAAGATTTTATCTTAAAAAGAGATGAAGCCTATATTGGTGTATTAATAGATGACTTAGTAAATAAAGGTACTGACGAACCTTACAGAATGTTTACCTCTCGAGCAGAATTCAGAACTATTCTTCGACAAGATAATGCAGATATAAGATTAACCCCCAAAGGTCATGAAATAGGATTAGCATCTACCGAAAGATTGGAAAACGTAAGTCGAAAAATAGAAAATTCTGATAAGCTTTATAAAGAATTAGAAGCAAACAAAATCAGTCCAGAAGATATTAATCCATTTTTACAAGAAAACAACTCTGCACTTATTAAAGAAAAAGCCAGCTATTATAATTTATTAAAAAGACCTGAACTAAATATATCTATACTAAAATCAGCTAACGATAAGATTTCGAACATTATAACAGCTTATCAAAAAGACGAAATAGAACAAGCTGAAATAAAAATTAAGTACGAAAAATACATAGAAAAAGAACTTCTCCTAGCACAGAAACTTTCAAAATTTGATGACCTCAAAATCAACCCAGACTTTGATTATGAAAATCTAAAATCAATATCTATTGAAGCAAGACAAAAATTAAAGAAAATGAAGCCTATCACTCTAGGTCAAGCCTCAAGAATAAGCGGTGTATCACCTGCAGATATCTCAGTTATTATGCTTCACTTAGGCCGATGAAAAAGTATATATTTATTATAAACTTAGTTTTTTTATTTGGCTGTGCCCAGTTTGTACCGCCAACAGGAGGTCCTAAAGACCTGACACCACCAAAGCTAGCTTTATCTATTCCAGAAAATAAAACAATAAATTTTAAAGGTAATACCATCACTTTGGAATTTGATGAATACGTAGATATCACAGCACTTAGACAGGAGTTAATTATTACTCCTGATCCTAAATCTCTTTACAACGTAAAACAAAAAGATAAAAATATTAAACTCATCTTTGATAAACCTTTTGAAGACAGCACAACTTATACTTTCAATTTTAGAAATGGCATAAAAGACTTGAATGAGAAAAACCCAGCAAAAAATCTAAAAATAGTCTTAAGTACAGGGCCACAAATCGATTCTCTAAGCTTAAAAGGTAATATAATAGATCTTCATACCAAAAAACCTATATTAGACGCTCTAGTGGGCCTATATAAATCAGATACATTGCCATTATCAAAGAAAAAGCCAGATTATTTCATAAAAACAGACACATTAGGCAATTTTCAGTTCGAAAATATAAAAAACAATAAGTATTTCGTAATGGCTTTTTATGACAAAAATCAAAATTTAATATTCGACCAAAAAAATGAAAACATTGGATTTCTAAAGGATTCAATAATTTTAAACCAAAATATAACTTTAGATACCATCCAAATATATCCTGCTAACTACACAAAAAATAAAATTAAAAAAATTATCAGCAGAGAAACAGAATTCATAATACAATTAGATAAAACGGCAAAAAAAGTAGAATTAGAACTTAAGGATCCATTTTTAGTGACTTATTATGATAAGTCAAATATAAACATATTTAAATTGGATCAACTAAATTCAGACACACTAACAACAACAATTATTACACAAGACTCACTAAATATAATAGACACACTAACACAAAAAATATATTTTGCTAGCCCTTTAAAAAACAAACGAAAAATACAAGCATTCCCAATATTAAACACTTCTATCTATAAACAAG
The DNA here is from genome assembly GCF_024343575.1 of Lacihabitans sp. LS3-19. Lineage (GTDB taxonomy): Bacteria > Bacteroidota > Bacteroidia > Cytophagales > Spirosomataceae > Leadbetterella. Next base: position 116,125 of record NZ_RJUA01000001.1, on the reverse strand, counting down.
AGCAAACTAAAAATATCAATTACAATTTGAACTTTCAATATCCTATAACAACTTTTGATAGTACTAAGATAATTTTCAAATCAGATACTGTGATTTCGGAACAGCCATCTTTCAATTGGATTAATAAAAATAGACTAAATATTACCATAACAACTAAAGCTAAAAATATTGTAGAATTACTTATACCCTCAAATACCTTTACAAACTATAGAGGCGATACTAACACACTATATAATCTAAAAACAAAAATTCTAGGCAAAGAAGAATTAGGAACACTCGAAGGCTACACGATAAATAAGGAAGGCACAAAAATTGCACAATTAATAAATGAAGATTCAGGTCTAATCACTGACGAACAAATCTTCAAAGACAAATTTTTCTTTGCTGATATTATTCCAGGAACTTATAACGTTAAAATCATAATAGACGAAAACGAAAACGGAATATGGGATCCCGGAAACATAACAACCCTAGTAATGCCAGAAAAAATACTTATTAACAAAACTTCAATAAGAGTTAGAGGTAACTTTGATTTAAAAGACATAAAAATTGAATAGTATGTGGAAAACCAAGTGGAAAAGACCATATAATTGTGGATTAACTGAAAGTAATATGGGGATAAATGTAAACTTATAGGAAAATAAAATTCTAAACATGAAGTTTTACCAATAAGTGTATACTTTCGTAAATATTCAAACAATTAATACACAGAAAAATTTAAAAATATTGAGCAATAAAATAAATACAATATTATTAACACATAAATGTAAAATATTGAAAATAAACATAATAAGTGTGGAAAAAGTAATAACTTATCCACATAAAAATATAAAAATCCACACATAATTTTCAAAATTAAACTAATCAACATTTACACACACATAGTATTAAATAACAATAAATTAATTAATAATATATTCTTTTATTTATATATGAATTCCAAAATAAGAAAAATCATTTTTTTGTTGCTCGTGACTTTTACCGGAGTTTTTGCTCAGGAACTTGAACTAGCAAATTCGTATTTCAAACAAGGGGAATATGACAAAGCTGCAGAGTTATATAAAAAACTTAGTTCGGACAGAAACAAAGCTAGACTGATTCATGCAGATTATTTATCTACGATGACAAAGCTTAAAGATTTTGACGCAGCGGAGAAATTTTTAAAGTCACAGATAAAAAATAATGGGAATCAAATAAGCTATAGAGCTGACTTAGCCCAGTTACATGAAATTTCCGGACAATCTGACTTAGCAAATGTAGAATACAATAGTTTGATTGAAGAAGCAGCCAAAGTAGATAATTACGTTTACGAACTTCAAAACTTCTTTTATAAAGCCAATAAAATAGACATGGCTGTTAAATTGCTTTTGACAGCAAGAACTAAAGGAAAAGACGCTCATAAATTTGATACACAGTTAGCACGTGGATATTTATATCTTGATCAGAAAGATAAGATGCTTGAAGAGGTGCTTGGCTTTGGCGTGAGAAGCAAGAACTACGCTTATGTACAGGCTACCATACAAGACAACATTAAAAGCGATAAGGAGATAGATATGCTCGAAAAAATACTTTATGGTAAAATACAAGACAGCCCCAATGAGTCATTTTATACTGAGATTTTAATTTGGCATTTTACACAAAAAGCAGACTTTGCTCGTGCGTTTATACAGGCAAGAGCATTAGATAGACGTCAAAAACTTTTCGGATTTAAAGTATTTGAGTTAGCTGGAGCAAGTTATAATGCCAAAGACTATAAAAATGCTGCTAAAATGTATCAATACATTATGGAGGAATATCCAGATGGCGAGCTGTATCCTTATGCAAGAAGATGGCTAATACAAAGCAAAGAAGAATTGATAAAAACTACGTTTCCTATTGATAATGAGCAAATTAAAGATTTAATTGAACAGTACAATCTACTAATAGTTGATGTTGGTATTAATACAAAAACCATAGAGGCACTTCGTAACATGGCTTTGTTAAATGCCTTTTACTTGCAAAATCATGACAAAGCCATAGAAATATTAGAATCGGCTATAGCAAGTGCAGGAAATAATCAAAAATTTATAGATCAATGTAAATTAGACTTAGGTGATATTTACATTTTGAAAGATGAGCCTTGGGAGTCCACTTTGCTGTATATGCAGGTAGAAAAATCCCAAAAAGAAGATAATCTAGCCGAAATAGCTAAACTTAAAAATGCAAAGCTGCAATACTACACCGGTCAGTTTGAACTGTCAAAAGAAATTCTAGACATACTCAAAAAGGCCACAACGCGAGAGATTTCAAACGATGCTATGCAATTGAGTCTATTAATTCAAGACAATACTGGCCTTGATACCTCGGAAGTGGCAATGGCTGAATTCTCTAAAGTAGATTTATTAATTTTTCAGAATCGTTACGATGAAAGCATTATACAATTAGATTCATTGTTTCAAAAATACAAATCGCATAGTTTAGCTGATGAAATACTTTGGTTAAAAGCCAATACGCTACTGAAAATCAACAAGATAGATGAAGCTGTAAAAGATTTAAAAGCTATTATAGAAAATTATAAATACGATATTCTAGCAGACGATGCCTTATTTATATTGGCAAAAGTGACAGAGGAAAATCTCAAAGACAAGCCAAAAGCAATGGAATACTACAGGACATTATTGAAAGATTATCCAGGAAGTATTTACGGTGCACAATCAAGAATAAGATTTAGGGAATTGCGTGGAGACAATGTTAATTAATTGACTATCAATATTTAATATGTTGATAAGTGCTAAATTTTATATTTCTAAACAAAAAATATTTAATTTTCAAAAATCCTGAAAAGGTCTTGTTATTATAATAAAAGTAATCGCCTTTTGAACCTAAAACCCTGTAAGGATTTAACTTTTTGTAAATAGTGACAATCTTAATTCTGATTTTAAAAGATTATAAAAAACTGTTTGAATAAATTTATATTTTCACATTTTACTTCAATTTAATTTCTAAGTTTTCATAAAAAAACTATATTTGTTAAAACAAAAATTCACCTTGAATTTATTAATCAAAATATCATCATTCGCTTTTCTATTAGGCTTACAGTTTAGTAAAGCACAAATTAATCCGTGTTTACCAATTGAAATTTATACGCAAAAGGAGGGAGCTTCCATTAGCAAAATACTTGTTGAATACGACAAATTCGATAATATCATCAGCAGAGAAGTTATACAATACTATGGAAATTCTCCAACATCTAGCAAAGTTGTAAATGAGTATAAAAACCCCAATAGACTGATAAAATCACAATATTTTGTAAACAATGTACTTACCAAATCAGTAGAAAAACAATATGATAATCTGGGAAAACTTATTGCTGAAACAGAATCTAATGGCGTAAAACAAAACAATAGAGGAACATTAGTAGATAACAAATTCGAACAGGTATATTTTAATGAAGATGGGAGTATAGCTGCAAAAACGATTTCAGAAAACAGCAATTCAGGAGAAAGTATTTCAAGATATAATGGAAACAATGTCCTTATTTCTTCTAAAAGAAACGTTCTTAACGCTTCTGGGAAAATTGTGGAAAATGAGAACAATGATGTTTTGGGTAAAGTAAAAATTTTAGAGAAGAATACGTATGACAGCTCTAACCAAATATTAAAGTCCGAAGAATATGTAAATGATGTTTTGAAGACCCATAGGACATATGAATACACAGGTAATTTATTGCGAAAACTTACTGCTTTTGATGCTAACAATACCGAAGATTATAGAATTGAGTATAATTATGAAAATGGCAATGTAATAGAAGAAATAGCGTATTACAAAGGGGAACTATCTGGTAAAAAAGTAAAAACTTACGACGAAAAAAATAATTGTATTAAAGAGACCAATTACAACAAAAACGGTCTTATAATAAACGAAACAACATTTAAATATACTTGTAAATAAAGGATGGATTTAGTAGCAGAAATTAACAGATTAAAAAAAGAAAAAAATGCCGTTATTCTGGCACATTATTACCAAACTGCCGACATTCAAGACGTAGCCGATTACATTGGTGATAGTCTTGGCTTGTCTCAAGAAGCAGCAAAAACTGAAGCGGATTTGATAGTATTTGCTGGGGTAAAATTCATGGCCGAAACTGCCAAAATACTCTCTCCATCCAAAAAAGTAGTATTGCCAGATATCAATGCGGGATGTTCGCTCGAAGAATCGGCTCCGGCTGATAAATTCAAAGCTTTCAAAGCAAATTATCCAGATGCAGTTGTTATTTCATACGTAAACTGCTCAGCAGAGCTCAAAACTCTGACAGATATAGTTTGTACAAGTACCAATGCCATTAAAATAGTGGAGAGTGTGCCTGCAGACAAACAAATCATATTTGCTCCTGATAAAAACTTGGGAGGATATATAAACAGAGTGACAGGCCGAAACATGATACTTTGGGATGGAGCTTGTATGGTCCATGAGGCATTCTCAGCTAGGATGTTGAAAACCATGAAAGAAAAATATCCTGATGCTTGCGTAATAGCTCACCCAGAATCTGAAAAACCAGTTTTGGATGAAGCAGAATACATTGGCTCTACCACAGGATTACTAAAATATACCATCAATAGTCCTAAGAAAGAGTTTATTGTAGCTACAGAATCAGGTATTTTGCACCAAATGCAGAAAGCTTCGCCTGATAAAGTGTTCCACGTGGCACCAACATCTAAAGACGGTCGTGCATGCCAGGCCTGTCAAGATTGCCCACACATGAAGCTCAACACGATGGAAAAATTGTATAACTGCTTAAAAGACGAATCACCAGAGATAATCTTACCAGAACAAACCATAAAAGACGCCAGGGCGGCCATAGATCGCATGTTAGAGATTTCGGCAAGGTTTGGGTTATAAAACACAAAAAAACATGTCAGAGCCACGTTTACAGCTTAAAAACATTCTCTTTCTCGATATCGAAACGGTGTCGCTTACCAAGGATTTTGATGAGTTACCCATAAGACTGCAAGAACACTGGAAAAAGAAGGCTCTGAGACTTAAAAAAGACGAAGAACACAAACCCGAAGATGTGTATTTCGAAAAGGCGGCGATTTACGCCGAATTTGGCAAAGTGATTTGCATTGGGGTAGGAGGGTTCTTTGAACAAGAGGACCATTCAAAGTTTAAAGCAAAAACGCTTGTAAATACCGACGAAAAGCAGCTTTTGCTAGATTTCAAAAAACTTATAGAAGAACACCAAGCCAAAGATGCACTGATACTTTGTGCACACAATGGCCGCGAGTTTGATTTTCCGTATTTGTGCAGGAGAATGCTCATAAACGGCATAAAACTCCCAAATGTTCTGGATATAACAGCCAAAAAACCTTGGGAAGTTCAACACATTGATACCCTAGAATTCTGGAAATTTGGGGATTATAAAAACTACACCTCCTTAGATCTCTTAGCCTCAGTATTCGACATCCCAGGTTCCAAAAGCCTGATGGATGGCTCAGAAGTTAACACCAACTATTACCACCAAAACAACCTCCAAAAAATCACAGAATATTGTCGTGAAGATGTGGTAGTACTAGCCCAATTGTACTTAAAACTTAACGGAAGAGATATTTTAGACGAAGGGGATATTTTTAGAGTGTAAAACAATTTTCCAAAATTGTTTGATTTAGATGAAAGGTAAGACCTTAAAAATGTCAATTATAGCATTTAACAAAGCTCACAATTTATAATCTAAAATAATTTTGGAAGACCCTCAAAGTACATTCATAATTTTTTCGGCTATTTGGGAAAATGCATCTTCTTCAAGTTGCCATTTATTTAGTGGGTGTAAATATAAATTTATCATAGACCAATTTTTCATAAAAGACCAAATTTAACCTCCTAAAAAACTCCCAAAATCCACTCAAATTTCCTACTTTTATAATCATATTCACTATTCAACCGTAATACAACATGAATTATTCACCCGGAGTTTTAAGTGTTTTACCTATTTTTTATGTGGGTTGGGCAGACTCGGTTTTGAGTCCATCCGAAATGCAATTGATCAGAAATCAGGTTCAGAAAATCCCAAACCTGAGTATTGACGATAAAAAACTATTGATAAGCTGGACAGATCAGAAAAACCCGCCCAATGCCGAGACTTTTGAATCTTGGAAACAAGCTTTGGTGGAGTTTTCGCCTGACTTAAGCCAAAGAAAAAATCTGGTACAAATAGGTCTGGAGATGGCCAAAAAAGCATCTTCGGCCAGCGATAAGGCTATTTGGGATGCACCACTTGTGCAGCAGGCTATAATTGAACTAGAACATAGCTTAGGTCTTGACAACAGTCTTTCACAACAAGCATTTTACAATGCCATATATTCATCTCAAAACATAGAGCTGGAAAAGCAGGATGCTTTTGATGTTTTAAAAATGCAGGCACATTTGGATGGTCCTTGGGCAGAATTAAAAACCCGCACTAAAAAATTGATTATGGATGAGTTTTTTAGGGTACCCACAGACCTAAGAGATAAAGACGCCTTAAGATTAAAAATACTCGAACAATGCAAAGCATTGGCTGAGCAAGGTTTGGGAGCCTACACTTTTTCAGAAGAATATGGTGGAAAAAGCTCACCGGCAGGCACAACTGTTATTTTTGAAGCGTTGGCGATGGGAAACCTGAGTTTACTGATAAAATTTGGCGTACAGTTTGGCCTCTTTGGCGGAGCTGTCTATTCGCTAGGTACGGCTTATCATCATAAAACCTATCTGGAAGCTTTGGGCAGCATGAAGCTGGCGGGTTGTTTTGCCATGACAGAAACGGGCCACGGCTCCAATGTGCGGGATTTAGAAACTACAGCAACTTATATTCACGAAAAAGGAACTTTAGTCATACATTCACCTACCGTTACAGCAGGAAAAGAATATATCGGAAATGCCCTGCATAGCAAAATGGCCGCTGTGTTTTGCCAACTCATAGTAGGAGAAGAGAACCATGGTATTCACGCAGTATTGGTTCCACTTCGCGATGAAAACCACCAGGAATTACCAGGTATAGCCGTAAAAGACAATGGCTATAAAATGGGACTGAACGGTGTGGATAACGGCCGGATCTGGTTTGATAAAGTAGAAGTTCCAGTGGCTAACCTGCTCAATAAATACGGCAGCATAGATGAAAATGGGCAGTATTCAAGTCCGATTGAAAATCCTTCAAAACGGTTTTTTACGATGTTGGGTGCTTTGGTAGGCGGTAGAGTTTCGGTAGCAATGGGCTCAAATACAGCAGCCAAAAAAGCCCTGGACATTGCCATTAGTTATGCTTTAAAACGCCGACAGTTTAAGACCTTAAGTCAGGAGACCGAAACTTTGATATTGGATTATCCAACGCACCAGGAGCGTTTGTTTCCACTATTAGCCAAAAGTTATGTATTAAGTTTTGCACTGGAGCGAATGCGGGAAAAGTTTGCGGATAGTATGCACTCAGACGACAAAAGAGAGGTGGAAGCCTTGGCGGCAGGAATAAAAAGCTATGCTTCCTGGCATGCAACGCATACGATTCAAGAGTGCAGAGAAGCTTGCGGCGGAAAAGGGTATTTGGCCGAAAATGAGTTAGCAGACCTAAAAGCCGACACGGATATTTTCACCACTTTTGAGGGAGATAATCATGTTTTACTACAATTGGTAGCCAAATCAATACTAACGGAATTCAAACAGGAATTTAACGATGGTGGTTACGGTGCAATTGTGAGGCATTTGTTTAAAAGAGTCAGCAGCGAATACATAGAGAAAAACCCATTTTCAGCCCGAAATACGGATGCTTCGCATTTGCTGGATGTGGAGTTTCATTTACAAACGCTAAGGTATCGCGAAGAAAAACTGCTGTTTAGCTTGTCAGACAGAATGCGTAGTTTCCTTAAAAAACGTATGAATCCGAATGATATTTTTTTAAGAACTCAAACACATATGATAAGCCTAGCCATGGCCAATATCGAAAGGTATATACTTGAATGTTCGAATGATTTCGTTTCTAAAATGGAGGATTCATCCGAGAAAGAAGCCCTTTTGACCCTCCAAAATGTATTTGCCTTAGATGCTATCTACAGGGATCGAGGATGGTTTTTGGAAAACGATTATCTGAGTGGCGAAAAATCAAAAGCTATCCGGAAAGTTTTGGCCAAAACTTACAGAGATATACGTCCGAATGCCGGACTGTATGTAAAAGCATTTGGTATTCCTGAGGTTTTGCGTAATGCTGAGATTGTAAAAAGGGAGCAAAGTGTGGTAAACTAAAAATATAAAATGAAGATTATTAAAGTACTGATTTTGTTATTTATCTCGAATTATGCTTTTTCTCAAACTAAAAAAGTATGTTTTACGATAGATGACTTGCCTGTGGTAAACTACGGAAATAATGGCCAAGATTTTCATCTAAAACTTACCGAAAAACTACTAACAGGACTAAACCAGAAAGGAATAAAAGCCATAGGTTTTGTAAATGAAGGTAAGATGTACGATAAAGATGGTGAAATTATTCCGTTTCAAAAAGAATGCCTTGAAATGTGGTTAAAAGTAGGGATGGATTTGGGAAACCATACGCTTAGACACCATGATTTTAATAATACGGATTTTAACCTTTATACCTCTCAAATTATTTCTGGAGAAAAGCAGACCAAAATGCTATTAAATAAATATAGGAAGGATTTGAAATTCTTTAGACACCCTTTTTTGCACGTAGGAGCTACAAAAGAAAGAGCCGATTCTTTGGCTATATTTTTAGAAAATAACAAATACACCGTGGCACCAGTAACTATTGATAATGAGGACTATATTTTCGCGAGTGCTTATGCCAAAACTTTAAATAAAGGCGATTTGGACTTAGCAAAAAAGATAGGAGAGGAGTATATAAAATATATGGAAGCAAAGGTTTTGTTTTATGAAAAACAATCTGATGCTATGTTTGGGAGACAAATAGCCCAAACCTTACTTATTCATGCCAGCCAGCTCAATGCAGACTATATTATAAAATTGGCTGAAATGTTTGAAAAAAATGGGTATGAGTTTGTTGGATTAGAAACCGCATTGTCTGACAAAGCTTATGAAACGCCAATTACAAAGTTCGGAAGATACGGCATTTCTTGGATAGACCGATGGGCTCTCTCGCAAGGCAAAAAAGGAGACTTTTTTAAGGGTGATCCCGAAACGCCTAATTTTGTGGTTGATTTGAGTAAGTAATTTAAAAACAAGTTTTTTTCATCTGAAAAGATAGAATCAAAAAATTAGATTATTAAAAGAATGAAATTGAATTTTTGTTTGAGCGAATGCAAAAAAAAACTGATTCATAATTTGAATCAGCTTATTAAAAACTAAATGCGAGTATAGCCTAAATATGTATCACTTCTGATAATTCTAGCTCCTTTGCAAGTTCTTGGGCAAATTTCAAATTACCTGTAGGAGCCATTAAATACAATTTGCTTGATTTCATTTTTGCAAGCGTATGAAACAACGTCACGTGTTCCTTTGTTTCTTTCAGATCATCTGCTTTTAACACTACCTGCATATAAAACTTTTTACCATTATAGACAGCGGAAAGGTCAGGAGTGAACTCCTTATTATCATTTGAACGAGTAAAATTAATTGGGTTTTCGAAACCTTCAATTGTTGCTTTTATATCAGTAAAGCCCTTTTTTTTAGCCCAGGCTATGGACTTTTCTACATGCTTTTCTTTGCTCATTAAATATTTAGAGGGGAAAATTGCTTCTTTTACAGAATTATTAAGAAGCAGTGAATACCTGAATTCTGTAAAATTAGCTAAAATAGCCTATAAAAACTAAAAACCAATCTATTTTAAGATAAAATTTTGTAAATGAATTGTTTTAAAATAGGTACTTTTTTTCAAAAAAACTTTGATTTCTGATTGAAAGTGCGAATATTTTTTATTGCAAAATTCTGAGATATTGATTCTACACTTAAATAAAATTATGCTACTTACCTTTAATTATAGTTAAAACAGTTAAAATGAAAATTTTTATTATTGAAAATAAATTGGTTGAGCATTATACTTTGTTCCATGAGAAATTGCTAGCTATTTAATTTATTTAAATGCAGTTAAAACAAATTTCGCCCCTGTCCATGCTTTGTCCATGACCTAAATTAGGTATAAAGCCCTCTACATCAATACTTTTGAACCTATTAATTCATTAAAAAAGTCTTGATTATGAAAACTACCTTTTACCGGCCTTGTTCTGCCTTGATTATCGGCCTTATGGCGTTTCTGCTAAACTCCTGCGATAAATTAGGCATAGATGCTGCACCTAAGCCCAATCCCGATGCTGCCGAAATCACGGATCTGATTTCTAATTTGACGTATGATCAGAATAAGCTGCTCAATGTAAATGATTTGGGAGGTACCCCTTCTAAACGTACCATGACCAAAAACTCCACTTCCAATAACGGCCCTAATCTGGGTATCATACAGTCTTGCGTTACCCAGGATTTCAACCTGAAAACTAATTTTGATGAAGTGGCCATTTTAAGACCTACAAATGGAATAGTTTGGCCGGGGGCTTTGGTTTTAGGTAACCAAAGCATGCTAGACGGACTGCCTGACCCTATTTCGCTGGATAGAAACCCGGTAAAACTTCGTATCGACCTGCCAGGTATTGGTGAAAACGGAAATTTGGAGATTAAAAAACCCACAAACTCCAGTGTGCAATCAGGTATCGATAATGCCCTCGAATGGTGGAATGCCAATGCCTATCAGGATGGTTATGTAAACGCCTCTAATTCATCTTACCAAAGCACTACTTCCTATTCGTCTAAACAAATGAGCATGGATATAGGCTTAAATATAGAATGGGCTACAGGCTCTGTCGCGTCTCAACTTAATTACGCCAGCAGTACCACCAAGCGGGTTGCTTCTATGGTTTATAAGCAAGTGTTTTATACCGTCACAATGGATACGCCCGAAACACCTGCGAGTGTATTTGGATCAAAGGTTTCTACCGCAGAAGTAGCGTCGGCCATAGGAGCGGAAGCACCACCGGCTTATGTAAATTCGGTTGCTTATGGCCGTATCATTATGTTCAGGATGGAAACTACCGATACCCGAACTTCAGTTGATCTGGACGCCGTTTTGAAATATGCCGCTGGTGTGAGTGGTACGGGCACTGTTAATTCTACTTACGATGCGGTTTTAAAGAATTCAAGCATTACGGTGGTAACTATCGGTGGAAATGCCGAAGTGGCCTCCGAAGCCGTAAACGCCACCGGACCGGGTTCTTTGAAAAAAATAATAACAGGTAAAAATGCGGTTTACAGCAGAAATAACCCCGGTGTACCAATAGCCTATACCATTCGATACCTGAAAGACAACACCTTTGCAAAATTGGGCTATACCACAGATTATAAAACAGTTACCTGTGGCGAAAATGCATACCAACACAAGAATGCATATGTAAAAAAGACAATTGACAACACGGTTCATTTTCGGTTCACATACAAAGAAAAAGGTACCCAAAATTTTAAAACAACGGGATGGACAGAAATCACCAAAAACAATATAAAAGTTGGTGCCAAACCACCTGCCGGTGCCCACGATGTCAGAATCCAGTTTGAAGCTTGGGATGTGGCCCATTGGAGCACGCTGGGAGAGCTTAATTTAGGCTATATTTCGAGTGACCATTGCTATGAGGCTTATTGTACCTCTTATTTTATTATTTGTACCTCCTGGAATATAAAATCGATTGGTTGTTAGCAAAAAGGGACTAAAAGTAAAACAAAACTTAATCTTTTGAAAAGATAAAGAATAGTCTGGTTCTTAAGGGCTATTCTAATTTTTCAAAACAATATTAGTCCGTCAATTTGACGTTTTTAGTTATTTTTTGTGAAAAATGAAAAGCAAAATATTGAAGAAAACTTGCGTAAAATTGCATCCAGGGCAAAGTTGATGGATGACCTGCAAAAGAAAGTAAGCCTATTGGAAAATAATTTGAATTTGTTTTTTAAAACTGCTTTAAAGGAAATAGAAAAGCAGGAAAATGACAGATAACAAAATGAATAAAAGGCCTTTTAAAAAATGCATTTCCATTTTGAAATTCCAGAAAGTGTTTCTTTTTAGAATTTAAAGTTTTTTATATTAAAATAATATTTTAAATTGTAAGTAACTGTTTACCAAACTATTGGCATTATGAAAACAAACATAATTTTGTTGTGCCTAATATTCTTACTTCAAGTCTTAAAAGGCGAAGCAAAAATCATTTATGTAAGCCAGGCTACATCGAGCACCCATAACGGTAGCAGTTGGACTTATGCTTACAATGATCTGCAGGATGCACTCACTACGGCTCAGTCTGGTGATACGGTATGGGTAGCTCAAGGTACTTATTTTCCTACCTCAGGTACTGACCGCACTTCCACGTTGCTCATCCCTGATAGCGTAAAGGTTTTCGGTGGCTTTGGAGGATTTGAGTCTCCGGATTTCAACTTAAATAATCGCAATTTTAATGTTTATGAAACCGTACTGAGTGGTGAAATTGGCGATACAACTACATTGGCGGACAATAGCTATCACGTGGTTCAGTTTGTACATGCAAGTTCTGAAACCGTTTTGGATGGATTCACAGTAAAAAAAGGATACGCCCAGGCACCATATACAGATATAACTCAAATTCTCGGTGGTGGCATTCATAACGATGGCCGCGGTTCAGGAATGAGCTCCAATCCGAAGATTATCAATTGCTTCTTCAAAGAAAATTCAGCAGCTACAGGTGGTGGACTTTATAACGATGCTCGATCGAGTGGCTTGGCTTCTCCGGATGTGATCAATTGCAAATTTTTCAATAACACCGCAGCAAATGGGGGAGCTGCTGCCAATAATGCCGACTCCGGTACTTCATCGCCAAGATACATCAATTGTGTGCTGGCTAATAATCAGGCAACAGCACTGTCTGGGACAGGAGGAGCAGTACTCAATTATGCCCGAAATGGTGGAATAATTCAATCAGAATACCTAAACTGTACATTTTATGGTAATACGGCGAGTTCGAATGGTCAGCATATCATGAATCAGAACGTGAATACCGGTGGCTCGGTGCTTGCCATAGTGGTGGTCAATTCTATTCTGGTTAATTCACCGCTAGGTCAAATGTTTGGTATTTCTACAAATGTCAGTTGCAAAGTATCATATACTCTAACGGACGAGCCTCAATGCACGAGTATGGGCTTAAATAGCCCTGATTGTCAGAGCGGGATGATTTATGCTGCGGACCCTCTTTTTGAAAACCCCCCCTTGGGTAGTTTCAGGCTTAACACCCTCTCTCCAGCTAAAAACATGGGCAGTGATATGGCCCTGGTATACGATACAGACCTTGATCTTAAAGACAGAAGAGTAGATGGACACGTGGATTTGGGAGCCTTCGAATCTCAAATACTTATCACCAAATATTTTGTGGATGCTAGTCAAAACGGGGGTTCGGGAGTTTATTGGAACGACGCCCTGCCTGACTTGCAAAAAGCGATCTATAAAGCAGATGCTGGTGATTCCATTTGGGTAGCACATGGAATCTATTTACCTACATCTAACGCCAATAGGAATATAGCCTTCCAAATACCAAATGGCGTGAAAATTTTTGGCGGTTTCCAAGGAAATGAAACAGAAACTTCTGATTTAGCAAAAAGAGATTTTAAGCTCAATGAAACCATACTAAGTGGAAATATAGGATCTTCGGGAACCGATACAGACAACTCGTACCATGTAGTTTATATCCAAAAGGCAGATTCCACCACGCTTCTCAATGGCCTTACGATTGCAGATGGAAACGCGGATCAGACAGACACCGAAAACTTTTTCGGAGCTGGGCTTTATAATAATGGTCAAGGGGCCGATACTGTTTCAAATCCCACTTTGGAACTTTGCGTTTTTAAAAACAACAAAGCTTACCGTGGTGGAGGTATCTACAATAACGGTAAAAACGAAGGACAAGCCAGTCCCTGGATTAGTCATTGCCGTTTTATAAGTAATACTGCTGTAGAGGGAGCAGGGGCATATAATAATGGATCAGGCAATGCCAAGAGCAATGTTACATTTTCTGATTGTGTTTTTGAAAACAACTTTACTTCATTTAATGGAGCCGCTATTTACAATTATGCCAACAATAGTGGTCAGGCCAATGCCTCTATAGACCGTTGTGTTTTTTCAGATAATGAGTCTTTATTTGATGGAGGAGCTATTTACAATCGTTCTGCTGATTTCAATTCTGAGTCAATATCTACCATAAAGAATTCACTTTTTGTTGGTAATCAAAGCACACAAGGCTCAAGTGGAGCTATTCATAACCTGGCCATCAATTATGCTGAAGCCTCTGCAAAAATTTATTCGTCTACATTTTATGGCAACTCCTCCTTCAATGTAGGGGCCATACTATTCAGTAACACCCAGCTCACGGATGCTATATCAAATAGCGAGATAGAAAATTGCATTTTTTATGGAAACGGCTCTGTTTATACGAGTACTTTATTCAGTGGTACGGTGGCTACGCTCAACATTTCAAATTCGTTGGTTTCAGAGCCAAATTGTGCTGCACTTTTTGATAACTTTTTAGGATTTTCCATGACTTGCGGCGGTGGAATGATTTATAACAGCAACCCACTTTTCAGAAATGCATCTCATGCGATAGGACCTGACAGCCTCTGGACTACATTAGATGATGGTTTACAGCTTAAGCCGGGAAGTCCTGCTTTAGAAAAAGTCTCTTTATTGCCCCTTCGCGACCTGAGTGGCAGGCATTTCAAACTTAAATCGGCCTTGGGTGCTTACGAGTATTTTGGTAGATTGTATGTCAGGCAGTCGGCGTCTGGAGAAAACAATGGAGAAAGCTGGCCCAATGCCTTTGTAGATTTACAAGATGCCCTGAAAGAAGCCGCAACGGGAGCGGAAGTTTGGGTGGCAGAAGGTACCTATAAGCCCACGCAAAGCCTTGATAGAACCCTGTCTTTTGTATTGCCTGATAGTGTAAAAATATATGGTGGATTTGCTGGAAATGAGCCTGAGAGTTTTAACCCAAAGCAAAGAAATTTTGCCAGCAATATTTCTGTTTTGAGTGGCGAAATTGGCATTCAAGGAAACCAGATAGATAATACATATCATGTGGTTTACAGCCAAAATGTAAGTCAAGAAACACTTTTGGATGGTTTTAATATAAAAAATGGGTATGCTGCAGGTACGGCAATGAATCTTAAAGGAGCGGGGTGGTTAAATGTGGCTTCTGGGCTCAATGCTATTTCAAGTCCTGAAATTAAAAACTGTGTTTTCCAAAACAATTACGCCATTAATGGTGAAGGAGCAGCAATCTGCAATTTTAGTGAAATGGGTGGCATCGGTAGTCCAAGAATTTCAGAATGTAACTTTTCAGCAAATACAAGTTATTACGGTGGTGCAGTGATAAATTATTCAAATGGCGGAAACAATTACCCACTTTTTGTCAATTGTAGTTTTTCTCAAAACTCGGGGACTTTCGGAGGGGCCATGGCTAATATTTCTAAAAATGGATCTGGTCAAACAAATTTTTTAAACTGTACTTTTTATTCAAATAGTGGAGGTTTTGGTGGGGCAATCTATAACGAAGCATACCTCGGCCAAACTGCCTTATGTTATGTGGCCAATTGTATTTTTAATGCTAATACGGCCAATAGTGTTATTCAACCTATTTATCAAAACAATGCTGACCTTGAAATTATGTTTTCACTGGTAGATGTATCCAGTTGTAGTGCTCTATACAGCGGAATCAACAGCTCGATCGTCAATTGCGGCCAGGGAATGATTTACAATCAAGATCCGCTATTCGTAAACACTTCCGATACCGATGGGCTTGATGATGTATTCGGCACAGCTGATGATGGCCTGAGGCTGCAAAATGGCTCCCCTGCCATCAATCAGGCGTCAAATATGAGTTTTAACACAGACCGAATCGGCCAAAAACACATCAATACGCCGGATTTGGGTGCTTATGAAAACCCTTGCCCTGAAATTCAAAACATCAGTTCAATTCCATCCATCACAAATCAAGTTATTTCAAAAGCAGCGGTGCAAACCATTCAAGCCAATAACCTCATAAACCCCACCTCGAATGTCTACTACTTGGCGGGCAATCATATTCTTTTAAGTCCGGGTTTTGAAGCCAAAAGCGGGAATGTGTTTGAGGCGGTGATTGAGGATGGGTGTCATTAAAAAAGGCGGATTCAAATTCCGAAGAAGCTCGCAAAACCCTTAAAAGAGAATAAGAAGCATTACCTAAAACTCGGGAAGCCAAAATTCCATAAAATTAAAACTACAATTCGCTTAAAAATGCATCAAAATCGGCATCCGCCTCCAAATTAAACTTCTTTTTTAAGCGATATTTTGATTTAGTCACACTCTCAGCTTGCACATTCAGCATACCTGCGATTTCTTTCGGGCTGAGTTTCATTTTAAGAAATGCCGCGAGACGAATTTCATTATCGGTGATATCAGGAGCCCGTTGCCTAAGCTTTAGGTCAAAATCATTATGAACTTCGGCAAAATGACTTTTAAATACCTCCCAATTGGCATCGGAGGTATTTTCTTGTTGCAAATCCTTTATAATTTTACCAATTTCTTTGGTATGCTCAGTAGTGGTTTTTCTAATTTCCTTCAGGTCTTCTTGTAAATCCTGAATCAAGGTATTTTTGTTGACCAAATGCAAGGTTTGACTAACCAGTTCTTTCTTTTTAAACTCCAACTCTTTTTGAACCAAAGCTTGCTTTTTCTCAAACTCAGCCCTATTTCTTTTATTACGCTGCCGGAATCCGAAATACAACAAACCCGAAATAAGTGATGCCGAAATCATACCACCCGCAAAAAGTGATTTTTGCAAATTTGACTTTTCTACTTCCAAAGCCAGGTTTTCAATTTCCGATTCTTTCTTTTCCGTATCAAAGATTATTCGGAGCTCTTCAATCTGCCTGGTTTTTGCCAGATTACTTACGCTATCTTGCCAAATGCTGTGTTTTTCAAAATCCTCTAAGGCACCTTGGTAATCGCCTTGTTTTTGTCGGCTTTTACCCCTTTTTTGATAGGCATAGCTTAAGCCTTCAATTACATTCTCCTGTTTAAAATAGGCCAGGCTTTCGGCAAACAATTGCTCCGCTTTTTCCTCCTGGTTTAGCCTGCTTAATGCTTCGGCTAATACTACCTGTTCATTGGCAATATCTAATTGATTTTCTTGCTCTTTCGATATTACTAGGCTTTTCTCAAGCAATTCAACTGCCTTTTTCAAATTGCCTTTTTTTAGTTCAATTTCCCCGTATTCGGCATAAATTCTACCCTTTGTTCCATCTATCTTATGCTTTTCGGAGTAAATCATAGCGGAATCCAGCATCAACCGAGCCTTTTCCAGATTCCCAATTTTCAAAGCGGATTCAGCTTCCGAATAATAAAGCTCAATCAAGAAATAGAAGTCTTTCTGCTTGAGGTAAATGGCTTTGGCAAAATCATAATATTTATACGCATCTTCGTAATGACTGAGTTGACTTTCAATATCACCCAGTGTGTAATAAGCATCGGCCAACCGCATCTCGGCATTGAGTTCTTTTAATCCCTTGATGCTTTTCAAAATATTCTCCAGTGCCAGTTTAAAATATCCCTTTCCCTGGTAACATACACCCAAATGCGTATAGCTAATTGCTAAGGTTAGCGAATCATTGGTTTTTTTTATTAATGGCAGCGTGCTTTCTATAATTTCCCGTGCCTGATCATATCGGCCGCTATCTAAATAACCCTGACCTATTCCGTTCAATGCCCTCACTTGTGCTCTGTAATCTTTTAGCTTCAATGCAATATCCAGGGCATTTCGATATGCCATTTCTGCAGAATCTGATTTGTACACCGTACTGTAATATACGCCAATCTGGTACCAGAGCATATTTTCACCTTTAGTGTATTTTAGTTTGGTGCTTAATGCCAGGCCTTCTCTGGCCAATTTCAGAGCCCTTTTCGCATCGTTATATATAAAAACATTGACCAGGTGATTTATGGTATGTACTTTACCGGTATCCGGTCTCGCATTTTTATAAGCGAGTAATAGGCTATCTTCTTTTCCATACAATTGGGCTTGAGGCTTAAAGGTTGATACAAAAAAGATGAAAATTAATATTGTAGTTTTTAAGGTCATGGTTTTCATTTTTTTATTAAGCATCTTTAAATGCTTAGTTCTCAGGCAAAAACCTCTCACAATTTAAATCTTTTTTTACGATTTGGGCAAATAATATTGTGATAAAAGATGAAATAAAAATCAATGAAATTGATTTTTTGAATTAAGTAAAAACATTTTGTTATTAAAAAAAGGGGGTAAATTGAATAATTAAATCGAAAAACCAATGCTCATCCCGAAAATATTGGTTGAGCCAGTTACTGGGTTCCAAGAGAAATTGCCAGATTTGTAGTTGGGTGTATATTGAAACTTTAAAAAGAGGACTTTCGGTTTTGGTGGAATGTCAAAAACAACCTGCTGCCTGATACCTATAATTCCTGATACTTGGTGACGAGGCTCAGAAATTCCGTAAAAAACGGGTGTATAAGCTAGGCCGACTTCTCCAAACCACTCTACTGATATTTTGGAAGGCGTAGCTTTGCATTTAAGTGAAACACGCTGCTTTACACGCCTTTTAAGATTATTTACCAAGAAATTTTCAGTAAGAGAAACAGGCAAAGAAACGCCGTTGTCCCTCCAGCCAAAACTATCCTTGTTTTTGGCACCAGGCACAAAACCCAATCCATATCTGATAGCCGTATAAGATCTTTTTTGACGGTTAACTGCATGTTCCATATTGAGTGAAACAATAGGACTAACAGCAAAAGTTTCCCCAAATATTGCGGTTTTGTACCTTGTTCTGTACCATATCTGAGCCATTCCATGCATAGGAAGCAACAAGAGAAGCATTAAAATGGGTTTCTTCACAAAAATATTATAGGTTACTAATAAAACTCAACCGCAAATTTAGGCGTTTAATATGTGGTTAATTGGTTATAAATTTCAAAAACGAATAAAAACTTACAACGAATCACAATTAAACATATTTTAATTTTGCTTTTTAAGAGGACGGGTTATTCTCTTAAATACTCTCGAAAGGTAAATATTTGTACTCAGAAATGAGATTTTGTGCCGTATTTTTTTTCGTAATCTGATTATATGGCCATTTAAAAGTATTTTAATAGATAAAAAATTAGGTACTTTGCGTTATCAAATATCTTATTTCAAATAATATTTAATGAATTACAATAACGATAAAAAATCAGTAATACTTCCAATAGCGGTGGCGGTTTCGATGATAGTAGGGATTTTGTTGGGAGCTACATTTTTTGGTAAAAAGACATTTGTTTCAAAAAGCCCCGGTTCTAATTCTATCTTTAAAGAAGTTTTGATGCACATCAACAAAAGCTACGTTGACGATGTGAGTATCGATTCATTGTCTACTTACGGAATCGAAAAAATGCTTGAAAAACTAGACCCACATACAGTTTTCATTCCTGCCTCTGATGCCGAATTGGTAAATGCAGACCTTCATGCGGGTTTTGATGGAATTGGCGTTGAATTCAATATTTTTAATGATTCGCTTTTTGTGGTTTCTCCTTTGGCCGGCGGCCCTTCAGAGGCAATTGGCATAAAAACCGGGGATATAATTTTAAAAGCAGATACGATAGACTTGGTTGGAAAAAAACTAAATTCTAATGTGGTTTTTAAAAGCTTAAGAGGTCCTCGAAACTCATTAGTGAAATTGACTATAAAGAGAAAAGGAACGGCTAAGCTTTTGACTTTCGATGTAAAAAGAGATAAAATTCCAACTTTTTCTATAGATGCCGCTTATTTGATGGCCGACAAAAAAACAGGCTATATAAAAGTTAATCGTTTTGCTGAAACTACCTATGATGAATTTAAAACGCATTTAGCCAAGTTAAAGTCTCAAGGAATGACCCAGTTGATGATTGACCTTAGAGGTAATCCTGGAGGTTATATGGATAAAGCTACAGACATGGTGGATGAATTGGTTGGCGGCAACGACGTTATAGTTTATACCAAAGGCAAAGACAGAGCGAATAATTATGAAGTAAAAGCTGGCAAAGCCGGAATATTTGAAAAAGGTAAAATTGTGGTTTTGGTAGACGAAGGCAGTGCCTCGGCTTCTGAAATCGTCAGCGGTTCATTGCAAGACCTTGACCGTGCAACTATAGTAGGGCGAAGGACATTTGGCAAAGGCTTGGTACAAGCACCTATTCAGCTTTCTGATGGTTCTGAGTTACGTTTAACTATCTCAAGGTATTATATTCCAAGCGGAAGAAGCATCCAAAAACCATATACGCTTGGACACTCTGATGAATACCGAGAGGATATGCACAAGCGATATACTAACAAAGAGCTTTTTGTGAAAGACAGTATAAAAATGAACGAAAAGCTAAAGTTTAAAACCAAAGGAGGAAGATTGGTGTATGGCGGAGGCGGAATAACACCAGATGTGTTTGTGCCGCAAGATACGAGCTATTATACCACTTATTTGGTGGAGCTTTTTGCTAAAAATATTTTTAGAGAATATGCACTGAACTATACTGTTCAAAACAAAGCAAAATTAGAGGCGATGGGTTTTGAAAACTATTTGAAAAACTTTCAGATTGATGAAAAAATGTTGGGAGAAATAAAACAAATAGCTTCCAAAAACAATGTGAAGTATTCAGAAGCTCAATATGCAAAGTCGAAAGATTTTATAAGAACACATCTGAAAGCCCTAATAGCAAGGAACGTTTGGAAAAACAACGAGAAAAACGGGTTAACCAATGAGTTTTATGAAGTTATTAACCTATCTGACGAGGTTATAAAGGCTGGAATGAAAAAGTTCTAAAGGCAAATTGATTTATTTTGGTAGTAGAGAACTTAATCAAATAAACATATTGAAATCTTTATTTTGAGGAGCATTCCGAAAATAAGATTCTTTAAAATTAGCTATTTTAGCAAAAAAGCGAAAAAATGTTTTTTGAGGCCAATTTTAAAAAACTATTTTGAAAACCGTCTCCAACCTAGATAAATTATAAAAAAGAGCAGTCCAAAGGCACCTATCAAATATTGAAACGGCAGAAAAGAAAAAACAAAGATTCTGATTTTTTCTAAAAACCACATTAAAAGCATAGTGGCAAAAAGGATAAACCAAAGTCCCGAGATACGGTCAAAGCCTGGAATGTAGTCTAATCTTACATTTTTTCTGATTAAAAAGATAGTAGCAAACATTACAACAATTGGAAAAATCTGAAGGTAGATATCCGTTTGCATGATATCTTGTCTTTGAAACAAGAAAAAATACACGTTCAGTGCCACAGCAAAAATCCCAGGAATGCTTACCAAATAGATCAATACTGCATAGAAATATTTCCAAAGTGAAAGGTGCCCTTTTCCAGAACTAATAAATCCTATAATGATTGTCAGAACGGGAATTGCCACAAAAAATGACAAAAGAATTATTGGGTGTTCACTTATTTTTTGAAAAAGCTCCTGTAAAGTCATATCCTGTTTTTTTTAACAAAATTAGTATAAATTATCATTTGACCGATTTTTTGGAAAAAAGATGAAATTTCAAAAAATGAGTTTAAAGGTTTTTTTACAAAACGGAACTAAAAGGTTTTGGAAAATTATACTTTTAGATTTTGGACTTCTTGGGAATTATTATCCACCAAAATTACTAAATATAATAATTACAAGTGCCACCAAAGCAGCAAGCCCAAGAGCATGTAAAATAGTCAGTATTATTCCAGCTTTTGCAAGTTTTTTACCCCTTTTGCCATTCTTTTTTATTTTACCTATGGCAATAATACTAAATATCAGGCCTACTAAACCAAAAAGTAAAGGACTGAAAATTAAAGATAAACTGCTTATTCCTAAAAGTTGAATTCCCCATGAAAGAATAGATGCAAGTGAAGAGGAGAAGCCAATTATTGAGGATATTTCATAAGGTTTTTTTATAGCTATTGTAGAGTCCTTTTTAGAAACTAAGTTTGACTGTACCGCAAGAATAGAATCCAATTTTGAATAATTATCAATCCGCGTATCAGAAGCGAAAGAAGTATTCCAAAAACCACACAAAAAAATAAACAAAAAGGCCGATTTGAGGTTCATAAAAGTTTAAATATTAATTAAAAGAAAGAATTTCTAACAAGATACTCATTCTCACAAAAAATCAGTAAAATTGTAGTACCTAAACTTATTAAAAGGTTTTAAAAATCATGAAACAAACTATTCAATTATTAACTATCGCAGTCCTTTTTTTCTGGACAATAAATACACAAGGTCAAAAATTTGATTTCGAAAAAGCTACTATAACATCAGTTGGGAAAGATATTAGAAGCAATCGAATTACTGTGGTTGAGCTAACCAAACTATATTTAAGCCGAATAGACTCTTTGAATCCGCTCGTTAATGCTATGTTGGTGATCAATCCTGAGGCTTTGGCTTTGGCAAGAAAAGCAGACCTAGAGCTAAAAGCAGGTCTGGACAGAGGCAAGTTACATGGAATACCTGTCATATTAAAAGACAATATTGATACCCACGATAAAATGCCAACAACGGCAGGTTCAAGGGCTTTGGCTGAGTCTATCGCTTTAAATGACGCCTTTATTGTGGAAAAACTAAGAGAAGCAGGAGCAATTATTATTGGAAAAGCCAATTTGAGCGAATGGGCAAATTTTCGTTCGAGCAAATCCTCTAGTGGATGGAGTGGGGTAGGGGGTCAAACCAATAATCCTTATAAACTAGATTGTAACCCATGTGGCTCAAGTGCGGGTTCTGGAGTAGCTATTTCTTCTGATTTCTGTTTGATAGCCATTGGTACTGAAACCAATGGCTCCATTGTTTGTCCTTCAAATGCAAATGGCGTGGTCGGAATTAAGCCAACTGTAGGTCTTTTAAGTCGATCGGGCATTATTCCAATATCTTATACGCAAGACACGCCTGGGCCCATGGCTCGAAACGTTACAGATGCAGCAATTTCTTTAGGTTTTATGACAGGTTTAGATTTAAAGGATAGCATCACAAAAGAGTCAGAAGGGAAATATTTTGAGGATTATACACAGTTTTTACAAAAGGATGGACTAAAAGGTAAAAGGATTGGTATTTTTCAGCCTCCATTAGGAAAAATGAAAAGTGTAGATAGTTTGTTTTTTAAAGCGGTAGACTATATGAAATCTCAGGGAGCTGAATTTGTAGATGTTTCAACATTGGGCACAAAAGATACAGGAAAAAGCTCATTTGAGGTTTTGCTATATGAGTTCAAGGATGGTTTAAATAAGTATTTTGCTGGTTTAAATCCCAATCAAAAAATTAAAAACATTGAAGATCTTTTTGCATTTAATGCATCAGACAATATAGAAACAGGGGTTTTTGATCAAAAACTCATTGAAAGTGCAATGAAAAAAGGCAACATTACTGAAAAAGAATATCTTGAAGCGAAAGCAAAAATGCACCAAGAAATGAGAGAAGAAGGAATAGATAAAGTAATGAATGAGCTTCAATTAGATGCAATAATAGCTCCTACGGGCAGCCCAGCATGGAAAACTGATTGGAAAAAGGGTGATACTTTCCATATAGGCAGTTCTTCTCCAGCAGCTATTGCGGGCTATCCAAACATTACGGTTCCGATGGGTTTTGTTGGCGAACTTCCCGTAAATATATCCTTCTTCGGTAGAGCATATTCCGAGCCTATTTTGTTGTCAATAGTTTATGCCTTTGAGCAAGGAACTATGCATCGTAAGTCGCCCAAATTTCTAAAGTAAAATCTTAAATACTTACGGAAACTCTTAAGGCACTAAATGCAGAGTTTCCCGTTAGTTTATCGATTACTTTTTCATCTGAAAGATCATTCAAACTTACGCCTGGATATTTTTCGGCTATTGACATTTTGGTGCCTTTTCTGTTATGTCCATAACCATGCGGAATGCTCACAACGCCAGACATAATATCTTCAGAGATTTCTACTGGCAATTGTACTTCACCCACACGGGATTTCACGGTAACTAAAGCATTTTCTGGGATCGCAAGCCTGTTTGCGTCATCGGGATTTATCAAAAGCGTACATCTGTTTTTACCTTTCATAAGTTTGGCGGAGTTGTGCATCCAAGAGTTATTATCTCTGAGGTGCCTTCTGCCTATCATCCAAAAAGTATTTTGACTTGAATTTAACATTTCAGTTTTCGATTCTTCCAAACGCTTAAGGTCATCCGCCAATAGCTCTGGGCAAAGGTTTATTTTTTGTTTGAGCCTTTCCGGCAAAAGCGGCTTTAAATCACCAAGATCTATGCCATGAGGGTTTTCCTTCAATTTCTCCATTGATAATTTGTAAGGACCATATTTTAAACCTAAATCAAGCTTAAACTCAGGGGGAATTACCGATTGGTTTTCTCCAATAAACACGTTTCTCAAATCCTGAAAAATCTCCCAGTCGTATTTTGCACCTTCTGTTTTTTCGAAAAGTGGAGGACTGTATTTTGAAGTATTTCTTACCGCCAAATTATGAAATGTTAAATCATAATGTGGGTTTTCAAGTCCTGTAGCAGGTGGCAATATCAAATCGGCGTGCCTTGTAGTTTCATTCAGATAAATATCAAAAGACACCATGAATTCCAACGATTCAAATGCCTTATCAAGCTGAATACCATTGGATGTGGATAACACAGGGTTTCCACAATTTGTAAACATCATCTTTATTTGCCCTTGACCTTCTGTCAACATTTCTTCTGCCAAAGCGGCAACTGGGAGCTCTCCTAAAAATTCAGGATATCCACTTACGCGACTTTTCCATCGTGCAAACCTATCTTTGGGTTTGGCTGGCCCCACAAAATCAATGGCAGGCAAAGTAAACATAGCTCCCCCTTTTTTGTCAAGATTACCCGACACTATGTTGATAACATTGATAAGCCATAAGCATATACCCCCAAAAGCTTGGGTAGAAACACCAACTCTGCCATAGCATACTGCGGAAGGTGCATCGGAGAATTCTTTGGCTAAAATTTGAATTTTCTCCATTGATATTCCCGTTAGGTCTTCTATTTCTTCAAGATTAAAGTTTAGAACTGAATTTTTCAATTCTTCTATTTTTTCTATGTATTCTGGAAAGGTTTTAGAAGGGTTGTTTTCTAAAATACATTTTAAAAATGCCAAAAGGAAATAGGCATCGGAATTAGGTTTTATGAATAAATGCTCGCTCGCCTGTTTGGCGGTTTCTGTTTTTCGTGGGTCTATTACTACGTATTTTCCGCTTTTTGATTTTATGGCCTCCAGTCTTTTGGCTACATCAGGTACGCTCATCATACTGCCATTTGAGGCCAATGGATTTCCGCCTATTATTAGCATATAATCTGTATGGTCAATGTCAGGCACAGGCAAAAGCATAGGGTGACCGTACATCAACCAAGACGCAAAATGATGCGGCAATTGATCCGTTGAAGTAGCCGTAAACATGTTATGGGTTTTTATCAACTTGAAAAAATCAGGAGCAAACATCGTGGTACCCAAATTATGGATAGTTGGATTGCCTTGATAAATGCCTACGGCGTCTCTTCCATATTTCTCTTGAATTTCTTTGGTTTTAGAAACTACCATCTCATAAGCTGCTTCCCATGAAATTCTTTCCCAACCATTTTCAGTCTTTTTTATAGGAAACTTCAAGCGGTCTGGGTCTAAATAAATATCTTTAAGACCATTTGCTTTTGGACAAATGTGTCCTCTGCTAAAAGCATCTTCTTGGTCTCCTTCTATTTTAATAATTTCATTATTGGCATAGGTGATTTTTAATCCACACATAGCCTCACAAAGATTGCAAGTTCTGAAATGCGTTTCCATTGATTTTTAGGTTGATAGTGAAGCAAATTAGTGAAATTAAATCTTTAAACAAAAATAGAAACATAACCGTAAAGTTTTCTGTAACTTCATGTTTCTTATTCAACCTTTTATAAATGAAAAAAAGAATTCTACTAGCGGTTTTTCTTGTAAATATTCAATTGTGTTTTTCACAAGAAACAAAACATATTGAAATAGATTTTAACCAGAAAGTGGGAGAAATGTATCCATTTTGGGCATTTTTTGGAGCGGATGAGCCCAATTATGCTTATATGAAAGATGGCAAAAAGTTACTTTCTGAGCTTTCTTCATTGAGTCCAGTTCCTGTTTATTTTCGGGCCCATAGTTTGCTTAATTCTGGTCATGATACTTTATCGCTTAAATGGGGATCTACCAATGTATACACAGAGGATGCCAAAGGGAACCCGGTATATGATTGGACGATAATTGATAAAATATTTGACACCTATCTTGAAAGGGGAATAAAGCCCTTGGCTCAATTTAGTTTTATGCCGGAGGCTCTTTCTACCAATCCCCAACCTTATGAGCCTCACTGGAAACCGGGAATGCCCTACAATGAAATTTACAAAGGCTGGACTTTTCCTCCAAAAGAGTATAAAAAATGGGCGGACTTGGTTTATGCTTGGGTAAAGCATTCCGTTGAGAGATATGGGAAGGCCGAAGTAGAAACATGGTATTGGGAACTTTGGAACGAACCTAATATCGGCTATTGGAGTGGAACAGTTGAAGAGTATTGCAAACTTTATGATTACACTGCAGATGCAGCAAAAAGGGCTCTCCCAACAATACGCATCGGTGGCCCTGAAACTACTGGCCCAAGTTGGGTAAAAGCAGCTGATTATTTGAAGTTTTTTTTAAATCATTGTGAAACTGGCACAAATTACGCAACAGAGAAAGTCGGTTCACCGCTTGATTTTATTAGTTTTCATGCCAAAGGATCACCAAAAATTGTGGACAATCACGTGCAGATGAACATGGGAACACAGTTGAGAGATATTTCGGAAGGATTTAGAATCGTAACTTCTTTTGAAAAATACAAAAACTTACCGATTATAATTGGCGAATCTGACCCAGAAGGCTGTGCAGCATGCGGAATGAAAACAAATCCTCAAAATGCTTATAGAAATGGCACAATGTATTCAAGTTATACTGCAGCATCTTTTGCAAGAAAATATGCTTTGGCGGATTATTACGGAGCTAAACTTTTAGGGGCAGTTAGTTGGTCATTTGAGTTCGAAAACCAGCCTTATTTTTACGGGTTTAGAGATTTGGCTACCAACGGAATTGATAAACCGGTTTTAAATGTTTTTAGAATGTTCGGGATGATGTCCGGAAAAAGAGTCAAAGTTGGTGGAGACCAAAGTTATACTTTTGAAATGGTGAGAGATTCAAGCGTTAGAGGAAAATCAAATGATATAGATGCTTTGGCGAGTATTGACCAAAACACCGCAGCAATAATGCTCTGGAATTACCACGATGATGATGTAAAAGATAAAGACGCAAAAATAGAAATAAATCTGAAAGGTTTACCCAACAAAACGATAAACTTTCACCATTATAGAATCGACGACGAAAATAGCAATGCTTACGAAGTGTGGAAAAATATGGGCTCTCCTGAAAGTCCAGACAAACAACAAATAGCCATTCTCGAAAAATCGGGTCAATTAGGGCTTTTAACTTCGCCAGAATTTATAAAAACGAATAACGGACAGTTAAAATTAAAAATAAGTTTACCTAGGCAAGGAGTTTCTTTATTGAAGTTTGATTGGTAAATTTTTTGCTTTTTGAGGAGATTTTATATCCATGTAAAGGTTAATTTACTTTAATTATTGAAAGTGTTTTTGTTGTTTCAGTGGAATTTCCAAAAAATGAAATGAAATATTTTCCACTGGGCAAAGCTTCAATATCAATGGTGTTTTCATCCGCTTTTAGCCTAAATTTTAATAGGCTTGTTCCTTGAGCATTGAATATTTCACAGCGATTATACTCTTTGGTTTTCAGTTTAATATTTAATTTTTTAGTTACTGGATTTGGATAAACCGATACGTCATTTTCTTCGGTGGAGTTGCCCAATAATATGAAACCAATGGAATTTGAAAACACACTTAAACAACCATTTTGGTCTTTTATTTGGACTTTATAGCTTCCTGATTTGGGTAATTCAAAACTTGTAAGTTTGTTTTCTGTGAACAGTGTGTCATTGATAAACCATAAAAAACTATTGGTATCTTTATTCAAATCAATTTTCGCCATTGAACCCGATAATTCTAGTTTTGCAGCGTCAGGGTTTTTATATAAAAGACAGTCATCGTTTATGTCAGCAATCATATCTCCGTCAGCGTCTGTGTCACACACATCTCCTATTCCGTCTTTGTCAAAATCTTCCTGATTTGGGTTTTTTACAGAAACGCAATTGTCTACCGTCGAGAGTACACCGTCGAGGTCGGTATCCAGGTATTGTCTTATTAGATCTGTCGCATCTACAAATATTGCTTTAGATTCAGAGAAGTCAGTAACGGCCTTGACTTCTATGATATATTCCTTTAAAAGGGGATCCAATGTTAGTAGATAGTTTTGATTTATAACTGTGTTTTTATTGGCTAAATCTTGGGGAGTATTGTTTCCAAGACTAAATTCATAAGCTACATTCTCATAATTTTTATAAACATTTGGGTTTAATGAAATCCTTAGTTTTCCATCTTCAATAGAGGTAGTAATTAATTCAGGTAAAGGAAGTTGATCATAAATAGCTACATCGTGAAATGTATAGGCTGGTATTTCTGTTTCATCAAAAATATATGGTCCAGAATATGGTTTGTCCTGAGGGTCGTTATATCTACCAGGTAAATAAGTCAGTGTTTTTCCAGGCAAATTGGAATAAGTGAGATAAAGAATGTTATTGTCTTTTTCTATTTTATCAAAAAAACCAGTGTTTTTATCAACAAAAAACTGGTCATTTAATCTTAATATTTGGTAACCATAATCCGCAAAAGGTTGAAAAGTAAGGTTTTTGTTAAAAATAAGTTTGAGTTGGTGTTTTTCTGGAAAATCGATAATTTTTTGAATATCAAGATATTGGAATCTGGTCTTGTTTTTTTCCAACGATTCGTAACCTTTATATAGCCAATCTCCAATTAGTCTATAACCCTCAAATGCAAAATGCATTCCGTCGAATTTCCAAAAGCCAAAACCTGTGGTTGGTATGACAGTTACATTATTAAACTCATGTCCAAATCGCCTTTCGTAATCTCTCAAAAGTCCGCCTTCCCAAATATGCGGTAAGTTGAAGATAGGCATCTGATAAACATAAATTTGGTCTATAGGTGGAAAGTCCGACTCCAAATTAGATTTAAATTTTCTAAAAGTATTCGGATAGCTTTTTACGCTGTTGGCACTTGTGTGTGCTTCTGACTCGCCTTGAAACAAAATAAAACCCTTTATTCTATCGATTTGTGCTTCTCTAACTCTTTTTAATAAAGTACCATAGGGAAGCGAAATGTTTTCTGGGTCTTCATTATTTCTTTCTGACAAATATTCCAAATAAGTACCTCCAATGGCGGCATTTATAAATAAAGCAGGCACGCCAGTTTTGTCAATTATTTCCTTACAAATCGACTTTCCCATGGTGCCGATGTCGTCAGGGTAAGTAAAGTCATGCCAACCATCATCGTTATGGCTTCTATCTTTGTAATAAGAAAAATTTCGGGCGAATTCACGCGGAATACTATCATTTAAAACCCAAAATCTAGCTACGGACATAGCATTTGATTGGCCATAGACTATAAATGCATCACCACAGAGTATTTTTTTTGCTTCGTTTAATTTTATGGAATCTGTATTTGTATAGCCCCAAGCTCGAAAAGCATATTGCTTTAATTGGGCTTTGATAGGAATTTTAAAGTCAAAAGACTTTTCTTTTTGTTCAAAAATTTGGGAAAGTTTGTCATCAATGAAGAAGAAGATTTTAATTTTTTTAAATTCTTCTCCCTCTATTTTACCTTTTATATCAACAAATGCAGAATCGTTTTCATTTCGAGTAAAAAGCTGCATTTCTTTTGGGAAACTATCAAATACAACTTGGGAAAATGATTTAAAAGAAACTGAAAACGTAAATACAATTATTAAAATATAATTGTTTTTCATAAGACCTTTACAGAATTTTTGAGACGCCTTTTAAGGCTTATAATTTATGTAAAGGAAACAAATTATATTTATTTATCCTGAAATACTCTGTAAACTTTATTATTCGTAAATCCAATAATTGAGAATTAAAATGGATTTTCTTTATCTTAAATGCTTTGGCAATTCAATTCCAATACTGTTTTCATCGGCAATAGGCGTAAGTTTTTTGCTTGGAATTGGGATAATTCCTGACCAAATCGGTAGCGTTTTGTCTTCTTCATCGTCATTGGGCATGCCAGTTCGCATACGAGCGGAGGCTTCAGATATTTCAAATGAAAGTAACATGGTTTTATTGACCTCGCTTGCTTTCATCTGACGTAGATATTCCCAACTATTAGGGACCATTTTCTCAGTCAATTCTTGAAAAAACAAGGCTTTTTCTTCGAAAGCATCGTGTCTTACGGCATTTGAAAACAATATTACTGATCTGTAATTTACAGAATGATGAAAAGCCGACTTGGCTACAACCAATGAATCGGTAAGCATAACAGAGATACAAACAGGCAAACCAGATTCTATTCCTCTTAAAAAATGACTGCCTACTGAGCCATGTATGTACAATTTGTTTTCTTTTCTGACAAATGCCGTAGGAATAGAAAAAGGTTGATTATCAACAGAGTAACTGACGGTGCAAAACAAGGCTTCGTCTAAAATAGAATATACCAATTCTTGATCATATTGCGTCCGACTTGGCATTCTGCTTGTAGTTGTTCTTTGTGTTTTTTGAATCATATTTTTGATGTTTTTTATTTTAAATTGCTTAAACTATTTTAGAATTCTAGTCTAAAATGATGATAGACAATCTTCATTCCTTTATTCAGATATAATCGGTGAGCATCGAATCTTTGATGTCCAGAATCAAGGTGAACAGCAGGAAGTCCTTCTGATTTAGCTTTTTCTACTACAAAATCAAATAGTTTTCCAGCATATCCTTTTCCTCGACCTTCGGGAAGCGTCGAAAGGTCATCTATATAAATGTATTTACCTTCAAAAAACGTGGTCAAATACCTAAAACCGCAAACAGACACAGCCATTTGGTTTTCTTCTATATATATAAGTGTATAAGTTTCTTTTTTCATTTCTTCGATTAAAGAAAGAAAAGACGCTAATGTTAAATGTGGTCTTAAGGCTTTCATTGCCTCAAAGCACTTTATGAAATCCGATTCTGTTTTTGCAATTTTGATATTCATATTTGTTTCATTTTTGAAAATTTTCCCATGTTTACTAACAAAAGCCCACATAATATTACGCCCAAAGCCACCAATTGTAATTTTGATATATGCTCTTGACCGAAAGTCCAGCCCAAAAACGTAGCAACGATAGGGTTCACGTAAGAATAAGTACTAACAATGGCTGGGGTTTGCACTTTAATAAGCCAAATAAATGCTAAAAATGTAATAGTGGTGCTCACTATTGCCAAATAAATAACCGCACCCCAGCCTTCAAAAGTAGCATGAGATAAATCAAAACTATTGTTAGAAGCAAAATTTAATAGCAGACAAAAAACACCAGCAGATAACAACTGGATTGATGTGTTTGGATATACAGAGGAGCTCGAAGGGTGGGTTTTTAAATATAAAGAACCCAAAACCCATAATAAACTTCCAGAAATCATAACCAGAATACTCAGAAATTGTAGGCCATCTGATGCATTTGAAACCTTGGCT
Source organism: Lacihabitans sp. LS3-19 (assembly GCF_024343575.1). GTDB lineage: Bacteria > Bacteroidota > Bacteroidia > Cytophagales > Spirosomataceae > Leadbetterella. Next base: position 84,420 of record NZ_RJUA01000001.1, on the reverse strand, counting down.
GTCTTCTCTGTCATTAGTAAAATAACACCAACAAGCCCAAGGACTAGTCCTCCAATAATTAAAGGGTTTTTAAAATAAAATTTCCATTGGCTTTTATCTAATACAACAAACCAAAATGGAGTAGTAATAATAGCGGAAGCCATACTTGACGAAATATGTTGTTGAGCCCAAACTACGGCTACCACTCCACCAATAAAAATTACAATTCCCAAAATCGAATGTTTTTTTAATTCGCTTTTTTCGGGGAAGCTTTTTTTTGTAATAATCGAAAACAATAATAAGGCGGTACCACCAATTATAAAACGTAAGGCGGATAAAATAAAAGGTGGAAAAGAACCCAATGCTATTTTTACAAACAAAAAAGTAGAGCCCCAAACAAAATATATGGCTATGTATGCTAATACGAGTTTGGTTCGAAACGAAAACATTGTTTAATTTTTATTTTTTTACAAAATTCGCCTAAATTTGGACTATCATTGTAGTCCAAATTTCACAAATCTAGTAGTCCAATTATGGTTCCCTATCTTTCAACAATACAAATTGACCATCAGTCAAAAACGCCCATATATCAGCAAATATCTAATCAATTCATTTTGTTGATTCAAAAAGGAATTTTAAAACCGGGTCAACAAATTATTTCTTCGAGAGCATTAAGTGAAACTTTAAAAGTTCATCGAAAAACCATTTTAATGGCTTTTGATGAGCTAATTTTGCAGGGATGGGTAGAATCTCGCCAAAGTTCTGGAACGTTTATAGCCCAAAGTTTGCCTGAAATTAAACCCCAAACTTTAATAGAAAATACGGGTCTAGGCATGAAATTAAAGGCAGGTTTTGATATTGAAGCTAAGCCGCATTTACAAAGAGCCGTTATAACTTCAAGTGATTTATTACACCTCGATGACGGTTTTCCAGACCCACGAATTGCCCCATTGTCAGACTTAGCTCGGGCGTATCGTTCTAATCTGTTGAATGGAAATTTATATCAAAAATTGGGTTATAGTGAAACCAAAGGCACCCCTTGGCTTAGAAAAGAATTGGCCGTTTTTCTGAATGAATCAAGGGGGTTAAATATTACTGAGAATAATATAATCATCCTGCGGGGGACCATTATGGGCCTCTATCTCAGCAATTTGGCTCTTGTTAAAGCCAATGATTACGTTGCTATTGGAGAAGCCTCTTGGCAAAGTGCTAGAATAAGTTTTATGAATGCAGGAGCAAAAATCATTGATATACCCATTGATGAAAATGGAATTGTAGTAGATGAGTTAGAGGAAATTTGTAAAAAAACACCAATTAGAATGGTTTACATTACCTCTCATCATAATTATCCAACAACGGTTTCTATGAAAGCAGACCGAAGGCTGAAATTATTAGACCTTGCTCAGAGATATCGTTTTATAGTTTTTGAAGATGATTACGATTATGATTTTCATTATCAGAGTCGGCCGTTAATGCCTTTGGCAAGTGCTGATGACAAAGGGGTAGTATTATATTCAGGCTCATTTACAAAGAGTATTTCTCCAGCCTTTAGAGTTGGATATCTTGTAGCTTCTGAGGAAGTCATAGAACATTTGGCTATTCACAGAAGATTAATTGATCGTCAAGGAGACAATATGCTTGAAAATGCCATCGCCCAACTGTTACATGAAGGAATACTTCAAAAACACCTTCGAAAAGCCTTGAAAGAATATAAACAAAGAAGAGATTTTTTTTGTGAAATACTTTCAGAAACTTTGAGAGACGAAGTTTCTTTCGAAATCCCCGAAGGAGGCATGTCTGTCTGGACTAAATTTGATTCAAAAATAGATATTAAAAAAACAGCGGAAATAGCCCATAAAAATGGGCTTTATTTCTCAAATGGTTTACATCATAATATTGAAAACAAAATATTTAATTGCACAAGGTTGGGTTTTGCTTCATCCACACTTGAAGAATTACAAACCTCAATAAATATTTTAAAAAATAGCCTAACGTATTTTTAGGAGATAGTTAGCATATTTCCACTTAATGCAACCGAAAAACCCGTTGTGCTAGCATTTCCGTCACCTTTTCCCGAAGTTTTAAAGTACCAATTATGGTCTGTACACCTAAACTCCCCTGCCGAAGTATCGTAAATCATTCTATCTTGTTTTTCGTGAGGGCAAATTCTTGCAATGGCCGCATAGGCTGAGCTATCCGTTCCAGAGGAAATTCTGGCGATAATTACACTATTAATTTTCACATAACCTCCAATTTTTAAAAGTGCAGAATAGGTACTAGTGCTGAGATCTATTGAAAAAGAACCAGAGGAGCTTGGCGTTACGGTCGTGTCACTTGTAGAGCAAGATGTCAAAGTAGCGAATAGGGCCGCACCACCTAATCCCATTTTCATTAGAAATTCTTTGCGATTTAGTTTTTCTTGTAATGTCATAGATTTTTGTTTTTGAATATTATTACGGAATGCCGAGCAAAAATGTGGCTTTGTGAAAAATCAGTTTTACTTTTATTAAAAAATTCCTAGAAATGAAGATTTCAGTTTTCAAAGACGAAGAAGCTTTGTCAGATGCTGTAGCAGATTATATTATTGATTTGGTAAAGACCAATCCCAAAGCCACCATGGTGCTTACATCTGGAAGCACGCCGATATTAGCTTATCAAAAAATTACGCAAAAAGCGAACAAAGAAGATTTTGAAAATATAACAATAATAGGGTTGGACGAATGGGTTGGAATATCTGCAGAAAGTGAGGGTAGTTGTAGATATATTGTTGAAGAAAATTTATTAAAACCGCTGCAAATTCCTGAAACAAACTATACTTTTTTTGATTCCTTGTCTGATGATTTAACATCAGAATGCCAAAGAATTGATAAATTGATTTTTGAAAATGGCGGCTTAGATTTTATAATTGTAGGCTTAGGACTTAATGGGCACATCGGGCTGAACGAACCAGGGTCTTCATTTGATGCTTATTGTCAAGTTACAGATTTGGAAGAAATCACTGTGGTTACAGGCCAAAAATACTTTAATGCTAGTACCCCACTTACCCAAGGTATTACAGTAGGGTTAAAGCATTTTTTGGAAGCAAAAACAGCCATGGTTATGGCAAATGGAGCTGCAAAATCCGAAATTATTGGACGAATGGTAAACGAAGAAATAAACGAAAGTTTGCCTGCAACTGTATTAAGAAAACACAAAAATAGTTTGCTTTGGATAGACGAAGCGGCTAGTTCTAAATTATGAAAAAAGAAAGAGACTTTGGTTCGGAAATACAATACAGCACCTCTCGCAGCAGCGGAGCGGGTGGGCAAAACGTGAACAAAGTCGAAACAAAAGTAGAGTTAAGATTTAATGTAAATGCATCTATCGTTTTACAAGAAAATGAAAAAATACTGATTTTAGCTAAACTTAAAAACCAAATAAACCAGGAAGGTGAATTGATTTTAATTAGTCAAGAGAGTAGGTCTCAACTAAAAAATAAAGAATTGGTTTTGAAGAAATTTAAAAAATTAATATCTCAGGCATTGATAATCCCGAAAAGTAGAAAGCCAACAAAACCAAGCCTTGAAAAAATAGAAAAGCGACTAAAAACCAAAAAAGTAAATGCCGAAAAGAAAGCCCTAAGATCAAAGATCTACGAGTAAAGACGCAATGCATTGCGTCTCATCTCAAGAGTCTCAACATAAGCGTCTAACGGTAAAGACGCGATGCATTTTGTCTCAAGAAAAGTATCTTAACCCCAATAAACAATCATGAAAAAAATAACCCAGTTAGTCTTAATCTTAACAGCGGCAATAGCCTGTCAAAAAAAACCAAAAACCATGGGAACTAGCATAAAAGTAGGTGAGTCCATCTCTCACATATTAGATGGAAATCCCTCCACGGGCTACAATTGGAAATATACAATTGAAAACCCAGAAATAGTAAACATTACAGAAGAAATAACCTCTAAAAACCAAGAAGCAATGGTTGGAGCCCCATCAAAGTTTAAATACCAAATAGAAGGTGCCAAACCAGGAACTACCAAAATATTTTTCAAGTATTTTAGAGAATGGGAAGAGGATGTTCCGCCTGTTCAAACTGATACAATAGAGGTTAGGGTAGAATAAATTTACTTTCTATAATCAAGCGGAGGTTTTCTATCTCCAGCCAATGATTTATACTCAAATTCTTTTCCACCTCTTTTTTCATAAAGTTCTACTTTAGCTTTTTCAATAGTTGAAGTGTCAGAAAACAAGTCTTTTGCAGTAAGAGCTATAGTTTTGGCTGCATTTATCATACCTTTTTGGCCAATACTCATTCCGTCACAAGCTACTGCCTGCCAACTATGAGCGGGCACACCGGGTACCCATGTAGCAGTAGAAAGTCCAGCCGTTGCCACAACATAGCTAACGTCACCCACATCTGTAGAGGCTGTGCCTGGTGAACCCACAAAATAAGGTTTAACTTTATTGGCATTGTCTATTGGAGCCAAATTGCTGGCTGCTACCGTTTTTCGGATATCTTCTGCAAATTTTATTTCAGCGGCGTCGTATTTAATACCACCTATAAGTTCAAGGTTTTTTTGCATTGTTTTGGCAAGGGTTTCGTTTGGTAAAAGATTATACAAACCTGCCATAATCTCAAAACTCATTATGGTTTCTGTTCCATGAGCTGCTGCTTCTGCTGCTTTCATTACACGTTTCCATACTTCTTCCATACCTTGAGCACTAGGGTTTCTTACCGTATATTCTACCATTGCATAGTCGGGTACGATATTAGAAGTTAAGCCACCATTTTTGATTACATAGTGAATCCTTGTTTCTGGTGTTACGTGTTCTCTCATCATATTTACCATGTAATTCATAGCTTCAACAGCATCTAAAGCAGAACGGCCCTTTTCTGGACTTGCGGAAGCATGAGCGGCCAATCCTTCAAAGGTAAAATTAGTAACTCTGTAGGCCAAAGACGAATTAGGGCTAGCGTTGTTGTTGTCACCCGGATGCCAATGAAGTACTGCATCAATATTTTTAAATACCCTTTCTTTTACCAGATATGTTTTACCACCGCCTGCACCTTCTTCGGCGGGAGTACCTATAAGCTTTATCGTTCCTTTTATTTTGTTTTTTTCCATCCATTGTTTGGTAGAAATTGCCGCTGCAACAGAACCAACACCAAACAGATTGTGTCCGCAGCCGTGCCCGTAGCCATTAAGAGTTTTTGGTTTTCTTTGGGGAATGGCCTCTTGTGAAAGTCCCGGTAAGGCATCCATTTCCGCTAATATTCCGATTGTAGGATATCCAGAGCCAAATGTTGCAACAAAGGCAGTAGTCATTTCTCCAACACCTTTTTGTATGGTAAAACCATTCGTTTCTAATTCTTTTATTAGCAATGCAGAAGTTTTTTCTTCCATATAGCCTGGTTCGGCCCATTGCCATATCTGCTCTGACATTTGGGCATATTTTGCCTGATTTTCATTTATGTTTTTTAGAATATCATTTTGTGCCCATGATATATTGCAAAATGCTGGTAAAAATAGAAGTACAAGTTTTTTCATGTTTTGGTAAAAAATTGATTGCTAATGATAATTAAGAATTTTAAATATAAAATTAATAGTATCCGAATAAATATTAAAAATTGAATTTTCAATTCACAAACAAGTGATAATCAACAACCCAGAAGGGGTGTCATTATTAAAACAAAAATGACCCCTTTTGAGTAAAAAACCCTGAAAGGGTTTAATTTTAAAGTGATTTTTTTTATTTAATCGGACGCCAACAATATAAAATACAATCTCGTTTAGATTAGAATCATTTTGCTCTTGAACCTCACCCTATACCCATCTCAATAGGTAGGGGAACTAGGATCTCTGCTTAATTAAACTACATTGATATTTAATCAAAAAAAGATTTACTTGAAAATTAATAATCTTTTTTTAATCTTAAGTGATCTTAAATCAATTTAGCCTCGGGTCAACTGGATAATTTGCCAGGATTTTATAGTCTCCACCCATTCTTTTCAAAACCAATCGCCAAAACTCCTTTGCATTGTTTTCAAATACGACTTCGGCATCTATATCAGATAGAATCCAAGTGTTCTGAGACAATTCGCTATTCATTTGTCCTGCACCCCAGCCAGAATAACCTAGAAAGAACCGAATATCTTCTGATTTGATCGTACCAATATTGATTAAGCTTTTAACAGACTCAAAGTCTCCAGACCAAAAAATACCATTCCCCAGGTCAACAGAATCTTCAACCAAACTCCCTAAACGATGTATAAAATGTAGCGTATTCTGTTCTACAGGTCCACCTATATAGAGAGGGAAATCTACAAAAATATCATTTACAACATCCGCAATAGAATTTTTGGAAACGTTGTTTAACACTAGACCAAATGAACCTTGATCAGAATGTTCACAAATGATAACCACACTTCTCTCAAAATTTGGATCTCCCAAAAAAGGCTCTGCAATAAGAATTTTCCCTGCACTTGGTATTTCATTCATAACAATATTGTGTATTTTTGGCAAATTAGAAATTTTAGGTATTCAAACAAATAAAATCTTTGAATATGCCTTTTTTGTTTCTAAATTATTTTTTCAACCAAAATAACCTTAAAATGAAAAACAGAAGAGATTTTATTAAAAGCACGGGTTTAATAGCCGCTTCAGCCGTTTTTTCACCTCATGTATTATTAAAAGCTACTCAAACTAAGAAATCAAAGCTTGGAATTGCCTTGGTAGGTTTGGGATATTATAGTACTGATTTGATAGCTCCGGCATTGTTAAAAACAGAACATTGCGAATTAAAAGGAATAGTAACGGGCACACCTTCTAAAGTGGAGATTTGGAAAAACAAATATGGCTTGGAAGATAAAAACATTTATGATTATAATAGCTATGAACAAATTGCCAACAATCCAGATATAGATGTTATTTATGTGATTTTACCTCCTTCTATGCATAAAGAGTTTACTATTAGAGGAGCAAATACTGGCAAGCATATTTTTTGTGAAAAACCAATGGCACCATCTGTGGGAGATTGTCAGGCAATGATAGATGCTTGCAACAAAAACAAAGTAAAACTTGCCATAGGTTATCGTTGTCAGCACGATCCTAATTTACAGCAAGTGATGAAAGTGGCCAAAGATAGACCTTTTGGAAAGCCAATGATGATAAATTCTGCCGCTGGATACTTTGATGGCCGCACCACACATTGGAAACAAAGCAAAGCCATGGGCGGAGGCGTAATGGGCGATATGGGTGTGTATGCATTGCAAGGAGCCCGTATGGCTGCTGGGGAAGAGCCCATTAGCGTAATCGCTCAAGCGTCTACTACTCGTCCTGAAATATATCATGAAGTTGAAGAAACGATGATGTTTCAATTGGAGTTTCCATCGGGTGCAAGGGCTGCTTGCCAGTCGAGTTTTGGTATAAACATGAACCATTTGCAAGTAAACTACGAAAAAGGATGGCTTAAAATGGAACCCCAAAGTGGTTATGGAAACAACAAAGGCAGTATGTCAGACGGTACGCAAATAAATTTCCCTTTGGCAAGCCAACAACCCAAACAATTAGATGAAGACGCTCTTTCAATTCTTCAAAACAAGCCCATGCAAGTTCCAGGCGAAGAAGGTTTAAGAGATATTAAAGTAGTAGAGGCTATTTATAAATCTGTGAAAACTGGCGGTTTGGTGAAGATTTGAAATAACCATTGATTAAATTTCAGCTTTTAGAAAGATAAAAATTTCTGGTGTTCCTCTCAGCAATTTTTCACAAAAGCCAATTGGAGTGGGTTCTAATGTTTTTTTGCTATATTTAAGTTTCAAAAAAACACCTCTCTCAAACTATGAAGAAGCTGAGCCATATCTTGGGTATTGCATTATTTTGTTCTATTCAAAATCTTTCTGCCCAAACTGACCCTGATCAACTGGCTAGAATTAAAGCGGCATTGCCAGTTATTGATCAAATTTGCAAAGAAAATGCAGAGAAAAACCATCTTCCAAGTTTAGTATATGGCCTGGTGATAGATGGTAAAGTGATGCATTTCAATGCTATGGGACTTTCAAATATTGAAAAAAACATTCAAGCCAATGAGCAATCGGTTTATAGAATAGCCTCTATGTCAAAAAGCATTACGGCGATGGCCATTTTACAGCTTCGTGATGCTGGAAAACTCAAATTAGATGAGCCTGTTTCTAAGTATATTCCTGAAATAAAAGGACAAAAATTCTCTGATGATTCACCAGAAATCACTATCAGGCACTTGCTTACTCATGCAGCGGGTTTTCCAGAAGACAATCCTTGGGGCGATCGCCAGTTAGCAATTTCAGACGAAACAATGCTCAAGATGTTTAAAAAAGGCATTTCGTTTTCCAACACGCCAGGCGTAACTTACGAATACAGCAACATGGGTTTTGCAATGTTGGGATATATCATCAAAAAAGTATCTGGTGAGACCTATCAAAACTTTACGATAAAAAACATTTTGAAGCCTTTGGGTATGAACAATACCTATTGGGACTATATCAAAGTGCCCAAAGATCAACTTTCCTTGGGCTATAGATGGGTTGAAGACCGCTGGGTAGAGCAACCAATGCTAGGCGATGGTGCCTACGGAGCTATGGGAGGCATGCTCACCACTATAGAAGACTATGCTAAATATATGACATTTCATCTTTCGGCCACGCCATCAAACTTGCCTGAATCTAAAGTGTTGAAAAGAAGTTCATTAAGGGAAATGCACCAGCCGTGGAATTTAGGTGCTTTTAATGTTGAAAACAAAAATGCCTTGGGGAATCCATGCCCTTTTGTACTTGCCTACGGTTATGGGCTTCGATATGTCCAGGATTGCGACCATCATGTCAACATTGGCCATAGTGGAGGCTTGCCTGGCTTTGGTAGCAATTGGAAAATTTTACCTCAATACGGTATCGGTTTTGTATCATTCGCCAACCGAACGTATGCACCAGCTAATGCCTTGAATACCCAAATTTTGGACACATTGATTGCCTTAGCGGATTTAAAACCGATTCCATTAAAAGTTACACCAATTTTGAAAGAACGCCAAAGCCAATTGGTGGCTTTGTTGCCAACTTGGGAAAAAGCCGAAGCTTCAGGCATATTTGCCGAGAATTTCTTTTTAGATTATTTTCTTAAAAGCCTGAGAAAAGAATCCGAAGAAATTTATCAAAAAGCTGGAAAAATAAAGAAAGTGGGTGAAATGATGCCTGAAAACAATCTTAGAGGTTCGTTTATTTTGGAATGTGAAAATGCTAACATTAAAATTAGCTTTACACTATCTCCCGAAAAACCCGCATTGATTCAAGAATATCATATTCGCATTCAATAATATGAAACTCTTCTTACTACTTTTACCATTTTGTTTGTTCGGTCAAAACATTCCAAAAAACATGACATTGGATGAATATTTTAAGGAACTAGACCCCGAAATTCAGGTTTCTATGAAACTCCAGAATCAATCGGGTGAGGTTTTGTATGAAAGAAATAGCCAGAGAGTGGTACCGAGTGCAAGTGTTATAAAAATCCCGATTTTAATATCTTTTTTTAGTGCAAAAGACCAAAAATATTTAAAACTAAAAACAAAATACATTTTGCTGCCAAAAGATATTGTGGCGGGCTCTGGAGACTTGCAATTTGAAATTCCATTTACAAAATATTCTTACCTGTTCATTGCTCAAAAAATGATTGCTGTTAGCGATAATACAGCCACCAACATTTTAATAGAAAAGCTAGGTATGGAAACCATCCAGCAAGAGATAGATGAATGGAAACTCAAAAACACAAATTTGAGGCGAAAAATGATGGACTTCAAAGCTGTAATGGCTGGCATACAAAACACAACTTCTGCCGAAGACATGAACAGTATTTTGCTAAAACTGCTCAATAAACAAGTCCTTTCTGACAAATCTGGCAAACAAGCCTTGGAGATATTGTTAGGTTGCGAAGACCGAACCACCATTCCTAGAAACATACCTCTAAACATCCCTATTGCCCATAAAACAGGTACCTTAGATTATATCCGCGGGGATGCAGGCATCATTTTTTCAAAAAATATTTTAGTTCTCAGTGTTTTTGTAGAAAACTTTGAAAGCCATGAGCAAGCCGAAACTATTATAGGTAAAATTGGCGAACTTTCTTATTTGAATTTTGGAATTTGAGAAATTAGTCAAACTAAGAAAAAAAAGCAGAAAACCTGAAGTCTTCTGCTTTTCAATATTCAAAATTATTCTTCTCAATAAATCTCCTTTCTCTGCCCTTTAATTTTCTCGTCTGTCAAGTACTCATCAAAAGTCATTAATTTATCCAAACAACCCTTAGGTCCGATTTCGATGATTCTATTGGCCACAGAGTTGGTAAGCTGATGGTCATGACAAGCAAAAAGGATATTACTTTCAAAATCCTCCATTCCCTTGTTTAGTGCTTGTATAGATTCTAGGTCTAAGTGGTTAGTTGGTTCGTCAAAAATCAAAACATTCGAGTTTGAAAGCATCATTTTAGAGAACATACAGCGTTGCTTTTCTCCCCCAGAAAGTACTGTACATTTTTTCAGTGCTTCTTCTCCCGAAAACAACATTCTGCCTAAAAAACCACGAACAAAAGACTCGTCTTTGTCAGTAGAATACTGTCTAAGCCAATCTACTAAAATCAAACTATCGTCTTTGAAGAAATCAGAGTTATCGTTAGGCAAATAATCACTTGTGATAGTTACACCCCATTTAAAATCACCCGAAGAAGCTTGTTTTTTGCCACTAATTACATCAAAAAATGCGGTAACTGCTTGGCCATCTTTGCTCAAAAATGCAATTTTATCATTTCTTCCAACCCAAAAACTCACGTCTTTGAAAAGATAAACGCCGTCTTCGTTTTTATAGCTTAGATTGTTCACTTGTAAAACTTGGTCGCCCACTTCTCTCTCAGGTTTAAACCCAATAAATGGATAACGTCTCGAAGAAGGCTGTATAGCAGTAATATCCAACTTCTCAATCATTTTCTGACGAGCAGTGGCTTGTTTTGATTTGGCTACGTTGGCAGAGAAACGACGAATAAAGTCTTCCAGTTCTTTCTTTTTCTCCTCCGCTTTCTTGTTCTGGTCAGCCTTTTGGCGAGCAGCTAATTGGCTTGATTCGTACCAGAAGGAGTAATTTCCACCATAAAGCGAAATTTTCTTGAAATCAAGGTCAGCCACATAAGTACAAACATTGTCAAGGAAGTGCCTATCGTGAGAAACCACGATTACGGTATTCTTAAAGTTCATTAAGAAGTTTTCTAACCACAAAATTGATTCAATGTCTAAGTTGTTGGTTGGCTCATCTAGAAGCAATACGTCTGGATCTCCAAACAATGCTTGAGCTAATAAAACCTTCACTTTATCGGCAGGGTTTATGTCTTTCATCAACATGAAGTGAAGGTCTTCAGAAACACCAAGTCCTGATAAAAGAGAACCAGCATCTGATTCGGCCTCCCAACCATTCATTTCTGCAAACTCACCCTCTAGTTCCGCAGCACGATTACCATCTTCTTCTGAAAAGTCAGGTTTTAGATAGATGGCATCCTTTTCCAACATTATTTCATAGAGTTTTTCATTCCCTCTTAATACCGTATCAAGAACAGTAAACTCATCAAAAGCATTTTGATTTTGATTTAAAACAGACATTCTCTCACCTGGATCCATAGAGATGCTTCCTGAGGTGCGATCCAATTCTCCTGATAATATTTTAACGAAAGTAGTTTTTCCAGCACCATTAGCTCCAATAAGGCCATAAACATTGCCTGGAACAAACTTTAAATTTACATCTTCAAACAATACACGCTTCCCAAATTGAAGCGAAAGATTAGAAACAGTCAGCATATTTTTTGATTTTATTAAACGCTTTTTGTCTTTTGACGAAAACGAAGCCGCAAATTTACGATTATTTAAACACAAAAGATAGAAATCCTTTGGCTTAATTAAAAAGAGTTTTTGAAGGCATTAAAAAGTCCTTGATTACTAATTTTAATCGAATTATGCCGTTAATTGTTTTTATTTAAGGGTAAAAAAGTGCTTTTTTGTATTTTGTAAAATAAAAATATTGATGAAGGTCTCTGTATCCATACTATTATTTTGGGTGTCTTTAAGTTCAGTTTTAGGATTATTTGTTTCAGCAAATAACCCAATTTCTGTTGAAGAGGTATTTAAAAAAAATAAAACTGAAAAACCATTAAGTTTTAATCAAAAACAAACTATTTGGGTTGATAGTCTTCTTGCTTCTATGTCTTTAGAAGAGAAAATCGGCCAATTGTTTATGGTTGCGGCATATTCAAATAGAAATGAGGTAGATTATAGAAAATTAGAAGGGCAAATAGAAAAATACCACATTGGTGGAATAATTTTTTTTCAAGGAAATCCATTAAAACAAGCCGAATTAACTAATAGATACCAAGAGGTTTCTAAATATCCACTTATGATAGGTATTGATGGCGAGTGGGGATTGGGAATGAGGCTAGACGATGCATATTCTTTTCCCAAAGCAATTACACTTGGGGCAACTTCAGACCCTATTTTGGTTGAAAAAATCGGGTATGAAATAGGAAAGCAATGTAAAAGGCTTGGTGTGCATATAAATTTTGCTCCTGACGCGGATATAAATTCTAATCCTAAAAACCCAGTTATTAATTTCCGCTCCTTTGGCGAATCTGTATCAAATGTTTCTAACCTGGCTTTGGCATATTCACGGGGCTTAAAAAAGGCCAAAGTTATGGGTAGTGCCAAGCATTTTCCAGGTCATGGAGATACAGGCACTGATTCCCACTATGCTTTACCAGTCCTCAATCATAGTCTGAAGCATATAAATGAGGTAGAATCTATGCCATTTCGGGCATTGATAGAAGACAGTGTGGCGAGTGTAATGATTGGACACTTACACGTGCCTAGTTTAGATGATTCTCAAAATACTCCAGCGAGTGTATCTGAAAAAGTAATAAATGGGTTTCTAAAAAAGCAATTGAATTTTAAGGGTTTAGTAGTGACTGACGCCCTGAACATGAGAGGACTATTGAAGTATTATCCCATTGGAGAGGCAGAAGTTAAAGCTTTTCAGGCGGGCAACGATCTTTTGTTACAAACAGGAAACTTGGATATTGCTTTTAATAGTCTTCATAAGAAGTTTTTAGACAGTACTTTATCTATTACAGACTTAGACTATAAAGTCAGAAAAATTCTTATGTCGAAATATTGGGCTGGATTAAACAAAGTAAAATCAGTTGAACTTAGAAATTTGATTTCAGACCTAAACAATAACCCCTCTAAGGATTTGACACAAAAAGTCTTTAATGAAGCTACAACAATTGTTAAAGACGACGACGGACTTATTCCTTTGCCCGTTGTTTCAAAACTGAAGTATGCGTCTATTGCTATTGCTGGAAAAGTAGGCAATGATTTTCAAGAAACTTTATCCTATTACTCTAAAATTGAGAATCACACCATGCCATTTAAACCTTCTAGTCCAAACGATTGGAAATGGGTGGTAGATGAAGCCTCAAAGAGTGATTTGGTGATTGTGAGTGTACATGAAATGCACAATTTAGACAAAAAAGATTTTGGAGTAGTTCCAGAAACTTTAGAAATGATTAGGACTCTTCAGGAAAAAACCAAAGTAATTGTCTGTGTTTTTGGAAATCCATATAGTTTAAAATTATTTGATGAGTTCGAAACAGTTATTTGTGGTTTTGAAGATGAGTCAGCAGCTCATATTGCAATGGCTAATATTATTTTTGGCGTTGATGGTGCTTCAGGGACGATTCCAGTAAACACCCTATCGATTGACGGGAAAGTAAATTTTGGAATTTCGACAAAGCCTTTAAATAGAATTGGGTTTGGAATTCCTTCAGAGGTAGGAATGGATCAAGCCAAATTAGAAAAAATAAGTAATTTAGTTCAAAACAGTATTGCGAACCAAGAGTTTCCAGGGTGTCAAATATATGTTGCAAGAAAGGGAAAGGTTGTATATTATAAATCTTTCGGAAATCAACGATATGGTTATGATGAGCCAATAAACGGCAACACTATTTATGATTTGGCCTCCTTAACGAAAGTTTCTGCCACTCTTCAGGCCATTATGATGCTTTATGATCAGAAAAAGTTAAACATTGAAGCTAAAGCATCGATATATTTACCTGAGTTATTGAATTCAAATAAAAAAGACATCACTATCAGAGATTTGCTTTTGCATCAGGCAGGCTTAAAGTCTTTTGTGCCTTTTTATGAAAAAACAAAAACAAACAATACTGGGCTCAATCCTTTTTATTTCAAAAATGAAAATACTGACAAAAGTTGGCTAGATGTTTGTCCAAATTTGTGTGTTAATCCAACCATTAAAGATTCCTTATTTCAATGGATAAAAGATAGCCCATTGAGCACTTCTAGCACTAAAAGATACCTTTATTCAGACCTAGGCTTGATTGTTTTACAAAGAATTGTAGAAAAGATAACCGATCAAAGTTTAGATGTGTATGTGGGAGCAAATATATATAAACCATTGGGCTTACATAATACGGCCTTTAATATTCTTAAATTCGGAGATAATCCAAATATTGCTCCGACCGAAATGGTAAATGATTATAGAAGTGCATTATTAAAAGGAACAGTTCATGATCCGAATGCGGCCTTACTTGGTGGAGTGTCAGGTCATGCCGGCCTATTTAGTACGGCTTGGGAACTAGGTACCTTGTTTCAGATGAATCTAAATAATGGCACCTATGATGGACATCAATTTTTTTCTCCTAAAACAATTGAGCTTTTTTCATCATCACAATCAACTATAAGCCATAGAGGGTTGGGTTGGAATAAACCAACAAAAAACGATGCTAGCGTTTCGGAATATGCCTCAAGTAAAACATTTGGGCATACTGGCTTTACCGGTACAGTGGCTTGGGTTGACCCCGAAAATGACTTAGTTTTTGTTTTCTTGGCAAATAGGGTTTATCCAAGTGCTGATAACACCAAAATAATTAAGAATAAAACTAGGAAAAGAATTCATGACTTAGTCTATGAAGCTATTGTGGATTAATAACAATCAATTTCGCACAAAAAAATGAAGCGACGCAAAGCATCGCTTCATTACTAGTAACCCAAAAAGTAAAAATTAACGTCTAAGTGCTTTTAAGACACTCTCAGTTTAGTCTTCATTCTTATCGTAGTACTAACGTTTTTTCCAGAAGCCGTTAGAAAACGCCTGTATTTTCTTCTGAAATCAGCCGCTTTTCTACGTGAGATATTGATAGTTTCTTTTTCCATAAACAATTCTCCTCCTCTACAATTAAACTGTAAATCATTAACATAATCAAAGTTTACTATGTAGGATCTATGGGGGCGAACAAAATTCGAAACTCCTTTAAGTTCTTCTTCGAAAATACCTAGCGTTTTTGAACTTATGACTTCTTTACCACTTTTAAGTTTAAAAATAGTGTAGTTTTTTGCACTTTTTAAGTAAACAATGTCATTCAAATCGAGTAGGTTTCTTTTCCCTGCCACTCGCATTTGCATTTCAGTTTCAGTAGACAATACGCCTATTGAAGGCAATCTCATAGGATTGCTCATCATCATTGGTTTTGAATAGAGTAATTTCATCTTTATATTTTTGTTTATTAGGAAAGCTATTTTTCTAAATACAGATGCAATATTGGTTCCTCAATTTATGATTTCATAACCATATTCGATAAGTGGCTCGAATTTTAGGATAAGTGACGGAGAAAAAAAATGAATAATTATCAATCGGTATCATTTTGCCAAATCAATCCTTTTGATAATTATTTAAAGGATAAATTTTAATGTACTTTTATTTGGCAATTACCACTAAATAATTTTTTTGGGAAGGAGATTAGATATTAAACATGGACTTTAGTGCTGCCCAAAGTAATCTTTTTTCATCTTTTTGATTTGCCTGAATCGTGGCCAAATCATCAACTATCAAATAATTTGTCTCAGATTTTTTTTGAACCTGATAAGGAAAAAGCAAAAGATCACTTCCAAGTTTTGACATAGCTACGCCAAAACTTATTAACTCTTTTGCCGAACTCAAACTTGAAATATTTGCTGTAGGAGATGTTGATAACTCAATTATTTGAGCATTGTTTATGTCTTTTTTTACGGAAGCTAAGATTTTGCTTAAAAGTTCTTTTTCGCTCTTAGATATCGTATTTACTACAATTACAAGGCTTTTTTGTGGAATGATTTCAGTTTTTGCAGCTGGGGTAATTGGTGTAGTAACAATAGGACTTTGAGAAGGCACTATTGGTTTTTGTTCAATAGTGCCTTTCTCTATTTTATTAGTATCTATATTGAATAAGGTTTCTCCTGCAAACAAATAGCCTGCTAAGTATTTATTCATAGTCCTGACGCTCTAGTAAGTGTTGCTGTTCTGTCTGGCCCAGTAGAAACAAATGTTACTGGTACGCCAACTTCTCTCTCTATATATGCTGTGTATTCTTTTAATGCTTCTGGCATTTTTTCAAAATCAGTAATTCCTACAAGTGAAGTATTCCATCCTTTAAAGGTTTTGTAAACAGGTTCAATGTCTACATCACAAATATCAAATGGCAACTCTTCGGTAATCGTTCCGTCTGCCATTTTATAGTGTGTACAAATTTTAATTTCGTCAAAAATATTCAAAACGTCCACTTTCATCATTACCAATTGCGTTACGCCATTGAGCATAATTGAATACTTAAGAGCAGGTAAATCCATCCAGCCGCATCTTCTAGGCCTTCCGGTAGTGCTTCCAAACTCTCTGCCCTCTTTTCTCATTCTTTCGCCTACTTCATCTTCTAGTTCGGTAGGAAAAGGTCCAGACCCAACTCTTGTACAATAAGCTTTAAAAATGCCGTACACTTCGTTTATTTTTGAAGGTGCCACACCCAAGCCGGAGCAAACTCCAGCTGCTGTAGTACTTGAACTAGTTACAAACGGATAAGAGCCAAAATCGATGTCTAACAGCGAGCCTTGAGCACCTTCTGCTAATACTTTGGTTCCCTCACTTGCCAATTTTTCGTTGATAAGATATTCTCCATCAACAAGATTGAAGGTCTTTATAAATTCCAATGCAGCAAAAAACTCTTTTTCAGCTTCTTCAAGAGAATATTCGAATTTATAAAAGTCTAGTATTTGTTTATGGCTATTTACTAGTTTTTGATATTTTTTGTTAAAATTTACAGACAAAATATCTCCCAATCGTAGCCCTTGTCTAGAAACCTTATCCGAATAAGTTGGCCCAATGCCTTTCAAAGTAGAACCAATCTTCGCACTTCCTTTGGCTTGCTCATAAGCAGCATCTAAGAGCCTATGAGTAGGTATAATGATGGATGTTTTTTTAGAAATAAAAAGATTCTTTTTAAAATCTATATTATAAGCAGCTAATCCATCTATTTCTTTTTTGAAAATAATTGGGTCTAACACTACGCCATTTCCGATAATGTTTACACAGTCTTCACGAAAAATACCAGAAGGAATTTGGTGCAAAACATGTTTTTTACCATCAAATTCTAGCGTATGGCCGGCATTTGGACCACCTTGAAATCTCGCCACTACTTTATAATCTGGAGCCAAAACATCTACAATTTTGCCTTTTCCTTCATCGCCCCATTGAAGTCCTAATAAAATGTCAACCATTAATCTTTTATATTTTTATTTTCTGTTCTATTTTCACAATCTGCGTTTTTGCAGTTCCCGTAAAATATTAGGGAATGGTGCATAACCTCAAAACCCAGGTAATCCCCAACCATATTTTGGATATTCTGTATTCTAGGATCACAAAACTCTTTTACTTTGTTGCAATCCATGCATATCAAATGGTCATGCTGTTTGAAACCGTATGATTTTTCGTACTGAGCAAGGTTTTTGCCGAATTGATGCTTGGTAACCAAATCACATTCGACCAATAAATCGAGGGTATTGTATACCGTAGCTCTACTGACTTGATATTTTTTGTTTTTCATAGAAATATACAAATCTTCCACATCGAAGTGGTCACCTCGGTTATATATTTCTTCTAAAATAGCATATCTTTCAGGGGTTTTTCGGAGTTGTTTATTTTCAAGATAAGCAGTGAAAATCTGTTTTGCAGCCTGAAAATTTTTATTACTTTCTAAAACCATAGCGATTAAGAGCCCTTTTGCCTTTTGAGTAATTTCTAAAACACAAAATTAAGGGTTTTAATGGTAGAAAAAACAAATTTGTTAAAAGTTAGCAATTAGACCAATATTGCCCGACTTTGTAAAGCCCACTTTTAAGTCTAAACTGGACGAAGAATTTTTGTCTTTTATTTTTTGATTGTAAAGATTTACGGAGGTTCCTTTAAACTCATTGGCATATTCTATCATACATATGCCAACCGCAAAGACCGCTATGCCACCCAATAATTGTTTAATAGGCCTGATGTAATAAGTATAAGAAACACCGTCAATTTCAGCTACTCTTTTTTCTCCTTTAATGGCATCATAACCCAAATATATTCCTCCTAAAACTAAAGGTGGACCAACAGGTAAAAAATATTTTGCTTTTTTATAAAGTTTTAAAGATTTGGTAGCTCCTTCGGTAGTGTACAAATCGAGAATGTTTTGTTTTGATAAAACAACCTCGTTTTTTAATATTTGAGTATTAAGAAACCTTCTTTTATAGCTTAAAACATCAACATTGACAGTTGAGTCTTGAGCTTGAGTTTTTATTATAATTATAGCAAATAGGAGGGAGAATAAAAATTTCACACTTTTTGGTTTATAGTTCTACTTGGCCTCTAGACACATTACTGATTCCATCAATTTCTTCAAGTTTTGACATCAATATGTCTAAATGTTTCGTGTCAAACACGTACACTTTTATTTTTCCCTCAAAGATACCATCAAAAGTGTCAACTGAAAGCCCTCGCATATTAATATGTAGTTCGCCAGAGATTACCTTCGAAATATCTTGAATAATACCGACCCTATCTATGCCATTTAAATCAATTGAAACAAGATATGACTTTTCAATTTGACTTGCCCATCTAGCTTTTATTACCCTATTGCCATAGTTTGATAAAAGTTGTTGAGCATTTGGGCACAGATTTCTGTGAATTTTAATGCCCTCGTTTATTGTTAAAAAGCCAAAAACGTCGTCGCCAGGAATAGGATTGCAGCATCTTGATAAAGTAAAATCAATTTGTTGCATGTCGTCACCGATAAGTAATGTATCGTTGCCTTTTACTTTTTTTATTTCTTTTTCAAAACTCTTGGCATCTTTGAAGGCTTTTTCGTCAATAACAATTTTCTTTTGACGATTCAAAAGTGCTTCTCTTTCGTTTCTGAACTTTTTGATTTCGTCAGGCAGTATGTAGCCTTTTCCGAAAAAGTAGAAGAGTTCGTTATAATCTTTTTTATTAAAAAATGCCCGAAGTTGATTAAATGTCTCCAAGGAGTTTTCTATGCCTAAGTGTTTGAGCTTTTTACTAATAATCTCTTTTCCTTCTGTAACATATCCCTTATTGGATTCTTTCAGAACATCTTTTATGCGAGATTTAGCTTTGGATGTTACTACAAAACGCAACCAGTCTTCCGATGGTTTTTGATTTTTAGTTGTAAGGATTTCTACTTGATCGCCATTTTGTAATACATGACTTATGGGAACCAAATGGCTATTTACTTTTCCTGCAGTACATTTTCGACCTATTTCGGTATGAATATCAAAAGCAAAGTCTAAAACCGTAGCTCCTTTTCGCAGCACTTTCAAATCTCCCTTTGGAGTAAAAACAAAAACTTCCTCACTGAACAAATTGCCACGGAAGTCTTCCATAAACTCTATGGCGGAGGTATCACCAGAAGCTAAGGTATCTCGGACTTGGTTAAGCCACTGATCAAGGGGTTTGTCCAAAGAGGTATCAGCTCCTTTATATTTCCAGTGAGCGGCATAGCCCTTTTCGGCTATTTCGTCCATTCTTTCGGTTCTAATTTGTACCTCTACCCAGACACCGGAATTGCTCATTACTGTGGTATGAAGCGATTCGTAACCATTGGCCCTTGGTGTAGAAATCCAATCTTTTAGTCGGTCTGGGTTCGGTCTATATTCATCTGTTACAATAGAATATGCCTGCCAACATGCCGCTTTTTCCTTTTCTTTTTCTTGTGGTGGAATTCCTTTTAGGATTATCCTAATGGCAAAAAGATCATAAATGTTTTCAAAAGAAACATTTTGGGCATTGAGTTTTTTCCAGATGGAATATATATGCTTTGGTCTTCCTTTTATATAAAAATCCAGTCCTGCATCTTTAAGACGTTTAGAAATTGGCCTCATAAAACCGTCTATCAATCTTTTACGGGCAGTTTTAGAAGTATTTAGTTTGGATGAAATTTCCTTATAAACTTCTGGCTCGGTATATTTCAAATACAGGTCCTCTAATTCAGATTTAATTTGATAAAGACCTAAACGGTGTGCAAGTGGAGCATAAATATAAATGGTTTCGTGAGCAATTTTTAACTGAGAGTTGCGAGCCATGCTTCCCAAAGTTCGCATATTGTGCAATCTATCCGCAAGTTTTATCAAGATTACCCGTACATCTTGCGAAAGCGTGAGAAGCATCTTTCTGAAATTCTCAGCTTGAGCAGACTGTGTTTGTTCAAAGTTCTCGGCTATTTTGGTAAGTCCGTCTATGATTTGAGTGACTTTAGGTCCAAAATCCTTGTTGATATCTGTAAGTGTAATAGAAGTATCTTCAACAACATCATGCAATAATGCACAGATTATTGAGGTTGGCCCAAGGCCAATTTCTTCAACACAAATATTAGCTACTTCAAGTGGATGGTATATATAAGGCTCTCCAGACTTTCTACGCATCTCCTTATGAGCCTCCATGGAGATATTCAGTGCTTTCCGAATTATTTTTGTATCGCCTTCTTTTATATATTCTTTAGCATTTCGCAGTATCTTTTTATACCACCTCGAAATCTCTTTTTTTTCCGATTCAGTATAATACTCTTTGGGGAGTTCTTGAGGTATAATATTTTCTTTGGTCAAGCTCATAGATCTTCTCGTATCGGAAAACAATAATTCTTTCTGCTAAAGTATATAAATTATGATATTTTTTAAAGTAAAAACAGCTTTAGATTTAAGAAGTTATTTAAAGAATAATATTTTTTAAAAAATACAGAGTGATTTTTTGAATAATAAAAAAATAAATCTAACTTTGCACCCCGAATAATTGAGAGACATATTCATTTGCGGGCGTGGCGGAACTGGTAGACGTGCTAGACTTAGGATCTAGTGCCGCAAGGCGTGGGGGTTCGATTCCCTCCGCCCGTACTTCTAACCCTTCAAACTAATATCTTGTTTGAAGGGTTTTTAAATTTTATAGTTTTAGAACAAAATTTCAAATAAATGCAAACAAAATTTGACAAGGTTTCTTCCACAAATGCCAATTTGAAGGTTGAAATTGCTGAGGCAGATTACCAAGAAGTAGTAAATAAAAAACTTAAAGAATACGCGAAAACAGCACACGTAAAGGGTTTCAGACCTGGTCATGTGCCTATTCAATATATCAAAAACATTTACGGAAAAGGAATTTTGATAGACGAAGTTATCAAAATTGCTAGTGATGCCGTTAATAAATCAATTCAAGAAAACAACCTTAATGTAGTAGGAGAGCCAACACCATTAGAGGATTCTTATAAAATAGATTGGGCTGCTCAGAAAGAATTTACCTTTGATTATGAAATCGGTTTTGCTTCTGAGTTCACTATCAATGTGGATGAGCTTCCTACCATTACAGAATATGACATTGAGCCGTCTCAAAAACAAATTGACGAATCTATCGAAGATTTGAAGAAAAGATTTGGAGTAGAAACTGAGCCAGAAGAAGCCGAATTGGGCGATTTAGTGTTTGGTATCCTTTCACAAGAGTCTACAGAGTTTTCTTTTCAATCGGGAATTCCTACAGACAAAGTAAAAGCAGATGCTCAAAAACTTTTTGTAGGATTAGAAAAAGGAAGTTCTTTGAAGTTTGACATTCAGTCGATTTTCGAAACAACAAAGGAACTTGGTTTTGCAACTGGCAAATCTGATGAAGAGGCAGAGGCACTTTCAGGTGATTTCGACTTTGTAGTTGATAAAATTACGAGAATCTCTCCTTCAGAATTAAACCAAGAGTTTTATGATAAGGTTTTAGGGCCAAATAAGGCGGCTTCTGAAGAGGAGTTTTTGACGCAAGTAAAAGAGATTATTAAAGGAAATTACAAAAGGGAATCTGAGTTTTTGTTAGATTTTGATATTGATAAAATATTGTTAGATAGCACATCAATCGAGTTGCCGACTGAGTTTTTGAAAAAATGGTTGCTTGAAATAAATGCTGGAAAAGCTACCGCTGAAGATGTAGAAAAAGAGTTTGACGCTATAGCGAGAGGATTGAGGTTAGACCTTATCAAAACTGAAATAGCCAAACAAAACGACATAAAAGTAATGTATGATGATGTTTTGGAAGAAATCAAAAACGAAATCAGAGGATATTTTGGTCAGCAAGGAGGTTTTGATGGCATGGAAGAGTTTATAGACAGCATGGCCAAAAAACAAATGGACGAAAAAAACACTGAAGCTACAAAGAAACATTTTGAGAAGGCATTCGGTAGAAAAGTGTTGAACTTTGTGAAAGATAAAGTTAAAAGAGAAACGAAGTCTGTTATGGTGGAGGAATTCAACGAAATAGCTACGGAGAAATACAAAGTATAATATCTGATATTGTTTATTGTTTAAAAAATCGGGTTCAGGGTTCGCTCTTACCCGATTTTTACGTTTTAGGAAATTGAACTTTTAGAAAATTTACATAGTTTTGAATATAAACAAATAATTAAAATGCATTTAGGAGAAGAATTTAGAAAATATGCGGTTCATCACGCAGGCATGAATGGTCTTACGATTGATGACTACATGAAGCACAATGTGACCAATATGACTCCAAATATCATCGAAGAAAGACCTATGCGTTTCGCAGCTATAGACGTATTTTCTCGTTTGATCATGGACAGAATCATATTTTTAGGCACAGGAGTCGACGACCAAGTTGCCAATATCGTTGTAGCTCAATTATTATTTTTGGAATCTGTGGATGCCAAAAAAGATATATTAATGTACATAAATAGCCCAGGAGGTTCGGTTTATGCTGGTTTGGGTATGTATGATACTATGCAATATGTGCGTCCAGAAGTGGCTACTATTTGTACTTCTTTGGCTGCATCTATGGGGGCAGTATTATTGGCTGGCGGTGCAGCTGGAAAGCGTACGGCTTTGCCTCATGCACGTGTGATGATTCACCAACCAAGTGGTGGTGCTCAAGGTCAATCACGTGATATGGAAATTACAGTGAAGCAAATCATCGAGCTTAGAAAAGAGTTGTATGATATTTTAGCTAAACATTCGGGTAAAACATTCGAAGAAATTGAAGCAGACTCAGACAGAGATTATTGGATGAAAGCCGAAGAAGCAAAGGCTTACGGTTTGATAGACGAAGTTTTGTATAGAAATTGAGATAAGTTAATATTTAAGAAAAAGCTCTTCAGAATTGGAGAGCTTTTTTTATATAATATAGTCTCATTTTATCAAAAAATTGATAAAAATATTAGAATTGGGTTCCTTATTTTCTTAGGAATTGTTTTCACAGTCAAAAACCTTTATTTTTGTAAAAAATTCAGTTAATGGCAGCAAACAAAGAACCCAATTGCTCTTTTTGTGGTAGAAAAAAAAATGAAGTAGAACTTCTGCTTTCAGGGACAGATGGTCACATCTGTAATTTATGCATTGAGCAGGGTTATGAGCTTATACAACAAGAGCTTTATGGAGTTGGGCCAAAATCCAACAAAAAGAAGAAAAAAGGAGAGACACCTAAATTTGATATCAAACCACCAATTGAGCTCAAAAAATATCTTGATAAATTTATTATAGGTCAAGATGAAGCAAAAAAAGTACTTTCAGTTGCTGTTTATAACCACTACAAAAGATTGTCTCAACCTAAGGGTGACGAAGATGTAAATATCGAAAAGTCAAATATCATCATGGTAGGAGAAACTGGTACAGGTAAAACCTATTTGGCTAGAACAATCGCCCGCATGCTTCAAGTACCATTTGCTATTGCAGATGCTACCGTTTTGACCGAAGCCGGATATGTCGGAGAAGATGTAGAAAGTATTTTAAGTAGACTATTGCAGGCAGCAGATTATAATGCAGAGCTAGCCGAAAGAGGAATAGTTTACATAGATGAAATAGATAAAATAGCTAGAAAGTCAGATAATCCGTCTATAACGAGAGACGTAAGTGGTGAGGGTGTACAGCAAGGTTTGTTGAAATTACTTGAAGGATCAATAGTAGGTGTGCCACCACAAGGAGGTAGGAAACACCCAGACCAGCAATTGGTACAGGTAAATACTGAGAATATATTGTTTATTTGTGGTGGAGCATTTGACGGTATAGCCAGACATATAGCAAAGCGTATAAACAAAGCACCAATTGGGTTTAAAGTAGACAGCAAAGGACTTGATCTAAACGACGAAGAAAGTTTGCTGAAATTTGTAACACAGCAAGATCTGAAATCTTTTGGATTGATACCTGAATTAATAGGTCGTTTACCATTGTTGACCTACTTGAATCCTTTAGACAAAGAAACACTTAGAAAAATATTAACCCAACCTCAAAATGCCCTAATCAAACAATACAAAAAATTGTTTGACATGGAGGGAATACATCTAGAGTTTGAAGATGATGCCTTGGATTATATTGTAGACCAAGCTATTGTGTTTAATCTTGGAGCTAGGGGACTTAGATCTATTTGTGAGGCTATTCTTACAGATGCAATGTTTGAATTACCCTCAGATAAATCTATTAAAAGTTTTAATGTATCAAGAGACTATGCCCAAAGTAAGTTTGAACATTCGGCATTTTATGAGGTAAAATTAGTAGCATAAAATTTAAAGTTTTTAATATTTGAGCCTTTAGATAAGATTCTAAAGGCTTTTTTATTTGCCTGAAAATGAAAAGGTTTGGTAATTAAAATGAAAACAATAACTTTGGATTTCATAATTAAAATTTAAACCCTAAAAAAATGTCACAAAAGCTTGAAAATCATTTAGCCAATGGATACGAAGTTAAAATCGGAGATTATATCTCGCGAGGATTTGAAATATTAAAAGCCAACATGGGAGCATATATAGGCTACATGGCTGTGTTCATGGTTATTTCTTTTTTTATTAATTTTATTCCTTTTGGTAATTTAATTCTTTCTCCATTACTATTATTTGGATTTTATTTAGTGTCTAATCAAATTTCACAAAATAAAACTATTCCGCCATTTGGCACTTTTTTTAATGGGTTTCAACATGCTGGAAAACTTATTGTCATAGCTTTAATTACTGCAGTTGCATATCTTGTATGTGCTTTACCGTTCATTATTTCAGTAGGTGTTAGTATATTTTCTTTGAGAGGGGCAGACAATTCAGAAATAATATCTGCGATATTGGCTGGACCACTTCCGATTTTAGGAATTGGTCTATTGGTTATTATATTTTTGGGCGTAAGTTGGGTATTTGCTTCAATGATTGCTGTTTTTCATAATAAAGAAGCGTGGACTGCTATGGAAACCAGCCGCAAACTTGTAGCAAAGAATTGGTTAATGATATTTTTGTTTTTAATAGTGGTCGGGATTATTTCAATGAGCGGGTTTATATTGTTAGGTATTGGAATGTTATTTACTGTTCCATTAGGCATTTGTTCTCTTTACGCGGCCTTTGAAGACATAGCCGGTTTGCAAACAGATGATAGTGAAATAGATGAAATTGGTGCAATCGGAGCAGAATTATAATTTTCCGTTTTTTAACAATAAAAAAGCCTTCAAATCGAATTTTGAAGGCTTTTCTTTTTAGACAGAATGAGTTTTATGCATATACATTCAATGCAGAAACAACATCTTTTACACCAAGCATTTGCATATTGGATAAGTGGCTTTCTACATTACTTTCAAAATCATGCAATAAACTCAAGTCTGTTCCCCAAAGTTCTTTGTTTTTCAAAACAACCGTAACCACTTCATGGGCATTATGATTATCCCAAACAGATTTAAAATATCCTGCTGAATCACAATTTATCGGATATTCTACACCATTATATTCTCCGAAATATTTCCCATCCACTTCTTTTGTAGCTTTCATAAACAATAAATAAGCAGCAAAACATCTAGCAAAATACTGAGGCACGGTGTCAAAAGCTTTGTAATAATTTAAAAGCAAAGGAATAACTCTAGCTTTCATTTTTAAAGTGTACTGAAGGGTAATACTTATCCATTGGTGTTCTAGATATGGATTTCTGAATCTATCCATTACCTCTCTTCCATATCTATGAATAGTTTTAAGGTCTAAATCTAAAGGAATAGCTGGTCCTAATTCGGTAAGCATCAAAATGGTGATGTATTTTTCCATCATTTCGTCATTGAGAGCGTCTTTTACTAGCTTGAAACCTGACAAGTAGGCCATTCCAGATAAAAGTGAATGTGGGGCATTTAACAAGCGAAGCTTTAATTCTCTATATTTTTCTATGTTTTTGGCTATTTTAACGCCATTGTCAACTTCAGCAAATGTCAAAATATCTTCAAGATTTTCACCCTCAATGGCCCAAAGTCGGTAAACTTCTGACTTTATGATAAGATTGTCGGTATAACCAATTTTTTCAAAAAGCTTTTGAGCTTCTTCTTGATTCGGTTTTCCTGGTACTATTCTATCTACTAAAGAACTGCAAAATCTAACTTTTTTATCTAGCCATTTTGTGAAGTCCTCTCCAAGTTTGTTATGAGAGATGTGTTGGTATACTATATCTTTTAAAACTTTACCATTGTCAACAATCAATTCTGTTGGTATAACCACCGTTTCGGTTTTAACAGTTAAATATCTTCTATGAAGCCATGCCACGAGCTTTCCAGGATAAGAGTCTGGGCAACCCTCTAGCACATTTTCTTCAGTATATTGGAGGCCAGCTTCGGTAGTATTAGATACTACTATTTGTATTTCAGGATTTTCAGCCGTTTTTAGAATTTCTTCCCAGTGAGTCTTCGAGCTCAACACTCTGCTAAGGCATTCAATAATTATATCTTCTTCTATCAATTGATTGTTTTCGATACCTCTTACTGAAATCGTATAGAGATTATCTTGCTGGGTAAACTCTGACACATCTGGCCCTGTAGTTTTTACCATTACTACACTTCCGTTGAATACATCGTTTTTATTGGCCTTGTCGATAAAATAATCGACTAATCCGCGAAGCAATACGCCTGTTCCAAATTGAAGTACTTTCTCAGGTAAAATAGAGGTTTTATTTAAGTGGTTCTTGTTAAGCATCATTAGATTTTTGTAAACTCAAAAATATCAAAAAATTAGACAACTTTTTAGTAATATATTACTAATGTTTTGTGAATTTTTGACACAGGTAAATCTCAAGTTGTCATAAATGTATTATATTTTTCAAAAAGCGATAAAATAATACCTAAAATCAGAATAGTATTTAATTAAAGAGGTAGAGATTTGCAAATATTATGCAAGCATACTATTTTTGTTTTATATCATTTAAAATACATGGAATACAAAGTATCTACAATGGCCGAAATGGCAATGAATGGTGAAACACCTGAAATCTTGTTTTGGGTAGGGTGTGCTGGTTCGTTTGACGATCGCTACAAAAAGGTCACGAAAGCTTTTGTGAAAATATTGAATCACCTCAACATTAAGTTTGCTGTGTTAGGTACAGAGGAAGCTTGTACTGGCGATCCCGCAAGAAGGGCTGGAAATGAGTTTACTTTTCAGATGTTGGCACAGCAAAACATTCAGGTTCTGAATGGCTATTGTATAAAAAATATTGTAACAGCATGTCCCCATTGTTTCAATACTTTGAGGAATGAGTATCCCGAGCTTGGAGGTACTTATGATGTAATTCACCATTCTACGTATTTACAAAACCTTATCAACGAAGGTAGACTAAAAGTAAGTGGAGGTGCTTTTAAAGGTCAAAAGATTACTTATCACGATTCTTGCTATCTCGGAAGAGCAAATGATATATATGAAGCTCCAAGAGATGTTATAAAAGCATTGGATGCCGAATTGGTGGAGATGAAAAAATGCAAAACCAATGGCTTGTGCTGTGGAGCTGGTGGTGGACAGATGTTTAAAGAACCAGAAAAAGGCACTAAAGATATAAATGTAGAACGAATAGAAGACGCCTTATCAACAGGTTCAAAAGCGATAGCGGTTGCCTGCCCTTTCTGCATGGTTATGATGTCTGATGGCGTAAAAAACAAAGAAAAAGAACACGAGGTAAAGGTTTATGACCTTGCGGAATTATTGTTGGAGGCTTTGTAGGATATGAAAAGAAAAGCTTATCTTATGTATGAAATTTATTATTTAACTAGGTAATACTAACTTCATAAAAATATATATAATTGACAAACCTTATAAAGGAAAAGTGTTTTTTGAAATAATAGTGTTAACAATTTAGGAAAATTGTTTTACTTGATTGAAAAAACTGCTACATTCATATTAGAAATAATTCAACCCTATTTTTGATATGAAAAACCTTACTTCAAGAAGGCAGTTTCTTCAGAAAACTGCATTGGCTACCTTAGGCATGGCCGCATTTCCAAGTTTTGCTAGAAAAGTAGCTCCAAGCGATAAATTAAGAGTAGCTCATATAGGATTAGGTGGCATGGGCAATGCCCATCTCAACTGGTTTGGGGCTTTACAAGAAGTGGATGTGGTGGGAATTTGCGATTTAGATTCTGAGCACCTTAATAATACAGCTAAAAAATACTCCGAAAAATATCCTGACCGAAAACTTGAACTATTTGATGATTTCAGAAAGGTTTTAGATAGAAAAGATATTGATGCCGTAACGGTTGCCACACCTGATCATTGGCATGCACAATTAGCTATTATGGCATTTGAAGCTGGTAAAGATGTTTATGGAGAGAAACCGCTTTCTTTTTCTGTAAAAGAAGGACAAATGATGCTGGCCGCTCAACAAAAGCACAATAAAATATTTCAATTAGGCACACAGATACACGCAGGCGAAAATTATCACCGTGTAGCCGAAATAATAAAATCAGGTGTATTGGGTCAAATAAAAACGGTGAGACTATGGAAAACAGGTTTTCCGCCAGTTTTGGGGCCAACAAATTACCAAAAACCTCCAGCCAATTTGAATTATGATATGTGGTTAGGGCCAGCACCCTATCATAAATATTCGCCAGAAAGAGTACACTTCAATTATCGTTATTTTTTAGATTATTCAGGTGGCGTTTTTCAAGATTTTTGGTGTCATATAGCGGATATCGTTTGGATGTCATTGGATCCGCAAAATCTTAAGAAAGTTTCAGCGACTGGTACGAAACCAGAAGGTGTGGCAACTGCTCCCAAATCCATAGATATTGCCTATGAATTTGAAAATTTAAAGTTGTTTTGGACTTCAACGCCCCCAAATGTTCCGGGAGCAGCAGCAAGAGGAATAGGAGCTTATTTTGAAGGAGAAAAAGGAACTTTGATCTGCGATTATAGCACAAAGGAAATAACTATAAATGGCGTAACAATGTTGGATGTTCCTGAAGTGCCGATAACTATAACTAGATCTCCCGGCCATCAACAAAACTTCGTAGACGCAGTAAAAACACGAACCCAACCAGAATCTAATCTTGCTTATGCTCGAAAAATGACCATGCCGATGCATTTGGGTTTGATTTCCTACCGTTTAGGTAAAGAGCTTCATTGGGATAATGTAAATGAGAGATTTGTAAAAAACCGAAAAGCTAATAAATTATTATGGCGGCCTTACCGTAAAGAATGGAATTTAATAAATGCATAATTTTAAACGTAAATTCGGCAATTTTCACTTTTAAACCTAAGAATATTTTATTGCATAATATCAATTTGCTTTTTTCAAAAAGGCAAAAATTTAAATTTTTATGCTTGTTTTTCGGTCACCACACTTATTTTTGAAAAAACTATGTATATATAAAATATGGAAGGACTAATTATTTTGATTTTTTTGGTTGGATATGCAGCCATCGTACTAGAACACAAACTTTCGATTAATAAATCCTCCTCGGCTCTTTTAACAGGAGTTTTAACATGGACGGTAGTTGCTTTAATTTCCCCTAATATTGAAGAAACTTTACATCATCTTAATGAACATCTAAGCGAAATAGCTAGTATTTTGTTTTTTTTGATGGGTGCTATGACTATAGTTGAGCTGATAGCAACTTACGGTGGTTTTGAGATCATTACTAGCAGAATTACTACCACAAGTCAATCTCGATTGTTGTGGATTATCGCCCTAATTACATTTTTCATGTCGGCACTTTTAGATAACCTTACCACCACAATTGTGATGACGACTTTGATAGGAAAAATTGTGCAAGACACAAAACTTAAATTAATGTATGTCGGAATGATAGTGATTGCTGCCAATTCTGGTGGAGCTTGGTCGCCGATTGGAGACGTTACCACTACTATGCTATGGATAGGTGGACAAATTTCTACAGGAAGTATAATTGGCCAGTTGATATTACCTTCTTTGGTAAGTTTATTGATACCATTATTGGTACTTTCTACACAAATGAAAGGCGATTTGCCTGTAAAAACTAGCACTAAAAAAAGTGGAACTGAAGGATTGACTTTTGGTAAAAACATAATTTTTTGGGTTGGATTGTGCGGATTATTATCTGTTCCAATATTCAAGTCTATTACGCATTTGCCTCCTTTTATGGGTATGTTATTAGCTTTAGGAGTTATTTGGGCTGTTGCGGAAATACTCATTAAGGATAAAGCAGTCGAAATAAAAGATAAATTATCAATTTTTAGGGTTCTGGAAAAAATTGACCTGCCAAGCATTCTTTTCTTTATGGGTATTTTGCTTGCAGTAGGAGCTTTACAATCGGTAGGATTGCTTACCTCTGCTGCGGAATGGCTAACTACAAATCTTAAAAATCAGACGGTAGTTGTCACTATTATAGGTATACTTTCTTCAATAGTTGACAATGTGCCTTTGGTAGCGGCTGCGATGGGAATGTACGGCTTAGAGCAATTTCCAATGGATGACCCGTTCTGGGAGTTATTGGCATTTTGTGCGGGTACGGGAGGAAGCATATTAATAATTGGCTCGGCAGCGGGTGTTGCAGCTATGGGGATTGCCAAAATTGAGTTTTTTTGGTACTTGAAAAAAATCAGTTGGTTGGCATTGATTGGGTATTTTTCTGGTATAGCAGTATATCTTTTACAGAAAAGTATTTTTGTTTAAAACCAATAATATTTTTAAATGAAAGGTTGCCAAAAATGGCAACCTTTTTTTCTTTTTATGTCTGCATTTTTACTAAATAACGCACTTATTATTAATTGATTAAAAAAGAAATTATTTAATTTAAACATTATTTAAAAAAAAGTGGTTTAGGGAGGATAAAATATCAAATAGTCTTCTAAATTTGATAAAATTTAACCCCTTATAAAAAATGACAACACTTTTAATTCTCGTTTTTATAGCTGGATATACAGCTATCGTTCTCGAACATAATATTTCAATAAACAAATCGGCCTCTGCATTATTAACAGGGGTTTTTTGTTGGACTTTGGTGGCACTAGTTTCACCCAATATGGAACACACCAATGAAAAACTTAATGAACACTTAAGTGAAATCGCCCAAATTTTGTTCTTTTTGATGGGAGCCATGACTATTGTTGAATTAGTGGCAACCTACGGTGGTTTTGAAATCATTACGGACAAAATAAAAACTACAAGCCAATCACGATTACTCTGGATTCTATCTTTGATTACATTTTTTATGTCTGCCTTGTTGGACAATCTAACAACTACAATAGTTATGACAGCTTTGATTGGAAAGTTGGTTCATGATAAAAACCTCAAACTATTGTATGTTGGCCTTGTAGTAATAGCGGCAAATTCTGGAGGAGCATGGTCTCCAATTGGAGATGTTACCACAACAATGCTTTGGATTGGCGGGCAAATTTCTACTGGAAACTTAATCAAAGGTTTGTTTTTACCATCTTTAGTTAGTCTTTTGATTCCATTGTTATTCTCAGCGTTTTCAATGAAAGGCACATTGCCCTTGAAAAAAGAGAGTCTTAATAAAAATGAAGAAGCTGCACCAGAATTTGGTAAATACATTATTTTTTGGATAGGGATGTTGGGACTACTTTCTGTACCTGTTTTTAAATCAATTACTCATTTACCTCCGTTTTTAGGGATGCTCTTAGCTTTAGGAACTATTTGGGTTGTTGGAGAAGTATTGTTAAAAGACAAAGATGAGCATTTAAAAAACAAGCTTTCTATTTATAGAGTTTTAGAAAAAATAGATCTTCCTAGTATACTTTTCTTTTTGGGAATTTTACTCGCAGTAGGTGCATTAGAAACTGAAGGGATTCTTGCTTCTGCCGCAAATTGGCTCACCGAAAATCTGAAAAATCAAACTATTGTTGTTACGGCAATAGGCCTATTGTCATCAATTGTCGACAACGTACCTTTGGTTGCTGCTGCTAAAGAAATGTACTCCATGGATATGTTTCCTATGGATAATCAGTTTTGGGAGCTTTTGGCTTATTGTGCAGGTACGGGCGGCAGCATATTAATTATTGGTTCTGCAGCAGGCGTGGCAGCTATGGGTATTGCTAAAATAGAGTTTTTTTGGTATTTGAAAAAAATAAGTTGGCTTGCACTAATTGGTTATTTTGCGGGGATAGGCACTTTTTTATTACAAAAAATGATATTACATTAAAAACTAAAGCCTCAAGTATTTTCTTGGGGCTATTTTTTGCTTTACAGAAACTATTAAATTGCCATTCTTTTTGTAAGTTTGACCATATTATTCAATCTTTAAATTTAATAAAAATGAAAAATAGAGTGCTTTTGGCTCTTATTGCTACTTTAGTATTTAATGTTTCGGCATTTGCCCAAAAACAATTCAAGGTATTTCTTTTCACTAAAACCGGTGGCTGGCACCATGAGTCTATTCATGAGGGCGTTGAAGCAATTAGAAAATTGGGAGAAAGACATAATTTTGATGTAGACTGGCAAGAAAACACACAATTTGTATCTGATAAAAATTTAGAAAAATACCAAGTTATCATTTTTTTAAATACGACTGCGGATATTTTAAACGACGAACAACAGAAAGCAGTAGAGAAATTTATCCAATCAGGAAAAGGGTTTGTGGGTATTCACAGTGCGTCTGATACCGAATACGAATGGGCATGGTACACCAAAATGGTGGGAATGATGTTTAAAATTCACCCAGCACAGCAAACAGCATATTTGAGAGTGCAGGATAGCAATTTCCCTGGCATGGAGCGTTTTCCGAAAAAACTACTTTGGACAGACGAATGGTATGAGTTTCAAACGCCTGCAAAATCAAATGATTTAAAAATTTTGGTGACTGTTGACGAAAAAACCTACGACCCAAAAACAAAGTGGGGACCTAATGAAGGCAAAGGAATGGGAGATGTGCATCCAATCAGCTGGTATCATCCATATGATGGTGGGAGAGCATTTTATACTGCTTTAGGACACATACCTGCTACATTCTCAGATCAAACTTTCCTAGACCATATCTACGGAGGTATTTATTGGGCAGCAACTGGGAAGGGGATTGAGTAAATGAAGCTATGTGGCATTAGGCACAAAGGCATAAAGCACAGAGTCATAAGGCAAGATTTTTAGGGCATTACCTCAAAAGACAAAAGTTAGGTGGCTTTCTGTATAACTTTATGTAAAAAGCCAAAACTCATAATAGTGCATGGAGATAGTTAAGGTAGAAATAGATGAACTAGAAACCTTTAAAGAGGTTTTCGAAATCTATGAATCATCTTTTCCTGCCAATGAGCGTCAGCCAATAGAAACATTAAAAATCAGACTAAAAATAAACAAAGAAGTACTTTTTGCAGCCAAACTTAACAACAAAGTGGTAGGCATTGGGTTCTTATTTGACTTGCTTGGGTCTGATTTTTTGCTTTTAGATTATTTGGCTGTTAAACATAACCATAGGGGAAATCAAGTAGGGGAGAGGCTATTCAAACAATTGAAAGAGTATGCTAACAACCAAAAAAAACATCTTTTGATGGAAGTAGATGACCCCGAATTTGGAGAAGACAAAGAACTGAGAATTAAAAGGATAGCTTTTTATCAAAAAAATGGTGCATTGGTTTTGCAAAATGTTAAATACATTTTACCTGCTTTAGATGGCACCGAATCAACAAATCAAATATTAATGTTGGTGCCTTATTTATCGAAAAGTCAGTTTTCTGGTTTTGAAATTAAAGAATTAGTAAAATTGCTTTATTCGGAACTTTATGGGATTGATGGTGATGATGAAGGACTTTCGGCAATTATAAAATCAATTAATGGAAGTGTTTTAGTTAGTCCATATTCTTAAATCAAAACTCCAACAAATCGGGCTCAACAAACGCTTTTTTTGTTCTTTCTTCTTTTAAAATATCAAAACTATAATGTTTGGAAACTAAGTTCTTGAATTCGTATTTCAAAGCTGGAAAAGTTTGGATAAAGTCTAAAAAGTCATCACTTTCGACTTTTTGTATAAAATGATTCACCATTTTCATAGATGCTACTGTGAGTGTGGTATTAAATTTTTCTTCTGCACCGAGAGGAATTACGAATGCCAATATTTGTGAACAAATCAATTCTGTTCCTTTTTCCAAACCGTGATTTTTTATCAAGATCCAAGCTAATCGCAGATGTGCTTCATGCGTGAAAATTTCAGGATTCAAGATTTTTGATGCGAACTGAGTTGAAAATTCTTCATCAGAGAGAATAAAATGTGCTTCTAATGGAAAACAAGTTTCATTATCTAATGGGAGCTTTTGTAAATCGGGTTCAACCCAACTTTTTCGAGCTTTTAAAGAAAACAAAACCTCTTGTGAGTAATAATCTAAGGCCAAACCTCGATTTGCAAATGGAGAAGCTAAAATAGCATCCGCTGTTTCTTCAAAACTCTTTCCAGAATATGACTTTACAAACATGGCGGCAATCAAAAGCCAAAATCTAGTCAAAGTTTCGTGATATCCTCGGGTGTGTGAATTTGGTGTACCGACGGATGTATTATAAAATTTAATTTGAAACCTTAGTAGATTCAAAGCTTTTTCTAAGGCGTAGTTTTTACAATACCAAATGGCTACCACTAGATGTGCTTCGTGCGTCCATTGTTCTTTGGGTAAAGAGCATTTGTTGAATCGTTTTACTAAATATTCAAAATCTTTCATTTCAAATAATCATAAGCAGCTTTGGCAATTTCAGCTATTATTTTTTCGTTTGTTTCAATTTTTTCTTTCGATTTACTCACAAAAATAGCAATAGCAAATTGGTTTCCGTTTGGTAAAGTAATTAAACCAATATCGTTTACCGCTGCCATTTCACCTGTTTGTTTATTTGTGCCAGAAGTGCCAGTTTTGTGTGCAACTATAATTCCTTTAGGCAATAGACCTTTAATTCTTTTGGGGCCAGTGGAGGTTTCTAAAAGTAATTTTTGGACAAATGCTCTACTTTTAGTAGATAAAATTTTATTTTTGTGTATTGCCATCAAAAGCTCAACTGCCGAGTTGGGCGAAGAGTAATTTTCAAATTGCGGCTCCCAAGAGGCCTGCATAACGGTTTCGTTATGTTTTACTTGAACATCTTTCATGCCAATTTTTTTCAAATAAGCATCTACCACTTTTGGTCCACCTATAAGATCAAGAAGAACCTCACAACCCACATTATCGCTTTCAGAAACCGTTGGTTTAAGAATTTCAGCCAAAGTTAGTTTAATATTTCCATTTGGGTATTTGTCCCTTAAAGGGCTGTACCAATCGGGCTGCATGCGTTCTT
Organism: Lacihabitans sp. LS3-19; assembly: GCF_024343575.1. GTDB lineage: Bacteria > Bacteroidota > Bacteroidia > Cytophagales > Spirosomataceae > Leadbetterella. The sequence goes on along the minus strand of NZ_RJUA01000001.1, from coordinate 48,544 downwards.
TCGAAATAAAAACCTTTTGTGTGAGACTCAATTTGTCTCTATCAACCAAATCCAAAACTGTTAAAGCAATGTGTAACTTGAAAACACTTTGCATTGGATAATGCTCGTTTTGGTTTATTCCATAAGATTTTTTTGAAGAAAAATCATAGATGGAAACGCCTACTGTGGCATTTTTGCTCTTTAGGATTTCAGAAATAGTTTTATTTAAATCAGGTTTTTGTGAAACCGCACAAAAAGAATAAAAGGTAAACAGAATAAAGTATAGGTTTCGCATTCGTTATTTTTTCAATAAAGTTAAAATTTCTGAAAGACTTTTGAGCAAATATTTTATTGAATAAAACTTTATCTATTATTTAATTCCATTTTTTCTTAAAAAACAAAAAAATCCCGCCAATTGCTTAGCAGGATTTTACACTTGATTCTTATTGGGTTTTGTTATATCATCTCTTTTTTCAAAAGATATTCTGCTATTTGTACGGCATTTGTAGCGGCACCTTTACGAAGGTTGTCTGCTACGCACCAAAGGTTTAGCGTTTTTTCTTGTGATTCGTCTCTGCGTATACGGCCTACAAATACTTCGTCTTTACCGTGTGCCGTGATAGGCATTGGGTATAGGAAATTGGCTGGATCATCTTGTACAATAACACCTTCGGTAGCGGCCAATAATTCACGCACGGTTGTCAAGTCAAAATCGTTTTCAAATTCGATATTCACCGCCTCGGAGTGACCACCGATAGTAGGTATACGAACCGTGGTTGCCGTAACTTTGATGCTATCGTCTCCCATGATTTTGTTGGTCTCTTTTATCATCTTCATTTCTTCTTTGGTATATCCATTTTCAAGAAATACGTCGATGTGAGGTAATACGTTTAAGTCGATTTTGTGCGGATATACTTTCGAAACGCTATCGTCACCTGCTCTTTCGGCAAAAAGCTGGTCAACGGCCGCCTTTCCAGTTCCCGTAACCGACTGATAGGTAGAAACTACCACACGTTTGATTTTATATTTGTCGTGCAAAGGCTTCATTACTACCACCATCTGTATAGTGGAGCAATTTGGATTTGCAATGATTTTGTCTTCCGAAGTCAAACAATCTGCGTTTACTTCTGGTACTACCAATTTTTTGGTAGGATCCATACGCCATGCCGATGAGTTGTCAATAACCGTAATGCCAGCATCTGCAAATTTTGGAGCCATCTCCAGCGAAGTGCCACCACCAGCAGAGAATATTGCCACGTTTGGCTTCATTTTGATGGCTTCGTCATAACCCACAACGGTAAATTCTTGACCCTTAAAACTGATTTTTTTTCCGATACTACGCTCAGAAGCGACTGGAATGATTTCTGAAACAGGGAAATTTCTTTCCGCCAAAACTTTCAAGATTTCGCCACCCACTAGACCGGTAGCTCCTACTACTGCAACTTTCATGATAAATAATCTTACCCCCCGACCCATGGCAGGGTATTTAAATTATTGATAAAGAGAGAGGTCTATTCTCTTTTTGTTGAAATGTTTGTAAATGTATTGATGGGTGTAAAAGGGCTGCAAAATTACGGAAAAGATTTTTTAAATGAAAATAGGTTTGGATTTTTTGTACGGCGATTTTTCAAATCGCCGCAAAGGACATCAAAAAATGTAGTTTCTATTTAATCGGGTAATTGGTAAATATAAGGATGAAATAGTATATGAAAGTCATTTGAAAATTTGAATATTAGCAGCTTATATATTTAAACGATTTGGAAAATCGTTATGCTTAGGTGTTTAGTCATTTTACATTTAATTTACCAAGCCCAAACTCGCTCCGGCGTAACACAAAAATTCATTTTGACATCAAATTCATTCGGATCTTCAATTAAGTCGGTTGGTTCAAAAAGAGAAAGTCCTACGATGGTGGTGTCTTTGGTGGCATATTGAAGAAATCTGTCGTAAAAACCTTTTCCATAACCCACACGGTTTCCTTTTTTGTCGAAAGCTAAAAGCGGCACAAAAATCAGGATGTCTTCGTTTTTGAATTGCTCAAAAAAAGCCTCTGAATTCAGTGCGTGCTCTATGTCTATCGGTTCTTCTATGCCCCAATGATTGGTTTCGACAGGTGTTGATTCTAAAAATTTGGTATGGAGCAGTTCTCCGTTTTCTAGACTTTTTGGAATAAATATATCTGGGGAAAAATCTTTTCGAAGTGTGTTTAAAATCAAAAGTGAATCTACTTCATTATTTCTTTTAATAGGTAGATATAAATGAATAGGCGAATAGCGGTGCATCATCAATCTGCTAAACAACAAATCGTGTATCCGCTTGCTCATTTTATCAATTTCCTCCGATTTTAGTGCATTTCTTAAGCCTTTGAAATGTGTTCTTATTTCTTTTTTTGTCACAGTTTGTTTAGGTTTAAATCAAATAGCGAAAAAATTTACGATTTTTCCCTTCTCAAAATAATCATTTTCGGAGTTTGGCAACTCCACAAATCCGTCAGCGTTAATCAAACTTATAAAGTCACCCGAACCATTGTGTTTTAAAGGAAATGCGTAAAAAGCACCATTTTCGTTTATGATTTTTACTTGCAAAAAATAGCTAAGTTTGGGTTTGAAAACTATGTTTTCTCCTAATATTACTTTTTGAAATTCCCCTTTGTTTGTTCCGAGACTTTTTTCTAAAAAAGGCAAAACATAGCGTAAAGTGCATAAATATGTTGAAACCGGATTTCCAGGCAAAGCGAAAACAAGGTTTTTGTCAGTTTTTCCAAACCACATGGGTTTTCCTGGTTTTTGTGAGATTTTATGAAATACTTCGATTACACTATTTTGAGCTAAGGCTTCTGGGATAAAGTCTTTTTTGCCCATTGATACTCCACCTGAAAATATCAAAACAGAAAATTCTTTTAAAAGCTCTTTTATTTTTTCTACGGAGTTTTCTAAGTCATCAGCAATATGGAAATGGGTAATTTCTGCATTTACTTTTTTGAGGATGGTTTCTATGGCATACACATTAGATTTTCGAATTTGATGTGGAAGTGGCTGATCTGTAACATCTACCAACTCATCTCCTGAAGAGATAATGGCGATTTTGGGCAATACATAAACATTCAAGTTTTCTTTTCCAAGCGAGGCTGCCAAAGCTATATGAGAAGCATTAATTTTTGTGCCTTGTTTCAAAACAAGCTCTCCTTGTTTTTTGTCTACGCCTTCTAAATGAATATTTTGGCCTTGTTTTATGTCGACCAATATCTCTGCCATTCCATCTACAATTTCTACATCTTCATATCTAATAACCGTGTCGGTGTTTTTAGGTAAAACTCCGCCGGTCATAATTTCTATGCAACTTTGGTCGGAAGATAAGGTTATTTGCTCATCTCCTGCGGCTTGCATTTCTTGTATTTTAAACTTGCGTCTACCATTTTTATAAGCCTTAAAATCAATAGCTATTCCGTCCATTGTTACTCTATCAAAAGGCGGGAAGTTTCGGTCAGCCACCAGGTCTTCTGCCAGAATGTGTCCCAATGCTTTTTGAAAAGGGATGCTTTCTACCTTTAGAGAAAGCGTATTTTGCATGATAAGTTCGAAAGCTTTTTCTACCGAAACCATTCAATTAAATTTAAAAATTTCTTCATTTCTTTCGTTAATCGGCAAAGTTCGACTTTTTAAAAAGCCACCAGCTCTTTCATTAAAAACTGCCTTTATTTCAGCTAATATGGCCAGTGCGATTTCCTCCGGCGTGTTTGCACCAATATCTAATCCTGTCGGTGCAAAAATCACATTTTCTTTTATAACAACACCTTCTGTTTTTAATTCTGAAATTATTCTTTCTGAGCGTTTCTTTGGCCCAAGCATACCTATGTATTTTGGATTAGCGGTTGTCAATTTTCTTAAATTAGCTTTGTCGGTTTCTAAGGAATGGGACATCAGTAAACAAGCCGAATTTTCATTGATATTTTCTATATTAAAATCTGTGGGACTAATAATAGATAAGCCTTCTGGGTTCTTTATTTTTGAGGGTTCGGATACAATTAGTATTTCCCAATAAAGCATTTTTAGAAGCTCAATTAAAGGATAAATGTCATATTGATTTCCAAAAATATAAACTTGAATAGGTGTTGGAATTTTTTCTACAAAAACCCTGATTTTATTGTCAAAATTATAATTTTTAGACTTTTCCAGATTTTCAATTTCCTCGGCAAAACTTTTTATATCAACTATTTCAGACAGGAACGCCAAATCCTCGGTAGAAGTATAGGCGAAAATTTTACCCAGAAATTCAGGATGAGCGTCTGAATTGGTTATGGAAACTATCGTATTTATATTTTCAGCTATACCTTTTTTTAATATTTCTATCGCATTTTCCGAGCTTTGATAATCTATAGGAATAAACAGTACATCTATAATACCATTGCAACCCAAGCCTACTCCTATTTGATGATCATCGTCGGTACTTGTGTCGTATCTTACTAAGTTAGGTTTTGATTTTAAAATAGCCATGCGAGCTTTTTTTAGAGCATCACCCTCTAGGCATCCACCACTTATGCCACCTTCCCAAAAACCGTTTTCGCTCACCAGCATTCTGGCACCTGTACGCCTGTATGAAGAGCCTTCAACGTAAACCACAATCGCCAAGGCACAAGCTTGATTGGCTGATTTTTTCAGAGAATCGTAGAAGCTCAGTATTTTGCTTATTTCCTTCATTTAATTAAATAATGGCTCAATTTCCGTATTTTTTTTGAGGAGGCGTAAATATTTGTCATTTTTGTAAAAAAGAAACATTCGTTAAATGCAGATAGTTTTCGATAATGCTCAGTTGTTATTATTATTTTTTGGAATAGCATTGCTCTATTCTTCCGTTGGCTTTGGAGGAGGTTCTAGTTATTTAGCTGTAATGACCCTTTTCAATATTGATTTTAAAATATTGAGGTCTATCTCTTTGCTTTGTAATCTCACGGTAGTTTCTAATGGCACCCTGCAGTTTTATAAAAAAGGATTTCTTAATCTTAAAAAAGTTGGTCCTTTGGTTTTCGTTAGTGTGCCTATGGCTTTTATAGGGGGCTTGTTGCCTATTTCAGAAAAGTTATTTTTTATAGTATTGGGTATAACACTTTTTATTGCTGCTATATTGATGTGGTTTCAACCTCAATCAAAAGTAGATTTTTCAACAAATCTAAACGAGAAAGTATGGTTTAATGCAGTTTTGGGAGGAAGCATTGGGTTTTTATCTGGTATGGTAGGGATTGGAGGAGGCATTTTTCTTTCGCCCGTTCTTAATATGTTAAATTGGGATAAACCTAAAAACATTGCTGCCACAGCGAGCTTCTTTATTTTAGTAAATTCGCTTTCGGGCTTATTAGGACAATCAAAAAGTTTGACCTTGGATTTTCCTTGGACTTTGGCCTTAGCTTTGATGGTGGCAGTAGGAATTGGCGGTTTTATAGGAACTTATTTGGCAACGAATAAATTTACCCAAGTGTGGGTCAGAAAAGCAACAGCCATTTTGATTGCCTATGTAAGTTATAATGTTTTAAGAAAATATATATGAAAATAAAACTGCTGTGTTTTGGTATTACTAAAGAAATGGTTGGTGTTTTTGAAAATCAAATTGAGCTTGAAGAAGGTACAACGGTTGGTGTTTTCATGGAAAACCTTAAAAAGGAGTATCCAGAATTAAACAAATTGAACTCGTTAAGAATAGCTGTAAACGAAGATTATGCCGAAATGACTCAAATTTTGTCTGAAAAAGACGAGGTAGTTTTGGTGCCGCCTGTAAGTGGAGGTTGATTAAAATAATAATGATAAAACTCACAGAAAACATATTATCTCTTGAAGAATGCGTTTCATTAGTTTCTTCTGATGAAGTAGGAGGCATTGTAACATTTGTTGGTACAGTTAGAAATTTGACAAAAGGAAAAACCGTACTTCGTCTAGATTTTGAGGCTTATAAACCCATGGCTATTTTAGAAATGGAAAAAATAGCGAATCTGGCCAAAGAAAAGTTTGGCTTAAGCCAAATGGCAATTCATCACCGCATTGGTAGACTAGAAGTTGGCGAAGTACCAGTAATAATAGCAGCATCTTCTGCCCACAGAAAAGCAGCATTCGAAGCCTGTCAGTTTGCAATAGACACACTAAAAGAAACTGTTCCCATTTGGAAAAAGGAATATTTTGAAGATGGCGAAGTTTGGGTTTCTGCAACTCCCTAGGGTTTTTTAAATGGAATAGCTTCATTGGTTCTTTAAATCAGAGGTTTATTAAAATTATTTAAGAAGATTTTTTTAAATTGTGAGCTGTTTCAACCGCCGGTAAAAAGAATGTTTAAAAAAGCTTCTCTCAAAATTCTTGTTTTCTCAATTCTTGGGCTCTTGCTCTTCAATTACGCATGCCGTGTTCAATCTAAAATTGACTACAATTCGCAAGTCAAACCCATTATCAATAAAAGTTGTATTACCTGCCACGGCGGTGTAAAAAAGCAGGGAGGCTACAGTTTATTATTCAAAGAAGAAGCTTACGGAAAAGGTAAATCGGGAAAAATCGGAATTGTACCAGGAGATGCTTCTTCGAGTGAGTTTATCAAAAGACTTACCACTAAAGACCCAGAAGAAAGGATGCCGCATGAAAAAGCACCACTTACTGATGAAGAGATAGAAATCTTAACCAAATGGGTGGACCAAGGAGCTGAATGGAAGGAGCATTGGGCTTATGTTCCAGTTGAAAAACCCGAAATTCCTGATTTTTCTAATGAATGGGTAAAAAATGACATAGACAGATATATCTACAAAAATGCTGAAAAACAAGGATTAAAACCTTCAAAAGAGGCCTCCTCCGAAGATTTATTAAGAAGAACAGCACTAGACATTATTGGTTTTCCAGCATCAGATAATCTCCGAAATCAGTTTTTACAAAACAAGAACTACGATCTATTGATAGACAGCTTGTTGAGTTCGAAGCATTATGGTGAAAAATGGACCTCCATGTGGCTCGACATGGCCAGATACGCGGACACCAAAGGCTACGAAAGAGACGGCGACAGAAATATTTGGCGTTACAGAGATTGGTTAATTCGGGCATTCAATGAAGATAAACCCTATGATATTTTTTTAAAGGAACAGTTAGCGGGAGATCTTTTAAAAAACCCATCCGAAGATCAGTATATCGCCACAGCTTTTCATCGCAATACAATGACCAATGACGAAGGAGGAACTGACAACGAAGAGTTTAGGGTGGCAGCTGTTTTGGATAGAGTGAATACTACTTGGGAAACGCTTATGGGCACCTCTTTTTCGTGTGTACAGTGCCATAGTCACCCTTACGATCCTTTTCGGCATGATGAGTATTACAAGTTTATGGCATTTTTTAATAACAGCCGTGATGAGGATACTTACGACGAATATCCTATTTTCAGACATTTTGATGACACGCAAAAGACTGCTTTAAACGGCTTGGGAGAGTATCTACAAAAAACAGTTTCCGAACCTGAAAAGCAAGAATTAATAAATTTTATAAAAACCTTTCAACCATCGCATAATTCTCTAAAATGCGATAATTTCGTAAATTCTGAACTCTCGGATACCAAGTGGCTATCAATGCGACATAATTCTTCAGCAAGGCTCAAAAACATTAATTTGACAGGAAAAACTAAAGTTATTCTTCAATACAAGGAATATTTGGAAGGCGGATTTTTAGAAATAAACTTAGACGAACCAAAAGGAAATTCTATTGCTAAATGGAAGGTCAAATTCGAACAAGATAAAAAAGGATGGAAAAAAATCGAACTGCCGATTCGGTCAACGGAAGGTTTTCATGACATTTATCTCAAATATGTCAATCCAAAACTCACCAATCCAAATGCAAACGGTATAACTTTTGATTGGTTTTATTTTACGAAAGGATTTCCTGAAATCAATACTGCCGAAAACAATAAGCAAAAAACGATTTTTTGGGATTTATTGAATGCAAATGTCGAGAAAACACCTATAATGGTAGAAAACCCAAATGATTTTTCTAGAAAAACGCAAGTTTTTGAAAGAGGAAGTTGGCTCTCTTTGGGTGATGAAGTTAAAGCGGGTGTACCTGCTTCCCTAGGAACAATACCAACAGGATTTCCTGCTAACAGATTAGGTTTAGCTGAATGGATGACCTCAAAAAATAATCCTTTGGTGGCTAGAACTATGGTAAACAGAGTTTGGGAACAATTATTTGGGCTGGGATTGGTAGAAACCTTAGAGGATTTAGGTTCACAGGGTGCAGTTCCACAAAATCAAGAGCTTTTAGACTATTTGAGTTATAAGTTTATGAATGAATACAAATGGTCTATTAAAACATTAATAAAAGAAATAATGCTTTCGGCGACTTATCGACAAGATGCCAAACTTACACCTGAAGCTTTGGAAAAAGACCCTTCTAACAGGTATTTGGCCAGAGGACCAAGAGTAAGACTTTCAGCAGAACAAATTAGAGATCAGGCTTTGTCCGTTACAGGCATGATGAATTCCAAAATGTTTGGACCGCCAGTTATGCCCTATCAGCCCGAAGGAATATGGAGTTCACCTTATAATGGTGAAAAGTGGGTAAAATCTTCCGAAAATGAGCAGTATAGAAGAGCCGTTTATACCTTCTGGAAACGAACGAGTCCTTACCCAAGTATGATGGCTTTTGACGGAGTTGGGCGTGAAGTATGTGTGTCACGCAGAATCCGAACCAATACGCCATTGCAAGCATTGGTTACATTAAACGACTCTGTTTATGTTGATCTTTCAGCTAAATTGGCCCTTAGAGCTTTTAATAATTCAAAGAAAAACTATCAAGAGAGTATAAAAAAGGCCTATGAATATGCCGCTGGAAAAAAAATTAGTCAAGAAAACTATGCGATTCTTGCCAAATTATATGCCCAATCTTTGGCTATTTATAGAAAAGAAAACAGTAAAATAATAACTGGGGTTGAAAGTCCCGAATTGGGAGCATTGATTGTTGTATGTAATTCGATTTTAAACCTCGACGAAGTAATAACAAAAAGCTAATGGAAAAGTTAATTCAAGAGGCTCTTCTTGCACAAATCAGAAAAGATACCAGAAGAAATTTTCTTAAAGGAAGTTTTCTTGGTTTAGGCGGTATGGCACTGGGTTCTATGTTGGGTTGTTCAGGTTCAAAAAATACAAGTCAAAGTCTTTTTGATCCTCAAAATCCGCTTGCACCGAGGTCGCCACACTTTGCTCCAAAAGCTAAATCTGTCATTTATTTACACATGGCAGGTGCTCCATCGCAATTAGAGCTTTTTGATTATAAACCTGAACTTTTAAAGTTAGATGGCCAAGATTGTCCTCAGTCTTTTCTGGAAGGCAAGAAATTTGCATTTATTAGAGGCGTACCAAAAATGTTGGCTTCGCAGGCGGAGTTTAAACAACACGGACAATCTGGGGCTTGGATTAGCAATTATTTGCCGCACCTATCTACAGTGGCTGACGAGTTGAGTTTCATGAAAGCCGTAACAACAGACCAGTTTAACCATGCTCCAGCCCAATTGTTGATGCAAACCGGGAGTGCAAGATTAGGAAGACCAAGTATGGGCTCATGGGTAACTTACGGCTTGGGTTCTGAAAACAACAACTTGCCTGCTTTTGTAGTCTTGACTTCGGGCGGAAGTAATCCTGATGCAGGTAAAAGTGTATGGGGAAGTGGGTTTTTACCTTCGGTTTACCAAGGCGTACAATGCCGCTCAGAAGGTGACCCCGTACTTTTTATAAAAGATCCAGAAGGTATGGGCAGAGATATAAGAAAAGCCTCTATAGATGCCATAAACGAAATAAATCAAAACGAATTTAAAAACTACGGCGATCCAGAGATTTTAAGTAGAATAAGTCAATATGAAATGGCTTATAAAATGCAGATTTCGGCACCAGAAGTAATGGATATTAAGTCAGAGCCTGCCTATATTCATGAAATGTATGGTACTAAACCCGGAACGGGAAGCTTTGCCAACAATGTGCTACTTGCCAGAAAATTGGTAGAAAACGGTGTGCGTTTCGTGCAATTGTACGATTGGGGCTGGGATACACACGGCACCGATGCCGGCGGAGCATTAGACATAGGTTTGATAAACAAATGCAGAAGTGTGGATAAAACCATAACGGCATTGATTTTAGACCTAAAACAAAGAGGCTTATTAGACGAAACGCTTATTGTGTGGGGAGGAGAGTTTGGGCGTACACCGATGGCCGAGAACCGTGAGGGCAAACCAAACGCCTTCAAAGGAAGAGACCACCATGCGGAGGCATTTACGATGTGGATGGCTGGTGGAGGTATTAAGCCAGGGGTAAGTTATGGAGAAACGGATGAATTGGGCTATTCGGCAGTTTCTGGAAAGGTAAACCCTCACGATATTCAAGCAACCATTATGAATCAACTTGGTTTTGATCATGAAAAACTTACGTTTGATTTTCAAGGGCGATCATTCCGTTTGACTGATTTGGAAGGAAAGGTTATTAAGGAATTGGTGGGGTGATAAAAAACGCTTGAAGTAAAAAAGAATTAAATTATTGGTTAAATTCGTTGAAAATTTGTTTAAATATGACTTTGAAAAAAACATATAGCGTAATTAACAATCAGATAGTAATAGACTTGCCTGAAAATTTTAAAGGTAAAAAAAGTCTAACTGTAACAATTGAAGATAATGTTTTATCAAAAGAGGAGAAGTTTAATAAAATGAAATTAGCTTCTAAGGATCCTTTGTTTTTAGCTGATATTTCTGATATTTCTGAGGATTTTAAAGATATTGATAATGTCTGATTTTCTTAAATGGGGAATATACAGAGCGAGTTTGGACCCTGTCATTGGATCTGAACAAGGTAAATCCAGACCAGTATTAATTATTAGTGAGAATGAATTAAATGAATTAGTAAACACCGTTAATATACTGCCAATAACAAGTCTAAAACCTGGCAGGCATATATATCCTAATGAAGTATTACTTCCTAATCAGGAAGTAAGCATAGATAATGATTCAATCGTTTTATGTCATCAAATTCGTACAATTGATAAAATTAGATTAACCAAATTTTATGGGATTGTAGAAAGTTTTAATGTAAAAAGAGAAGTATTAGAAGCTTTATCTTTTCAGCTTGGGATAGAATTAAAATAATACTTTCATTATGAACCGTAGAAATTTCCTTTCCAATACCCTCGCAACATCGGCTGCATTGGTTTCCTCTAAAGATACTTTTGCTCAAAAATCCACAAAAACCGACTTGGAAGTTATTGTTTTAGCCACAGATTGGGGTTTTGGAGGAACTATTGACGAATTGTGTGCAAAAGTAAAAAAAGCAGGTTATGATGGATTGGAACTTTGGTGGCCAACAAAAAAAGAAGATCAGAAGGCACTTTTTATGGCTCTCGAAAAATACGAATTGCAGATAGGCTTTCTTTGTGGAGGCAGCGGGCCGGATTTTGAAAAACACTTTACACAATATAAAAATGCTGTTAATGCAGCTTTGGAAGCCAAACCTTTGTATGTAAATAGCCATTCTGGCAAGGATTATTTTAGTTTCAAACAGAATGCCAAGTTTATAGAATTTACGATAGAGAAAATGGAATCTTCCGGCATAAAAGTGCTACATGAAACGCATAGAGGAAGAATGTGTTATTCCGCTCCAATTACTAGGCAATTTTTGGAGAAATACGAAAAAATGCGTCTGACTTTGGATATAAGTCATTGGACAAATGTGCATGAATCTTTACTAGATGACCAAGCGGAAACCGTAGAAATGGCTCTAGAAAGATCCTATCATATTCACGCAAGAGTTGGTCACCAAGAAGGGCCACAGGTAAATGACCCACGGGCTCCAGAATGGAAAACAGCCTTAGACAAACACCTAGAGTGGTGGGATAAGGTGGTCAAATACAGAGAAACGCAAGGAGCAAAAAGAATCACATTTTTAACCGAATTTGGGCCACCAAACTATCTGCCAACATTGCCGTATACCAATGTGCCTGTGGCTGACCAATGGGAAATAAATGTATTTATGCTGAACCTTCTAAAAAACAGATATAAAGGATGATAATTGAGTTTTTTGGAAAATTCCACCCATTGTTGGTTCATTTACCCATTGGCTTTTTTCTATTGGCCTTTGTGCTAAAAATTTATTCTTTTTGGAGACAAAAGGATGTTATAGATGCTATACTTCCACTCATTCTAGGTTTGAGTATTTTGGCTTCCGTTTTTAGTTCTGTTACGGGGTATTTGCTTTCGCAAAGTGGCGAATATGACCTGGAAATGGTCAATGACCATCAATGGACTGCGATAGGATTTACGATAATTTTATGTCTTTTTTATTTTCTTAGAAATTACCAAAAAGTCAATTTACTATTTTGGATAGGCCTATCTGTACTTTTAATGGTTGTTGGTCATTTGGGTGGGAGCCTTACGCATGGAGAAGGTTTTCTAAACTTGACCAAAGCTGTTGAAAAAAACCAAATAGTGGATGTTCAAAACGCCAAAGTTTACGAAGATTTGGTAAGACCTATTTTTGAAGAAAAATGTTATGCTTGCCATTCTTCCAAAAAACAAAAAGGGAAGCTAAGACTAGACAGCCAAATAGCTATAGAAATGGGAGGGAAAAATAAAAATTTGATTATTCCTCATGAAGTAGAAAAAAGCCTTCTCAGCCAAAGGTTATTCCTTAAAGACTCTGATGAAGAGCACATGCCGCCTAAAGGTAAACCACAATTGACAAACGAAGAGCTGAAAATAATAAATTGGTGGATAAAAGAGGGGGCCTCTTTTGATAAAAAAGTAAGCGAAATTCCGCAATCTGCAGAGATAAAGACCACACTTCTGCGTTTTCAAAAAGGCTCCGAAATCGTAAAATCAGCACAAAATATTCCCGAAAAAGAAGTAGAAAAGGCTTTAGAAGAAAAGATAGAAATTTTAAAAAATGCAGGCATTTTAGCATTGCCAGTTGCGGCTAACTCTAACTATTTATTGATAAATATGCGAGGAATATCACCTCAAGAGAAAGAAATAGAGGCTATGAAGTCTTTGAAAAAACAGATAATTTGGTTTAATGCGGCGAATGTAAAAAACACCAAATCATGGAGTGAAGTTCTTAAAGATTTAACGGAAATAAGTATTTTACACTTAAACAAAACTGAATTTTCGGACGAAGAAATGAAAAACCTACAAGGTTTAGCCAATCTGCAGACTTTAAACCTTAGCAATACTCAAGTTACTGAAAAAGGACTGGAAAGTCTAAAAGATCATAAAAAGCTTCAAAAAGTCTTTTTGTATAAATCTAAAACTGATTTTTCGAAACTGGACTTCAATCAGTTTCCAAACATTAAAATCGACACTGGTGGTTATAAAGTTCCAACTTTTGAAATGGACACGGTGGAGGTAAAAGCGATGTAAATTTTATTGAATGCAAATCACTTCGTACATAAGTGGCATTTCTAATTTGTAATAACTCATTTCAAACTCTCTGTAAAGAAAATCTATATCATCTTTAGTTTGGAAAATTCTTTTTGCTACTGATAAGGGTCTGCCTAAAGCATTCAAAATAATCGAATGCTTGTTTTTATCTATTATTTTAATAAAATATCGATTGCTCGCTGGAAATTTCCCCATCACTTCAATTCTACTCAATTTTGTGTTCTTTTTGCCCCAATCAGACTCAAATGAAGGGTCGAAATCCACAGTTTTTAATTGGGCACTATCTGGATAAACAACAACTCCATTATTTAACATTTTAGTCACCATATTATAAACATCACCTGAATTAAATACCTTTTTTTCTTTTAAATATTCGTATTTAAAGCCTGCTTCAAAGGTATTGTTGGCCTTATCGTTATTTACCATTTTCTGTTCTAAATTATAGGCATCCATCATTTTAGTTTCCTTTTTTTGATTTAAAGAGAATAGGGATTTAAATAGCCATATAGTATAAACGGCTATGAAAAAAGAAACTAGGGTGTATTTAAACAAATTTGAAGACTTGTATTTTACTAAAAATGAAAGCCCTGCTATTAAAATAAGTATACCATAAATTTTATATCTCGAAACCAATACGCTTTCTATGCCTACAAACCAATAGTTGTATCTGTTGAGTACGATTACAGCTAAAGATGCAGCTGAAAACAAGAACAATAATTTTTCAAAATCATAGGTTTTTGATTGCCAATTTCTCAAAATAAAATAACTTGTTGAGAGGAAAATCAAAAGACCAGTCATTCCTGCCAATGCATAGCCTATAGAATTAGAAAAGAATTGGAACATGCCTCCGAGTGAAACAAAATATGCCCATACTATCTCAAATTTGTATTTAAAAATATTTTCAAAAAGACTATTTGATGGGTCATCGTTAGATGCATGACTTTGATAAATAAACAATTGAAAGCCTAAAAGTATTAAAATAATAAGCCAGTGTGGATTCGTTTTTCTTAAAAAACTATAGATGAGAATAAAGAAAATAGCAATAAAACCTATTGCACTTCCAAATGGAACTATGAATAGAAATATATAAAAGGCTATTTTTGAAAAAAGGGAATGTTGTTTATAATCAGTCGTGACAAAATAGAATAAATAAGCTGACAAAGCGATAGAAGCTAATTGATAAGTAACGACATCGTTTCTAAAGTAAACTTCCCAATTACAAAGATTTAATACTGTTAAACTTATGATACTAAGAAAAAGAGGTGAAAATTTGTATTTTCTGTAGAATACATAAATTAATAAAACTGTGTAAAGGTTAGCAAACCATAACATTGTTTTAAAATTCAGTTCGCCGAATATACCCATTTGGGTTAATAATGAAAAACGTATTAAGAATGGCCTGCTTTCGTTATCAGGCGTTAAAATCATGTGGAACTTATCGGAAAGCGTATTGGCTTTTAGAAAGTTATAGGTAAAATCCATAAAAACCCGATGTTGGTCTTCAAAAGGGAAGTTTATGGAAAAATTGTTTAATACAATCAAATGGATTACAATCGGAACAAAAAATAATAAGAGAGCTATTTTTTTCGAAATGGTTTTTTTCAAAGCAAATTTATTAAATTGAAAATAGGGTTTGTTTTAGCGTGTTAATTAATAGCAAATTTATAAGGTCAGATAATAAAAGAGGCATTTTTGCCTTAAAAATATCTATTTTTAATATTTTCTCTATCTTCTGGAGTATTTACATTACTAAGTATTTCCGGATTCGAAATTTCTACTAACTCGATGTCACTGTTTATCAGTACTTTTCGTGGGCAAGAGTAACCTAAACTAAGAAAAGATAGAAGGTTTAGATAAGCTTTGGGTTCCCAAATTGTAAACAATGGATCAGGGAAATTCGTGGCTGGATTTAGAATGGCAGTAGCAAATTTCCTTGCGTTTCGTGTTGAAATTAAACTTAGAATGTCTTCTTTTTTAATCAAAGGCAAATCACAGGCAATAACCAACCATGCGGCATTTGGGTCTGATTGAAATGCCGATAAAATCGCTCCATATGGTCCTAGATTTGAGAATTTATCCGTAATTACAGAGGTTTTATAATTGAGTTCTTGTTCGGCTCTGCATGAGATAAAAGAGGGCACGCCCAATTCTTCAAAAATTTGGCTTAAATACTGGTGCTGAGGTACTCCATGGTAATTTATTTCGCTTTTATCTTCACCCATTCGCGAACTTTTGCCTCCTGTTAATATCAATGCTTTTAGCGGAGCACTTTTTATTTCAGATAAAATAATGGCACAAATTTTATCTATTTCAGAGGTTTTGATAATTGGTATTTCAACTTCATTGTTAAGCCATGGATATATTTCCTCCACTCCTTCGGCTAAAATATACGCTTTTACATCTGTTAGCTGCGGGTTTCTCTTTTTTAAAGATGCCTCTTTTTTAGGATCTATAATCACGAACTGACTTTTCGCCTGAAAATGATTTCCATTGACCAAAATTAAATCCTGATCGTTTAGAAAGAACTTCTGCTCATATTCATTGATATTCTTCTTTTCAAGTCGAATATGGCTTATTTTATCTTGAAAAACATTTGCTGAAAAACTATCATTTTCGTTTTTACCATGGTCAGCATCTATATAGGTTATTTTTAAGTCTTGGAGTAAAATTGAAATAATTCTTTGACTTATTTCTTCAATAAAACCACAAGGAGCACCTAAAAAAGAGAATTCATTTCTGCCAAAAAAACCGATATCGGGCTTAGATAGTTTGCTATGTTTTTCGTGTTTTTTCATTGTTTTAGCTTAAAATCACTCTTTCCACCTGTTTTTTCAATCAACCTCGTTTCTTTGATTACTATATCATGCGACAAGGCCTTGCACATATCATAAATGGTCAATGCAGCCACACTTGCACCTGTCAAAGCCTCCATTTCAATACCCGTTTTACCTGATAAAGATGCTGTGCAAAGGATTTCGATTTCATTTGTTCCAATTACTTTGATTAATATTTGGCAGTTTTCCAAACCTAAGGGATGGCAAAGCGGAATCAAATCACCTGTTTTTTTGGCTGCCATTACTCCAGCAATTATTGCGGTTTGAAATACAGGCCCTTTTTTTGAGTGGATTTCCTCATTATTAAACTTGGCCATGATTTCATCATTGACAACGACTACACTTCTAGCAGTAGCAGTTCGCTTTGTTATGGCTTTCCCGCCAACATCTACCATTGATGGATTTCCTTGAGCGTCGAGATGCGTAAATGAGGACATGTTTGTTTCCTTTTGTTTCCCAAAATTAAGGAATAAATAAATCAAATAAGATATCGATACAATTAATCCGCAAATGTATTTTCTAAACTATAAATGATGAAATCTTAAATCTTTCCGAATTAGCATAAAAAAATTAGCAAAGATTAAAAAGCAATAATTCTGTTTTTGAATAATTAGAGTTTACCCACCAATTGTTGTCATACTTTCGTGCACAGTACTTTTTCGGGAAGCTTCCGCTTCAAAACCATCCTTGGCCCGGTGTAGAATCGATTCTTGTAGTTTTTCTTTGATTTCTTCATTGCTCATTCCGGCCCTCAGCATATCTCGGAGGTTCATTACGCCGTCGTCGTAAAGGCAGGTTTTGAAGTCACCCGTGGGTGTTATGCGGAGACGATTGCATGTGCTACAGAAAGTACGGCTAAATGCTGCAATAACGCCGATTGAGCCCTGAAAGTCAGCTATTTTGTAGTTGTAAGAGGTAGAATTTGCCTCATCAGCTATTTTATAAAGTGATGGATGTTTGGCTTTTATGGTATCTATGATTTTGTGATAAGACATAAAATACTCAGGTTTTTCGCCTTCACCGTTAAACGGCATTTCTTCTATAAATCTTACGCCAATCGGGTGGGTTTTTGCTAAATCTACCAAACTAAAAATATCTTCTTCATTCTTGCCAGCCATCATAACCGAGTTGATTTTCAGTGGGATGTCGTTTTCGAGAATGGCACCAAAAGTTTTCAAAACATTCGGTAGCTCATCGCGGCGGGTCATTTCATGGAATCGCTTTCTGTCTAAGGAATCCAAGCTGAGATTGATAGACGAAATACCCAATTGCTTAAGTTCGGGAATGTAAGGTGCTGTAAGTACACCATTGGTGGTCAAATTGATTTTTTCGATGCCTTTAATCTCAGATATTTTCCAGAGGAAAGACATTAGTTCTTTACGTACAAATGGCTCTCCGCCCGTTATTCTGACTTTAGAAATACCCATTTCGGCCAAAAGGCTGATCAAACGCAACATTTCCTCAAAACTCAAAAGGTGTGTTTTGGGCAAAAAATCAATGCCCTCGTGCGGCATACAATAGAAACAACGGAGGTTGCATCGGTCGGTCACTGCCAATCGAAGATAGTTTATCGGACGTCCGTGGTTGTCTATGAGCACTTTTTGAGTTTTTAAATTGTATAAAGATTGAAACTTATCTTGGAGGAAATTTCTTATAAATATCGCCTCTACTTAGAACTGTTATTACTATTATTTGAGGATCAATAACCTCTATTCCAATACGATAAGACCCAACTCGAATTCTGAAATAATTCTCATCGGCTCTCTGGCCTTCCATACGTTTGATGTCAATGTTGATATTTTGAAGGGTTTTAGCACTTTCTAGAGTATCAATTATTTCTCGGATAGAACTTTGAATTTTAGCAGGCAATTTAGCCGACTCTTTTATGAATTGCTTCTTAAGAATTATTTCCACCCTAGTTCTTTTTTGGCATCTTCATAAGAAACATTATCGTCGTTTTTTAGAGCTCGCATACGTTCAAGCATAAAAAACTCCTCTACATCCTCATTTTTTATAACTTTCAGCAGCCTTTCGGCATCTTCAGGACTAAATGATTTTCTGCTAATTTTAGCTGAAAATGATTGAGGTGAAATACCAAGTTTTTTGGCGATGTAATCTTTCCTATATCCAGAAACAGCTATAGCCTTCGGAAGATTCGCTAGAATACTTTTATAGTTAATGATTGTCTCTTGAACCATACAAAATTTGAATTTGTGGTAAATCTAACACAAAAACGTTAAGTGTGATAAACGAAAGTGTTAAAATTTATAAAATAAGAATTGCAAATCAAGCCTTTAAGCTCCTACACAATTAACCTGAGTAGCTAAAAAATACCCAATAACACCAGCCACAAGTAACAACAAACCATAAAATGGCCAAACGGACTTCGAAATTATTTGATAGAAAATTTCAAGTTTGTCTGCAGGACTTTCCATGTCATACACATTGAAAATATCAATTTTACCTTCTTTATATTTTTGTTTTAATAAGTTGTATTGCTCACGATAAAAAGTTTCTAAAGCCAAATAATACATATCCAAATACATTAATGGCAAAATAGGCAAAACAAGCACAAACCAGGGCAAAGCCAAGGTTTTAGAACTAAAAACCAACAAAGCCGAAACAATACTAATGCACCAAGTTTTTGCATTTCTACTGTTTTCTGTCATTCGCTTTATAAGCTCCTGATACAGGCTCATTTGATGATGTAGGGATGTTTGAAGGGTTGGTTCCATTTGGAGTTATTTTTTCTATATATTTTACTATTTCTTGCCATTTTGCGGCTCTTTCATTTACTCCCAATTCTTGAGAAAGATCAAAGGAATTGCTATTTGTTGAAATTGGCTGGGCTTTGTCGTAAATATTAAGTTCTTTTAATCCCGTTTTTGTCCAATCGCAAGGGCTTACAAGAATAGGTATTATCTTCAATCCTCCCAAGTTAAATCTTTTCATTGCTTCTGGTATTTCAACATTCATCACATAAGGAGTACCTAATGTTTTAACACTAATCAAAAGTATAAAGATATCACATTGCTCTAATTCTTTTTTAAGTCTTGCATGCCATTTTTCACCCATATCCATTTCTCTGTCATCAAAAACAGTAAATTTACCTTCAGCAATACCAGGATAAAGGTGGTCTCGAAGCTCAAGACGATAAATATCATCAAATTTGGAGTAAGCAATAAATATTTTTAATGGAGCATTTAATTCATCACCTAAAAAATGTCTGAAATCATATTTAGGATATAATACGCCGTCAGAATAAACAAACTGGCTTTTTTTACTATTTCCTTCGGAAATAGTCATGTTTATATCATCAAAAGGAATATAATTTCCGTAAGGTGTTTTAACTTTGATTAATGGTGAATATTGACTTAGTCGGTTTTTAATTTCTTTAAATACTTGATAAAATTGGTCATTCTCAATTAATCCTGCACTACTTCGAGATATAGAGAAGACTGGAGTTCTATTTTGATATTCTTTATTGGGTAGTAATAGTTCTAGTTTCAAATATTGCTTTGAAGCTTTTGAATTGTTATAAATTATAACACAGTTTTTCCAAAGTAAATATTCTACTTTAGCATCATCTTTTACTAATAAACCTTCATTTTTGTAATGTTTAACAACTTGTAAAATAATATTGGGATGGAAAAAATTATTAAATTCGAACTGGCAATCTGGGCTTTCAAAAGAATCTATAAATAAATTCTCAATTTTTTCTTTAGGGTTGGGTAAATAAGAAGGAGCCACAAATTTTGGATTTATACTATCTGTTCCTTCTACTTCAAATATAATATCAGTTTTTATCAGAAAGTTTAATACGTATTCTTTTACATTTTTATCCTTACATTTTATTCTTTCAAATGCCTCTAATTTATTAAAATACCCTTGATTTTTTTCATTTACGGCTAACTCCTTAGATAGCACTTGATAAATAAATTCACTAAATTTCTGAATGTTTACAATATAATATTGACTTAACTCAGGTATGTTTTTACCAAGGAATAATAAATACTTATAGTTGATTAATGAATTTTTAAATTGGTCAATGTCGATTTTATTATATTTAATATTTAATCCTTTAATTTTAGCTTCTAAAGTTGAATGATTAATTAATGTCAATCCTTCTTTATAAATACCTTCACCAAATTCTTTTACAGCCTTTAAAACTGAATTTTGTTGAATTTGGGAACGTTCTTTTATCTTATTTCTAAGCCATTCTCCAACATCTGGCTTAATAAAATCAAAACTTAAAATATCTTGTACTCTTACATATTGTGTAGACTTTAAATCTTTATTGTTTAAAAACATTTCAAATGTCCTAGCACTAACATTTTGTATTATATCAACTATGGGTTCATTTTCGTTAGGTTTGAAAACTTCTCTAGCGATTTCTTCCTCACTAATATCTTGTGAAGTTTCTTTAGCATATTTTAACCTGCCAACAAATTCATATTGTTTGTTAAATAGAGATTTGGAGCTATAGTACATGTGGTTATTTAAAAAAGAAATTTTTTGAATACTTTTTAACCAATATTCAATTGGGTAAAGTAAATTCTGAATTTCTATATTTTTAATCTCTTTCGGTATTTCTGTTTTCCCAAAATATGAATTATAATTTCCCCATACTTTATTTTTATGATTTCCCCATACAATAATATAATGACTCAAAGTATCAAAAAATGATAAATGTAACGCATGATAATAATCTTGTCCACCAAAATCATAACCCATAACTTCAATGTCTCCAATTTTTTTCAAAAAATACTGAACACCATGGGTAGAATCAAAATTTGTTCTTTCTTCTTCTAATAATCGGTGCTTCAATTCTGTTTTTCCAGCAGTGGTATTTCCTAATAATATTATTTGATGTCGATTTATAGGGACTAGTTCATCTTCATGTTTTTGTTCAAACTTTAAATATGCTTTTAGATTTTCTCTTAGTTCTCTACCTGATGTAATTTTTGCTATTTCGAGAATATCTTTTGACAATAATTGATTGGATTCGTTTAATCCCAAGATTTCTAACTTGTCTTGAATCCATTTTTTGGGCCATATAATATTTAGTTTTGAATTTCCTTCAGCAAAAAAGTATTTGAGATTAATTAATTGTGAAATATTTATGACGTCGATCTCATTATTTTGTATATTTAAATATTCAAGTTTTTCAGATCTTCCTAAAGTTAATGAAATTAGTCCAGACTTCGAAGCATCAATTTTTATTAGGTTTTGGCTTGATTCTTTTATTAAAAGGGTCTTAAGTTTGGGACAATCAAAACAGTAAAACTCGAAAAGTTTAGAAGTGTTTCCAAAAGTTATTTTTCTTAAATCTGGGTTAGAGGATAAATACAAATATTCCAAGTTCGAGTAATTAAATACATCTAAATTGTACTTACTAATTTTAGTTCTGGAAATATATAATATTGACAGCTTTTCAATAATTTGTTGTTCATGAAGACTATTTAATACTAAGGCAATTTCAATTTCGTTGAAGTGATTATCTGAGATGTGCAGGCCCAAATTTTTTCCATCCCAATAATATCGTAAATCGGGAGTGATAATTTCAGACGTAAAACCCTCTTTGTCAAATACAACCTTTCCAAAAGATGTTTTTATGCTATCGATATTTATTTTATCTTCAATAAAACCTAGCTTTTTTAAAAAATCTATTTCCATTATAATATCATATTAGTAAATTTTGTCTTTTTTTTGTGATTTTCTGGAATAGCTATTCAGAAAATAAAATTCGAAAACCATAACCTTCTCCTTTCAATTCAGGCTGAATTGCACTTCGACTTCTATTGCAGCAGTAATTGGCTCGCCCAAAACAACTTCCTCCACGAAAAGTTTTTAAATTAATTTCGCCCAAATGTGGACTTCCATTTTTAGGAATATCATTAAGGTTTGGGTTAAAATCATCAATGCACCATTCCCAAACATTTCCGCTCATATCGTAAAGTCCACTTTTATTAGCTAATTTAAGCCCAACTGGCATTGTTTGCTTGTTACTATTTCTATCATACCAGCCTACATCGTTTAAGTTTTGTGAGCCCGCAAAAACGAAGCCTTGGTTGGCTTCAGCGGCGTATTCCCATTGGGTTTCTGAAGGGAGATCAAACTTGCCATTAATTCTATTATTATTTTCAAAACTAATTTTTTGTAAGTGCAAAAGCGAATTCAAAGCGTCATTAAATATTCGGACATTACTCCAGTTAACTCTTTCCACTGGACGAGTTTCTCCTTTAAAATAACTTGGGAATGCTTTTAATGATTTGTGCTCTGCGGCAATTACAACGCAAGACCAAAATTCTTGAGTAGTTTGATAAGCACACATCCAAAAGTCTTTTTCAAAGGTTATGGGAATACCTTCGCTCTTAGTTCCGAGATTTGAACTATCATCCGCCTGAAACATAAAGGTTTTACCTTTTGCGGGTATAAATTTGAAAGGCATTGGTAGGCTTAGTGCAGTGTCGCCTATGTGTGTAATCGTAAAGTCTTTCATGTGTTTAAAGGGGATATGAAAAGACTAAACTAAGAAATATTTCTGAGGTTTAAAAGTAGAGCGATTTTTCAAATCGCTTGGGCAAAATCAAAAAGTAGATAAAGAAAATTATTAATAATCTGCGATTTGAAAAATCGCAATACAAAAGACCTTACTTAAACAATCCTTCTGCCCTCAAAACCGCCTCCGGCTTCCCAACATCCAGCACCAAATCTTTACTGTGGTCGTATCCAATTATTTTGTTGTCGGCACAGAGGTCGAGGTAGAGGTCTATCATTCCGAACTTGCCTGTGAGGTTTATTTTGGCAAAAATGGCATTGGAAATCACATGTATGCCGCTGAATGCCATTGGCGTAGGTTCAGTTTTGCCAAGTTTGGCTTTAGCGGGTAGTTTTATTTCTTCGGTTTTTATGTTTTTCCAACCTACCATTTCTTGGTTTTCGTTGAATAGTAGATAACGGCTTGTTTCTCTATTGGCTACGGCCAAAGTAGCGAGAGCTTGGTTTTCTTTATGTTGGTTTATTAAAATATTTAAGTCTAAATCCGTGAGAATATCACAATTCATTAGCACGAAATTCTCATTTTCAGCCAAAAGGCTTTTGGCTTTTAATAAACCCCCACCAGTTTCCAAAACCTCTTCTGTTTCATCACTAATACTTATTTTACTGCCCCAGCCTTTGTTGGTTTCGATAGCTTGAATGATTTGGTCGGCAAAGTGATGGACATTCACTACAACATCTGTAATTCCGAATTTCTGAAGGTATTCGATATTCCGTTGCAACAAGGATTTTCCATTCACCATAGCCAATGCCTTTGGATGGTGATCAGTCCAAGGTTTCAGGCGTGTACCGAGGCCAGCAGCTAATATGAATCCAGCAATATTTTTTGTCATAAATTGATCTTTTTTAACCACATAGTTCACATAGCTAGTACTTTAGAATATTTTTTAACTAGATAAAAAGTTTAAAACCTATGTGTCTATGTGGTATTTCCTATGATAACTATGTGTTTAAAATCCCATGTTATTATCTTATCTTATCACCTTAATATTTTACCCGTTTAGAATATTTTTCACATAGAAACAAAGATTAAAAACCCTATGTGCCTATGTGTTATTACCTATGTTAACTATGTGTTTAAATTTTCATAAAACTCAATCAAACTTACCACCTTTCTAACTTACCACCTTTCCACCTTATTAATACCTCACCTCCTTAATCCCCTGCTCCACATGTTCTAGCTCCACTTTTACTTTGTATTTGTTGCGGAGGTGGCGGGCGGTTTGTTCGGCTGCGTACACGCTGCGGTGCTGGCCGCCAGTGCAGCCAAAGTTTATAGCCAAACTGTCAAATCCACGAGCCAAATAATCTTCTACCGAAATATCAATGATATTATAAACATTGTTCATAAAATCCGGCATTTTGGTCTGTTGTTCCAGAAAATCTATCACTTCTTTTTCTCTACCTGTGATTTTCTTGTAGGGTTCAAAACGTCCAGGGTTCAAAATTCCCCTGCAATCAAACGCAAATCCTCCTCCATTGCCAGTTTCATCTTTAGGTATTCCACTTTTTTTGTAGCTGAAGCTCTTAACTTTTACTATCAATGGCGTGGTTTCATCGGCTTTTTGAGTCTCAAATCTTTTGATGATTTCGTCACTCGTGATTTGAGCCAAAATATGATCTAAAGTAGGCACAATTAATCCCACTTTTCTGTTTTCCAAGAACCATTTGAGATTATGAAGTGCCAATGGAATACTAGATAAGAAATGTGCTTTTCGTTCAAATAGTCCTCTAAAACCATAAGCTCCTAACACTTGGAGAAGCCTAATTACTATAAAACCGTAATATTGTCTCACAAAGACATCTTTTTGGACAGGTTCTGGCAATAGTTTATCAATTTCAGAAATGTAATATTCCAAAAGTTCGTTTTTCCAATCATTGCTCAAGTCGGCCTTGGCTTGCCAAAGTAAGGAGGCTACGTCGTATTGCAATGCACCACGCATGCCACCTTGGTAGTCTATAAAGCTCACTTCACCTTCGTTCACAATGATATTTCGGCTCTGAAAGTCCCTAAACATAAACATTTTGTGTTCAGTTTTGGTCAAATAAGTTGCCAAAGCATCAAAATCCTCAAGGAGCTGCTGCTTGTCGTAGGCGATTTTGAGGGTATCAATAAAGTAATATTTGAAATACAATAAATCGCTCAATATAGCTTGTTTGCCAAATTCTTTTGCGGTCAAACATTTTTCAAAATCCAGATCTTTTGCACCTAGTATTTGCATTTTAGCCAATGCTGACAAACTTTTTTTATAGAGTTCAAAAACTTCATCCGAGAACCCTTTGGCTTCAAGATTATTGAGTAAAGACTCCTTGCCCAAATCCTCTAAGATATAGATTTTTTGTTCGGTATCGATAGATAGAATCTCAGGTAGGGGAGAACCCACCGACCTAAAATGATTGGTAAAGTAGAAAAAAACTTCGTTTTCCTTTACGTTTTCATTGTAACAAACGATATAAGATTTTTGGGAAGTATTAAAACGAAAATAACGTCTATCGCCACCACTCAAGGGGATGATTTCGGTATTGACAATGGGCTCAGCAATAACTGAAGTAAAATATTCTTGAACGATCTCTAATAAAGGCTTCATTAAACAGAATTAATCTGCAAATATATTGAAAACAAAGGGCGGAACAATTTGAAAAAGCAATTAGCGAAGAAATACCTTTTAAAATATGAGATAAAAATGTTTAGAAGTTTTCTAAAATTGAAATTGTTTTTGTTCTGTAGAAAATATTTGAGAAAGGGAAAACCTAATATTAATCAGGTCTGTTTTTCAAATTATCGAATCAAATTTTATCCTTTAAAAAACAAAAAAATCCGTGTCCCATCCATCCAATCTGTGTGCCAACATTTCAAAAAATTAGGCCAAACTGTTCTCAGGATCAATTTTGAGCCAAAGCAAAGAACTTACCGCAATTAAAACATTAAAAATCCGTGTCCCATCCTTCCAATCCGTGTGCCAACAAATCAAAAAATTAGGCCAAACTCTTCTCAGGATCAATTTTGAGCCAAAGCAAAGAACTGACCGCTAAACAACCCGCAATAAGGAAGAGCGGCAACTCGAAATTATTGGTTTGTTTTACGATAATACCAAAAATAATAGTGATAAAAAAGCCGCCCATTTGCCCTGCAAAATTCATGGTGCCCGTTACTGTGCCTGAGTTTTGTTTGCCAATATCCACACAAGTGGCAAAAGCTACTGGCAAGGCCAAGTCTTTGGAAAGCACGCAAAGTGCCAAAAGATATCCTGCCATTTGGTTGTTTGGCGTAAGACCAGCAAACAAAAAGAAAACAGCCGAAAGGCCAAGTCCTGTACCTGCCACAGCTCTTCTTCCAAAACGTAAACCGTACTTTTTAACGAGGAAGTCACTCAAATACCCACCAATTAAGCATCCAATCGCACCTAAGAAATAGGAAAGTGAAATGAATTTTTTGGTGTCGTCTTCACTCAGGCCGCGGCCTTCTTGAAAATACGTAGCGGACCAATTGGTAAAGAAATAAGAAGCATAAAAAAACAAATGGCACATCAACATTAAATATAAAATATTGGACTGTATTATGACCTTTTTCCACTCTATTTTATGTGATTGAGCTATTCCTCGTCCAGTTTCTATTTCTTTAACTTCTTTTTCTGAGATATTTTTCATTTCGGAAGGTTCGTCTCGAAACCAAAAATACCAAATTGCCGCCCAAAATGAGCCCACCAAACCTAAGACAAAAAAGGACATTCGCCATCCAACGGCATGCACCAATGGAATGACCAATAAAGGCGTAAGTGCACCACCAATACGTGCCGCAGCCCAAATAGCAGCCTGTGCTTTGCCTGTTTCGGTAACAGGAAACCATTTTGATATTGCAATCGAAGTGTTTGGATATGCACCAGCTTCACCCACTCCAAACAGAAACCGTACGACTATCAAATACACAAAATTGAACGCAGTTCCGGTCAAAGCTGTAAAAGTTGACCACCAAATTACCACACGAGTTAAGACTTTACGAGGGCCAATTTTATCTCCCAAAATACCTGTTGGAAGTTCGAAAAGTGCGTATGCTAGTGAAAATGCTCCCAATATATAGCCAAACTGTTGATTGTCGATTTTGAGATCTGCTTTGACGTATTTACTGACAACGTTCATGCATACTCGATCCAAAAATGTGATTATAGAGAGTAATACCAATACGGCCAATACTTTATTGCGTACTTTCATTCGGTTTTAGGGTTTGTAAAAGTAAATGTAATTTATTTTAAGAATTACCATCAAAAGTTTTCAAATTTTTATACTAGAAATAAATGCCTGAGACATTTTTTTATCTGCTTAAAGCTATCTAATTTTAGTTTTTAATTCAACCATAAATAAAAAAATGAAAACCTTAAAATTTATCGTAATTGCATTGATTGGACTTATGGGTCTCACAAGTCAGGCACAAAAAAAGCTATATACTTACCCTCTTGGTGTCCAAGCATATACCTTCCGAAATCATTTCCCCAAGGGCGTTGAACAAACCTTGGATATTATTCAGAAAATGGGTTTTACAGAGCTTGAAGGCGGACCTCAAAAAGGTCAAACAGCGGAGGAGTTCAAGAAAATGTGCAACGATCGTGGCATCAGTATTCCGTCTACAGGATGTGGTTTTGAAGAACTGCAAAAAGACCCTCAAGCTGTAGCCGATAAAGCGAAAGCTTTGGGTGCTAAATACGTAATGTGTGCTTGGATTCCTCACAAAGGCAATGATTTTACATTCGAAGACACCAAAAAAGCTGTGGAGGTTTTTAATGCTGGTGGTAAAGTGTTGGCGGAAAATGGATTGATATTCTGTTACCATGACCACGGCTATGAGTTTCGTCCGCATGAAAAAGGAACCTATATGGATTATATCATCCAAAATACCGATCCAAAATATGTGTCGTTTGAAATGGATGTCCTTTGGACAATTCATGGTGGTGGAGCCGCTACTCCACAAGAACTGTTAAAAAGATACGGAAATCGTTGGAAGCTAATGCACGTAAAAGACCTTAAAATTGGTGTAATAGGTGATAAATCTGGTCACGAACCGGCAGAAAACGACGTAGTTTTAGGTACAGGTCAAGCTGATTGGAAAAAAATATTGAAACTTTCTAAAAAAGCCGGTATCCAACATTATTTCATAGAAGATGAAAGTAATAAAGAATTGGAGAATGTACCCAAGAGTTTGGAGTATTTGAAAAGTCTTTAGTTTTAATATTGTATTTGAAGCTTTTTAAAGTTTAACTAATCTTTACTTATCTTCGCCACAAATTATTTTTCAACCAAATTTATATTTAAAAATGAAGTTCTTAAAATCAACCTTATCATTTGCTTTACTTTTTACGGCATTAGTTTTTTTTAATGCTTGTCAGTCAAAAACTGAAACACAAGAGGAAAAAACGCCAGATCTCAATATATCATTAGCACAATGGTCTTTGCATAAAAGTTTTTTTGGCAACTCCCTAAACGGTGATTGGGCGGCTTTCGGAAAAATGCTCATGGAGTCTCCCGATTCATTATTAAAAGGAACTTTACACCCTGACGATTTTCCAAAAATTGCTGCAGGCTATGGTGTAAATACGATTGAACTTGTAAATACTTTCTACTATAGCAAAGCCAAAGACATGGCTTATTGGGAAGGTTTCAAAAAGAAATGTGATGATGCTGGCGTAAGTGTAGGTTTAATCATGTGCGATGCCCTTGGTGACCTTGGCAATGCAGACTCTGCAGTACGAATGAAAGCTGTTGAAAATCATTATGACTGGGTTAAAATCGCCAAGTTTTTAGGAGCGAAATCAATAAGAGTTAACGCCGCAGGACAGGGAACAGCTGAAGAAGTTGCTATGCATGCAGTTGATGGTTTAACTCAATTAGGGAAATTTGGAGCTCAAGAAGGAATAAATATTATTGTTGAAAATCACGGTGGGTATTCATCTAACGGAGAATGGCTTTCTGGCGTAATGTCAAAAGTAAATATGGAAAATGTTGGAACCTTACCAGATTTTGGGAACTTCTGTCTAGAAAGAGGTCCTGATGGTTGTTTGAAAGAATATGATCGCTACAAAGGAATCGCCGAATTGATGCCATATGCAAAAGGCGTAAGTGCAAAAACCAATGTTTTTGATGCAAATGGTAACGAAAGAGTAATGGATTATTCTCGAATACTTAAAATTGTGAAAGACGCAGGTTTCAAAGGAAATATTGGGATAGAGTTTGAGGGTGACGAGATTAGTGAAGACGAAGGAATTAAAGGTACAAAAGCTTTGATCGAAAAAGTTTTGACTGAAAAATAGTTTCAGAATTTATTTATTAAATAAAAATTTAGCCTAGGTGTATTTTCTACATCTGGGCTTTTTTGTGCAAATACCTGAGCAAGGTCAGTTTTTTTAAGCCTTTAAGGGTGACAAATCTTACATTTTATAAAACTTCGAAGGTCTAATTTTGTATTTCAAAAAGAACACAAAAAATGAAGATAATAATTATTGGTGGTTTGTCTGCTGGTCCATCTGCAGCAGCAAAGGCTAGAAGAGAAAATGAATTTGCAGATATTTTGCTTTTTGAAAAAACGGCAGATATTTCTTATGCCACATGTGGAATTCCATACGCACTTTCTGGTCATATAAAAACACGGGACAAATTGCTTGTTACAGACGTAGAACTTTTAAGAAACAGATTCAAGATCGATGTACATCTTAATGAGGAGGTTACAGCAATTGACCCAAAAACTAAAACTATTGTAACGCCCAAAGGTAAATACAAATATACAAAACTAGTTTTTGCCACAGGTGCTAAGTCTTTTGTACCACCGATTCAAAATTTAGATAAAGCCCAAAACTGGTCTACATGCCGTAGTTTAGGAGATTTTGACCACATTATGGCGGAAGGACTTAACGACAAGGTAAAACATATTACCGTGATGGGAGCGGGTTTGATTGGCATAGAAGTAGCTGAAAACTTGATCCATGCGGGCAAAAAAGTAACCGTCATTGAAGGTGGAGCTACTGTATTGCCGATGTGGCAACCAAAATTTAGTGCATTTGCTCAAAATATTTTAGAAGACAAAGGAATAGCGTTTATCAAAAACACATTTGTAAAAAATGTTATTGTAGAAGAAGGAAAAATTAAAAAAATTGAAATAGGACATGGGCAGTTTTTGGATACAGATTATGTGATAATGAGTGTGGGTATTAAACCAAATACCGAAATGTTACTGAACCTTGGAGCCAAGGCATTGCCAAATGGAGCACTTTTGGTAAATGAAAGTTTCGAAACTTCAATTCCTGATATTTACGCTGCCGGAGACAATGTAAGCATCAACAATTTACAAACGCACGAGCACGATTATTTGCCTTTGGGTACGCACTCCAACAAAGGTGGAAGGTCTGCAGGATTTAATGCCGTTGGGGGAAATGAAAAGCTTTTTGGAGGATATAAAACTGCAATAGTACAATTGTTCAATTATACCATGGCTAGGACTGGACTTGGCCCTAGAGAATTGGATAAAATGTGTATCAATTTTAAAAAGACATTGATAGTGGCTAGTTCTACACCAAGTTATTATCCCGAACCTAAAGATATAATTGTGGAGACTTTTTACGATGCAGATTCTTTGGTGCTTTTAGGAGCTGAGGTTTTTGGTGAAGTTGGCGTAGACAAACGAATAGATGTTTTAAGTACTGCTATCTATGGTAAATTAAAAATTACGGATTTGCCTCAGTTAGATTTAGCATACGCTCCTCCATATTCACCAGCAAAAGACCCGGTGGTTGTAAATGGATATACGGCAACAAATGCCATAAATAATGGATGTTCGCCTCTAAGTGTAGAGGAATTGCACGAAAAAATATCTGAAAACGATGATATTCAAATCATCGACGTTAGAGAGCCAAAAGAGAGGGAAACCAATGGAATAATTGAAGGCTCATTGAACATTCCTTTGGATACTTTAAGAGAAAATCTAGAGAAAATCCCAACAGATAAATTGGTGATTTTACATTGTGCTAGAGGACTTAGAGGGTATTTAGCAGCCAAAATATTACAACAACATGGTTTTAATAATATAAACAATCTGGCGGGAGGATTTAAAGTTTGGAAAGAGTATGTTAGACAATTTCCAATTGCCTATCCAATTTCTTACGAATTAACATAAACAAGCGATTATACTTCAACAAAAAAACCTTCCAGAGCAATCAGGAAGGTTTTCATTTTTATGTTTGGTGCTTATTTTTTATAAACCACACCGTCTTTCATCACAAAACTCATGTTCATTAATGCCAAGACATTTTTAGCAGGGTCTTCGTCTATTGCCACGATATCAGCCATTTTTCCTGGCTCTATTGCACCCAACTGGTCATCCATTCCTAATACTTTCGCATTGGTAATTGTAGCTGCTTTTAGTGCTTCCATTATAGGCATTCCGGCTTCTGTCATGTATAAAAACTCTTTGGCGTTGTATCCATGTGGGTAAACTCCTGCATCGGTTCCAAAGCAAATATTTACACCAGCTTTGTACGCTCTAGCAAACGCATCTTGAATCAAAACACCTGTTTCTAAGGCTTTTTTTACAACAAATGGATGAAAATATCCAGGGATTTTGGCAGAATCAGAAGCTGTTTTTCCAGCTATAATGGTTGGAACCAAATACGCTCCTTTTTCTTTGAAAAGAGCAATGCACTCATCATCAAGAAAGGAACCATGTTCTATTGTGGTTACTCCGGCTCTAAGGGCTCTTTTCATACCTTCGGCTCCATGAGCGTGGGCAGCTACACCAAATCCATAATCTTTTGCAGTTGATATCAAGCCTTCTAATTCGTCGTCTTGAAACTGTGGTCCTTTTCCGTTTTTGGCAATACTCAAAACGCCTCCAGTTGCTGTTATTTTTATCCAGTCGGCACCATCTTGGTATCTTTGTCTTACTGCTCTTCTTGCTTCTTCCGCTGAATTTATAACACCATCAGATGCGTCTTCCGGCAACATTAGCTTTGTACCAATACCATTGGATGGGTCGCCATGTCCGCCTGTGGTTGCTATCGTTTTACCAGAAGTAAAAATTCTTGGTCCAATCACACTTCCTCTATTTATGGCATTTCTTAGAGAAATATTGACATTTGTGCCACCCATATCTCTAACGGTTGTAAAACCCGCCATTAAGGTAACCCTAGCATATTTTTGGGATTCAAAGGCCACATCAGCTTCACTATACTGAATTCGTTTTTGAAACTGGTCTTTAG
This sequence comes from Lacihabitans sp. LS3-19, assembly GCF_024343575.1. Classification (GTDB taxonomy): domain Bacteria; phylum Bacteroidota; class Bacteroidia; order Cytophagales; family Spirosomataceae; genus Leadbetterella. The sequence continues at coordinate 16,515 of NZ_RJUA01000001.1, read as the reverse complement.
CTGTTTGGCTTTCTATATGTACGTGCATATCTATCAAACCTGGCATCACATACTTTTTGCTTAGGTCAATAAGCACATCAGTCTTTTCACCTTTTTTTAGGCCTTTTTGTACATCTACTATTTTGTTGCCTTCTACTACAATCGTCATGTCTTTCAACACCAACTGATTTCGGGTATCAATTAAGTTTCCACACTGAATATAAGTTTTCTGAGCAATTGAGATTTGAGAAACTAAAAATAAAAGAAGGAGTAGTCTTTTCATGTTTGAATATTGATAAAAAATAGGGAATGAAATTTAAGGAAATAGGTTTTAAATCGTTTTTTAGTAAAATTCATAATTTATAACAAAGAAAAAAAATTTGTAGAGAAAAGAATTACTTAAAATTCTTAAATTCGATAGTGGATAGTTTAAAGATGATGATTTTCACATAAATTTCACAAAAGTTAAGATCATGGATTAAATGCTTTACTATTAGTTTCCTTTCAGATTTTTTTAACACATAATTATATCAATGCAATTATGATAAAATTCAAGATTAAAAGTTTTACGGGTATAATTTTTTTATTTTTAAATATCCAATCTTCATTTTGTCAAAATTCTGAAATTGGTATAAGAGAATATTACAGATATTATTTTAAGTTTAAAGGGATAGGAAACCAATTTGCTTCTAAAAATAAATACCCCGGAAATCAATTTTCAACGGAAATCAATTTTCAAAAACAAATCTTTAATTCAGAAAATATATATCCTTATTTGAATATAAAATTTGGAGGAGGGTTAAATTTGATAAGAGATGGTTTGTTTTTTCAAACAAAAAACAGCAATGACAATAAAATTATCTGGTTTCCATTTATATTAAATTCTTTTACAATTACTCCTATTAAATTGCGTGATTCAAATGTTAAATTCCGCTCTGAGGTTTATGTTCCAATTAAATTTAATCATCTAAACAAATATTTTCCGGGTCAATTTTTTCCTATTGCAACTTTAGGATATTCACTGATTTTTAATTCAAGAAAAGTATTGTCTAGGCTTAATATTGGCTTTAGTTCAAACATAACGCCTTGTTTGTTGGGAAAAGATGATATTGGAATTAAAGTTCAAAAATTTTACAGAAATTCGTTTTTTTTGTCAGTTAATTTTTAAACCTACTTTAAACTAAATTTTTTCCTAAAAGTAAATCTTCAGGCATAGTTTTATGAACTTTCTCGGCTTTTTCCAGCATTTTATGAACCCTCATCAGCTGCATCATTTTACGAAGCCTTTGCTCATGAATGTTCAATTCAGACACCTTTTTCCCAAGATATAGTTCCTCTTTCATTTCGATAAAATATTAAATCAAGTAATATAAATCTATAACATGAAGATAATCAAAATTTTATCAAACTATCCCTCCATTAACCGAAAGCGTATGCCCATTTACAAATGAGGCATCTTCAGAAGCCAAGAATAAATAGGCATTGGCAATATCAATTGGTAAGCCCATTCTTTTGGATGGAATTTCCGAAACCATTTTGTCGATGACTTCTTTTGGCATAAGGTCCGTCATATCAGTTTTTATAAATCCTGGAGCAACTGCGTTGGCTGTAATATTATGTTTTCCAAACTCTTTGGCCCAGGTTTTTACCATGCCAATGATGGCCGCTTTTGTGGCCACATAATTCGTTTGTCCAAAGTTTCCAGCTATTCCCACTACAGACGAAGTACAAATTATTCTTCCATATTTTTGCTCTACCATGTGCGGTACAATGGCTTTTGTACATTTAAATACGCCTGTTAGATTCACATCAAGAACTGACTGCCACTCATCATGGGTCATTTTGAGCATGCTTTTATCTCGCGTTATCCCAGCATTGTTGATTAAAATATCAATTTTGTGATGCTCTTTTATGATTTCAGAAACGGCATTTTCTATTCCTGCCACGTCAGTAACGGCTACTTTCATAAATTGAGCTTTGCCTCCTGCTTTTACAATTTCTTCAGCAGTTTCTTGTCCTGCATCGAGCAAGTCCCAGATTATTACTGTTGCACCTTCTTTGGCAAAAAGTTCGGCTGCAGCTTTTCCTATTCCACGTGCTCCGCCAGTTATTACGGCTACTTTATTTTCTAGTTTCATTTTCGGTTGATGTTTAATATTTTTATACGCCAGGCTCCACGAAGGGCATTTTACAAACTTGAGCTTTTATAAGCTTCTCTCTAATTTTTATAAAAACTTCAGTTCCTGTTTTTGCAAATTCTGTTTTAACAAAACCCATCGCTATTCCTTTTCCTAAAGTCGGAGATTGTGTTCCTGAGCTTATTTCACCGATTGTATTTCCATCTTCATCACATATTTCGTAATGACTACGAGGAATCCCGCGGTCTATCATTTCTATACCTACAAGTTTTCTTTTAAGTCCAGCTTGTTTTTGTGCTAAAAGACTTTCACTATTTATAAATTCTTTCGTGAATTTGGTCACCCAACCCAATCCAGCTTCTAATGGCGAAGTAGTGTCTGTAATATCATTTCCGTACAAACAATAGCCCATTTCTAACCTAAGGGTATCTCTAGCACCTAATCCTATAGGTTTTATGTCAAATTCAGCCCCTGCCTCAAATATTTTCTTCCAAACCTCTTCGGCAATTTCATTGGGTAGGTATATTTCAAAACCTCCTGCTCCAGTATATCCCGTAGCAGAAATAGTAACATTGGGATGTCCTGCAAATTCCGTCTTTAAAAAAGTGTAATAATCCATAGCTGAAAGATCAACCGAGGTTAGTTTCTGTAACGTTTCAGTTGCTTTTGGTCCTTGTACCGCAAATAGGCTGGTTTCGTCAGAAAGATTTTTCATTTCCACCTCAAAAGTGTTATGGCTACTTATCCAATTCCAATCTTTTTCTATATTTCCAGCATTTACAACCAAAATATATTCTGTGGCATTTACTCTGTAAACCAACAAATCGTCTACTACACCACCATCAAAGTTGGGTAAATATGCATATTGGATTTTTCCATCAAAAAGTACTGAGGCATCATTAGAGCAAACTTTTTGGATCAAATCCAAAGCCTTTTCCCCTTTTAGTGAAAATTCTCCCATGTGGGACACATCAAAAACACCCACACTTTCTCTTACACATTTGTGTTCTTCGTTGTCTGAGGAATATCTTACTGGCATATAGAATCCTGCGAATGGCACCATTTTGCCGCCAATAGATTCGTGAAAGTCGCTTAAGGTTATTTTTTTTGTGTCCATTTGTTGATTACGTTAGTTTAGAATTGCAAATATAATAAAATGAGCGATGGATTTTATTTTACCTATTTATTTCGGTAATATTTAAAACCCTTTTAGCCATTCAATTAAAAAAAAATCTTTTTGTTTAGAAAGTCCAAAAAACCGATTATTTTTGATTCCTTTTTTTTGGCACGAAAATTTCAAAGAATATTTAATAATCTTAAATATTTTTTGAAATAATACGTTTAAATAATGTTTTCTGAAAAATTAAAAGTTTCCGTGAAGAACCATTTTTTATTTCTTTTTTGTGTTTGTGCAAATACCCTCAGCTATTCCCAGCAGATGGTGTTGAAGTCGCAGAATGTAGGTAATAAAATCCTTTCTTCAAAGTCAACCATTCTTACTAAAACTTCAAGTTTACCTACTACTAATACAATTATAGAGGAAGGAAACAATGCAAAACTAGAAGAAGAAAGCGAGGTAGTAATAGTAAATAAAACGGCTCCTTCAGGTGTTGATATTAATTTTTTGCCGCTTTTTGGGCGATATACGAAAACAGAAGCTCAGCAATTAGATGACTACATGTTTTTGTCTGATTGTGATAAATCATTTAAATCTCGAAGTGAGGCTTCTGATTTTTTTTCAAAAATGGGCTGGGATTATCTGTCAGAAGGAGACAAAAACACTGCCATCAATAGATTTAATCTTTCTTGGTTATTAAACCCTGAAAATATTGATCCTTATTGGGGTTTAGGGGTTATAGAATATCAATCATCCAATTTTTCGAATGCCATAAAACTCATGACAAAAGGGATTGATATTTCGAAAAACACAAATTATGTGCTGAAGGTGGATTTGGCAACTGTTTACATAAAAATGGCCTTCGACAATCCTAACTCTATGATAGAAACAAATATCGCAAGAGGATTAGTAAATGATGCATTGGAAATACAGCCAAAATATACTCCTGCATACATGCAATTGACTTTGTTAAACATATTCGAAAATAAACCCGATGAAGCTTGGGAGTCATTTCATAAGGGATACGAACTTAATAGTCAGGAAATAAATCTTGAAATACTTAACGAGCTACTTCAAAGAAAGGATGATCCCAAAGGGATTTTTAAGAAATAAATGCTTTTCGCTTTACAAATAACCTACAATTAATCCCTTAAGCTTTATTTTCATTTAGGAATAAACTATCTTTGAAAGAATTTAAACTCAAGTTTAAACTCAACAAAACCTTTCCAGTGAAAAAACTTCTCTTCTTATTTTTATTAGGTTTTTATACCGTTTCAAGCCAATCTTTCGACATTAAATTTGATTCCATTCGCAACAATACAGCCTTGCTAAGGTCTTTTTTTTCGGCAATGCCAAAGGGGGGAGATTTGCACCACCATTTTGATGGATCGTTATACGCTGAAACGTTTTTTGAAAACGCTATTCAAAACAAATTGTGGCTAAACACACAGACTTATATTCTTTCAAAAAATCCTGAGAAAGCAAAAAACAAACCTGGTGTCTGGGTGCAATTATCTAATATTAAAAGTCAAGATAGTCTTTTGTTTTTACAACAAAAGCTTTCTGAAAAATGGTCGTCCAAAGATTTTAATATTTTAAAAGGACCATCTGACGATCATTTTTTCAGTACTTTTTCAGGATTTGAAATAGTTAATAACGAAGATATTGGCAAAGGGTTATTAGAATTAAAAAACAGAGCACAAATAGAAAATGTACAATATATTGAAACTATTTTATTGCAACATTATCAATCAGAAAAGACCGAGTCTTTGGAAGGATTTAATTTAAAACTTTGGAACGCTCAAGAAAATAAGGATGAAAAATTATTGACAGAAATTTTAGATGAGGTTTATGATAATTTACTAAAATCTAACCTCGAAAAACAAGCAAAGGAATATAATAAGAAAATTGAAAAAACGCATTTAGCAAACCGTATAGATGATGATTCGTTTACTTTAAGATATCAAAATGCTGTACTACGTTTAAAATCTCCAGCTCAAGTTTTTGCTGATTTGGTGCTTTGTTTTGTTTCTTCATCCAATAGCCAATTGATCAATGGAGTAAATATTGTAGGTCAGGAAGACCACAGGGTGGCGATGTCAGACTATTGGCTCCACATGCGTATGTATAGGTACTTGAATTCAAAGTTTCCGAATATTCAAAATTCACTACATGCTGGAGAGCTAACCCTTGGTATGGTAAAACCTGAAGAACTCAGTTGGCATATTGAGGAGGCCATCGACGTAGCTGGAGCAAAACGCATTGGGCATGGAATTGATATACCTTTTGAAAAAAATGGAAAAGCTATTTTAGAAAAAATGCATAATGAAAACATTGCAATAGAAATTAATTTAACCAGCAATGAGTTCATTCTAAAAGTTAAAAACGACGAACATCCTATCTCACTTTACAAAAAACACAGTGTGCCGATTGTCATTTCCACAGATGATGCAGGTGTTCTTAGAACAAACTTGACAGAACAATACGTTTTAATGGCTAAACGTTATCCTCAATTCTCTTATTCTGACATAAAGCAAATTGTTTTTAACAGTATTCAATATTCCTTTATTGAAGATTCAACTTTGAAATCTAGGCTTATGCTTGAACTCAAAAATGATTTTGAGTCTTTTGAGAAGGATCATTTTTAGAATTTCTAATATGAAATGCAACATTTGGCTTTAAAAAATCACTTTTATTTTAAACAATTTGCAAGTTTTATTATTAATAACTCCAAATAACCTGGACAGTCTCAATTATTAAAAAGTTTTTTTATTGGTATCGTTTCTGTAATTTTAAATTTTATATCTCATTTTTTTAACAAATTAAACTTCAATTTATGAAAGTAAAACTACCCATTTTGCTCCTTTTGATGTTTTGTGCTATTTCAAGTTTTGCACAAAAAACAGTCAAAGGGCAAGTAAAAGATGAATCTAGCCAGGAGTCTTTACCTGGAGTGACAGTGACTGTTCCAGGCACAAATGTTGGAACTTCTACAGATGCTGACGGAAATTTTTCTATTTCTTTACCAAGCAACGCCAACGAGCTTAGTTTTAGTTTTATAGGCTATGATGCTAAAATGGTTACTATAGGTGCCCAAAGTTTTATAGATGTAAAACTAAGTAGCGATGTAACAAACCTTCAAGAGGTTGTAGTAAATGCTTTGGGTTTTAAAACCAAAAGAGATAGGTCAGGCTCCACGTCTTCTAGTGTTTCTTCAGATGCTATAAAGAGTAGCGGCGAAGCAAACATTTTAAATAGTCTGGCTGGTAAAGCTTCGGGTGTGAAAATCGCTCGCTCAAATGGTGATCCAGGTGCTGGTACGAATATTCAAATCCGTGGGGCAAATACTATTGGAGGGAATACTCAGCCATTGGTAATTGTAGACGGCGTGCCATTGTCAAACGATAACTTGTATGGATCTGGAAGTTCAAGATCTGGAGGAGTTTCTCAGCAATCTCGTTTAAATGACTTAAATCCTGAAGATATCGAATCAACTCAAATTCTTAAAGGTGCTTCTGCGGCTGCTCTTTGGGGTTCGAGAGCTGCAAATGGGGTTTTGGTTATTACAACAAAACAAGGCAAGTTGAATCAAAAAATGAAAATTAGTTACTCTGCAGCTTACTCAATGGATGAAATAAACAGAAAGCATCCAATGCAAACTGTTTATGGACAGGGTTCTGCGGGGAAATACAGCCCAACAGCGACAAATTCATGGGGAGATAAAATTGCCAATAGAGCTGGAGGAGCTGATATTTTCAACACTACTGGAGAATATTTTTTGGGGGACAATGGTCAAACTATTTACCCAATTACCACTAAAAATTCCAAAGAACTTTTTGTTAATAGCAATTTCGATCAGGTATTTCAAACGGGTTCTTATCTAGATCAAAACCTTACGATATCTGGAGGTAGCGGTAAAACCACTAATTTTTTTAGTTTAGGGTATTTAAGCCAAAAAGGTATTGTTAAAAATAGTGATTATGATCGTTTTTCGATGAGATTCAATAATCAAACGTTTTTCAATAATAAAGTAAACCTTACTACAAAGGCTAACTATATTTTTACAAATAGCAACAGAATTCAACAAAACTCCAATACTGCTGGACTTTATTTGGGATTGTTAAGACAGCCTGCTGATTTTGATATGTCAGCCTATAAAGGCACATATTTTGATAAAGCTGGTGTAGCTACTTTGGGAAGACAAAGAAGTTATAGAAGATATTTAGGAAATAATATTAACCCTACATATAACAACCCGTTGTGGACTATTTACGAACAAAAAGCGACAACCGCTGTAAACAGATTTAATGCTAACTCCAACCTTAACATAAATCCAGTAAGTTGGTTGCAATTAGACTTTAGGGGCGGAATTGATACATATGTTGATAAAAGAGTTTATTTCTCTCCAATCGGTTCAGCAAGTTTTAATAATGGTAGATTAGATAATGAGAATTTTATTAATTCCGAAATTAATTTGGATGCGATAGCTAGAGCTGATTTTCCAAACTTAGTTCCTGATAAAATTGGTCTTAATGCTACTTTAGGATATAACATCAATGATAGAAATAGAAATAGCCTATATGCAGCTACGCAAAATTTCTTGGTAAATAGTGACCTTCAAAACTTTAACAATGGAGTTGCTCCATTTGAAGTATCAAATAACACCAATCATATTCGTTCAAACAGATTGTATTCGATTTTGTCATTTGATATATTCAAACAGTTATTTTTGAATATATCAGGTACGCAAGAGGCTGCTTCCACTATCAGTGGTACATATTTTTATCCTTCTACGGACTTGGCTTGGCAGTTTTCAAATCTTAAAAATATCACAAATGATATTTTCTCTTTCGGTAAGTTAAGGTTGTCATATGGTCAGGTAGGAGTTCAGCCTACAGCATATAAATTTGGTACTACTTATGAAACCTTTACTTATTCTACTTACGACGACGCACTTGACATAAACGAGTTTGGAGGAGGTTTTAGATTAAATGATGACCAAGGAAATGCTAATTTGAAACCAGAAATCAAAACTGAATTTGAAATTGGTACTGATTTAAGATTCTTTAAAGATCGTCTAAATTTAGGATTGACCTATTATAGAAACGAAATCAAGGATATCTTACTTGCCGTAAACTTATCTCCTACATCTGGTTTCCTTTCTAAATATGCCAATGCTGGTAGAATGGAAAATAAAGGACTAGAGCTTGATTTTGGATATAAAATCTTAGCCAAAGCAAACTATGGATTTGATATTTACGGAAACTGGAACAATAACCAAAACAAGGTTTTAGATTTAGCGGGAGTTGATAGAGTGGCTTTAACTGATCAATCGATTACATCCAATGCTATCGTAGGACAGCCATTGGGAATTTTGTTTGGAAGTAGAGCCGCAAGGAATGAAGACGGTAGCTTGAAGCTTGACGCTAATGGATTCCCAACTTTAGACCCTCAACAAGGAATTATAGGAAATCCAAACCCGGATTGGAGAGGAGGCTTAGGTTTTAGAGGATATTTCAAGAAACTAAGCTTTAATATCTTATTTGAAAGATTCCAAGGAGGAGACTTTGCAGAAAGAACAAGATTTGTCTTGAACAGTTTCGGAACTTATGAAGATACAGGTCATGAAGTTACTTTAACAAAAGACCTCAAAAACTCTGCTGGAAAAACCTTTACGTCAGGAACTACGGTACGTGGAAATATTTATAATTATGGTGGAGGAGATGTGCTTTTAGATGAGTCATGGTATACTACACTAGGTGGAGGTCTTGGTGGTTCTGCAATAAATGAATTTTCGATAGCAGATGGTAGCTGGACACGTCTTCGTGAGATCTCAATGGGATACAATTTCGGAGGAGAGAAATTCAGAAAAGCTACGAAGTTTAATTCTGTTGACTTCTCAGTTTCGGGCAGAAACCTACTTCTTTGGACAAAAATCAAAGGTATAGATCCAGAAGTTAATCAATCGGGTGTTGATAATGGATTCGGTATTGAATATTTTACTAATCCAAGTACACGTTCGTGGGTTTTCACTGCAAAACTTAATTTCTAAAATCTAAAAAGAATAAAATGAAAAAGATAAAATATATAGTGCTGTCTCTGATGTTTTTCACAACAATTAGTTGCGAAAGCTTAGTAGATGGAATCAATAATAATCCAAACGAGATATCTTCTGATTCGTTTGAGGCAGGTGTTCTTTTATTGAAAGGAATAGAACTTGCTGATATTTCTGTTCAAGCAGGTCATCAAACACGAATTGGTGGGATGTGGTCTGGACAAACTAAAGGTCTTATTCTATTATACAAAAGTATATACGAGTATAACCTTTCGGCTGAAGAAACCAATGGTATCTGGGAGAATGCTTACCAAGGAGTTGTTAAACAAGCTCGCGTTTTAAGAGAACAAACCAAGTCTAGTCCTAAAGCAAAGCAATATTCTGGAATTACTAAGGTGCTGGAAGCCAATGCTTTGGGTACAGTAGCTAGTTTATTTGGCGATGTGCCGTTTTCTGAGATATCAAACGATGAAATCTCAGACCCAAAATTTGATTCTCAAAAATCTGTATTTGCTGGGTTACAAACTCTTTTAGACGAGGCTATTGCCGACTTAGGGGCTTCAACAAGCTCTGCTATTCCTGAAGATTTAATGTTAGCAGGCAATGTAACAAAATGGAGTAAAGTAGCTCATACGCTTAAGGCTAGATTCTACATTTATACCAAGGAATACGATAAAGCCAATCAGCAAGCACTTTTAGGTATTTCTTCTACCTCCGAAGCTTTGGCATTTACACCACCTAATATCGGAAATGGTAGCTTGAATTTAAACTACAAAATGATAAACGAGAGAGGAGGATATTGGGGATTTAATGGTTCTCATCTTGATAACCTATTATCTGGCAGCCGCAATAATGCCAAAACGGCTGAAGGGGCACGTTTAGCATATTACAAGTTTGATGGTAACTCAGCTTCAAATAATAAAGGAATAGCTGCGGCTAGTACTCCAATCACCTTAGTTGGTTATGAAGAAAACTTGCTCATTTTAGCCGAAACAGCTGTAAGGACAGGTAAAACAGCAGATGGCTTGGTTCAGTTAAATAAGCTTAGAGCTCATTTAGCAAGTGGAAAAGCATTTACTAAATTGAATGCAACCAATGAGCTAAAATACGATGCCTATGAATTATCAGACTTTGATAAAGGAGGAATTGAAAACGTTGACAATCTTGACCCAGTTAGGGCTCTTTTACGTGAAATTATTGAGGAAAGATATGTATCTGGTTTTACAGGCCTTCTAGCTTTTGATGATTTAAGAAGGTTAGGAGCTAAAGAAAAGGACATTGCCGTTCTTCCTCCTTATAATTCTCCGACTATCGCTCAATACCCTCAAAGATTTGTAGTGGCTCAGTCAGAGTTAAGTGCAAATACCAATGCTCCACAGGATGCTGGTATTTTTGCTATCACAGAAGTGAACAAGTAAAATTTTACTAGAGGTTTTTTCAAAAAAAGCCCTTTTGATTAATTTCAGAAGGGCTTTTATCTTTTTTCGTATTATTTCAAAAGTATCTCCATCATTTTCATGGCTGACAATTTGCCTTTCTCTTCAATAAAATCCCTCGGTGTGTCATCACCAATTTCATAGGTAATTCCCACGGCATTAAAATTTACAAAAAACCAGTTCTTAGATACAGGTTGACCAAGTTTCGAAGGTGCGATTTTGGGTTTGTATCCAATCAATCCATCTTGTATTGATTTTAGCCAAGTATTAGTAAAATTTGGCAAAACCGAAATGGAGTCACTTAGATTTGTGTAATATACGTCGTCAAAAGTAGAATGAAAGTCAATACCCATTACTACTCTGTTTTTTGTTGATTTAATATAATTATTTACAAAATCATTAATGGCTCTCGTCTCAGGTTGATTATATAATGCCCAATCCCTATTCAAATCTATTCCACCAACATTGTGTCGCCAATGGCCAAGAGCTACCCCGTCAGGGTTTAGCATCGGAAATACCAACACATTATATTTTTCAAAAAAGCTGCTTTTTGTTTCGCTGGGAACCAACAAGCCATCAATAAAAGCCTTGAGGGCAAATTGCCCCGTCACTTCTGGTGGGTGTTGTCTACTAAATAGTACTATTAAATTCTTTTTTTTATTTGACTTTTCGCTTATTTCAAAATATTTAATGTCTCTTTTTTGAGTACTAAGCCCTGCGTTTCCTATATTAATATTGTCATTTTCTGCTTTTAATTCATCTAGCCAATTATTTAATTCTTTTGCAGTAAAAAGCTCCTGAGCTGAAACCCATGTTGTATCTGAACTAATATTTAATCTTAAAATTTCTTTGTTTTCATATTTACCCAAGGCACTTGAGTCAATTTTAACCCAACCTTTGCCATCGGCACTAATTTTGGGTAAGTATCTATGTTTAGATTTTCCATAGTCGAACACCAAATAGATTTTTTTAGGGGTATTAGACCATATTTTAAATGAATACCAAGGGCTTGGATTTATCGGTTCGTTTTCCGGATAGCTTTCTACCAAAAAAGTAGAGTCATTTATTGGGCTAAAATTATTTAGCCTTGCACCATCAAATTTATTGCTTGCAGATACATTTTGAGGTGTGCTAAATTCTTTTCTCTCTTGAAACCTAATTTCTCGAGATTTGGTGTCAACTATTTCTGCATAATAGTTTTTAGAATTTGTTTTTAAAGGTATAATCGTTTTTTTGCAACCCAAAAAAAGGACAAATAAAAACAAACCAATAAAAATTCTCATTGTTGTAAAATTAAGGATTTAATCCAGATCCAAAGAAAAACCAATTTAAACGATCGCCTCTCTTATTCTTACCAATTCCACCAAAAGTTGTTCCATATTATTTAAATGTAGCATATTTGCTCCATCCGACTTTGCGTTTGCAGGGTCAGGATGGGTTTCTAAAAATAAACCGTCAGCCCCTACCGCAATAGCTGCTTTAGCAATAGTACCTATCATTTTAGGATTTCCGCCAGTTACACCAGACGTTTGGTTGGGCTTTTGAAGCGAATGAGTACAATCCATAACCACCGGAGAGCCAAACTCCCGCATATCTACAAGATTTCTATAATCAACCACTAAATCTGAATATCCAAAACTGTTCCCTCTGTCAGTCAACATTCCTTGCACATTTGGGTTCACAGATTTTATCTTTTCTATAGCAAAACCCATTGAAGCACCCGAAAGGAATTGACCTTTTTTTATATTTACCGCCTTTCCTGTTTTGGCAGCGGCTTCTAAAAGCTCGGTTTGTCTACACAAAAATGCTGGTATTTGTAAAACATCGACGTAAGCTGCAGCCAATTCCGCCTCTTTGGTTTCATGGATATCAGTTACTGTTGGTATATCAAATGTCTTTCCAACCTCTTCTAGTATTTTCAAAGCTTTTTCATCTCCAATTCCCGTAAAGCTGTCCGCTTTTGTTCTATTTGCTTTTCTATAACTTCCTTTGAATATATATGGAATCTGAAATTTCACGCACAAGTTATTTATCTTTTCCGCGATTGTTAAAGCCAATTCTCTGTCTTCTATTGCACATGGACCTGCTAATAAGAAAAAATTATCTTTATCGTATTTGGCTATTTTATCTAGTTTAAGCGTCATTTTTGATTATTATTTTAATTTTTTTGTAAATATCCGAACAAACTTCCAATCAAAAAAAATTGATTCGTTTTGTTGGTTTCACATAAAATCCATTTCTTTGCATTGTTTTTCACCAAAATACATTTTTAAAATGTCTGATATAGCATCTAAAGTAAAGAAAATTATTGTTGAGAAGCTTGGCGTTGACGAATCTGAAGTTACAGCCGAAGCCTCATTTACTAACGACCTTGGAGCGGATTCGCTTGATACTGTCGAGTTAATAATGGAATTTGAAAAAGAGTTTAATGTTTCTATTCCTGATGACCAAGCTGAAAACATTCAGACTGTAGGTCAAGCGGTAACTTATTTAGAAGAAAACGCTAAATAATTATTTTCTCTTTCAATAAAGTTCAATATTCAATTGTTAAATGTTAATTTGCATTTTCAATAGGATATTGAATTTTTAATTTTAAAACAAATATGACATTAAAAAGAGTTGTCGTTACTGGATTGGGTGCCTTAACACCTATTGGTAATACTGTTGAGGAGTTTTGGAATGGATTGTCAAATGGTGTAAGCGGATGCGATTTTATCACACGATTTGATGCCACAAATTTCAAAACAAGATTTGCTTGTGAAGTTAAAAACTTTGAAGTAACAGACTTTATCCCGAGACAAGACGCTCGAAAAATGGACTTATTTACCCAGTTTGGCGTAGTCATAGCTGATCAGGCTATTGTGGATTCTGGCCTTTCTGAAGAGAATGTCGATTTAAATAAAGTCGGTGTAATCTGGGGTTCTGGTATTGGAGGCTTAAAAACCTTCGAAGACGAAATGATATCTTTTGCTCAAGGTAATGGAACACCAAGGTTCAATCCATTCTTTATACCAAAAATGATCGCTGATAGCGTTTCCGGCCAAATATCAATTAGACACGGTTTCCGTGGGCCAAACTACGTAACTGTTTCAGCTTGTTCATCTGCTAACAATGCAATTATAGACGCATTCAACTATATTCGTTTAGGTAGAATCACCGCTTGTATCTCTGGTGGTTCTGAAGCCACTGTTGCTCAAGCAGGCATTGGAGGTTTTAATGCCTTAAAAGCACTTTCTGAAAGAAACGACGATCCAAAGACTGCCTCTAGACCTTATGATCAAGACCGTGACGGTTTTGTGTTGGGAGAGGGCGGAGGAGCTATAGTCTTAGAAGAGTACGAACATGCTAAAGCGAGGGGAGCAAATATTTACTGTGAGTTAATCGGTGGAGGTTTTTCTTCAGATGCCTATCACATCACTGCACCACATCCTGAAGGCTACGGTGCTTATCTTTCTATGAAAGACGCTCTCGAAGATGCTCAAATAGCACCAGAAGAAGTAGACTATATCAATACCCATGGAACTTCAACTCCGCTTGGAGATCCACAAGAAATTAAAGCTATTGAGCAATTGTTTGGGGATCACGCATTTAAAGTATCAATAAGTTCTACAAAATCAATGACTGGCCATTTATTAGGAGGTGCAGGAGCTGTTGAGTCAGTAGCAGGTATTTTGGCTATCAAACATCAAATGGTGCCACCGACTATTAATCTATTCAATGTTGACGAGACTATAGATCCAAGAATAGACTTAACGCCAAATGTTGCCAAATCAAAAAAAATAGATGTAGTATTAAGTAACTGCTTTGGTTTTGGTGGCCACAATGCCACTCTTATTTTCAAAAAAGTATAAAAAGCCCACATCAGCCATGTTAAATATATTTTAATGGAAATTGGAAAAACATTTTTAGGCTTTTTAAATAAAGATGTAAAGCAAAAAGAGTTCAGGAAGTCGATTGAGCAAATAATAGGCTCTAAGCCTAAAAACAATTTGCTTTATCAATTAGCTTTTAGGCATACATCAGCTTCCAAACATAACGGTTTCAATAATTTCAAAGAATCCAACGAAAGACTTGAGTTTTTGGGCGATGCAGTATTAGGCATGGTGGTAGCAGAATATTTGTTCAAAAAATATCCTTTTAAAGATGAAGGATTCCTAACAGAAATCCGCTCAAGGATCGTTAATAGAGAATCATTAAATGTAGTAGCCAGAAGATTTGGACTTGATAAACTGATAGAATTTGACGGCCAACGCAACTTTCATCGGACCTCCATGTTCGGTGATGCAATGGAGGCTCTGATTGGAGCTATCTATCTTGACAAGGGTTTTGCTTTTACAAAAAAATTCATTGTTAATAAATTACTCTCAAACCACTTCGATTTAGACGAAGTAATATCCAACAATACCAATTACAAATCAACTATTTTAAGCTGGGCACAGGCAGATGGTCGTAAAGTCGAATTCCTTATAGTAGAAGAAAAAGGCAAGAACCATAGCAAGGAGTTCATTGCCCAAGTTTTGGTCGATGCTAAAGTGATCAGTTCTGGAAGTGGCTGGAATAAAAAGAAAGCCGAACAAGATGCCTCAAGAAGAGCCTGCGAGATATTAAGTATCTAGTGATTTAATTTCCTTCAAAAATTAGTATTGACATATTTCAGAATATTTTAAATTTTAATACTTTCGAGTAATAAACTTTCTATTATACTTTAGGGCGTGCCCCTACACCCAACACCTTTGTTTTAAAATTTCAGCTTTTTGCCTTGGGTGGAGGGTCGTGCAGAGCTATGCTCGTAATCTTAGCATTTTCATGCTCAATTATTTTCCCGCTTTTGTGTCCGGCCACGGCCAGGCCACAAAGAGCTCCACTACTATCCCTCACGCTTTCCCCCGCCAAAGTTTCTGTCATCACAAACATTACCCAACGCTAATATTTATATCCCCGCAAACTTTTCAGACCGAAATCAGTATCCAATTAGATATAACAATCGGATAAATAAACAGGACAAAAAGAAGAAGTTTAATTGGGAAGAAACAAGAAGATACTGAAAAGCAGAGGATTAGGGGAAGTGGATAAAAAGGCATATAAAATAAAATTTGGAAAAGGGGAAAAAGAAGTGCTACCTTTGCACTCCCAAACGGCGAGAGAGAAGAAATAGGAGAGTTAGTTGGGATAAAGTACATTAAAAATAAATAAATTTTTTTCGATAAAAATTTGGGAAATAAAAAAAGGTTGTTACCTTTGCACCCCGATTAAACGAGAAGGATTAAGAGTTTAGAAGGGAAAGCTTGAAAAGGCAACGAGCTCACTACGGTGGGATAAAGTTCATTAACTTATTGGAGATAGAGACGAAACACGAAGTTGGGAGATCTTTCTGTTAGTAGATATTACTATGGAGAGTTTGATCCTGGCTCAGGATGAACGCTAGCGGCAGGCTTAATACATGCAAGTCGAGGGGGCAGCAATGTCACCGGCGAACGGGTGCGTAACGCGTATGCAACCTACCTACATCAGGGGGATAGCCCTAGGAAACTGGGATTAACACCGCATAATAGAGACTCTGGCATCAGAGACTTTTGAAATATTTATAGGATGTAGATGGGCATGCGTAGGATTAGCTAGTTGGTAAGGTAACGGCTTACCAAGGCTACGATCCTTAGGGGCTCTGAGAGGAGTATCCCCCACACTGGCACTGAGATACGGGCCAGACTCCTACGGGAGGCAGCAGTAGGGAATATTGGGCAATGGAGGCAACTCTGACCCAGCCATGCCGCGTGCAGGAAGACGGTCCTC